>JANOQM010000052.1:0-56137 GCA_031422295.1 Rhodobacterales bacterium | reverse complement strand
CAGCGCAGAAACGCTGGGCCAGCCGTTTCGCTGGGCGTCCTGGCGGGCGACTTTGGCACGCTGGGCGTTGCGCGAGGGGCGACCCGCGCAGGCCTATACGCTGGCCACAACGCATTTCCTGGCGGAAGGTGATTTTTACGCCGATCTGGAATGGGTCGCGGGCTTTGTGTCCTTGCGGTTTCTGGATGATCCGGCACAGGCCCTGACCCATTTCAGCCGGGTTGAAATGGAAGTAACCGGCCCGATTTCACTCGCACGGGGCGGCTATTGGGTGGGCCGGGCGCAAGAAGCCCTGGGTGCGCCCGATAAGGCCGCCGAGGCGTTTGGCCGGGCAGCGGGTAACCAGACCGCATTTTACGGCCTGCTGGCCGCCGAACGGCTGGGCCTGCCGCTGGACCCTGCCCTGACCGGGGCTGAACAATTCCCCGACTGGCGGCAGGCGGTGTTTCTGGACAGCGACCAGATGGAGGCGATGCTGCTGCTGATCGGCGCAGATGACCGGGGGGCCGCCGTGCTGTTCGTGGCGCAGTTTGGCAAGACGCTGGACCGCACCGGCATTGGCCAGATGGGCGCATTGCTGACCCAAATGAACGAGCCATTTCTGACGGTGTTATTGGGCAAGGCAGCGGTCGAACGCGGGATCATCCTGCCCGCCGTCACCTATCCGGTGCATCCTATGGCGCAGACTGCACTGCCCGTCGCCGCCGAACTGGCGCTGGCAATCGCCCGGCGCGAAAGCGAGTTTAATTTCACCGTCGGCAGCCCGGTGGGCGCATTGGGCCTGATGCAGCTGATGCCCGGCACAGCCGAGGAGGTGGCGGGGGAACTGGGCCTGCCCTACAGCCGCGCCCGGCTGACCAGCGAATGGGAATATAATGTGCAACTCGGCGCGCAATATCTGGCCAATCTGCAGCTGCGGTTTGGCCCGTCGCCCGTGATGATCGCGGCAGGCTATAACGCCGGCCCCAGCCGCCCGCAGGCGTGGATCACCCTGCGCGGCGACCCCCGGCTGGGCGAGGTTGATGTAGTAGACTGGATTGAACATATCCCGTTCACCGAAACCCGGAATTACGTGATGCGGGTGACGGAATCGATCCCGATCTATCGGGCGCGGCTGACCGGGCAGGCCGGGGTGATCGGGTTTGAGGCGCTGTTACGCGGGGAAAAGCTGCAGTTGCGGCCGCGCGAACGGCCCGATCCCGCAGCGCGGGTGATTGTGGATGCAGGGCCTGCGGTCAGGCCGTTGGCCCGGCCCCAGCGGTAACGCCCTGCCCGCGGGTGCGTTCGCGCCACAGCGTAAACAGGCCCGCCGCCACGACAATGCCCGCGCCGATCACCACATTGGTTTTCAGTGTCTCGCCAAACACATACAACCCGACAGCGGATACAAAAACCAGTTGCAGATAGGCGAAAGGCTGCACCGCATTCGCTTCGGCCACCTCATAGCATTTGATCAGCAACCAATGGCCGAGGGCCCCGAAAATGCACAACAACGCCATAAAGCCCCAATCCGGCCCGGTCATCATTTCCCAATGCCACAGGCCCAGTGGCGTCATCACCACTGCCCCAACCATCCCGGTCCAGAAAAAGCTGGTGGCAGCCGTATCGCGCCGGGCGGCATAGCGGGTCAACAGACTGTACAGCGCGAACATGAGGGCCGATACCAGCGGGATTGCAGCAGCGGGGGCAAAAACCGTGACGCCGGGCTGCAGGATGATCAGCACACCGACAAAGCCAACCGCGATGGCCGCCCAGCGCCGCCAGCCGACCTTTTCGCCCAATATCGGGCCGGACAGGGCCGCAACCAGCAGCGGATAGCAGGTGAATATCGCATGGCTTTCGACCAGCCCAAGGGCCACAAAGGCCAGAACCAACACGCAAATCTCGCCGACCAGCAGCAGGCCCCGAATGATCTGTAACAGCGGCTGGCTGGTCCGCGCTGCGGCCCGGATGGACCCCGATTGCCGGGTCGCAATGGCGATCACGAAGGCCGCGAAAAACCAGTAGCGGACCATCACCACCATGAACACATTATAGCTGTCCGCCAGATGCCGCGACAGCCCGTCCTGTGCGGCAAACACAAGGGTCACGCCGATCATCAGCAGAATGCCCAGGCGGGTATCAGTGCGCATCTATTGGGGCATCCGGGCTGAGGTCATGTGACGCTTGCGGCCATATCCCGGCACGCGGGCAACTGCAAACCCGGCGGCGGCCAGCCCCCGGCGCACATGGCCTGCGGCGGTATAGGTGGCGGCGGTGCCGTCTGGTCTGGTATGCCGGGCCACTTGTTCCAGCAGATCATCCCCCCACATCTGCGGATTTTTCGCGGGTGAAAAGCCGTCCAGAAACCATGCGTCAGCCTGCCCCTGCCAAAGTGGCAGGGTGTCGCGGGCGTCCCCAGAGATGATATCAAGGGTCAGGTTTGGGGCCAGATCATGGGTGCCCAGTCCCGATGTTGTCGCGGCGCATAACTGAACAGCCAAAGCGGCAAGGGTTGGAAACGCGGCCAGCGCCTGTGCCCGGTCGGCAGGGGCCATAGGGAAAGCCTCAAAACTGGTATAGGTCAAAGTGCCGGGGCGGCCCGCCTGCGCCCATGCCGCCCATGTCACCAGCAGGTTCAGCCCGGTGCCAAAGCCCAGCTCGGCAATCCGGAAATCGCCACCAAACCGCGCGGGCAGGTCATTTCCGGCCAGAAACACATGCGCGGTTTCCGCTAAACCATCATCGACCGAGAAATACGGATCGGCAAACTGCCGCGATACGGGCGTGCGCCCGTCCGGCCAGTCCAAATCCGCATACTGGTCCTGCATCACATCCTGCCCTATGGGTTCCGCCAATTGATGAAACCTGCGGGGCGGAATGGCAACGGTCGATCTGACAGTGATGGGGGCGGGCGTGTTTGGGCTGTCGGTGGCCTATGCCTGTGCCCGGCGCGGGGCGCGGGTCCGGGTGATTGATCCGGGCGGCGTCGGCGCAGGTGCCAGCGGTGGGATTGTCGGGGCGTTGGCCCCGCATGTGCCGGAAAAATGGACGGATAAGAAGGCGTTTCAGCTGGATAGTCTGCTGATGGGGCAGGACTGGTGGGCCGGGGTGGCGGACCTGTCTGGGTTGCCCACCGGCTATGCCCGCACCGGGCGGTTACAGCCGGTCACACTCGCCGGGCAGGAACTGGCGCAAGAACGCGGGGCCAGCGCTGCCGGTCTGTGGCAGGGGCAGGCGGTCTGGCAACTGGTGCCTGCCGCGGATCATGCGGGCTGGATGCCGCATTCGCCCTCGGGCTGGCTGATCCATGACACGCTGAGCGCGCTGATCCATCCGCGCCGGGCGGTGACGGCACTGGCCGCAGCGGTGCGGGCGCTGGGCGGGCAGATTGTTACAGCGGCTGGCCCCGAGGGGCAGGTCTTATGGGCAACGGGCCACGCCGGACTGACCGAAATCCCCGGATTGGGGGCGGGGGAAAAGGGGCAGGCGGCGCTGTTGGACTATGATGCCCGGGGCAAGGCGCAGTTGTTCGCCGATGCCCTGCATCTGGTGCCGCATCTGGACGGAACCGTGGCTATTGGGTCCACGTCGGAACGGCGGTGGTCAGACCCGGCAGGCACCGACACCCGGCTTGAGGCGCTGATCGCTGATGCCCGCCGGACATTCCCGATGCTGGCCACCGCCCCGGTGCTGGCCCGTTGGGCTGGGATCAGGCCCCGGTCCACCAACCGCTCGCCCATACTGGGCGCACATCCGACCCTGCCAGGGGCATTCATCGCCAATGGCGGCTTTAAGATCGGCTTTGGCATTGCCCCTTTGGTGGGCGAGGTGATGGCTGATCTGATTTTGGCAGGCCGCGACCGGATTCCAGCGGATTTCAAGCCAGCGGTGCCCTGACCCCTGCCCGCTTGCCTATACTGCAGCGCTGGCACATGCTGCGTCTGACCCGCATTTCAGGAGCGACCCGATGCAGCGCCATGGTGGCAAGATTTTGTCTGATCAACTGGCCATTCTGGGCGTCCGCCGGGTGTTTTCGGTGCCGGGAGAAAGCTTTCTGGCGGCCCTTGATGGCCTGTACGACAGCAATATCGCCAATATCGTCTGCCGTCAGGAAGGCGGCGCTGCGATGATGGCCGAGGCCTATGGCAAAATGACCGGCCAGCCCGGCGTCTGCTTTGTCACCCGGGGGCCGGGGGCGACAAATGCGTCGGCGGGCATTCACATTGCGCGGCAGGACAGCACGCCGCTGGTGATGTTTGTGGGCCAGATCGACCGTTCGCACCGTGACCGTGACGCGTTTCAGGAACTTGACTATCGCGCCGTGTTTGGGGGTCTGGCCAAATGGGTGGCCGAGGTGGACCAGACCGAACGCTTGCCCGAATACATTGGCCGGGCGTTTCACATGGCGGTTTCGGGCAGGCCCGGCCCGGTCGTGCTGGCCCTGCCCGAGGATATGCTAACTGCGCTGGCCGACGTGCCGGACCTGCCAGGGGTGCTGCAGATTTTGCCGCAAAACCTTGCAGATGCCGCAACCCGCGTGATGGACAGGTTGGCCCGGGCGCACCGGCCGCTGGTCATTATAGGGGGGCCGCATTGGTCAGCCGGGGCCGCAAATGATCTGGCCCGGTTCGCCACGGCGCAGGGCCTGCCTGTGGCGCTGGGGTTCCGGCGGCAGGATTATCTGGACAACCGGCACCCCAATTATGCCGGTGATCTGAATGTCGGGATCAATCCGAAACTGGCGGCGCGGGTCCGGGATGCGGATGCGCTGCTGGTGATCGGGTCACGGCTGGGCGATATAGAAACGCAAGGCTACACACTGATTAACCCGCTATGGCGCGAAAAATCAATTTACCACATTCACGCGGATGCAGATGAACTGGGCCGGGTCTATCAACCGACCCTTGGGGTCACGGCCACAGCACCTGATTTCGTGCAGGCACTTGCAGCTTTGCCAGCCTGCGGCGCCGACTGGTCGGACTGGACCAAAAGTGCCCGGGCCGCGTATGACCACTGGGCCACACCGCAAGAAACCCCCGGCGCGGTCAAGCTGGAGCAGGTGGTGGCATGGTTGTCAGCACATCTGCCCAAGGATGCAATCCTGACCAACGGAGCAGGCAATTACGCCGGTTGGCTGCACCGTTATTTCTGTTTCAAAGGGTTTCGCACGCAACTGGCCCCGACATCCGGATCAATGGGCTACGGGTTTCCGGCGGCCGTATCGGCCTCTATCGAATACCCGGATAAAACCGTGGTCTGTCTGGCGGGCGACGGCTGTTTTCAAATGACGTTGAACGAAATGTCGACGGCGGTGCAACATGGGGCTAAACCCATTGTTATCATTGTCAATAATGGCCGTTATGGCACCATCCGGATGCATCAGGAACGGCAGTATCCGGGCCGGGTCAGCGGGACCATGTTGGCCAATCCGGATTTTGCAGCCCTTGCCCGGGCCTATGGCGGGCATGGCGAAACGGTGCGGCACACGGCTGATTTTGCGGCGGCTTTCGGGCGGGCACAACAGGCCGGGACGGTGGCTGTGATCGACCTTATCGTCGATGAACAGGCGCTGACCACCGGGAGCACGCTGGACGCCGCCCGCACCGCCGGACTAGCCGTATTGGGGCAGATCTAAGCTTGGGCCTTGTCGGCGAATGCATCCAACACCTTCATCGCATCCATGGCACTGCCAATAACACTGTCGGCGTTGATCAGGGCGTTCAGGTCGGGAATGGCCTGCACAATCTGGCCACTGACCAGAATATAGGCCGTCGGATGCGCCACGCGCAGCGCCACAACCAGACGGGTCAGATCGACCAACAGACTCGGCTCACCCGCTGATAAACCGATGATTGCATAAGGTTTTTCGTCGATCGACCGCAGCAGGGCATCATGATCAAGCCCGGTTTTCAGATCGATACGCCAGCCTTTATCCCGAAACAGATCAGCAGCCATGGTGATACCCAAAGTATGGGTTTCGCCCGGCACCGTGGCAAACAATGCCGTGCGGTCGAGTGTCTGCGTGGTGCGGGCCGACGAAATTTCGAACCGCAATTCACGCATGATCGCAAACATCCGTCCTGCGGCAACCGTCAGGGTCAGAAAGGATACATCGTCGCTGTCCCAACGTTCACCCAAGGTCCGCGCAGCGCCGGCCAAGGTTCCCAGATACACGGTTTCCAACGGCACCCCGACCCGGCGGGCGCGGCGGATCAGTTCCGGGGCAAGGCTGGGGTCGGACGATAGCAACGCGTCGCAAAATTCATCAATCTCGGGCTGCGTCGGTTGGCCTTCGGGGTTCCGGTAGGGGTGCATTCGGGTGACAAGCTGATGCACGACCTCTTGCGCGAGGACTTTGACAACCGCATCTGGCAATGCCGTCTTTTTCAGCTTTAACGCAGCACGCGCGCTGCGAAAACTGTGGCCTGACTGTCGCGAACCATCTGTCACGGTCAGTATTCCAATCTAAGCTAGAGGTCCCCCGAACCTTGGATTTGGCTCTCGCTCCAAGTTGCGAGTCGTCAACTCTGACGCGAAACTAGCACGAGACTGCATTCTGGCAAGCCTTCAGTTCACAAAAAAGTGTCGGTCGGGCCATTTGTGTTAAAACTCGACACCGATCTGCGCCTTGATCCCGGACCGGAACGGGTGCTTGATGAGTTCCATTTCCGTCACCAGATCGGCCAGTTCGATCAGGTCGTCATGCGCATTTCGCCCGGTCAGGACCACATGGGTCAGGGGCGGTTTTTCATCGCGCAGAAAGGTGATCACTTCGGCAATGGCGACATAATCATAGCGGATGGCGATGTTGATTTCATCCAAACATACCATGGTATTAGCTGGATCGCGGATCAATTCCCTGGCCTTTGCCCAGGCCGCTTGAGCCATTTCCGTATCGCGGGTTTTATCCTGGGTTTCCCAGGTAAACCCCTCGCCCATTGTGTGAAAATCACAGATGCCAGTGAAATGCCGCAGGATCAGATCCCGTTCCCCGGTGCTCATCCCGCCCTTGATGAACTGCACAACCGCGCATTTCATATCATGCGCGATGCAGCGGAAAATCATGCCGAAAGCCGCCGATGATTTGCCCTTACCCTTGCCGGTATGGACAATGATCAGCCCCTTTTGACCAGTCTTGGTCGCCATGATCTTGTCCCGCGCGGCCTTTTTCTTGGCCATCTTAAGGTTGTGGCGTTCGGTATCGGCGGTGGTGTCTTCGGTCATGGCAGCATCCTTTGATAGGTGATCGACGTGGGCCGGGTGTAGCCCTTGTGCGCCGTCCGGGCGGTTTCGACAAACCCCATTGCGGTGAAGGCCGCCTGATTGGCGACAAGTTCGATCCGGGTTTGCAGTTCAAGGTGGGTCAGATGCAGCGCGCGGGCGCGGGTTCCGGCGTGGTCAATGAGGGCTTTTGCCAGCCCCTGCCGCCGGTGGCTGGCCGCGACGGACAGCTTGCCGATAGAGAGGCCGGGCGGTTTGGGGGTGAGGATGACGCAGGCGATGACGGGGTGGCCAATGACCCAGAGTTCACAGGGCGCAGTGGCGAGGTTTGCTTCGCTGAGGGCGTGCAGGGAGGACGGCGGGTCGATTTGGCCGTCCATATAGCCGAACGCCGCGCGGATCAGCATGAGCGTTTCGGGCAAGGCCGGATCGTTTGGGTGCAACTGATAGGGGGTCATGACGCGTGGATTTCACCCACCCTACGCATGGCATCTATCCTTGCGCGGGCCGAGTTGGATTTGGGGACCCACAGCCTGCGTTCTATCGCCTCGAACAGGCGGTCGGCGATGTCGGCCAGAGCATGCGGGTTGTTGTCGGCGATGAATTGGCGGGTGGCGTCGTCGGACAGGAAGGCTTCTTCCACCAGATCGAAATGGTGATTCTTGACCGCCCCGGTGGTGGCGGCAAAGGCGAACATGTAGTCCACAGTGGCGGCGATTTCAAAGGCCCCTTTGTAGCCGTGCCGCTTGACCCCGGCGATCCATTTGGGGTTGACCACGCGGGACCGGATGACCCGGCCAATCTCGTCCTCCAACGTCCGGATCAGGGGCCGTTCAGGGCGTGAATGGTCGTTGTGATAGATCGGCACATCCCGGCCCTGCAGGGTGCTGACCGCCGCTGCCGCCCCGCCTTCGAACTGGTAATAGTCGTCGCTGTCCAACAGGTCATGCTCGCGGTTGTCTTGGTTCTGCACGATGGCCTGCACTTGGGTCAGGCGCGTGGCAAAGCCGGTCCGGTCGGGCATGCCCTCTTGTGCCGCTGCGTAGGCGTAACCGCCCCAATCCAGATAGGCGTTGCCAAGGTCGGCCTTGGTGGACCAGATCCGTTCGTCGATCAGGGCTTGCAGCCCTGCGCCATATGCTCCGGGTTTCGCGCCGTAGACGCGGGATTGGGCCTCGCCTGCGCGGGCGCGGGCGGCAGCGGGGTTTTGATCTGGCGTTTCGTCCAGCGCTTGGACAGCGCGGGCGGCAGAGTCGACCAATGCGATGAGTTGCGGGAAGGCATCACGAAAAAAGCCGGAGATGCGCAGGGTGACGTCAACGCGGGGGCGTCCGAGGATGCCTGCGGGCAAGATGTCAAAGCCGGTGACGCGCCGGTTGGCAGAGTCCCATGTCGGTTTGACCCCCATCAGGGCGAGCGCCTGGGCGATGTCATCGCCGCCGGTCCGCATGTTGGACGTGCCCCAGGCGGTGATCAGGATCGTGCGCGGCCAGTCGCCGTGGTCTTGCAGGTGTTTTTCGATCAGCAGGTTGGCCGATTGCCAGCCCAGCGCCCAGGCGGTGGGGGTGGGTACGGCGCGGCTGTCGACGGAAAAGAAATTGCGCCCGGTGGGCAGCACATCCATGCGGCCACGGGTTGGCGCGCCGGAGGGGCCGGGTTTGATCGCATGGCCGTTCAGGGCGGTCAGCAGGGCGGCGGATTCGGCAGGGCCGCAGGCGGCGATAGTGGGCAGGATGTGGGTCTGGATTTCGGTGAGGACGGCGCCGCTCCTCCGCCCGGGACGGGCGACGTCGCTGGAAAGGAGCTGTTGGCTGAGCAGTTCCAGCCGCTCGACGGTGTCACCGGTGGTGCGCCAAAGATCAGCCGATTGGTCCTGCAGGAGGGCGGGTTTCGGGCCGGCCCAAGGTGTACCAAGGTCGGCGCTGAGCGGGTCGAAGTTCAGGCCAAGATCACCTGCAAGCGCACGCAGCAGCGAGGCGTCTTTGGGTGTGGTACCACGCGGCGACCGGGCCAAAGCGATGGCCAGATCGCGTTCTTGTATCCCGGTTGGCGACTGGCCAAAAATATGCAATCCGTCGCGGATTTGCGCCTCTTTCAGGTCGCACAGATAAGCGTCGAGCTTGGTGAAATCGCTGTCGCTCTCGCCGCTCATCCCCGCATCAGTCGCCAGCCCGGTGGCCTGGGACAGGGTCATGATTTCCCGGCGCAGATGGGTCAGGCGGCGCGGGTCGAGGCCGGAGGCTTCGTAATATTCATCGACCAAAGCCTCCAGATCGCGGAGCGGCCCGTAGGATTCGGCACGGGTCAGCGGCGGGGTCAGGTGGTCAATAATCACCGCCTGTGCGCGGCGTTTGGCCTGCGTCCCCTCGCCGGGGTCGTTGACGATGAAGGGGTAAAGGTGCGGGGTGGGGCCAAGGGTGACTTCCGGCCAGCAGGTGTTTGACAAGGCCACGGCCTTGCCGGGCAGCCATTCCAGATTGCCGTGCTTGCCCATGTGGATGATCGCATCGGCCCCCCAGTGGTGCCGCAGCCAGAAATAGAACGCCAGATAGTGGTGCGGTGGGATCAGGTCGGGGGAATGGTAGGTTTCGGTGGGGTTGATATTGTAGCCCCGCGCCGGTTGCAGACCGATGATCACGTTCCCGAAGCGGTGGATCGACAGGGCGAAGCCGGGGATTGTGGAGGGGTCGGATGCCTCCGGCGGAGGTATTTTTTCAACTCCGAAAGGATCAGTCGCGGGCTCTCCCCAGCGCGCGGTGATCTGGGACTTTATCTCCCATGGCAGAGCGTTGAAGTGTTTGAGGTAGGTGGCCAGCGGCAGGAATTCACCGCCATCGCGTGAGGCCCGGTCGGTCAGCCAGTTGGTCGGGCCGGACATCAGCCGGGTCATCAGTGCAGCGGCGTCGGTGGGGGCGTTGTCGATGTGGTAGCCGTTGTTGGCCAGTGTGTTCAGCGCATGGACCGTGGCGGCGGGGGTGTCGAGCCCGACGCCATTGGCCAGCCGCCCGTCTTTGTTGGGGTAATTGGCGAGGATGATCGCGACTTTGCGCTGTGCTGCCGGGGTTTGGCGCAGTTTGGCCCAGTTCGCGGCAAGTTGGGTGACAAAGCTGATCCGGTCCTGTTGTGGCTGGTAGGTGGTGATCGGGCATTGCGTGGCGTTGTCGACATACGCCTCGCCCTTGAAGCTGATGGCGCGGGACAGGATGCGCCCGTCAACTTCCGGCAGGGCGACGTTCATCGCAATGTCGGTGGCGGACAGGCCGCGTTTGCCGGTTGTCCAGCTTTCCTCGGTGGCACTGGACAGGATGACCTGGAATACCGGGGCATGGTTGGCGGCGGGGGCGGCAAGCGGGTTGTCGGTGGGCGCGTCGCCCTGGTGGGCGGACCCGACCGCAAAGGCGGTGCAGTTCAGGATCACCGATGGCGGGGCGCGGGTGAACAGTTGTTCCAGCGTGGCTTGGCTGAGCGGGTCTTTGAGCGAGGCCACGAAGATCGGCAGCGGGTTGAGGCCTGCGCGCAGCAGGGATTTGGTCAGATGGTTGATCGGGGCGAGCCCCGCCCCTTCGAGCAGCGCCCGATAGAAGATGATTGGAATGATTGGCGCATCCGGGGTCCATGCCGCGCGGGCCGTGGTCAGGTCGGCTTGCGCGGAGCCGGGCCAATAGACTCCGGCCCGCAACAGGGGGCTTGCGGGATGCGGTTTTTCGGTTTTAGCCAGCATCGCCTGCGCATAGGCCAGCAGGGTGGCAGCATTTTCGGGGCCGCCTTCGACGAAATAGGACCACAGGGCGGTGTAGTCGGCGTCGGAAACGGACGAGAATTCGCGCAATTCAGGGTCGGGTTTGTCGTCACCGGGCAGGGCGACGAAGGGGATGCCCGCGTCAGCCAGACGGGCGGCGTATTGGGTGAATCCATAGCGCCAATAGCCGATCCCGCCCAGAATGCGGGCGATGACCATGCCCGATTTGCTGGCGCATTGGTCGAGGTGCAGGTCGACCGACAGCGGGTGCGACAGGTGCCGCAGGTTGGCCAAGCGCAGGGACGGAGCATCTGACATATCGGCGCGAGCTGTTGAGAGCAGCGCCAGTTCACTGTCGGCGGCGGACAAGATCACGATATCGGCGGGGGTTTGGGACAGATCAACGGGGGCGGTGCCATCATCGATAGCGCCCGGCGTGGCGGCGAGCAGGTGCATCAGCGCTTGCCTTGCATTGGCCGGTGGATTCGGGCATGAGCCGCGCTTGAACGAAAACGAGGTGCGTCATGTCGGACTACAGCAAGCAAAAAAGCGGGACTGCCGCCAAGGGCGCGCCCAAGCATAGCGAGCATAATGCGCCGGGGTCGGACAAGAACCCGTTTGGCCGGCCCAAGCCCAAGGCCGCGTTGCTGGCCAAGCTGGCGGAAAAGGCCAAGCGCCCTGCGGATTGAACGGCCCGTGCCGGTGGAGACGTCGGTGCCTCCGGCGGGGATATTTATAGAACAAAAGAAGCTGGGGACCGGGTCATTGGTCACAGCGGTTTTTCCAAGAAAACAGAATGTATCGCCATGGCGTAATCCCCAAATGGGCCGCATTTGGTGAAGCCGTGCCGTTCATAGAGCCGGTGCGCCGGATACAGATCGTTGCCGGTTTCCAGTTTCATCATCGGCAGAGCTTGGGCACGGGCTTCGGCTTCAAGCGCCAGCATTAGGGCCGCTCCGGTGCCTGTGCCCCGGGCAGTGGGGGTAATGAACATGGATTTTACTTCGCCGTAGCTGCCTTTGTTGGCCAATGCTGCACAGCCGATGGTCTGGCCGTTATGTTCTGCGATGATAAAAGTGATATGCGGTTCGGCCAAGGCGTCAACCGACAGGAAATAGTTGTCCTCGGGTGGATATAACGATTGCAGATAGGCGTGACTGGCTTGCAACAGCGCAGTGGCGCCGGGTTCATGCGGGCTGGCCTTGCGGGTTGTCACTGTCATGCCTGCAGGGCTTTCGTGATGGCGGCCTGATCTAGTCCGGCCTGACCAATGACTACCAGACGTGTGGTCCGGGGATCAGTGCCAAAGGGCCGGTCGAAATAGCTGTCCACGCGCGGACCGACGGCCTGCAGGGTCAGGCGCATCGGTTTGCCGGTGACAGCGGCAAAGCCTTTGAGCCGCAGAATGTCGTGGGTTTGGATGACCGTGGCCAGTTGGGCTGCAAAGGCGGCGGGGTCGGTGATTTCGCCGCGCGTGACGACGAAGGATTGAAACTCGTCGTGGCCGTGGTCGTGGTGGTGGTGATGGTCATCATCATCATCGACATGATCGTGGTGGTGATGATGCACCTCGCCACGCGCGTCGATGTCGGCCTCGGCCCCAGTGTTCAGGCCCAGCAGGACGTCAACCGGCAAAGCCCCCATCGACGCGCGCACAACCTGCACGCCGTCGCGGGATTCGGATTTCAATTGTGCGATTAGGGCGGTGACTTCGGCCTCGGTCATCAGGTCGGTCTTGTTGATGACTACCATGTCAGCACAGGCCATTTGATCGTCGAACAATTCGGACAGCGGGGTTTCATGGTCAAGGTTGTCATCGGCGGCACGTTGCGCATCGACCGCCGCCACATCATGCGCAAAGCGGCCTTCGGTCACCGCCTTGCCATCGACCACGGTGACGACGCCATCAACGGTGACGCGGGTGCTGATCCCGGGCCAGTTGAAGGCGCGGACCAGTGGCTGCGGCAGGGCGAGGCCGGAGGTTTCGATCACGATATGGTCGGGGCGGTCGGGCCGGGCGAGGAGTTTTTCCATCGTGGGGATGAAGTCATCGGCGACGGTGCAGCAGATGCAGCCGTTCGACAGCTCGATGATATCTTCGTCTTTGCAGGTGGCGATGCCGCAGCCGCGCAGGATTTCGCCATCAACCCCGAGGTCGCCGAATTCGTTGATGATCAGGGCGATACGCCGCCCGCCCGCGTTCATCAGCATGTGCCGGATCAAGGTGGTCTTGCCTGCGCCAAGGAAGCCTGTGACGATGGTAGTGGGGATTTTAGCGGGCATGATGGCTGTGGTCCTGACTGCGGAGGGTATATGTGACGGAGTGGCGTTTGTTGGTGTGCGCGGGCTGCGCCGGGGATGCAAGCGGATTGGTGGCCGCATTGCGGGACCATTTGCGCGTGGATGAAGTGCCCTGTCTGGGGGTCTGCGCCCGGCCTGTGACCATTGCAGCCCAAGGGTTGGGGCGGGCCACATATGTGTTTGCCGGGGTCACCTTGGCAGATGTTCCCGATATTCTGGCCTTTGCCGACGCATATGAGGCGGCAGCACATGGTTGGATTGCGGATGCAAGGCCGCTGGGCCGATTGCGGTTCTGTCTGGTCGCGCGGGTTCCGGCGTTTGACATTACCGGGCCCGGTCCGCAGGCAAAGTGACCATCGCGACAACCGGCTCCTGGCCGATGGCCAGCGCTTGGTGCGAATTGGCGTTCAACGTGACCCGGATTTCGACCGCACCGTCGGGCAGGTTGGTCAGGTGGAACCATGGACTATAGGTTCGCGCCAGTTTTACGCCGTTGATATAGATATGCGCGTGACCTTGGCCGGGTGAATGCGGCCCATTGACCGCCCGGGGCGCGAACGTGAAGTTTTCTGTCAGGATCTGCAGGTTGTAATCGCCCCCCGTATCGGGCTGCAGGTCAAGCGCGACGGTCGGCAGCAGGGTTTCAGCGCTGATGTCGAGCGTAGCGTCATGGTGCCCGTCGGCAGCTGCATGGTCGTGGCCCGGCGCAGACGGCGGGTTGGCCGCACCCAGCACAAAGCCGCCGCCGACCCCAAAGAACAGGCCGATGATCAGCATAAGGAATGGCTTGGGCATAGGTGCCTCGTGCAATGGAACCAAGGACAGCCCCGGCGGGCTGAAACGACATGCCGGGGCTGTGGGCGCGTCAGGCCGTGCGAGGCTGCGGCGCCGGGGCTGTTTCGCGGTCCCAGACAAGGGCCGCGGTCAGGCCAAGCGCGGCCCATGCGGCCATGCCGACGCCCAGCGCCCGGCTGGCAAAGATCCCGCCAAGTTCGGGCGGGACAGTACCGGCAAAGGTCTCGGGCTCGGGTGCGCCAATCAGGTGCGGGGCCAGCAGCAGGGCGATGCCTGCAATCCAGAAAACCCAAGTCCGGCCCAACCCCAGCAGGGCCATGGCGCATCCGGTGGCCGCGACCGTGCCGAACCACCAGATTTGCCGGGCTGTCACATCTGCGGCTGACGATCCGGGCAGTTCGGGGGGCAGGCTAAAGGCCGGGGCAAAGTGGAAGGTGACGAAACCCGCGAGCCCCCAGATAATGCCTTGGCGGGCGGTAATCGTGATCCCGCGCAGACTGGCCAGCGCCATTGCTGCGACCAGCACAAACGCATAGCCGGTGTAGACAAGGGCGGTGAACAGCACGCTTAGGCCATCGCGGCGCAAGTCGATCCCGCTGGTGTCCTGAATGGCCGACACTGTGTCTGGCCCCAGATGCACCAGCGCCCCGGATTCGTACAGTTCGGCATGCAACAGCACCGGCTGCACAAAGGTGATTTGCAACAGGGCGGCAATCAGCCCCGCAGCAAAGCCAGCGAACAACGCGCTGGTGACAATTTTGCTGAACATGGCGTCAGTGGCAGGGAAAGCCGGTGGCATGGCGCATGTCATGGGCCGCATCATGCAGGGTTTCCGCCTGCAAATGGCCCGCGACAAAGATCATGCTCAGGCCAATAAAAGCCGCTGCAAGAATTGCCATAACGGTGGCGCCGACCTGAGAGCGGGCCGGTGCGCTGGTTGTTGTCGTCATAACTGTCATACTCCTTGGCCCTCATCCCCGAGGGCAGGTTTCATCACGCATGGCAGGTCTCCTGGCTTGCGGGTCATTGCGCTGCGTCACCTTCCCAAGCCTTTCGGCCCAGTGGACTTCGACGCGCACTCTCCGCTGACAGTCGCGGGGGCGGCTGCGGCCTCAAGGTTCCACTGCTGGATTACCTCTCACCGCATTCCCTTTTGATCCCCTGTGCTTTGCACGTCGTTGGGGAACCATACCCACCCTTAGTGGGCCTGCGGGCATGGTTGGTCAAGCGGGATTACGACTTGATAGGGTTGGTCGGCGGCAATGGCGCAAACTTCAGGCGCTCCGCGCAGGAGGTATTTGGGCAACTCCGAAAATGCAAAAACCGCAATATCTTGGGGATAAGGTGGCGTGGGGCCGCTGTGGGTGGGGGTGTGGCGTTGACTTTGGGGTCCGAAGGCGGGCAAAATCACGGACCTTTGGGAATCGTGGGGCCTGATGCGTTTTACCAAGCTGCGCCTGAATGGGTTCAAAAGTTTCGTTGACCCGACCGATCTGATCATTTCAGACGGGCTGACTGGCGTTGTCGGCCCCAATGGCTGCGGCAAGTCCAATCTGCTGGAGGCGTTGCGCTGGGTGATGGGCGAAAACCGCCCGACCGCGATGCGTGGCGGCGGGATGGAGGATGTGATTTTCGCCGGGGCGGCCACAAGGTCTGCCCGGCATTTCGCCGAAGTGGCCCTGATCATCGACAATTCCGAACGGCTGGCCCCGTCGGGTTTCAATGATGCCGACACCCTGGAAATTGTCCGCCGGATCACCCGCGATGCCGGGTCCGCCTATAAAGTCGGCCAAAAAGAGGTTCGCGCCCGCGATGTGCAGATGCTGTTTGCCGATGCCTCGACCGGGTCGCATTCGCCAGCACTGGTCCGGCAAGGGCAGATTTCCGAGCTGATCAATGCGCGCCCCACGTCGCGGCGGATGATTCTGGAGGAAGCGGCCGGGATTTCCGGCCTGTATCAGCGGCGTCACGAGGCGGAGCTGAAACTGAAAGGGGCCGAAGCCAATCTGCTGCGCGTCGATGACGTGATCGAGGCATTGGCCCAGCAATTGGTCGCGCTGGCCCGGCAGGCCCGCGCCGCCGCCCGCTACCGCGAAATTGGCGAGGCATTGCGCCGAGCTGAGGGGTTATTGCTGTATCGCCGCTGGCGCGAGGCCGATGCAGCCCATGCGCTGGCAGGGGCCCAGTTGCGCGACAGGTTGGTGCAGGCCGCGCAGGCTGAAACCATTGCCTTGACCGCGGGCAAAGCCAGGACCAGTGCCGAGGCGGCCCTGCCCCCATTGCGTGAAGAAGAAACGATTGCTGCCGCAGTCCTGCAGCGGTTGATCGTGCAGCGCGACGCGCTGGCGCAAGACCAAATCCGCGCCCAGCAGACGATTGCCGCTTTGCAGGACCGGATCGCCCAGATGGTCCGCGACATGGACCGCGAGACCGGGTTGAACCGCGATGCAGGCGAAACGATTGCCCGGCTGGAATGGGAAAGCAGCGAAATCACCAAAGCCGGGCTGGGCCACGAGGCCCGGTTCGACATGGCCGGGGTTGCCGCCCGCGAGGCCGCTGCCATTTTGCAAACCCACGAAGCCGACCTGAGCCAGCAGACCGAAGATGTGGCCCGGTTGGCTGCCCGTCACCATTCCGTGCAACGTCTGCTGGAGGACGGCCAGAAAACCCTGACCCGCGCCGAGGCCGAGGCCGCGCGGGCCCGCGCTGCGCAACACGAGGCTGAAACCGCTTTGGCCACGGCCGAGGTTGATTTTCACGCCGCAGGACAGGCCGAAACAACCGCTGTTGCCACGGCGGCCAAGGCCGATGCCACTTTGCTCGAGGCCGAAGCCGCCCGTGCCGAAACTCAAAGCCGCGAGGCCGACGCAAGGGGGGTCCGGTCCGAGGCCGAAGGCGAGGCTAATGCCCTGCGGGCCGAAGTGGCGGCTTTGGCCCGGTTGGTGGCCCGCGATACCGCCGAGGGCGGGCAGGTGCTGGACCTGTTGCGCGTGCAGTCCGGCTATGAAAAGGCGCTGGGTGCTGCATTGGCTGACGATCTGCGGGCGCCGGTTGTGGCTGCGGATGGCCGGTCAGGCTGGGTTGCCCTGCCCGGCTATTCAGCGGTCCAACCACTGCCTGCAGGTGTCCGGCCATTGACCGATGTGGTGACGCTGCCCGCTGTGCTGCTGCGCCGGATGTCGCAGGTTGGTCTGGTCGATGCCGCCGCCGGGCCGGGCCTGCAGCAGGCCCTGTTGCCGGGGCAAAGACTGGTCAGTCTGCAGGGCGATCTGTGGCGCTGGGACGGTTTGCGCGCGGCGGCCGAAGATGCGCCATCGGCAGCGGCCCTGCGGCTGCAACAGCTGAACCGGCTGGTCGAGCTGAAGCGCGATCTGGAAGAAATTGCCGCCCGGGCGATGGGCGCGGCACAGGCGCATGGGTTTTTGTCGACCCGTCTGACAGCGCTGACCGCAGCTGACCAGTCCGCCCGCCAGGCCCGCCGCGACGCTGACCGATTGGTGGCCGACGCCAGCCGCGCCGCTGCCCGCGCCGAGGCGGATCGCAGTATCGCACTGGGCAAGTGCGAGGCCGCTGGACTGGCCCTGCGCCGCCATGAAGAAGAGGCGATGGCCGGGCGTCTGGCCTTGGCCGAGGCTACCGCCGGGTCCCGGGATTTGCCTGATCTGGGCGCAGCCCGGGCGGCGGTAGAAGCCGTCAAGACCACGGTCGAGGCTGCCCGGATCACCATGATGACCCGCCGGTCTGGTCTGGACGAAATCCGCCGTGAAGCCGAGGCCCGCGCCCGCCGATCGCTGGAGATCGCCAAAGAATTGGGCAACTGGACCACCCGGCTGGAGACCGCTGACAAGCGCGCCGCAGAACTGGCAGGCCGCAAAACCGCAAGCGAGGCCGAAATGCTATTGGCCGTGGCCGCCCCCGACCAGATTTCAGCCAGGCAGATCGCCCTTGGCGATGCCGTGATTGCCGCCGAAAACCGGCGGCGCAGGGCGGCAGAGGGTCTGGCTGTGGCCGACGCCACCCTGCGCGATGCAGGCCTGGCTGAACGCGACACTGAACGGCTCGCCTCTGAGGCGCGCGAAATCCGCGCCGGGGCCGAAGTGCGCCGTGATGCCGCCCATGCCATGCTAGGTGCTGCCACCGACCGGATCGCCGAAGCGCTTGACCTGACCCCCGACCGCCTGCTTGAAACCCTGGGGGCCGATCCCGAGGCGATGCCCGATGCCGAACAGATCGAAGCGCAGATCAGCGCCTTGCGCCGCCAGCGCGATGCCTTGGGTGCGGTGAACCTGCGGGCCGAAGAAGATGCGATTGCGGTGCAGACCGAGCATGACACATTGGTGCGGGAAAAGGCCGATCTGGAGGATGCGATCCGGGCGTTAAGGACAGGCATTGCCGCATTGAACCGCGAGGGCCGCGAGCGGCTGCTGACCGCGTTTGAGCAGGTGAATGACAACTTTGCCCTGCTGTTCACCCATTTGTTCGGCGGCGGCGAAGCCAAGCTGATGCTGGTAGAAAGTGACGATCCACTGGATGCGGGCCTCGAGATTATGTGCCAGCCGCCGGGTAAAAAGCTGGCTGTGTTGTCACTGCTTTCTGGTGGCGAACAGACCTTGACCGCGCTGGCCCTGATCTTTGCGGTGTTTCTGGCCAATCCCGCCCCGATCTGCGTGCTGGACGAAGTGGACGCGCCGCTGGACGACGCCAATGTCACCAGGTTCTGCGACCTACTGGACGAAATGACCCGCCGGACCGAGACCCGGTTTCTGGTCATCACCCACCATGCCGTGACGATGAGCCGGATGGACCGGCTGTTTGGCGTGACGATGGGCGAACAGGGTGTCAGTCAGTTGGTGTCGGTTGACCTGAAAAAGGCGGCGGCGCTGGTGGCGTGAGCGCTACAACTGGTTAATGATTTCTACACAGTGTGAACGATACCCTGCCCTTGCCTCGACACTTCGGGGCGCAAGGAGGTGATACATTTGAACGAAACGCGTTACCGCAAGTGGATGGTATTGATTGCCGCAGCAATGCTGGCAATTGCACTGATCCGCCTCTGGACTGGCCAGTAATGGTCTGAAAAGAGAAACCCGGCGGAGCTACCACTCCGCCGGGCCCATTTAAAAGTGAGTCGTTTGAACGAAAGTACCGCATCTCCATTGTGCTATGCAAATCTTGCCAAAAAGTAAAGACTTACTGCGCCGCGGTGCTGAAGGTGGACAGGAAGGCAAACACATCTGCGGCATCCTGCGGATCGCGCAGCTGGAACGCCATTTTGCCGCGCGCCCGGCGGTCATCCAGCGCAGTGCGCAGGAAATCGGTCGGGTCCTGAATATAGGCCAGCAGGCTTTCCTCGGCCCAGACCGCACCGGTCGCACCGTAAGCCACCAACGAGTCACCATATTCAAATTCGGGGTAGGTCCCCGGGGTGCGGCCCACGACGCCATACAGGTTCGGGCCAACAACAGCAGCCCGGCCCGCCAAAGTTTCGCCGGCGGCGTCTTGCACGATATGGCAGGTCGAACACTGGCGGTTAAAGATTTCTTCGCCATTGGCGGCGTCGCCTTCGGCAAAAACCGGGGCCGATAGCAAAACCATCGTCGCGGCAAGTGGCAGGTATTTCATTCATTTCTCTCCCATTTTAACAAACGACACCAACGTTTTGCGATGATGCCGAAGTCATCTGAACCCCAATTGGTTTTTAAAGTAGCGTTTATTGCCCAGCGGTCTAGCCCCCGCGCGGAAAAGTTACGGTTCCCCGCCTAAGCGACCGCATGAGCTATGGCACATTGCTTCCACAGGAATGACAGCGCGTTAACCAGATGGTCGATATCCGCATCGGTATGCAGCGGCGACGGGGTGAACCGCAGCCGTTCGGTGCCTTTGGGGACTGTGGGATAGTTGATCGGCTGCACATAGATGCCCCATTCGCGCATCAGGTAATCGGCCAGCATCCGGGTTTTGACCGGATCTTTGATCAGCACCGGAATGATATGGCTGTCGTTGCGCATATGCGGAATACCGGCCCGGTCCAGGGCGGCACGCATCCGGGCGACCTGCCGTTGCTGCATGTCGCGTTCGACCTGTGACACTTTCAGATGCGCGATAGATGTGCGGGCGGCGGCAGCCACGGCGGGGGGCAAGGCGGTTGTGAAAATGAAGCCGGAGGCAAAGCTGCGGATGAAATCGCACAGAGCGATAGACCCGGTGATATAGCCGCCGACCACGCCAAACGCCTTGCCCAGCGTCCCCTCGATCAGGGTAATCCGGTCGGCAACGCCGTCGCGTTCCGACACGCCACCGCCGCGCGGGCCATACATGCCGACCGCGTGCACTTCGTCCAGATAGGTCATCGCCCCGTATTTCTCGGCCAAGTCGACGATGGCTTTGATCGGGGCAATGTCGCCGTCCATGGAATAGACGGACTCAAACGCCACGATCTTGGGGGCATTGGCGGGCAAGGCTTTCAGCTTGGCCTCCAAATCCTTCACGTCGTTATGCTTCCAGATCACCTTGGTACAGCGGGAATGGCGGATGCCTTCGATCATGCTTGCGTGGTTGCCCGCGTCCGACAGGATGATGCAGTCGCGCAGGCGTGACCCCAGCGTGCCCAAGGCGGCCCAGTTCGACACATAGCCGCTGGTGAACAGCAGTGCCGCCTCTTTGCCATGCAGATCGGCCAGTTCGCGTTCCAGCAGCAGATGATCATGGTTGGTGCCGCTGATATTGCGGGTGCCGCCCGCCCCGGTGCCGGTGCGCTGCACCGCCTCACACATCGCCTCGATCACCGCCGGATGCTGGCCCATGCCCAGATAATCGTTGGAACACCAGACCGTGACGTCCTGTATCCCATCCGCCGTATGGTTGGCGGCACGGGGAAATTTGCCCGCCTTACGTTCAAGCTCGGCGAAGTACCGATAGTTGCCTTCGGATTTCAGAGTGTCGAGCTGTTCGTTGAAAAGATTGTCAAAGTTCATCACTGTCATCTTTCGTTTATTATTTAGGGTCGGGCTGGCGGCGGGACGCAGGCAGCATCCAGCGCCACAGCTTCGCATCGGGTAGCGGCAGGACCATCAGCCAATGCTCTAGCAGGGCCAGGGCTGACAGGGCGGTAAGCAAAGTGAACTGCATTTCGCGGGCCAGCGTGGTCGCGGACATCAGCCGTTCGGCAAAGCAGGCGACGGCAAAGCTGAGAATGGTAATCGACACCGGAAAGGCGAGGGTGATCGGCCCGCGCCGGAAATACGATTTCAAGTGGTCAAGGCGGGCCGGGATAAACTCCAGATTGATCCGGGGCACGCCAAAGAACAGGTTCAGCTTGGCCGAAATGCGGGCGGCAAACAGGATCAGATAGGTCCAGACCGCCGTCTGGTTTTCCGCGCCATTGGCAGCAGCCAGCAGGCCCACCATACCAATGGCAAGGGCGATTTCGTGATAGGCCACTGTGCCCCATGCCCGGCTGAACCGTGCGAAACCCGACAGGCCCGGCGGGCAAAGGGTGCGTTCCGGCCCGGTTATGACCCCGGTCAGAAACGCCAGTTCGATCCAGCCCCAGATGGCCAGCGCGCCCAGAAAACCCGCATAGACACCGGGGATTGTTGCCATATTCAAGGAGTATCCGGCCGCCGCCACACCCAGCGCCAACAGCGGCAAGCCCAACATTGTAGTCATCCAATGCGCGTCGCCACCAGCCCGGTCCGCTGCCCTTACGGCAAACAGGATCGCGCCGGTGGAAAACCACCAGATGAAAATCGCGATCAATGTTGCAGTCCAGGGTTCCAAAGTCAGGCTTTCATTCTCGGGGGTCTAGTAGACAGGTTCCAGCCGGGCCGAGGCGGGGGCGGTATTCGGAATTGACGGGATCAGCAGCAACGACATGAACGTGACCGCCGCGCGGGCCGATCCGGCCTGCCGTTTCAGCCAGCCGCCCACACCACCCTGGGCCCGGCCTGCCGCAATCTGGGTATTGGCCACATCCAGCTTGTCAAGGCCCCGCTGCCAGCGTGGATGGTCGATATCCAGGGTCAGCGGGAATACCTGTTTCGAAATCTCTGAGGTCTTTTTATACACCTCATAGCCATACCACGTCGGGTCCACGCCCAATGCCTTGTGAAACGCCGGGCGTTGCTGGTCGCGGATCGACATGGTCGCGAATACGGCGGTCAGGAAAAACTTGATCCACAGCTTGTTCATGCCGCTGGTCAGTTTCGGATCGGTCCGCATCAGCAGGGCAAAGGCCTCGCCATGGCTGAACTCGTCGTTGCACCATTCCTTGAACCATTTGAAAATCGGGTGGAACCGCATCTGCGGGTTCTCTTCCAAATGGCGGTAGATGGTGATGTAGCGGGCATAACCGATTTTTTCGGACAAATAGGTCGCGTAAAAGATGAATTTTGGCTGGAAATAGGTGTATTTCTTGGCCTGAGTCAGAAAGCCAAGGTTCACGGCAATCCCCGCCTCGCGCAAAGCATCATTGATAAACCCGGCATGACGGGCCTCATCACGGGCCATCAGTTGGAACAGGCCGGTGATATCCTCGTTCTTGCCGCGCCGCTTCATTTCTTTGTACAGGACACAGCCGGAAAATTCGGCAGTGCAGGATGAAATCAGGAAATCGGTGAACTCGGCCCGCAGTTTCGGCTCCATCCCGACCCAATCGACCTTGTCCCAATCGGCGTTCTTCTTGAAATGGCCCTTGTTCGGGTCGGCCCGCATCCGCGCCATCAGCGCATCCCATTCGGCCCGGACCGGGGTCACGTCAATCGCGTCCATCTTGTCGAAATCGGTGGTGTAAAACCGGGGCGTCAGCAGGGTGTTCTGCATTGCAACAGCCGTCGCCATTTCGCTGGTCATTGCATCCTGCAGGGCAATCGCCTCGTCCGCGGTGGTCGCATCGGCCGAATGCATCGGGGTTACGGCATTCATGGCATCACCTCGTCGCTGAATGAAAACTCGCAGAGTTCCATAATTTCGAAATCGCCGGTCAACCGGGTCCACAACCGCTCGATACCGCTGGCACGCACGATCACCGCAATACGCTGCTCTTCGATCAGCTCGCCAAATGCGGCCATAATCTCGGGTCCCTGCACCTGCACCGTGTCGCCGGGGTTGATCACGGCACCATTGTCAAACCGGACATGCGCCGACAGCTCTTCAAACCGGTGGCTGACGGTGACGGTGCAGGGGGCGGTTTCCCTTGTCCTTGTGAAAAGTCCCATTTTCCGTTCCCTTTTCGGCCGATGCGCCCGGATGGCCAAACCCGGCGAAGTTTCAATCAAGCAGCCGCGCGAAAGTAGCGACATTATCGGGGCCATAGCCCTGTATTTCCAACACTTTTCCAACGGAATCGTCAATGATACCAATTGTCCCATCGGTGCGGCGGACAATCCGGATCGGGGCATTTTCAGTGACACCAGCCACAACCCGCTGGCGATGAATGGCAATCCCGATGACCCCGATAAAACCGCCTTTTTCTTCGGCTGTGGCGCGGGCCAGAATGGTTCCATCGGCATCGGCCAGCGCATCGGTTCCAGTGCGATCGCCTACCAACCAGACCAGCCGCTCCGCCTCGATATCGGCGGCCTGAACCACGCCGGTATTGGGCAGGCCGGTCAGTTGGGCATAGGCGACCAGCGCCACTGTGCCTAGCATCAGCGCAAACATCGCTTGGACCAAAAACCGGGGGACCAGTTCCTTTTCCGGGTGCTTCATCGGGATCTGGCTGTTCAGGTCAGGCATCCGGCGGCTCCTATTCCGCCGCCAAGGCGGTGATGTCGCCGTTGGTCTGGGTGATCAGGATCGTATCCGGGGCAGACACACGCGTTTCGGCGGCAGCGGCGAATATCTCTGCCACGCGGGCTGCATCGGGGATGCAGCGCAAGGCGGGCTGAGTCCGGGCGATGTACCACGGGCGGACATGCGGCCACGTCATCGCATACGACAGCCGGGTGTCGCCGATCAGTTCAAACGCGATGGTGCCATGCCCATTCTTGCCAGCCGCCAGCGACGCATTGCCGATCCAGGTGTAGGGCAGGTTCAGCGTCAGGGTCAGGGCCGCGCCAATCCGCATGCCGACCCGTTTGTTGGTCAGCGTATACACCGTAGACCGGGCCTGCGCAAAGGCGACGCCATACAGAATAGCGATGGCAATCAGCCCAACCAAAAGGACCGGAACTGCATGCCCCAGCGCCTGCCCAAGAGGGACATCATTGGACGAAACAACCACGCGCAGCGCTGCAATCAGCAGAAAATACCCCGCGATCAGGCGGGTTGACAGCGCCTCGCGCGCCAGCATCCGCACCGACGGGCGGCCCTGCCACAGGATATGTTCCCCCTCGGGCAGCTTTTCAGGCAGGCCGCGCACCGGTTCAAAGTTAAAATCATCATGCGTACTCATATTCCGCGTCCCCTTGGGCGGTGGTGTAGTATTGCCCCGGTGGCAAGCCGGGGCAACGGATTGTTACAGTTGCGGGCCCAAACGGCCGGGCGTGGCATACAACGTGCCGCCTGCATACCAAGCTGTGATCTTTTCTTCCTCAAGCAAGGTCACTTCATCAGCTTTTTTCGTGACCGGCACACCGGCAAAGTTATGTTTAAACAGCGACCTGACAGTCACCCGGTCAGATTTGATCCGGGCCATGTTGATCGGGATCAGGCGGTGCTGGCCCGACCCTTCGGGGTTCAGGTCAACGGTCAGGTAGCGGACCATATGTTCGGGCGTGTCGACCCACATATCAACCACGCGGCCCACAACTTCGCCATCACCACCGACCACAGCTTTGCCACGCGGATCACGCCCGGCAGAAACTTTGTAGGCAGGCAGGCTCGACAAAGGCCGGATTTTCGGGTGGCCATGGCCATCCAGTTCCGGCACATCGCGACGCGGCGCCCATGATGCAGGACCAACACCGTCCACCATCGGATCGCCAGTCGGCTCATAGGGCGACCCGGCCGAGGCCGAGGTGCGCGCCAGTGCCAGATCAGTCCGGTCGCCGCGCTGCCCTGACGGCAGGGTCAGTTCGCCCCGGCCATGCGGCAGTTTAAAGGTCTTGTCGCCTGCGGGCGAAAACAGGCCTGCCTTGGGCTTGGACATGCCGGTTTCATCGACCAGCGGATAACCTTCGCGCATGTTCTCGGTCTGCAGGTAATAGATCAGCCCGGCGAAAAACACCCAGAACATCCAGATCGCGGCACTTGCCAGATCAAAGTTCCCAAAGAATGTAGTGCCAACCATGATAGTCTCCTTGCGTTGGTCAGTTTAGGTCGGAAACTCGGCCAGTTCCAGTTTGGCCGGTTCCCGTGGCGTAAGTGTCCTTGTCCGCACCAGCGGGCCAAGGACGATAAGTGTGATAAACAGCAGAGCGATTTCAGTAGCATAGACTATGGAATAGCCAGTAGCGGCAGAATTCACGGCATCCCCCCAAGCGCCACTGAGCGCGAATTGGTTCACTATGTCGCGGACGGAACCGCCGATGAAAATCGACAGTCCGGCCCCCGTGGCCTGTGCCGCTCCCCATGCGCCCAACGCAAGGCCGCGCCCGGCCAGGCCAGTGGTTTTCACCGTCATGGCCGCCGTCAGCGTGGCCACTGCAAACAGCCCGCCGCCCAGTCCGATCAGCGCGGCCCCAAAGTAGAACAGCACCGGTGACCCCATCGGGGCCGAGAACAGCACGCAGGCAAAGGCCGCAATACCGAACAACATGCCCCGCGCAGCCATCCGGAACGGGTCAATCCCGTCTGACAGCCAGCGGGCGGCAAGGGTAAATCCCAGCAATGCCCCGCTGGCCCAGGTCGCCGTCAGCAGCGTGGTGGCCGATACCGACAACCCCAGTATCTCGCCGCCATAGGGTTCCAGCAGCACGTCTTGCATGTTGAACGCGATCGTCCCCATAAACACCACGACGATCATCCGCACCACCGATTTGTCTTGGGTGAAATCCTTCCACGCATTCAGGAATATCGGGACCGGCGCGGCGCGTTCCGCTTTGGTCATCGGCGCCATCTTTTCCTGCTTCCACAGGGCCGTGACATTCAGGGCCAGCGTCACCACAGCAGCCCCTTGCACGACCTGCACCAGCAAAAGGGCGGAATAGTTGCGCAGCAATGTCCCGATGATGATCGACGACAGGGCCATGCCCAGCAGATACATCACATACAGCAACGACACGACCTTGGCCCGGGTTTCCTCGGTCGCGCGGTCAGCGGCCAGGGCCAGCCCCGCCGTCTGGGTCATGTGCATGCCCAGACCGGTCAGCAAAAAGGCCACCGCCGCTGCCATCTGCCCAAAATCGGTGGCCTGAATGGCGCTATCGCCCGCCAGAACCAACAGCGCCATCGGCATGATCGCCAGCCCGCCAAACTGCCACATCGTCCCGAACCACAAATAAGGCACCCGCTTCCAACCTATGGCACTGCGGTAATTGTCGGATTTGAACCCCAGCAATGCGCGGAAGGGGGCCACCAGCACTGGAATTGCAATCATTGACGCCACGATCACCGCAGGTACCGACAGCTCGACAATCATCACCCGGTTCAACGTGCCCAGCAACAAAACCGCCGCCATGCCGACCGAAATCTGGAACAGGGCCAGGCGCAGGAGCTGACCAAGCGGCAAACCGTCGCTGGCCGCATCCGCAAAGGGCAGCACTTTCGTCGTCAGTTGCTTCAAGGCGCTGGCTTTGAAGATCATCGTTTGACCCCCTCAAAGCACAGCGCGGTCGAGATATAAAAACCTGCAGTAATGCGCTCTATTCCGTACAGATGCCCCGGAACCCCGGCCTGCCGCAACGCGGCCTGCACGACGGACAGGCTATGTGGGATCATTGTCGGCGACCGGTCTTTGCGCGGAAACAGCTTGCCCATACGGAACATCGCCATCAGCAGCGGGGTGCGCGGCGCGAGGGTAAAGATGAACTTGCCGGACAGGCGCGGGGCGGCCCGGTTCAGGATGCCGGCGACATCGGCAGCCGTGTAGTAAATCATTGAATCCATTGCCAAAATATGGTCGAACTGACCGTAATCAGCATCCATCATATCGCCCGACCGAAACTCGATCTTGCCCGCCAGATGGGCCGGGGCCCGCTTTTGCGCGATCTCGATCAGTGCTGGCGAAATATCCACCGCCAGCACATCCGCGCCGCGCTGTGCCAGTTCCACCGCCATCGCACCCGTGCCGCAACCCGCATCCAAAATGCGCAACCCACTCAAATCATTGGGAAATTGCGCCAGCATCAGCGCCCGCATCCGGTCACGCCCCGCCCGGACAGTCGCCCGGATACCAGACACAGGCGCATCCGACGTCAGACGCTCCCACACCTTGGTGGCAGTCTGGTCGAAATACGTCTCGACCCTTGCGCGTGTGGCAGCGTAGTCAGCCATTCCTAGTCGAACCCCAACAATTCAAAAATCTCCCGATCCGGCAGGCATTCCGGCGCAGACCCGATGGTGCCTTTCCACAGAATATCGGCCAGCCGGATGTATTCGGCCCGCACTTCCACCACGTCCTGATCGTTGGGCATTTCGAAAATTGTCTTTTTCTTGAGGCGTGACCGCCGGATCGCATCCAGATCAGGCATATGCGCCAACCGGTTAAAGCCGACGACCTTGCAATAACGATCAACTTCGTCGGTATCCTTGGACCGATTGGCGATACAGCCCGCCAGCCGCACCTTGTAATTCGTCGATTTCGCCTGCACGGCGGCAATGATCCGGTTCATCGCATAGATGCTGTCGAAATCATTGGCGGTGACGATCAGCGCCCGGTCGGCGTGCTGCAACGGGGCGGCAAAGCCCCCACAGACCACGTCGCCCAGCACGTCAAAGATCACCACATCGGTATCCTCGAGCAGATGATGCTGTTTGAGCAATTTCACTGTCTGCCCAACCACATAGCCACCGCAACCCGTGCCCGCAGGCGGCCCGCCCGCCTCGACGCATTTCACGCCATTGTAGCCTTCGAACACGAAATCCTCGACCCGCAATTCCTCGGCATGGAAATCCACGTCTTTCAGGATGTCGATCACCGTGGGCACCAGACGGCCGGTCAGGGTGAATGTGCTGTCATGCTTGGGGTCACAGCCAATCTGCAACACCCGCTTGCCCAGCTTGGAAAACGCGGCGGACAGGTTGCTGGACGTCGTCGATTTGCCAATCCCGCCCTTGCCATAAACGGCAAAAACCTTGGCCCCCTCGATCTTGGTCGCATCATCCTGATGCACCTGAACAGAACCTTCGCCATCGAGGCCACGCAGGTTCGGTATCTCGTCTTTGGGGCTCATGACAGCCTCCTTTCGGTGTTGGTCTTAGGGGGAAGGGTCATTCTGCTGCGATCCCTTCCATGCGATCTTCGAGTTGGTCGGCGGCGTTCTGCAACGCGGCCAAAGTGGCGGCATCCGGGGTCCAATAGGCGCGGTCGCTGGCCTCGAGCAGCCGATTGGCCATCCGCATTGACGCCTGCGGGTTCAGCGCGGCCAGTCGTTCGCGCATGGCGTCGTCCAGCACGAATGTTTCGCTCAAACGCTGATAGACCCAAGGCTCAACTTCGCCGGTTGTGGCCGACCAACCCATCGTATTGGTGATATGCGCCTCGATCTGGCGGACACCCTCGTGGCCATGCTTCAACAGGCCCTCGTAAAATTTCGGGTTCAGACTGCGCGACCGGGTTTCCAGCGCGATCTGGTCCTGCAAGGTGCGGACCTTGGCCGCGCCCCGGGTCTGGTCGCCGATATAAATCGCCGCCGAAACCCCGCCCTTGGCGCGCTTCACCGCGCGGGCGATGCCGCCCAGGGTGTCAAAGTAATGGTCCACAGTGGTCACACCCAGTTCAACCGATTCAAGGTTCTGATAGGCCAGATCGACATGCTTGAGCTGCGATTGCAGCAGGTCTTTATGCGCCGTGGCCTTGCCATTGACGCCATAGGCAAATGATTTCCGGGCCTGATAGGCGTCGGCCAACTCGTCCTCGTCGCCAAAGGCGCTTTGGTCGACCAGCACGTTGACGTTGGCGCCATAAGTGCCCTCGGCGTTCGAGAACACGCGCAAGGCGGCGGTCTCAACGTCGCAGCCGGTTTCGGCCATATGCGCCAGCGCATGGGCGCGGACAAAGTTCAGCGCCTCGGGCTCATCGGCCATCGCACATTTCAGCGCGGCCTCGGCCAGCATCCGGGTTTGCAGCGGCAACAGGTCGCGGAAGATGCCCGACAGGGTCATGACCACATCAATCCGGGGGCGGGACATTTCCGCCAGCGGGATCAAATCCGCGCCACACAGGCGGCCATAGCTGTCAAAGCGCGGCTTGCAGCCCATCAACGCCAAAGCCTGCGCAATCGGCACGCCGTCGGATTTGATATTATCCGACCCCCAGAGCACCAGCGCCACCGACCGCGGCATGGATTTGTGAGTTTCGATCAGCAGATTGGCCTGCTTGGCCCCGTCGATCAGCGCGTATGCGGTCGGCATCCGGAACGGATCGAACGCATGGATATTACGGCCCGTTGGCATGATCTGCGGGCTACGGATCAGATCGCCCCCCGGAACCGGAGCAATGAACCGGCCCGAAAGCGCCTTCATCAGACCGGGCAATTCGTGATCCTCGGCCAGCAGTTTGTCGGCGGCCTTGCGAGCCACCGGGTCTGCGATATTCATCAGCTTCAGCATCTCGGCCCGGGCGACATCGCCCATCGGCCGACCGACAATATGTAACCCATCGGGGATCAGCGACCCTTCGGTTTCCAGCACGACCAGCCACAGTTTTCCGATATCCTCCGCTTTCAGGTCCACAGCGCCAGCCTGATCGCGGATCAGGGTTTCCAACTCGGCCCGCGCCTCATCGGCCACATCCATCGACCGCCAGCGGGTCAGGCTGTCCTTGAGGTCGACCAGCCCCTTATACAGACCAGCACTGGCCAAAGGCGGGGTCAGGTGGGTGACAGTGATAGCATTCGACCGGCGCTTGGCCAGCGTCGCCTCGGACGGGTTATTGGCGGCATACAAATACACATTCGGCAGATTGCCGATCAGCCGGTCCGGCCAGCAAGCGCCCGACATGCCGGTCTGTTTGCCGGGCATGAACTCCAAAGCGCCATGCATCCCGAAGTGCAGCAGAACATCGGCACGGAACGTGTTTCGCAGCCACAGATAAAACGTCGCAAAGGCGTGCGTCGGGGCAAAGCCGAGTTCGAACAGCAACCGCATCGGGTCGCCTTCGTAGCCAAATGTGGGCTGGACACCGACGAACACTTTGCCGAACTGCGCGCCAAGGATGAACACGCCGCGCCCGTCCGACTGGATTTTACCGGGAGCGGGGCCCCAGACCGCTTCGATCTCGTTCAACCACGGGGTGCCGCGCACGATGTCATCGGCACTGACGTGGTGGGCAACATTGGCCTCCTGACCCAGTTGCGCGGCGTTGCCCTTGAGGATCATCGCTCGTAATTCATCCACGCTCGCGGGGGGGGTCAGGTCATATCCTTCGGCCCGCAGCCGGTGCAGCGTGTTGAAAAGCGATTCCATGACTGACAGATAGGCGGCCGTGCCCACGGCTCCGGCATTGGGCGGAAAGCCAAACAGGACGATGCCGACGTTTTTATCCGCATTCGCCTTGCGGCGCAGCGTGGCCATGCGCAGGGTCTTGTCGGTCAGCGCGGCCACCCGCTCTGGACAAGGGGCCATGGATTTCATGTCGTTTTGCGGCTGACAGGCGAATTTACAGCCCGCACAACCATCGGCACTGTGACGGCCCGCAAACACGGTCGGGTTCGCGGCCCCGTCAATCTCGGGCAGAGCCACCAGCATCGTGGTTTCAATCGGGCCAAGGCCCTGCCCCGACGCGGCCCATTGGCCAAGGGTCTGAAACTCCAGCGGTTGGGCGGCAATATAGGGAACGTCCAGCGCGGACAGGGTGGCGACCGCGGCCTCACTATCGTTATACGCAGGCCCGCCGATCAGGGAAAACCCAGTCAGCGAGACCATCGCATCAACCTTGCCCTGAAAATAGGCCTCAATCGCGGGGCGACCATCAAGCCCCCCCGCGAAACCGGGCAGAACGCGGATGCGCTTGGCCTCGAACGCGCGAATGACGGCGTTGTAATGGGCGTTGTCCGACGACAGGATATAGGACCGCAGCATCAGCAGGCCGACAGTGGCCACGGGGTTCAACGGCCCCCGGATGTCGGCGGCATCGGTGGTGATGTGATGGCCGGGCAGGTCGGGGTGGTACAGGCCCACCTCGGGGTAATCAATCGGCGCGTTGGATTTGACGCCATGCCAGTCGGCGCGGTCGGCATAGCGCGACAGCAAAAACCGCAGCATCTGTTCGATATTCTCGTCCGACCCGCCCAGCCAGTATTGCATCGACAGGAACCAGGCGCGCAGATCCTGCGCCTTGCCGGGGATCAGGCGCAGGATTTTCGGCAACCGGCGCAGGGTTTTCATCTGGCTTTGGCCGGACTGCGACTTGGATTTCGACGGGCGCAAAGATTTCAGGATCGCCATCATGCCCGAGGCCGGCTTGGACATGTCCAGATCGCCCATCTTGGTCAGCTTGACGATCTGGCCATCGGAAATCAGACAGACCATCGCATCGCACTTGTCACGGCGGGCCTGCAACGCCGGAACTATGGCGTTCAGATGTTCCTCGATAAACAGCAAATTGACGACGATCAGATCCGCCTGTGCCACAGCCGCCCGACATTGGGCCAAAGCCAGCGGGTTTTCCGACCACTCACCAGCGGCAAACACATCCACCGACAAGCCGCTGAAATCCTGCGCCAATCGGGGCGATACCCGCGCCACCGGACCCGCCGCATGGCTATCCAGCGTGATGATCGCTACCCGGTAGGGCTTGAAGGCTATTTCATCGCGCATAATGGGCCTTTGCCTCGTACAAAGTGTCGATGCTGATCTCGTGAATGCCCTTTTGCAGGGCGAAAGTTTCGGTATTACGGCGGGCCTTGCCACGCACGAAGAACGGGATTTTCTTCAACTCGCGCTCGGCATCGGACAGCCAGATGATGTTTTCACTGTCGACCGCACCTTTCTTTTTGTCTTCCGCATTCTTTTGTTCGAAAATATCCCCGCCGGAGGCATTTGAAAGTTCTTCTCTTTCCACCGCCTTCGGCACATGCCCGCCATGATGGCTCGCGCCCGCCGCGTCATGAAATTCAAAATCATCGCGGAACATGGTCAAAAGGTGTTCTTCCAACCCCATCACAAGCGGATGAATCCAGGTGTCGAATATGACATTGGCACCCTCAAACCCCATCTGCGGCGAATAGCGGGCGGGGAAATCCTGCACATGCACCGGGGCAGAAATCACGGCGCAGGGGATGCCCAAGCGTTTGCCGATATGCCGCTCCATCTGGGTGCCAAGGATCATCTCGGGGGCCAACGCTTCAATCGCCGCCTCAACCTCCAGATAGTCGTCGGTGATCAGCGGCTCCAGCCCGAAATCCTTGGCCAGCGCCCGGATGGCGCGGGCCATTTCGCGGTTATAACACCCAAGCCCCGCAACCTCGAACCCCATCTCGTCCCGCGCAATCCGGGCGGCTGCGGCAACATGGGTGCCGTCACCGAAAATGAACACGCGCTTGCCGGTCAGATAGGTGCTGTCAACCGACCGGGTCCACCATGGCTGGCGCAGGCGGGATTCGTCGGCTTTCAGTGTCTTGCCGATGATTTTGGCGACTTCCGCGATGAAATCGCGGGTGGCCCCAACACCGATGGGAACGATCTTGGTATAGGGCTGGGCGTGGGTCTTTTCCAGCCAGCGGGCAGCACTTTCCCCGGTTTCCGGATACAGCAACACGTTGAAATGCGCGGCTGACAGGCGGGCGATATGGGCGGGGGTGGCGCCAAGGGGGGCCGCGACATTCACGTCGATGCCCAGATCGGCCAGCAACCCGGTGATTTCTTCGACATCATCGCGGTGGCGGAAACCCAGCGCCGTGGCTCCGAGGATATTACAGGTGATTTGTGCAGTCCGGTCCTGCGGTTGGCTCAGGTGGCGGCAAACCTGCAAAAACGTCTCGTCCGCGCCAAAGTTTTCCTTGCGCTGATAGCTGGGCAATTCCAGCGGGATTACCGGGATCGACAGGCCCAAAGCCTCGGCCAGACCACCCGGATCGTCCTGAATCAGTTCGGCAGTGCAGGACGCGCCCACGATGATCGCTTGGGGGTTGAACCGGGCAACAGCCTCGGTGGCGGCGGTTTTGAACAAAGTGGCGGTATCGGACCCCAGATCGCGGGCCTGAAAAGTGGTATAAGTGACCGGCGGGCGGTGGTTGCGCCGTTCGATCATGGTGAACAGCAGGTCGGCATAAGTGTCGCCCTGCGGCGCGTGCAACACGTAATGCAGACCCTTCATTGCGGTGGCGACACGCATCGCGCCAACATGCGGCGGGCCTTCGTATGTCCAGACGGTCAGTTTCATTCTGCCGCCACCCGCAGCAGGGCCTTGCGGCGTAGGGGGCGGGAAAACAGCCCGGCCAGATCGCCCGCCTGTTCGTAGAAATGCACAGGGGTAAACACCAGTTCGATGGCCCATTTGGTCGACAGCCCTTCGGCCTCCAACGGGTTCGCCAGCCCAAGGCCACAGACCGTCAGGTCAGGCCGGGCGGCGCGGGCGCGGTCGAGTTGTTTTTCAACATCCTGGCCTTCGCTGATCTGCGGACCCAAGGGGAGCAGGTCCAGATCGGGGCCGACAAGCGCATCATGGATATACGGGCTGCCGACCTCGATCGCCGTCATGCCGCATTCGCGGGTCAGGAATCGGGCAAGCGGGATTTCAAGCTGGCTGTCGGGGAAAAAGAACACCGACTTGCCTTGCAGCGTTTCGGCGGCCTGCGCGATGGCCTTACGGGCACGTACACGGGGGGCGTCGGTGACTTGCGCGAATACCTTAGCCGACACGCCGAATTCGGCGGCGACCGCGGCCAGCCAGGCGGTTGTGCCTTCTTCGCCGAACGGGAAAACGGCCTGAATGTGTCGGGCCCCACGCTTGATCAGGGCGGCGTGGGTGTCGCCGAGGAAGGGTTGGACCAGCGCAAACACGGTGTTGGGGCCAACGCCGGTTTCCGCGTCAATCCGGTGCGCGGGCAGGCAGCGGACCGGGCCGATGCCCATGGCGGCCAACATACCAAGCATTTGGTCCTCGACCACGTCGGGCAGCGCACCGACGACCAGCAATTCGCGGGCCGTTGTTTCGGCCAGAACCGGGACCATGCTGGCCAGCGCCGCATCCTCGCCTTGGGTGAAGGTGGTTTCAATGCCCGAGCCGGAGTAGTTCAGCACTCGAACGCGGGGGGCGTGGGCGGCGGACAGGCGCTCGGCGGCGCGGGACAGGTCGATCTTGATGACTTCGGAGGGGCAAGAGCCGACCAGAAACAACTGCCGGATGTCGGGGCGGCGGGCCAGAAGTTGGGCCACAACGCGGTCAATCTCTTTTTGCGCATCGGCCATCCCGGCCAGATCAGTTTCTTCCAAGATAGCCGTCCCGAATCGGGGTTCGGCGAAAATCATCACGCCAGCGGCGGATTGCAACAGATGGGCGCAGGTACGCGACCCGACGACCAGAAAGAACGCATCCTGCATCTTGCGGTGCAACCAGATGATTCCGGTCAACCCGCAGAAAACCTCACGCTGGCCGCGCTCTTTCAACACCGGGGACGTGCGGCAGCCGCCGCCCGCAGGCAGGGTCAGTTGGGGCAAGGGCGCGTTCAAGCGGGTACCTGCCCGGCATTGTTCTGGCGGGCCACGGCGGTCGTCGCATTGGCATAATCCAGCCGGGCGCGGCGCAGTTTCCACAAAAACTGTCCGGCATTAATGACATAGGTCGCATAGGCCAATAGCGCGATATACATCAACTTGTCAGGGCCAAAGGCACCACTGAAAAGCCCATATAAATAAAGGGTATGCAGGGCGATCACAGCAAAGCTGAACACGTCTTCCCAAAAGAAGGCGGGGGCGAAAAGATACTGGCCAAAGACCACTTTTTCCCAGATCGCGCCGGTAATCATGATCAGGTAAAGCGCCAAGGTCTTGACCACCACAGAAACGGTCGCGGCGTCATATCCGGCACCGGTCGCCAGATAGCGCAGGACCAGTGCAAGTGAGACCAGAAAGATCGCAAACTGGATCGGCGCCAAGACGCCCTGCACCACTGTCCAGACAGTTCCATCACGGCGCATACGCTCGGCCTCGGTATACAGCCGGTGGCGAACCACCGGTGTGGCCTGTTGTGATATTGCCGTCGCTGGCATCGTGGCTCCCCCACCGTGATCTCTTGCCAAAGTTTAGGGGTCAGCAGGGGAGAGTGTCAACTTTATCTTACACATTTGCAGCTTAAATTTGCACCGAGGCATGGGGCAGCACTTTTTCGGCTTACCATATGAAAAACATATAAAAAATGATTGGCACAAGGTTGGCAGACTGGATAATGTCAATTTGCTTTGACATTCCTTAGGGCCTAAACGACAATGATAGTGCTGCTATGCGTCCAGCGAAGATGACAGTTGACGCGTAATGGCGGTTGGAGACTCAGGATGTTGGAAAGCCCTCAGACGGGTTCCCGAGATGTGCTTGAACAGTATGGTGGCAGTATCTTTGAACTGGCGTCAGAAAGTGTTGCAGACTTGCGGTTGTCACCAGATACAGGTCCGTTTGAAATTGACGCAGCCCTCTGTGCTGCTTTGTATGATGCATCACTCAGCGATGAACCCACGGCTTTTGCGCCGGTGTTGGCCGCGTTTAGGGCCGCGTCGATCAGCGACTTGCAAATAGCCGACCACTACCTGCCTGCGGTTGCCCGGCAGTTGGGTGCCGATTGGAGCGATGACCAAAGAAGCTTTTCGCAGGTGACGATTGGTGTCGCCCGACTGCAGCGTGTCCTGCTTGAACTGGGGCCGGAATGGTCATCCGAGCTTGACGCCGCAACTGACGGACCGACCGTGTTGCTGCTGGTCGGGGCCAACATTGACCATACTTTTGGGGCCAGACTCGTTTTGGGCCAATTGCGCCGCAAGGGTGTGTCAGTACGGATGGTTATTGGCATAGAACCAGCTGAAATTGGGGCGTTGTTGCGCAAGTATCGGTTCGATGCTGTGCTGATTTCGTCATCCGTGGGCGACCAGACAGAGCCGCTGCGCCTTATGGTCAATGCCATTCGCGCGACGCGGGGCCGGATACCGCCGATTGTGATTGGCGGCACGAATTGCGCCACCAGCATTGATATAAAAGGCATTACCGGGGCGGATCTTGTCACCAGTGACCTAGATCAAGCGTTGCACCATTGCGGCCTGCAGCAGTCACAACCCCGTTCGCCTGCCCTGTCGAAACTGGGTCGTGGCATGATTGCCCGCCACAAACGTGGACGCCAAAAGTGACATCGCGCGGCACAAAATACTGGAACGGTGGCGCTATTCCTTTGGTCGCACCTGAAATCCTTGGCGATATAATCGCGGAAATATCCGACCTTGGGATCGTCGTTTCCGACAACGGTCAGATATTGTCAGTTCTGGCGAACCCGACCCAGGACTTTTTTCAGCGGCTCGACCACTGGGATGGCAAAGATGTCCGCGAAGTGCTAACCGTGGAAAGTGTCAGCAAGTTCAATGCGCGGCTGGCCGAATATCTGGCCGGGGCGCGACGCATGCGTCCTGTCGAATTGAACCACGTTGATACGGTCGGGCGGTGGGAATTTCCGATCCGCTATTCGTTTCACCGCATCGGTCCCGATGGTGCAATCTTGTTGCTGGGCCGCGACATGCGCCCGGTCGCCGAAATGCAGCAACAACTGGTCAGGGCGCAGATGGCGCTTGAGCGGGACTATGAGGCACAGCGCGAATTTGACACGCGGTTTCGTGTGCTGATGGAATCGACCCGCGAGGCATTGATTTACGTCGCTTTGCAATCAGGCAAGATCACCGAGACAAATTCGATTGCTGCGGCCTATCTGGACCGCAGCCGCGAAGAACTGGTTGGCAGTTCCATGGCTGCAGAGTTTGAATTGCGCAAACGCGGCGATCTGCTTGAGGCTTTGGCGATTCAAGCCACTGCCGACCGCGCGATCCCTGTCAAAGCCGTAATGCGCCGCGGCGGCACGCCGGTTTTGATCAGCCCCACATTGTTCCGCGCGGCTGGTGAGCGCCTGCTGTTATGCCGGATCGAGGTAGAGGCTGTGGACGCTGCACAGGCCGACAGCCTTGCCATCGGGCTGGATGCCTTGTTTTTATTGGGACCGGACGCGATTGTTTTTGCCGATGCTGCGGGCGTGATCCTATCTGCCAACGAGAGCTTTCTTGATCTGGTCGATGTCGCCCATGACCTGAACGTCAAAGGCCGCAGTCTGGCGGATTATCTGCAGCGCGGGTCGGTTGATCTGAAAGTGCTGATCGAAAATGCCGCCCGCACAGGCCGGTTGCGCCTGTATCCGACGAAGGTCGCGGGGGAATTCAGTGCGGCTCGCGCTGTCGAAATTGCGGCCACCTGCATCGTCGCGGGAACTGACACGCTTTATGCCTTTGTGATCCGCGATTCCGGGCTGCCCGATGCCAGCCGGCCCGCCAGCCCCGCGATGACCGCTGATCAGGGCAAATCGATCATGGATCTGGTCGGGTCCGCCACATTGCGCGACATTGTGGCGCAGACCACCGATGTGGTGGAAAAGATGTGCATCGAAACCGCCGTGCATCTGACCATGAACAATCGTGTGGCCGCCGCCGAAATGTTGGGGCTTTCGCGGCAGTCGCTATACGTGAAACTGCGCAAATACGATCTGCTGGTCAAAGGCGACTGATCCGGCCCTGACTGTCTAGTTCAGTTTACACTTGCCGACTCTGCGCCTGTCTCGCTAGACTGACAGTATGAGCCTGACTTCTGACATTAGCCCGCATTTGCCTGCCCGCCGCTGGCCCGAACCACGGGCCATGTTGCGCCTGATTAAGCCGATCACATGGTTCCCGCCGATGTGGGCCTATCTATGCGGCATCGTATCGGCCGGAATAGCGCCAGCCGGGCATTGGGGCCTTATTATCATCGGGGTTTTATTGGCCGGGCCGGTCGTCTGCGGCATGAGCCAAGCCGCCAATGACTGGTGTGACCGGTTTGTCGATGCGATCAACGAACCCGACCGCCCCATTCCATCGGGGCGCATTCCGGGCCGCTGGGGGCTGTGGATTGCGCTGGCGATGACAGTTCTTTCGCTGGCTGTCGGTTCACTTTTGGGCCCTTGGGGGTTTGGCGCGACTGTGGTCGGCGTCGTTGCCGCCTGGGCCTATTCCGCCGAACCGATCCGCGCCAAACGGTCGGGTTGGTGGGGGCCGGGGCTGTGCGGGTTGGCCTATGAAACCCTGCCGTGGTTTACTGGCGCTGCCGTTCTGGCCGCCGGTGCGCCATCGTTGCAAGTCATCATCATCGCGTTGCTTTACGGCATCGGCGCACATGGGATCATGACGCTGAATGATTTCAAAGCGCTGGAAGGCGACAGGCAGATGGGACTGAATTCCCTGCCTGTAACACTGGGGCCAGAACAGGCGGCGCGGCTGGCCTGTTGGGTCATGTCCATCCCGCAAGTCGCAGTGATCGGGCTGCTGTTCACATGGGGCCGCCCGTGGCATGCCCTGGGTGTGGCCGCAGTATTGCTGGCGCAACTGGCCGCGATGCGGGTTCTGCTGCGTGACCCAAAGGGCAAGGCGCCGTGGTATAACGGCACCGGAATTGTGTTTTATATCAGCGGCATGATGATCAGCGCCTTTGCGATCAGAACCTTGGGGGGGATGTAAATGACGCTCTCTTGGATACAGATTATCCGCCTTGGGCTGGTGCAAATGGCCCTTGGCGCGATTGTGGTCCTGACCACATCCACCCTGAACCGGCTGATGATTGTGGAACTGGCCCTGCCTGCCGTTCTGCCGGGGGCATTGGTAGCCCTGCATTACGGCATTCAGCTAAGCCGCCCGCATTGGGGCTTCAAATCCGATGCCGGCGGTGAGCGGACCCGCTGGATTATTGGCGGCATGGCAGCGCTAGCGATGGGTGGGTTCGGCGCGGCCTGTGCAGTGGTGGTGTTGCAATCGTCGTTTGCCTTGGGGCTGGCTCTGTCAATTGTGGCCTATGCACTGATCGGGCTGGGCGTCGGCGCATCCGGCACCTCGCTGCTCGCCCTTCTCGCCACCGCAACCGCCCCGCGCCGCCGGGCCGCTGCGGCCACAATCACCTGGCTGATGATGATCTTTGGCATTGCGATGACCGCAGGTGTGGTCGGCGCGATGCTGGACCCCTATTCACCCGCCGTGCTGTTACAGATCGTTGGAACTGTGGTCGCCGGTGCATTCCTGATGACACTGCTGGCTGTCTGGGGCATTGAATCCAGCGTGCAGGCGATCCGGCAGCCGCAATCCGGATCGTTCCGCGACGGTCTGGCAGAGGTGTGGTCCGACCCGAGCGCCCGGAACTTTACCATCTTCGTCTTTCTGTCAATGAGCGCTTATTTCATGCAGGATTTGATCCTTGAACCCTTTGGCGGGCTGGTCTTCGCCATGACCCCCGGCGAGACGACATCCATGTCCGGTATGCAGAACGGTGGCGTTTTCATCGGTATGCTGGCGGTGGGCACTCTGGCCACTGGCCTGCGGATCGGCGCATTGCGGCATTGGGTGATTGCGGGTTGTCTGGGCTCTGCGGCAGCGCTGGCTGCAATCACTTTGGTCGGTTCGCTCCATGCGGCAAGTTTGCTGGCGCCCGCGATTATCGCCTTGGGCTTTTTCAACGGCATGTTTGCCGTCGCCGCGATCGGGTCGATGATGGCGCTGGCCGGTCAGGGACGCGGTCACCGCGAAGGTACGCGGATGGGCCTGTGGGGTGCAGCGCAAGCTGTTGCCGCCGGGTTTGGCGGACTGACCGGCGCTTTGCTGGTCGATATTCTACGGCGCCTGCTCACTGATGCGCAGGCCTTCGGGTCGGTATTCTTGTTCGAAGCCGCCCTTTTCGTTATTGCCGCCTTGATGGCGGCCAAGGTCATGGACAAACGTCCCCTGCCCTCCACCCTCGTTCCGGGAGAATAGCCATGAAATATGATGTCGTTGTCATTGGGGGCGGGCCGTCCGGAGCGACCGCCGCAGAAGACCTGTGCTGGGCCGGGCACCGCGTTGCCCTGCTGGACCGGGATGGCCGGATTAAACCCTGCGGTGGCGCAGTGCCGCCCCGGCTGATCAAGGATTTCCGCATTCCGCAATCGCAGATCGTGGCCAAGATCACCACCGCCCGAATGATCTCGCCCACCGGCCGCCGCGTCGATATTCCCATCGAAAACGGCTATGTCGGCATGGTTGACCGCGAGAATTTTGACGAATTCCTGCGCGTCCGTGCGGTCGATGCCGGGGCAGAACGGATCACCGGAACCTATGTCCGGATCGACCGTGACAGCGATGGCACCCACGTCATCTACCGCGAAAAATCGTCGGGGGACGAAAAACGCCTGACCACCCGGCTGATCATTGGGGCCGATGGGGCACGGTCAAATGTGGCCCGCGATCAGGTGCCGGGCGGCAGCAAAATTCCCTATGTCATCGCGTACCATGAAATCGTCGAAGCGCCGGTTGCTAACGCCAATTACGACCCATTACGCTGCGACGTGATCTACGACGGCGTGATTTCCCCTGATTTCTACGGCTGGGTTTTCCCCCATGGCAAACACGCCAGCATCGGCATGGGCACCTGCGTTGAGGGTGTGGACCTTAAGGCCGCGACCGCCCTTTTGCGCAAATCGGCCGGGCTGGATGGGTGTAAAACCATCCGGCGCGAAGGTGCGCCGATTCCGTTGCGCCCGCTGGATCGCTGGGACAATGGCCGCGATGTAGTGTTGGCGGGCGATGCGGCGGGCGTTGTCGCCCCGTCGTCTGGTGAGGGGATATTTTACGCGATGTTCGGGGGTCGGGTGGCGGCAACGGCTGCTGCGGCGAAACTGAAATCCGGCAAGATCAAGGATTTACAACTGGCCCGCAAACTGTTCATGAAAGACCACAAGAGCGTTTTCAAAGTGTTAGGGGCGATGCAGAACGCTTATTACAAATCCGACGACCGGCGCGAACGCTTTGTGTCCTTATGCCATGATGTAGACGTGCAGAAACTGACGTTCGAGGCTTATATGAACAAAGAACTGGTCGCGGCCCGCCCGATGGCGCATCTGAAGATCGGCATCAAAAATCTGTCGCATCTGTTTGGGCTCGTGTCGCCCGTGCACGTATGACCGACCTAATTCCAGCTTGGATAGACGGGGTCCTGACCCCGGTGGACAAGCTGGAGGTTCACCAGCGCGGCCTGCGCCACAAAGCGGTCAGCGTGTTTGTCTTGGCCGGGTCAAAGGTGCTGATCCAGCAACGCGCTCTGACCAAATACCACACACCCGGCCTTTGGGCTAATACCTGCTGCACCCATCCGGAATGGGACGAAATCCCCGATGATTGTGCTGTGCGCCGTTTGGGGCAGGAATTGGGGATCACCGGACTGGACCTGTCGCATCGCGGGCAGGTCGAATACCGCGCTGATGTGGGAAATGGGCTGACCGAACATGAACTGGTTGACGTCTATGTCGGGCAGTCGACAGAAAGTCTGGCCGTGGCGCTGAACCCAATGGAAGTCATGGCCACCCGCTGGGCGGATCTGGATACGCTCGCCGACGAGATCAGCCTTGCGCCACAAGCCTTCACCCCGTGGCTGCAGATATATCTGGCCGAACATCGGGCTCAGATCCTGGGTGGGCTGGTGCGGGCCTGAACCTACACACGTCCAAATTCTTTTGTTACATAAATATCCCCGCCGGAGGCTCCGACCTTTCGGCATGCACAGCACAATCCGACTAAACCCGCGACTTCACCCCCATCGCCTGCATCGCTGTTGCCGCAATATCCACTGCAGTCAGCCCCGCATCGGCATACATTGCATCCGGTGCGGCATGGTCGATATAGCGGTCGGGCAAAGTCATGGTGCGGATCTGACAGCGCCCGTCCAACAGTCCGTCATTGGCCAGATCATGCAGGACCATCGCCCCAAACCCGCCCTGTGCGCCTTGTTCAATGGTAATCAGCGCCTTGTGATCGCGCAATAATTGCCGGATCAGCACCCGGTCCAGCGGTTTTGCGAACCGGGCATCGGCGACGGTGGCGCTGATCCCTTGGGCGGCCAGCACCTTGGCCGCGCGCAAGGATTCGCCCAAATGCGCCCCGAATGACAGTATCGCTACATCAGTCCCTTCTTGGACAACGCGGCCTTTGCCAATCTCCAACACAGTCCCGCGTTCAGGCATCACATGCCCCTCGCCTTCACCGCGCGGATACCGAAACGCAATCGGCCCGGCGTCATAGGCCGCAGCGGTCGCGACCATGTGCAACAGTTCAACCTCATCCCCCGCCGCCATCACCACCATATTGGGCAGGGCCGCCAGATAGCCGATATCGAACGATCCTGCATGGGTCGGCCCATCCGCCCCCACCAGCCCGGCCCGGTCAATCGCAAACCGGACGGGCAGGTTTTGCAGGGCCACATCATGCACGATCTGATCGTAACCGCGTTGCAGAAAGGTCGAATAAATCGCACAGAACGGTTTCAGCCCCGACGCGGCCATCCCGGCGGCAAAAGTCACCCCATGCTGTTCGGCAATGCCCACATCAAACACCCGGCCCGGAAAGCGTTTTGCCATAATGTCCAGCCCGGTGCCTGACGGCATGGCCGCAGTAACACCCACGATGCGTTGATCATGTTCCGCCTCGACCGTCAGCGCCTTGCCAAAAACCGTCGTATAATTGGGCGCATTGGGCCGGGATTTCGCCTGTTCCCCCGTACCGATATTAAACTTGGCCACACCGTGATATTTGTCGGCGCTGTTTTCAGCGGGGGCATAGCCCTTGCCCTTGACGGTGCAGACATGGATCAGGACTGGCCCCGTGGCCCGCGCCCGCGCCGCTCGTAACACCGGCAGCAGTTGCGCCATGTCATGCCCATCAATCGGGCCGACATAGGTAAAGCCCAATTCCTCGAACAAAGTTCCCTGCCCGCCCGTCATGCCGGTGACAAGTGTTCGGGCACGACGGGCGTGGTCGCGCAAAGGGCCGGGCAGGGCCGCCTCGAACCCCTGCGCCATTTTCTGCACCGCGCCAAACGGGGTCGATCCATATAGGCCCGACAGATATTTCGACATGGCCCCCACCGGCGGGGCAATCGACATTTCATTGTCGTTCAGAATGACGAACATGCGCCGCCCCTCTGCGCCCGCATTATTCATCGCCTCGTACGCCATGCCAGCAGAGATTGACCCATCCCCGATAACCGCAATCGCATCGCCGGTGTTCATCCCCATGTCGCGGCCAATGGTGAACCCCAAAGCCGCCGAGATTGACGTTGAACTATGCGCCGCGCCAAACGGATCATGGTCGGATTCCGACCGTTTGGTGAATCCCGACAATCCGCCCTCTTGCCGCAGGCTGCGCATGCGGTCGCGCCGCCCGGTCAGTACTTTGTGTGGGTAGCATTGGTGGCCCACATCCCAGATCAGTTTATCGCGGGGGGTGTCGAACACTGCATGCAAAGCGACGGTCAGTTCAACAACACCCAGCGAAGACCCCAGATGCCCACCGGTCATGCTGACAGCTGCAATCACCTCGCTGCGGACTTCTTGCGCCAATGCGGTCAGCGTCGCATCCGACATATTGCGCAGATCGGCCGGACCAGAAACTCGGTCAAGGATTGGGGTCGCAGCACCTGCGGCAGTCGAACTGCTCATGAGAGGGGTATCCTTATTGTCAAAAAGGCGTCACGATGGCTATTAACCCTTCGTGACGCCAGTCTCCTGCAGCCAACAGGAAGGGAACTGGGGTGTTAACCCCAGATATCGGACCGTTCCGGGAGGGCAGGTCCGATCAGTGCTGGGGGCGGTCCGGATGCAGCTAAGTTGCATCATCAGGTCTGCCCCCAATATCGTCAGGCGGCCTGAACCGCCAAATCCTCGGGCGATATGACATAAGTCAATGGAGTCGGATCAGGCGCGCTGCGGCTGTCTTCGGGCAATTGCCGCCCGACTACCGCGATGATCGCAATAAAAAACCAGATACCCAGAACCAGCGCTGCAGCATAGCCCGCGCCCTTAAGCATCAGGAAAGTCACCTCGGCCATCAACCGGGATTTCCGGCTCATTCCCAACATGAGGTCGTCATTGTTCATAGCATGTGCCTCGTTAGTGGCAGGTCGGGGTTTGGCCCTGTGGGCGGAACCGGACTGCACGACAATACTTTGTAAGGTGTGGATTGGGCGCACTTAACCGCGCCCAAGACGATTCAAGTCTATTGGGCCGCACCTGCATAGAAGTTGTGCACCGTTGCCCATTCTGTCCAGTTTTCAACGACGGTGCCGGTCAGCAAAATTCCGATCCCGCCGGTCAGCGGGGTCAGAACCGCAAACCACCAGGCCCAACGGTGAATCCCCTCCATCGTGGCGTTAAACCCCATGGTCCAGCGCCAGAATAAAGCGGCCCGTTCAGACGCAGTGCCCCGGTCGACGATCTGCTCGATCTCACGTTCGCCACCAAACCGGCTGACCGCCAGAATGGTCGCGCCATGCATCGCAAACAGCAGGGCCGAGCCATACAGGAACGCAATCGACAGGGCGTGGAACGGATTGTAGAACAGGTTGCCGTAAGTGATCGAGAACGAGTTGGTCCAGTCCAGATGCGGGAAGATACCGTAAGGCACCGCCTCGGACCAGCTGCCCATCATGATTGGCCGGATCAGGCCAAGAACGAAGATCAGCCAAAGCAGTGCGGCAAAGGCCCAAGCGACATGATAACCCATGCCCAGCGCCTGTGCCCGCAGGTAAGTTCGCACCCACCAAGCCACACACCCGATCAGAAAGAAAAAGCTGGCAATCAGCCACCAGCCACCTTCGGCCAATGGGGCAAACCCCAGCCCGTATTCCGCTGCTGGTGGCTCCAGCGACAGCCACGCCAGATGGCGCAGGAACAAGGCCGGGCTATAGTCGACCTGGGCCCAGAAATTCATCCCGATGATGAAAAACCACGCAGCAAAGCCGATGACCGCCAGCAGGCCAAAGGCACCCAGATGCACCGGACCGACCTGCGCGTTGCCAATCATCCCCAACAGGGACGAAAAGCGCGCATTGGTGGTCCGTTCACGGTTTGTGTCCAGATCGGCAGACATGCCCATTTCAGCGGGGCCAACGACCTGAACCTGGGTAAAGATATTTTGATATTCGGCCATGTTAATTCACCCCTTCCGGTATCGGCATATCGGCCCAGAATGGCAGATACGTGTACCAATCCCACCAGTAGATCCACTGATCAAACCAGATTGTGCCCGAAATGACGATGCAAACCGCACTCCAGAACCCGGCCATAAGCGCCAGGAACAGGCCAAGCCGGTGAATACCAAGCGGCCCGATGGAATAGCCAATCAGATCGCGGAAATATGTATCCTCGTAATCCGGCGACCGCACATCGTTGCCCTGTGACGGGTTGACTGCAGACAGCACCAGCGACCCATGCAGGGCCAAAGCCACAGCATTGATCCAGAAAAAGCTGATCGCGATCATATGCGCCGGATTGTAGTGAAAGTTGCCATAGGCATAGCCGGTGTTACTGACCCATTCGAGATGGCTGAAAATGCCGTAAGGAAAGGCATAGCCCCACGACCCCATGAGAACCGGCCGGATGACCACGAGGGTCAGATAGGCAAGAATTGCAATCGAAAACGCGAAAGGCACGTGGTAGCCCATCCCCAGTTTGCGGCAGATTTCAACCTGGCGCAGCATCCAGCTGATGAACGCAGCGGTGGCGCATATCGTGATGATTTGCCACAACCCGCCTTCCATCAGCGGGGCCATACCGAGGCCATTTTCAAGCGACGGCGTATTGATCGAGATCAGCCAAGGGTTCCATGTCGGCCCCTGTGAAGCCCCGTAGAAAATCAGAATAGTGCCAAGGGCGGCGAAAAAGAACGTCGTCACTCCGAAGAAGCCCACGTAAAATGGCCCCACCCAGAAATCGAACAGATCCCCACCGACCAGCGTCCCGCCTCGGACGCGGTATTTCTTTTCGAAGCTGAGCTGCGCCATCTTCCCGTCTCCAATTATGCGGCCCCGTTTTGTCCGGGCTGTCCCCGAACGGCTGGCCGCCATCTGTGCCTTAAGGCCCATGCTATTCAGGCATCAGGCCGGTTCTTGTTTGCTAAGGGCGGGACGGCGGCCCCGCCCATAGCTTTGGCAAGCGAACTTGCGTTTACTCTACAGCGGCCGCGACCGGAACGTCCGAAAACGCACGGGTGAACCAGTTGGTCTGCGGATTGCTCAGCAACACCAGATGGATCATCGCGGCCAGCAGAAACAGGAACACGCCCTGTGCCACGAACACGCGACGCGGATCGAATACGAGCCAGATCTTGTAGAACTGTGCCATTATGTGTGTTCCTCCTTACCAGTTGAACCAGGGCAGTTTGATGTACGTCAGCACATGTGCCACGACGGCGATGATCGTAAAGATCCACAGCCCGCTCATGTAAACTGCGTGCAGCTCTTGCGCCTGCTCGTCAGTGAGACCCGTGAAAGACAGGTCAGATTTATCAGCCATGATTTTTCCTCGAAAAATTGAACTGACGCCGCGCGTCCCCCGCGGCCGGGTCACGACAGAGGGTCGTCCCCTGCCCTTACTCCGCCAATCCCTTTCAGGATGAACGAACTTGGTGCCCCGACGTTTTAGCCGGGGCGAAACTTGTCATGCCGAAAAGATATGCGGCGTGATGATCCGGGCCTGCGACCAGGCGCGGGCGACGGGCCCCTTTTCCGGCAGCTCCATCCGGCGGGCCGCGGTCAGCATCCATGTCAGGAGTGCCAGCGGCAAAGTCGCCAGAAAGATCAGCCCGAAATAGGCGTAATATTCGCGTTTTGGCGGCGCGTGGTGCGTCCGTGCGACTGGCGCGCCCGTTCCGAGATCATTGGTAAAATCGGTCATCTTGGTCCTCCCTTGGTGGGTTCAAGCGTCTCTACGGTTTCCAGCACCACCCGTTCGGCCCCGGCCTCCAAAGCAGCCTTTTCTGCGGCGTCGCGCAGGGATTTGGCCGCGGAAATACGGGTCAGAATGGGATGGCTGGCAACAATTTCGTCCAGTTTCCGCTGGGCATCCTCGTCCCACGGGAAATCGCGGCGCAGCGGGGTCAGCGTAGCCTGCGCCTTGTCCATTTCGGTGCCCAGCGGCAGGATATGGAACAGCGCGTCGAACAGCGCATTGCAGACCTCTTGCAAAACATACGTGGCCCCGGCGTAGCCCATGAAGGGCGTCCCGGTATGGCGGCGGATCGCGGCACCGGGGAAACTGGCAGGGATGAATGTCGGTGCAGGCCCATGCCCGCCCTTCATTTCCGCCAGATACATCTTTTCATTGATCGACCCCATGACGATCAGGGGCCGTTTGGAATGCAGCATTTGGCGCACCGCATCATTGTCGGTTTTCACACCGCGCGTGCGGGCGACAGCAAAGGCGCAAGTGAACCCCAGATCGCCCTCAAGGTATTTGCGGATGCCACGCGCATAGGTTTCATTGGCGACAATCGCAAAGGACGCGGTGGCATAGAAATCCTGCGTCACCGACCGCCACAGGTCCCAGACCGGTTTGATCGTCGAATGCTTTTCCCGCTCGATGAACGGCTCGGGGTCAAGGCCCAGCAATTCACCCAGCTTGCGCAGGAATTTGGTGGTGGAATCCAGACCAAACGGCGCTTGCAGATAGGGCTTGCCCAACACCTGCGCCAGCCCACGCCCAAACTCGCGGTACATGCAGATATTCACATCCGCATTCACCAGATTGCGCATTTCAGCGACATGGGCACCCAAGGGCATGACCATGTTGACAGTCGCGCCAATCCCCTCGACCAACCTGCGGATTTCATGCAGGTCAGAGGGCATATTGAACGTGCCATACATCGGCCCGAGGATATTCACGCGTGGCGCATCGCCGTCTTCGCGCTTTTTCTCCGGCGGCATCCGGCCTTTGGTCATGCCGAATTCGGTGAAAATCCAGGTCATCGCGCGGTCTGCCGATTCCCACTGATCCTCGTCAATCGTGCGGGGCAGGAACCGCTGGATATTGGTGCCCTGCGGCGTGACGCCACCACCGATCATCTCGGCAATTGATCCGGTCACAACGACAGCGGGCAAGGCCGGATCAAGCACTTTCCAGGCGCGTTTCATTGCTTCTTCGGTGCCCGACCCCATCTCGGATTCCCCAAGACCAGTGACGACAATCGGCAATTCATGCGGCGGCAGCGCATCGGTATAATGCAAGACGCTGGTCACAGGCAGGTTTTCACACCCCACCGGGCCGTCGATGACAACCTGCAATCCCTTGACGGCACAGAACGCGTAAACAGCGCCCCAATAGCCGCCGGCGCGATCATGATCCTGCACTAGCACTGGAAAAACCCTTCCAGCTTCTTTTGTTCATAAATATCCCGGGGGGGGCCGAAGGCGGGGGGCTGGCCCCCCAGCGACGTTGATGACATGACAACCATCATATCATCTCCTCCGCCTTCGCAACCTTGGCCGCTTTATCGAGTTTCTTCTGATGCTGCGCCCGATAATCCGGGCGCAAGTTCGGCGACCCTTCCCAGACCCCGGCGGTATCGCCCGTGCCGACGCCCTCAAAGAAATCGCGCATGGTTTCCATCCGGGCGCGGCCCGCGATCGCGGCGTTAACGACTTGACCCAAAGACCCCGCGCCTGCCACACCCATCAGGGGCCGGGCGGAGATCAGGTTGGTGAAATACAGCGCCGGGATCGCCATTTCCTTGGCCTTTTGCACAACCGGCGTGGTGCCAATCGCCAGATCGGGGCGAATAGCCTCCATCGCCGACAGATCATCCTCCAGCGAAGCGCGGTATTTCACCTTGACGCCCCGCGCCTCAAGCCACTCCGCATCAGCCGCCGACCAGCGGGTTTTCGGGCAGGCGGTGCCGACATAAGGCACATCCGCGCCGCTTTCGATCAGCAGGCGGGCGACGAGGAGTTCAGAGCCTTCATAGCCCGACAGGGTAATGGTCCCTTTGATCGGGGCGGCGGCCAAGGCACCCCTGATCGCGGGTAGGAAGGAGTTTTGCGCCGTGGCCACGCGGGATGCGGGCAAGCCAAACGCCTCACCAATTCCGGCCAACCAAGCGGCAGTGCCGTCATGGCCCACTGGGGCAGAGCCAACGATAGGCCGACCAGCCGCCTCGAACTCGCGCACCGACGCTGTATAAAACGGATGGATCGCGGCAACTGCGCCGCAATCAAGGGCCGCATAGAGTTCCCGCCATTCCCGCGTTGGCACAACCGGCCCCACAGCCAGACCCAAGGGGGCCAGCATCGCGCCGATCATCATCGGGTCGGCGGGGAACATCTCGCCCAGCAGGGTCACGGTCGGGCGGTCGGATTTGCCACCCACCGGGGCTTGGACCGGCCCAGCTTTAATTTCTTTGCGGGCATACGCGAGCATCGCACCGGCCAGCACATCCTTGGCCTCGGCATGGGTCGGGATGCCAAAGCCGGGGACATCAATGCCAACAATCCGCACGCCATTGATGCTTTCCGGCAGCAGCCGCAAGGGCACACCGGATGCGGTCGGCACACACAGGTTAGTCACGACAATCGCATCGTAATTCGCCGGATCGGCGATTTTGTGGACCGCCTCGCGGATATCCTCGAACAGCTTCCCGGTGACCAGAGTTTCGGAATTGAACGGCACATAGCCGACTGACCGGCGCGCGCCGTAGAAATGCGACACAAAGGTCAGGCCATACACACAACACGCCGAACCCGACAGGATCGTCGCCACCCGCTTCATCCGCAAGCCCACGCGGAGCGACCCAAAGGCCGGGCACATGGACTGGGGCTGGTCATGCGGGCCTTGCGGGTAATCGCGGGCATACTGGTCCAAAATCTCGGATTTGCCCGCCGCCCGCGCCGCTTCCATCATGGTGGAGGCACCCGCATGACAGCCCATGCCATCGACGGGCGCTGCGGTGGGCAAAGTGACAGCCGCTTCATCGCGGATCACCTCCACGGCATCAGCGTCGTCATAGGTAATCGGGCCATCAGGCATCGTCATAGATGACCTCAAGGCTTTCTTTCACCACAGCATTCTTGCCGCGCATGTCGGTATCCGTGGCGGGGACCAGTTTATAATCGCCGCCCGTATCCTTGGCGTCGAACAGGGCCAACAGACCGTCCTGGTTCAGCGCCTTGGGGCGGACCGGGGGGGCCAGACCAACAGCCTCGGCCAAGCCCACAAACATCGGGGCCCATTTGCTCTCATACGTGCCAACAATCTGATAATTTGCGGATTTCTTGCGCAGATCGTCGTCTTGCGGGATCGCGGCCAGCACTGGAATCCCGACGGCGGCGGCAAAAGCCTGCGCCTCGCCCGACCCGTCATCCTTGTTGATCACCAGCCCGGCGACACCGACATTACCGCCCAATTTGCGGAAATATTCGACGGCAGAACAGACGTTGTTGGCGACATAGAGCGATTGCAGGTCGTTTGAGCCGACCAAAATCACCTTTTGCGCCATGTCACGGGCAATTGGCAGGCCAAAGCCGCCGCAGACCACGTCGCCCAGAAAATCCAGCAGGACATAGTCGAAATCCCAGTCATGGAAGCCCAATTTCTCCAACAGCTCGAACCCATGGATGATCCCGCGCCCGCCACAACCCCGGCCAACCTCTGGTCCGCCCAGCTCCATTGCGAACACGCCGCCGCGCTTGAAACAGACATCGCCGATCTGCACTTCCTCACCCGCCAGCTTCTTGCGGCTTGAGGTTTCGATGATCGTCGGGCAGGCCTTGCCGCCGAACAACAGGGACGTAGTGTCGGATTTCGGATCGCAGCCGATCAACAGCACGCGCTTGCCCATTTCGGCCATCATGTGGCTCAGGTTCGCCAAAGTGAACGACTTGCCGATGCCACCTTTGCCATAGATTGCAATGATTTGCGTCTTCTTGGTTGGCTCGCCTTGCGGGATTTCCAGCGTCGGCTCCTCATGCGCTTCAGCGCGCAGCCGCGCGTCGAAATCCTTCAGATTGGGAATATCGAGGGTCATGCGGGGCCTTTCCAGTCCAGGATCATTTTCAGGCAGGCGGGGTCGGAAAAGGCCAATTCATAGGCCGTCGAGGCATCTGCTGCCGGGCGTGTGTGGGTAATCAGGCCGCCCAAAGACAGCGCGCCACTTTCGACCAGCGATCGCGTGGCGATCATGTCATCGGCGGCCCATTCGGCGGCGATGCGGAACCGGGCTTCCTTCATGAACGCAGGCGGAAAGGTAAAGCTGAGCGGTTGGGTATAGAACCCGGCCAGAACGATTTCGCCCCCTTTGGCCAATCGCATCACCAGATCATTGAGCAGATCAGAGCGGCCCGAGGCATCGTAGATCGAGGTGTAGTTTCGGCGCGGATCAGACTCGGGCGTCATCACCTCATAGCCGACGGCACCCTTGGCGCGGTCCGGGTTGATTTCCCAGACGGTCGGTGCGGGCGCACCGGCGGCAATGGTCAGACGGGCCAAAAGGCGGCCCAGAACCCCATGGCCGACGATCAGATCAGGGACAGATTTGCCCGGGCCAGCCATCGCATGGCGGGCAGTTGCGGCCAGTGCCAACAGCGCACCTTCGGCCCCCAATCCGGCGTCGATACGCGTCACGCGGGCAGCTTTGGTGACCAACCGGGCCGCAGAGCCGCCAAAAAGACCAAACGCGCCTTCGTAACAGGACGCACCGGGCACAAACACCCGTTCGCCGACGCGAAACCCGGTATTGGCCCCAGCCTCGACCACTTCACCAGCGGCCTCGTATCCGGGGACCAAAGGATAGCCCATGCCCGGAAACGGCGGCATCTGGCCGGACCAGAACAGTTTTTCGGTGCCGGTAGAGATTCCGGAATGACTGATATCTACGACAAGATCATCAGCCGTTGGCGGAACAAGCCCGACACTTTCCAGCCCGAGCATACCCGGTGCGGTTAAGATGACGGCGTTGGTTTCCACGACTAAACTCTCTCCCCTTGCCACCATCGCCCGGTTTCGGGTCAGGCCAGTGGCATCCTCGTCTTGCTGTAACTTTAACCTTACAGGTTTAACTGTCAATCAAATTAGACAGGTAAACTGTCAATCTGGCCTTACAGCTGTGATGACAGACGTGACGAAGGGCCGGGCGGCACGAGGGATCTGGATTCGAGTGAATCCGGCCGTGTGCAACAGGTCCGCAATCTGTCTGGCCGATCTGGCCCGACCCGTCCGCATCGCCATGCAATACAGGGCAAAATAGGCATCGCCCGCCCTTTCGGGCCGCTCGCCGCCTGTCATCGGCTCGGAAATGATCAACCGCCCGCCGGATGGCAAAGCGGCGTAAGCTGCAGCCAGCAATGCCCGGACCGTATCGTCGGCATGGTCATACAGCACCCGGATCAGGCTGATGGTATCGGCCCCAGACGGCAACAGTTCGTCCCGAAACGACCCCTGATGAATGGTCAACCGGTTACCCAGCCCGGCGGCGTCGAATCGCGCCCTTGCCCCGGGGGCGACGGCGGGCAGATCGAACAGCGCCAATTCCACGTCGGGCCAGACGGCACCGACGGCAACCAGAAACGCCCCGGTGCCGCCGCCCACGTCCATCAAGCGGTGGGTTTTGTCAAAGGAAACCGCCGCCAAAGTATCCTCGGCCACCAAAACCTGACTGTCGGCCATTAGCTGTGAATAGGTCTGCGCCACCTGCGGGTCATCCGCCGCTCCTGCGCCAAAAACATAGGGCCAGAACCCGGCCAATTCTGTATCGGTCTGGCCTCGGAAAAACGCTACCGGGTTTTCCAGATCGCGGTACAGGGTCCGGTGATGAAGGATCATCCCGGCCAGTCCGGGCACCGCAGTTAATGCCGCACCGCGCCGGGTGACGCCGTAAATGTCGGCTCGCCGTTTGCGCAAAATCCCGATTGCAACCCCGGCATTCAGCAAAATACGCATCCGGTCAGGCAGCATTCCGGCCCGGTGGGCCAGCCCCTCAACCCCGGCTTCCCGGGCCAACAATTGCGCCGGAATATCCAGCTCGACCAAGGCGAGCAGTACTTGCGAATGGCAGAATCCGGCAACCAGATCGAACATCGTCTCGCCTTCGCGGCGGACAATGCGGCGGGTCAGCGGGAACCGCGCGGCCCAAGTTTGAAAGGGGCGCGAGGCGACAATGCGGTTGATCCAGCTGCCCGCAGGCCTGTCCTGAACCGTGCCGGGCAGACCGATATCAGCCACGGTTCATTCCCCCGGAACGGTGATCCGGTCACGCGCACCCGCGGGCACCAGCCGGTCGGCATAGGCCCGGACCATCTGCGCCAAAGCGGCCTCGCCTGGGCATTTCGGGATACTGGCGATGGCTCCGGCCAGAATATCATCCAACCGGCTGACAGCGCCGCGCACGCCCAGATGCGTGACGGCATTCGGCCGCCCATGCAGATCGTCCTGACCCGCGGGTTTGCCCAACTCATCTTCGGAACACAAAGCATCGCGCAGATCATCGGCCACCTGAAACGCCTCGCCGATGCGCGCGCCTAATTCTTCCCAAGGCTCGGCGTCCTGCCCTGCCGCAATCGCCCCCATCTGGGTCGCGGCAATGAACAAGGCCCCGGTTTTCGCCTGATGATAGGCGGACAGGTCGATCTGCGATTCACTTTCCCAGCCCTGCCCGGCACAAATGCCAAAGGGCATGCCGGTCCGGGTCGCCAGAATATCAATCAGGGCCACCGCGCGGGCGGGATGTGACCCGGCAGCACGGGCCAGAACCTCAAACCCTTTGACGATCAGGCTGTCGCCGGTCAACACGGCCAGCGGTTCAGAAAAAGCCCGGTGAACGGACGGCTTGCCCCGGCGCTGATCGGCATTGTCAAAACAGGGCAGGTCGTCATGGACAAGGCTGGCGCAATGGATCAGTTCCAGCGCCGCCGCTGCCGCATCGGACAGCCGCGGCACATCGTCACCACAGGCCAAAGCGACCGACATCAGGATCGTAGGGCGAATTCGCGCCCCACCGGGAGTAACCGCATAACCCAGCGCTGCTGCCAGCTTGGCCGGGGCCTGCGCGCCCTGTCCAGTACGAATTGCAGCCATGACAGCGGCGTCGATCCGGTCTGACAGTCCCATGATTGCGCTCTCCCATTTCGATCTGTCAGATAATTCAGACGCTACATGTGTCAATCAGACTGGACAGTTTCCGGTTCTCTGTCAACAATCGACCGAAGGATGAACGCATGAAAAACGACAAAATCCGGGTTGTGGTGGTTGGCGCGGGCATTGGCGGGCTTGCCGCAGCACTACGCCTTGCCCATGCCGGATGCGAGGTAACAGTTCTGGAGGCGCTGGCCACCCCGGGCGGCAAGATGCGCACAATCCCCAGTCTGGCCGGGCCAGTCGATGCCGGGCCCACAGTGCTGACCATGCGCCCGGTGATCGAAGACCTGTTCGCGGATGTCGGCGAATCCCTGACAGATCACCTGACCCTGCACCCGCTGACCGTGCTGGCCCGACACTACTGGTCCGACGGCACAACGTTCGATCTGATGGCCGATCCGGATGAAACCGCCGCGAATATCAGCGCCGTTTTCGGCACCAAAGCTGCGCGACAGTTCCGGGCGTTTGCAGCCCGGACCAGACGGCTGTTTGACGCCTTTGACGCGCCGATGATGCAATCGGCAACGCCGTCCCAACGCCAGCTGACCGCGCAAGTCATTCAAAACCCGCGCTTGTTGTGGGATATGGCCCCGCACAAAACCATGGCCGGACTTTTGCACAGCAGCTTCAGCGAACCGAAGCTCCGGCAACTATTCGGGCGCTATGCAACTTATGTCGGCGGTTCGCCCGATGACTGCCCAGCCTTGTTATGTTTGATCAGCCATTCCGAGGCGCGGGGGGTCTGGGCCGTCCATGGCGGGATGCACCGGCTGGCGCAGGTCATTGCTGATCTGGCGCAGACACGGGGGGCGGTGTTCCACTATGGGCAACTGGCCAAGCGGATTGAACAACAGGATGGGCGAGTGTCTGCCGTTATGACCACTTTGGGCCGGTTTCCTGCCGATGTCGTGCTGTTCAACGGCGATCCAAGGGCGCTGACGACGGGGCTGTTGGGCGACGGGGTGAAAAAGGCCGTTCCCGTAGCTGGGGTCGAACCGCGCAGTCATTCAGCCTATGTCCATGCCTTTGCCGCCGTGCCCAGCGGGCCTGCGCTGGCCTATCATACTGTGTTTTTCGGGGATGACCCGGTTGCCGAATTCGCGGCCCTTGGGCACGGCGAACGGCCCACCGACGCCACCCTTTACCTTTGCGCGCAGGACCGGGCGGTTAGCACACCTACCGGGTCCGAGCGTTTCGAAATCATCCTGAACGGCCCGCCGACCAATGCCGACAAGGATACTGCACAGGAGATTGCCGCATGTCAGACACAGGTTTTCGACCGGCTGGCGCAGTTTGGGCTGCGGTTCAGTCCGACACCGGGACCCGAGGCGCTGACCACGCCGCAGGGGTTCAACCGCTTGTTCCCGGCCAGCAACGGTTCGCTTTACGGGCGCAGCCCACAGGGGCTGACGGCGGGGTTGAAGCGGCCACAGGCGCGGACGGCGATCCCCGGCCTGTATCTGACGGGCGGGGGCGCGCATCCGGGGGCGGGGGTGCCGATGGCGGTGCTCTCCGCCCGGCACGCGGCAGAGGCGATCATGACCGACCTTGCTTTGCGCTCGACGTCCCGCCCAACGGCTATGCGTGGTGGTATGTTGACGGGATCAGCGCCGACGGGACGCGGGCCGTCTCGGTGATCGGGTTCATCGGGTCGGTATTTTCGCCCTGGTATGCGTGGTCGGGGCGGCGCGATCCTGCGAACCAGTGCTGCATCAATGTGGCGACCCATGGGCCGGGGGGGCGGTTCACCATGACGGACCGGGGGCGTGGGGCGCTGAACACGACGCGCGACATGTTGCAAGTCGGACCATCGTCGATGCGGTGGTCTGAGGGTAAGTTGATCATTGACATCGACGAAATCAGCGCCTTGCCCATCG
>JANOQM010000051.1:0-1972 GCA_031422295.1 Rhodobacterales bacterium | reverse complement strand
GCCAAGATGGATTGGCGGATTTGGCCACGAGAGCCCGGTTCAGTCACCTCGTTGGCGCAGTGGTGGATGATGGCGTCGCGGGGAAGGGCCACGCGCAGTGCTCGCACGATGGCGCGCTGGGCGTCGGCTTCTGGTGTGCTGCGGCGGTTCATGCGGCACCGCCGTTCGGGAAGGCGGCCGCCGCGACAGCCTGCAAGGGACGTCGATCCAAGTGGCGCAACATGTCGACGGCATCGGCGCATTCACTGGCGCTGTCGGTTTGATCTGCGACGACGCGGGCGGCGAGGATGACCAGCGAAATTGGATGCCGCCGTGCATCGACCAGGATGCCGCGGGCTTCGGAAAGGCGTTCACGCATCCAGTCGCTTGCACGTGGTGGGATGAACATCGGGTTGGAGGGGGTCTGGTTCATTTCCGCCCCCGCCGTGTGGTGGTCGGCCGGACTTGCTCCTGCGCGCTGATCCACTCCTGGACCGAGGTTCGGCGATAGAGGACCTTCCGCCCAATCCGGGTGCAGGGCGGCCCAAGCTGTCGGGCTTCCCATCGCGCCAAGGTGTCGCTGGCGATTCCAAGTTCACCAGCAAGCTGTTCGCGGCTGATCCAGTCGGCCAGCAAGTTAAGCGGCTGATCCTGCTGCGCGGGCGCAGTGTTTTGCATTTCGATCTCCCATCGAGATCCCGGCGAAAGCCGGGAACGGGGAGAGGGAAGCAGACACAAGGTACCGGAACCTAGGCGGAGACCGGAATTGAAAGCCCGGTATCAATTCCGGTCCATATTTCATTGAGCATTTCGCAGTTTCTCCGGAATTTAAGGCGGACCGCCGCCCAGCGCCATTCCGCCGTTTCCGGTGCTGATCGCAAGATAACATCACCCGAAAGGGGTGGCAGTCGACATGTGTCAGCATTGGGCATCAACCAGCTGCGAAGGGCAGCGGGGGGGGCATGATCCGGTGAAGGATCACCCGACGCAGCTGGCATCCGTGCAGCGATATTTTCAGCCAAACGGACCAGGTCAATCGCTGGGCGAAAACTTTTTGTTCACGTTTTACCCCCATGGCCGGGTTGGCTAGTGCAAGTTCGCCTGAAAGGCGAGTAGCGTCACGAAGTCAGCTCAAGATGATTCTGTCAGCCATGATTTTAGGGCATCGGTGCCGCAGGCACTGGGTTCTGAAGGCATGGCTGTCGGCCATACCTTGAGGCGAATTTTTGAACCGACTGCTTGAGTGCAAGTGACTGTTTAGGAACGCGATTTCGCGACACCCGATGCTGACATGGGTGTCGCCACCTGCTGAGAGGACGCACATGCCATGACGCTGCCACCACGAGCCTTTCTTTCCCTCAATGAATTTGCTGACCGCCTCGAATGTTCCCATGCGGACGTTGCCGCTTGGTCGATCAGCGGCCTTTTCTCTATTTTTACCGGAATTTCGCCAGTGCTTTGCGGCATGCAGCCCGTGGCAGGGATCGTCTCGGTCAACGCCGCCGACATGATGAAGATGTTCCGCCGTCATGGCCATTGCGACGAGGAATGCCGGGTGATCCGTGTTCGGCCTGAGGGCGGCACCGAATGGGTTCACATCACCGAGCCAGCGGGGGGAGTCGTAGTCAAACTGGCAGACCTGCTGCTGATGGCAGACGACGTGCGGAAGTTTGATGATGACCCCGACCGGCGCCGTCGTCCTGTAGCCCCGCCTGGCGCTGCGCCGCGCTTTGACTGGGACGGGGCCATTATCATGCTGTTTTGCCGGTTTAACGACCGTGGAATACCCGCAACGCAGGTGGAACTGATCGCCGAAGTGCAGGACTGGTTTGCACAGAACTCGCCTACGGGCGAGATTCCGGAGGAGAGCACGACGCGCAAGAAGATCGCGCCGATCTGGCGGGCACTGCGGGAAAATGCCTGAAACCCCGCAGCGAGGGGCGAGCCTGGTCTTACAGCCTCAAGCCGTCTTCTTTTCCTGATCAGCATCATG
>JANOQM010000050.1:0-3652 GCA_031422295.1 Rhodobacterales bacterium | reverse complement strand
ATGAATACCTTCATCGACCAGAAACCATTCTGGCTTTTGATGTATCGGGCGGCGCATGATCTGGCCGTAAAGATGCAGGCGCTTGGCATGGAAATGAAGACGGCCCAGGCCCTGATCTTGCAGGATGACCTGCGTGATCCGGAGCGCACTGCCCAGCGAGTGGCTAAGTGGTTGGCAGAGGATATGGCCGACAATCCCGACCTCAAATTGTGAGTGGCAACCGGCAACCAAACAGTTGCCGAAAGTCGTAGGTCGTGGGCAAAAATGCCCACGACATGGGGAAAACCCCATTGATTTCATTACATAATATTTGACGCCCGACCGCGCAAAGCCGTCAAGCGCGCCCAAACAGCCCCAAACGTATCAAACCTAATGAAATAGCCACCCCGCAACGCATTGATTTCCCTTGCGTTTATTTTCGCCCCGTATCAAACCTTATGAAAGCCGTCAGTTGAGCGTCCGCTGCCCCCCCCAAGGGTAAACCTCCGGTCTGACCACGTTCACCGGGCGTTCCGGGGCAGCAATGCATCAATTCGGTTTGTCTTATGTTCCGGGAAGCGGGCAAGGGTGGCCGCCAGCGCCGGCTCCGGTTTGGTGTTGCGCTCAATAATGCCCCAATCGGGGGAGGGCATCCGCCTGCTCTTGATCGCTTTCGTTGTAACGCACCGTGTGGGTGTCGGAGAATTTGCCTGAACGCAATTCAGGTTCAGAGCGACGCCAGTGCAGGTCTATGGAAAATTCGTACATATATTTGCCTCTCAAGTTCAGGCGGCAGCCGCAATTCTCTTTTTCGGGTCAAAGAACGGCTTTTCAACTACCGTTGCGGTGGCTGAGCCCGAGTTGGTTATGACCTCAAGCAAAGTGCCGATCTCAGCACAGTCAGAGGAAACCATAGCCAACGCGATGTTTTGCTGGAGCCGGGGCGAATAGATGGCCGATGTTACCTTGCCCACGGTGTTTCCTGCGGCACTGATCGGCCAGAAGGTGGTGTTTGGCCCGGTCAGCGGTGCGCAATCAATGCGCAGACCGACCTGCTTGCGGCTGACGCCTTCAACGCGGATGCGCTGCAAAGCGGCTTTGCCGATGAACTGCGCCTCCATTTCCAGATTGACCAGACGGTCCAGCCCCAGTTCGTATGGGTTCGTGTTGATGTCGGCATCGGCGTGGTAGGACAGCATCCCGCCCTCGATCCGACGGATCGAAGACGTATGACCCGGTTTCAGGCCAAACGGCGCACCTGCCGCCATGATCTTTTCCCACAGCTCGTCCCCACGCGACGAGTCCTGCAGGTAAAGCTCATAGCCCAGTTCGCTTGACCAGCCAGTCCGCGACGCGATCAACGGAATGCCGTCCAGTTCAACTTCGCGCAGCCAATAGTAGCGCAGATCCATGATGCCGTCGCCAAACAGCGCCCGCATCACCTCCCCCGATTTAGGGCCCTGCAATTGCAACGGCGAGACATCGGGTTCGCGGATCGTCACATGCAGCCCCGAATGCACGGCGACGCCCTGTGCCCACAGCAGGATGTCGCTGTCAGCCAGCGAGATCCAGAAGTGGTTTTCTCCAAGGCGCAGCATGATCGGGTCATTCAGAATGCCGCCCTCGGCATTGGTGATCAGCACATATTTGCACTGCCCCACTGCAAGACCTGACAGATCACGCGGGGTCATCATCTGGGCGAATTTTGCAGCATCAGGGCCGGTGATTTCAACCTGCCGCTCGACCGCGACATCGCAAAGGATCGCATCATTGACGAGGTTCCAGAAATTCTGTTCCGGATCGCCAAAGTCGCGCGGGATATACATATGGTTGTAAACAGAAAATGCCGTGGCACCCCAACGAACTGTCGCGTCAAAATAGGGAGATTTCCGGATCTGGGTGCCGAAACCGAACTTCGCTGCATTTTCCATAGCGCTCACTTTCCCTGACGCGGACATCGACGCGCCGTTTCCCGAACTGATACGGATGTGTTTTACCGTAATTAAAAGTTCAAGATCAGCCTGATATTTGCCGCCAAAACGAACAAACGGACCAATCTTTGCCAGAAAGTTTGCACGTTCGGACCTGCCCAATTGGTCAGGTTTTCCGGGCCTACTTCTCTTGAACCGTCGCCAGCAGCGCAAGATTGGGTTGAACCGATTTGATTTCTCTGGTCACGATATACGTCATATAGCGTTCGATCCCCAACTCTGCCGCCAGCATCACGTCCATCAATTCCTGAAAGGCTCCCAAGTTAGCGGTCACAACCGTCATGACATAATCCATGCCGCCGCCCGTGGCGATGCAGTCGACGACTTCGTCAAGTTGCCGGATGTGATCCTCGAACCGCTTGAAGACCGTCTTGCGATGGCTTTTCAGTGAAATTGTTACCACGACCTTAGCAACATCAACGATCTTACTTAAGGCAACATCCGCATGATACCCGTGTATCAGGCCCGCCTTTTTCAATTTCGCAAAGCGCGTCCAGCACGGAGTTGGCGAAAGACTGACCAATGCCGCCAGTTTGGCTTTGCTGAGTTGCCCATGTTGCTGCAACGCACAGAGGATGCGAATATCAGCGGCGTCCACAGCAGTCTTCTTCATTGTTTCACAGCTTTCTTTGGACATTTTCCCGAGTCGGCAATCGGATCAAAGACTGTGCGTTCTCTGGGTTGGGGGTCAAGGCTTTCTTGCGAACTGACGACCGTACCTGCTTTTGTGTGCCCGGGCCGCGGGGCAGCAGAAAATGCAGCAGCGCGGCATATGAGAAACCGGGGGCTTGCCCCAGATCCTGCCCTTCCTCATGCCTATGCCCAGACCTTTATCGGCAGGCATCAGTCCAGAAACTTGATCGGCGTGGCATCAAGATTGGCGTGTCGATTTTGACCTGCGGGTTCCAAGGGAGAATGCCCGGAGATCAGTAATCGCCCCGAAAGTGGGGGGCTGCAAAACTGGAGCTTTCTTGGCATGAGAAACGACGAGCTTATAATTGATACAATGAGGTCCGCCCCATCCCTTGGACAGTATTCGGGGTTTGTTAAGCTACTTTTTGCACCTGCTGATCGGGTTGGGTTTGTTCGAAGATGCGGCTGTAGACCACGGCGGGCGGGGTGCCGCCAAGGGACGAATGCGATCGGCGGTGGTTGTAGAAAGTCATCCATCGCCCAATGCCTGCTTAGGCCTGCGATCCGGCCTCCCAGGCGTGCAGGTAGGTTTTGTGCCTTTTCGCGGGCTTGCTCCCTCTCACACATCCAAGCATGTGTTGCCGGGCAACAGGTGTTGGGCGTCTGATAGATCGGCATGAGGCCCATGAGACGCATCAGCCGCCGGATGCGCTTTTCATTCACGGGGTGCCGCTCGTTGCGCAGATGCCAGGTCATCTGCCGCACGCCATAGAACGACGCGTCGAGGAACTGCTTGTCGATTTTGAGCATCAGGCTGAGGTTGGTATCCGTTTCGCCCAACGGATTGTAATAGAACGATGATCTGGAGATCGATAGCAGGCAGCACTGTGCGCCGACCGACAGCTAAGGGTGGTTTCGCTCGATCATCCCTCGGCTCACTTCCCGATCCGTGGCTTGAGCTTTCGTGATAAAAAATCGTTGGCTACAGCCAGTTCTCTGATCTTGGCATGCAGATCGCGAACCCTGTCCTGGTCGACCTCGGCAGGTGC
>JANOQM010000049.1:0-22208 GCA_031422295.1 Rhodobacterales bacterium | reverse complement strand
ACGAGATCGCCGCAATGACGTTGCGGTCATCCTTGAGGTCGAAATACAGATGCCCCGAGGCCGGCCGCGACACCCGCCCGACCTCGCCGCGCACCCTTATCAGGCCGAACTCGCCCTCGATCACCTTCTTGACCGCCCCGGACAATTCCGAGACGGTGTATTCGGGGGCGTTGGTCGGCGGCTCTTCGATCAGGTCGGACATGCGGTAACCTTGTGCGGGCGCTGACATGACCTTATGACGCCACAAGGGAAACGCCAAGCGGGGGCCATCCATGAACATCCTTATCCTTGGAAGCGGTGGCCGCGAACATGCCCTGGCCTGGGCGGTCAAGCAGAACCCCAAATGCGACCGGCTGATCGTGGCCCCGGGCAATGCGGGGATCGCGCTGCTGGCGGAATGCGCCGATATCGACATTCTGGACGGCGATGCAGTGGCAATCTTTGCCGCCGAAAACGCCGTGGATTTCGTCATAATCGGGCCAGAGGCCCCGCTTGCCGCTGGTGTAGCAGATCGGCTGCGCGGCGCCGGACTTGCAGTTTTCGGACCTTCTGCCGCTGCCGCCCAGCTCGAGGCGTCTAAATCTTTCACAAAAGCGATCTGCGATGCGGCTGGCGCGCCAACCGCCGCCTATGCCCGGTTCACCGAAACCGCCGCTGCGCATGCTTATGTCACAGCCCAGGGTGCGCCCATCGTGATCAAGGCTGACGGGTTGGCCGCTGGCAAAGGCGTGGTTGTGGCCCTGACCCTGCCCGAGGCGCATTCCGCCATTGACGACATGCTCGGTGGGGCGTTTGGCACTGCCGGGGCCGAGGTGGTGATCGAAGAATTCATGGACGGCGAAGAGGCCAGCTTTTTCGTGCTGGTCGATGGCGAAACCATTCTGCCCATCGGCACGGCGCAAGATCACAAGCGGGCGTTTGACGGCGACACCGGGCCGAATACCGGCGGCATGGGGGCCTATTCCCCCGCGCCAGTGCTGACCGATGCGATTGCAGTGCAGGCTATCGCCGACATCATTGGCCCCTGCTTGGCCGAAATGGCGCGGCGTGGCACCCCCTATCAGGGGGTGCTTTATGCCGGGCTGATGATCAAGGACGGGCAGGCGCGGCTGGTGGAATACAACGCCCGCTTCGGCGACCCTGAATGTCAGGTGCTGATGATGCGGCTAGGGGGCCAAGCGCTGGATCTGATGCAAGCCTGCGCCGAGGGGCGGCTGGCCGGGATGCAGGTCCATTGGGCGGAAGATCATACGCTGACAGTGGTCATCGCCGCCAATGGGTATCCCGGGGCTTATGAAAAAGGGTCAGAGATAAAAGGGCTGTCTGCAATACCCGAAGATTCCGGCCACATGGTATTTCATGCAGGAACTACCGGGCTGGATGGCCAAATCTTTGCAAACGGCGGCCGGGTCCTGAACATCACCGCGCGCGGCGCAACGCTGCAACAGGCCCGCGACCGGGCCTATGCGATGGTAGATCAGATAAATTGGCCGCACGGGTTCTGCCGCCGGGATATCGGCTGGCGCGCGCTTTGATTTTCCGAAGTTGCGAAAATACCTCCGCCGGAGGCTCTTGATTCTTACACAAAAAAGCAAAAGCCGCGCACCTCGCGCGGCTTTTTCAACTTGGCAAACGCTGGGTCAGGCAGCCCGCCCTACCAGAACCGACCCAATCTCCTTGGCCGCCGCAGTCTCGTCATTGCCCGCCACGGCGGCAATCTCGCGGGTCAGCCGCTCCAGTGCAGCCTCGTACAACTGCCGCTCGGAATAGCTTTGCTCGCGTTGGTCATCGGCGCGGTGCAGGTCGCGGACCACTTCGGCGATGGCAATCAGGTCGCCCGAGTTGATCTTTTGCTCGTATTCCTGCGCCCGGCGCGACCACATGGCCTTTTTGACCTTGGCCTTGCCGCGCAAGGTTTTCATCGCATGCGCCACCACATCGGGCGACGACAGTGACCGCATGCCCACTTCGGTGGCCTTATGGGTCGGCACCCGCAAAGTCATCTTGTCCTTTTCAAACGAGATCACGAACAGCTCAAGGCGGAACCCCGCCACTTCCTGCTCTTCGATGGAAATGATCTTGCCGACCCCATGCGCAGGGTAGACAACAAACTCATTCGGGCGAAAATCGTTCTTTCTGGTCTTGGTCATCGGCGTCCTTCCGGGGCGACCTGACATTACGCGACGACAAGCCCGGCGGAAACCAAAAGTCTCCGTCAGGCAGCGGGCAATTTCGTCAGATCACAGTTTGATCGGCAACATTGTAACAGCCTTATCACAAAAATCGGGCCAACGGAAGTGCGGCCTCGGGTCATCACCCCAAACCCCTGTCATTACAGGCGGGCAAGCGGCCCATCCCGCCCGAATGGCGACCGAATCGGTCAGCCGCCTTCGCCCGCAGCGGGCGAAAACAGGTCCATCTTGCCGGTTTTGCCGTCCATCTCTTCGGCATTCGGCAGCGGGTCTTTCTTGGTGATGATCACCGGCCACAACACTGCATATTTGCGGTTAAATTCGACCCATTTTTCCATATCCGGCTCGGTATCCGGGCGGATCGCATCGGCCGGGCATTCGGGTTCGCAGACACCACAATCGATGCATTCATCGGGATGAATGACCAGCATATTCTCGCCTTCGTAAAAGCAGTCCACCGGACACACTTCGACGCAGTCGGTATATTTGCAGGCGATGCAGCTGTCGTTGACGATATAGGTCATAAGGGCCGTCCTAAGGGTACCGCTGTGTAGCTAGTCCAGTGTGCACGATCATTCAAGCGGCCACGACTTGTCCCTAAAACCAAAAGCGTCAGAATTGCGACGGTCTTTCTTGCCGGGGCGACCTTTGCCGTCGAATGCCGGGTTTTGCGGCGGCTTTTCTGCAGGCGGCGGGGTCAGATCTTCGTATAATTGCTGCGCTTCGGGGGCGGGCCCGCGCCTGTCGCCACAGGCGATCACCCTGACCACCCGGATCACCTCGGCCTGCGGAAAGGTCAGCACATCCCCCGGCCCTATGCCTTTGGCGGGCTTGGTCTGATGTGCGCCATTCAGCCGCAGGTGACCTGCGCTGACAACTGCGGCGGCAAGGCTCCGGGTTTTGAAAAACCGGGCCTGCCACAGCCATTTATCCAGACGAAGGGTTTCGGTCACTTGGCCTTGAACGCAGCCAGCGCTGCCGCAAAGGGGTTATCGGGGTCAATCGCCTTGTCGCGCGCTGGCCGCGCCTCGAATACCTGCGGTTTGTTCGACCGGTCGTCGTCCCGCTTTGGATAAGGCTTGCGATCCGATTTGCCGCCGCCAAACTTGGCCCCTCGGTCCTCGCGGGGTCTTTCCTCGCGCGGGATCGGTTTTGGCCCGCCTTCGGGCTTGGATCCCGGTTGCGGTTTATAGCGGCTGTCGTCGCGGGGGGCGTGGCGCGGGCCGCTGCGTTTGCCTTCGGGTTTTGCACCCGCCGGCACACCGTCCACCGGCGAACCTTCAACCGGGGCACCTTCAACCTTGGCAGCATCGCTACGCCCCCGGTCGGCGCCGCGCGGGCGGCGGTCGCGCGGCGGGCGGGCCGCGTCGCCTTCGGCTGGTTCGCGGCGGTGCTGACCTTGTGGGCGACGCACGGCAGCGCGACCACCCCAGGTAAAGCTGTAATAGGATTCCATCTCGACAGGTGCTGATTCGAGAACTGTTTCGGGGGCAGTTACTTCCACGTCCTCGGCCAATGCTTCGGCCACTGCCGCAACAACAGGGGCCATGACGGTTTCCAGAGCTTCGGGTTCTGCTACATTCTCCAAAGCAGATTCAACATCTGCGGCAACCTCGGGCGCTGGTTCATCCGCCGCGATCTGAACAACAGCTTCCGCCAGAACCACGACCGCTTTGACCAACTTCACCTTGGGCCGCTCGGCCTTGTCGGCCTTATACCCCAGTCCGGTCATCAACACCGCGAACTGGTCCAGCGACATGCCGGTGATCGACAGCATATCCGGAGCCGCCTCAAACCCATTCCGGCTGTCCTTGTCGCGCAGCATATCGGCCAGCCGTTCCAGCATATCCAACCGGATTGCGCGTTCGCCCGCAGCACGGTAGCCCGCCATGGCATAATATCCGGGCACTGCGCCGGGGGCGGCGGCCACGGTCACATGCCCGGCCTTCGGACTTTCGGGAAATTCCTGCAAGCCTTTGTGCAGCGACCACAACACCAGCCGCAGCCGGGTGGGGGCAGGTTTCAGCAAGGGGGCCTGAAACACCGTAAACTGACCAAACCGGATTGCATGTTTGCGCAAGGCGGCACGCGCCTCGGGGTCCAGTGCCTTGACCTCTTCGGCAATATCGCCACGCGGGATAATGCCAAATTGTTCGCCCATCCGAAAGGCAAAGCCCTTGGCCAGGCCGGTCAGGGTTTCATCGCGCATCAGCGCCAACAACGGCTCGAATGCGGCGGCGACTTTGCGGTCAATGAAATGTTGCAACCGGCGCTGCACTTTTGCAATCACCTCTGGACCAGCCTCTTCATCGACAAAGGGCACGACCAGCGGCTTCAGCGGTTCCGGGCCAGCGGCCAACTTGCCTACGGCATGTTCGCCCCACATCAACCCACCCTGTTCGGTGAAATCAATCTCGGTATCCGGCGCATTATAAAACCGGTCGGCGCGCAGATGAAACTGCGGCGCCAAAGCCTGCGTCGTGGCCTGCGCCAGCGTTTTGGCCTCGTCCGGAGAACCCGATTTATCCATCCGGAACCGGAACCCTTCCAGCCGCCCGACAAATTCGCCCTCGACGGTTACATCACCCTTGTCACTTACTTCGGCCACAAGGACCTCCTTTTGCTTGAGCCGCCGGGCCAGAACACTGGTCCGCCGATCCACGAAACGTTGGGTCAGTGCCTCGTGCAAGGCATCTGACAAGCGGTCTTCTACGGCACGCGTCGCATCCCGCCAATCGGAATCGTCCCCGACCCAGCCACGCCTTTGCGCCACATAAGTCCATGTGCGGATAAATGCCAGTCGTTTGGACAAAGTATCAATATCGCCATCGGTCCGGTCAATCCGCGAAATCTGGGTGTGCATATAGCTGTCGGGAATTTTGCCCGACTGGTGCAGATAGTTGTAAATCTGCGATAAAAGACTGGCATGTTCGGCTGGGCTGATGCCGCGAAAATCCGGGATGCGGCAGACGTCCCACAGCAGCCGGACAGATGGGCCATCGGTGGCGCGGGCAGCCACCTCGGCATCTTCGGCCAATGCCTTGAGCGCGGCCAGATCATCGCTTTCGCGTACCCGCGTCAGCCATGTGTTTTCAGTGCGTTCTTCCAAGGTTTGCAGCAGGCGCTTGACCGACCCGAACTGCAGCCGCGTGTTGCGCCATTGCAGACGGGACACCGGGCGAAAGCGGTGGTTTTCAATCGCCTCGATGGTTTCAACATCAGGCTCCCCGGCCTCTCCGGTGACGCCAAAGGTGCCATGGGTCAGGTGTCTCCCGGCCCGGCCCGCAATCTGGGCCAACTCATCGGGGGCCAGATGGCGCATCCGCACGCCGTCAAATTTGACCAAGGATGAAAACGCAACATGGCTGATATCCAGATTCAACCCCATCCCGATGGCATCCGTGGCCACCAGATAATCGACATCGCCGTTCTGATACAGTTCCACCTGCGCATTGCGGGTGCGCGGGCTGAGGGCGCCCATGACCACAGCTGCGCCACCCTTGGTGCGGCGCAGTAATTCGGCAATCGCATAGACATTTTCCACCGAAAACCCAACGATTGCCGCCCGTTCCGGGATGCGGCTGAGTTTTTTCGACCCGGAATAGGTCAAGGTTGAAAACCGTTCGCGGTGCATGAACTGGGCTTTGGGTTCCAGTGCTGCAATCGCGCCACGCATGGTTTCCGACCCCAGAAACATCGTCTCCAGCAGGCCGCGCGCATGCAACAGCCGGTCGGTGAACACATGGCCGCGCTCGGGGTCGGCACACAGCTGAATCTCGTCCACGGCCAGAAAATCGCAACCCATGCCATCGGGCATCGCTTCGACCGTGCAGACCCAATACTGGGCGCGGTCGGGTACGATGCGTTCTTCGCCGGTGACCAGCGCCACCACCGACGGGCCCCGGGCGCGGACAATCCTGTCATAAACTTCACGCGCCAGCAGGCGCAACGGCAGACCAATGACGCCGGTGCGATGGCACAGCATCCGCTCAATGGCGTAATGGGTTTTTCCGGTATTGGTCGGGCCCAATACAGCCGTGATCCGGGTTTCGGCAGGCATGATAGTCCCCGGTGAAACCCTTTACAGGGTCTGGCCTTCCAGCGATTTGACCAGTCGGTCCACCGCTCCGGCTACATCAGCATCTTGCGGATGTATAGCCAAAACCTGACGGTAAACCCCCAGCGCCTCGTCCGGGCGGCCCAATTCCTCAAGCATGATTGCGAACCCTTTAAGCGCACCAAAATGCCGGGGGTTCAGGGTCAGGGCGACACGCAAATCTTCCAGCGCCGGACCAATTTCATCGGTCAGGTAATACGCCGTGGCACGGCCATTATAGCCTTCGGCAAAATCCGGCGCATGGTCGATCAGGGCGGTGAAATGTTCAACCGCCTTGGCCGGTTCGCCTGCCGCAATCGCATCAGCGCCGCGCTGCAACAGCAGGTCCATCGCGGGCGATCCGGATTTCGACCATTCGGTCATGATCTGATCGGCCAGCGACACGGCGGTCTGTTCGTCAGCGGTTTGCAGTTCCAGCAGCAATTCATCCACCCGTGCCTCATCGGCTGCGGCAAAATCAAGCGCGGGTATGGAAAACCCGACTGCCAAGACGCATGCCGCAACGATATGTTTGAAGGGTTGTGATTGAATCTTCATAAGACGAATGTAACGCATTGGGCATAGCTTACCAGTGGGGATACCATCACATCATGGAAAGGACTTCGTAAAAATGAGCGATATCGTGCAACAGGCCGTCGCCATACTGAACGCCAAAATGAACGGCGAAGGCTTTGACGGCACAGCGAAATTCGTCTTTTCCGGGATCGGTGCGGTAATGATCGACGGCAATGGGGCACGTGCCGGCGACGAAGCCGCTGATGTCACCCTGACGGCAACACCCGAAGTGTTCAAAGAGATTCTGGACGGCGATCGCAACCCAACCGCTGCCTTTATGACCGGCAAGCTAAGTGTCGACGGAGATATGGGGATGGCTATGAAGCTGTCTGGCCTCCTTGCTTGACCTCGCACTTCACATGACCGAACCCGCCCCGCTGTTTGCGCAGGCCGACGGGCCGGATTGCGGCGTGGCCACATGGCTGATGGCCCAGGACGGCGTGCGCATCCGCGTTGCGGTCTGGGGGCGGGACGCGGCCAAGGGGACTGTCCTGCTGTTTCCGGGGCGCACAGAATATGTCGAAAAATACGGACGTGCCGCCCGTGACCTGCTGCAGCGCGGCTATGCAACGGTCGCCATTGACTGGCGCGGACAGGGCATCGCGGCCCGGCTGCAACCCAACCCGGCCTTAGGGCATGTGGCCGAATTTACCGACTATCAGCTGGATCTGGCCGCTGTCATGGAACATGTCCACAGCCTGAACCTGCCGCGCCCCTATTACATGCTGGCCCATTCCATGGGCGGCTGCATCGGGCTGCGGTCGCTGCACGACGGGCTGGCGGTCAATGCGGTCTGTTTCACCGCGCCGATGTGGGGGATCAAACTTGCGCCGCCGCTGCGCCCGATTGCCTGGGCGCTGACCAGCCTTAGCATGCCTTTGGGGTTTTCCAACAATATTGCGCCGGGCCAGACCGAAACCACCTATGTCCTGCGGTCCGGGTTCGCCGAAAATGACCTGACCACCGACCCGGATATGTTCGCCTATATGCAGGCGCAATGTCAGGCGCATCCAGAACTGTCGCTGGGCGGTCCGTCGCTGCGCTGGCTGAACGCCGCCTTGCGCGAAACCCGGACCCTGTCGCAGCGACCCGCCCCCGCGACCCCCTGCCTGACTTTCCTTGGCACAGCCGAGGCGATTGTCGATGTGCCCCGGATCAAACAGCGCATGGCGACATGGACCAATGGCCAGCTGGTCATGATTGACGGGGCCAAGCACGAGATTCTGATGGAAACGCCCGCCACCCGCAGCCTCGCCTTTGACCAGATGACAGCGTTTTTCCAAGCCCATCGTTAAGGCACGGCGCAAAATCGTCCATTTCTTTTGTTCCCTAAATATCCCCGCCGGAGGCTCCTTGCCGCGCGGCCTGCCCGGCGATCACCGCACAAGCGCCTTCATCGCCGTGGCAACATCCGCCAACGCCGCCTTCATCAACGCCAGCTCGGTCGATATGAAAAACACATTCACCCCAAAATTCTGCCACTCTGCCGCGCGGGCCACGTCGCCCACAAAGGTCACATAGCCCTTGCCCGCGCCCCGCGCAGCCAGCCCGACTGACACCAATGCCGCCTGCAGTTCCGGCCCGTTCAAATCGGTCCGGCCATAATTCAGCGACAGGTCCGCCGGGCCGATGAACAGCGCATCCACCCCTGGCACCGCCGCAATCCCGACAGCGGCGTTGACCCCGGCCACTTCTTCAATCTGCACGATCACAACGGTTTCTTCCGCCGATTTCCGCACCAACGCGGCCATGCCATGCATCCCAAAATCGCCCCAGCGGGTGCCACCAGCATAGCCACGGCCGCCCGGCCCGTAACGCGCGGCCAGCGCCATGCTTTCCGCCTTTTCCACCGAATCCACATGCGGCACCACAATCCCCACGGCGCCCGCATCCAGCGCCTGCAAAATATCCTGCGGCGTGCCCGCCCCAACGCGGACCAGCACGGGGAAATCCAGTGCGCGAGCCACCGCCAGACAGGCATCCATCCGGGCACGATCAAACGCCCCGTGTTCGGCATCCAGACAAATGAAATCGAGGCCGGTCTGCGCCAGCACCTCGACAATCTCATGCGCAGGGACCTTCACAAATGTCCCCGCCAGCACCTCGCCCGCCTTGATCCGGGCCCGCAACGTCGCTCTGCGCATCATCAACTCCTTGCTTTTCCCCAATTACGCACTTTCCCGGCCCCAAGCAAAGACTACCATCGCAAGTATGGACTTGCTGCATTTCACCGATCACGGCCTGTACTGCCCGCTGGGCGATTTCCACATCGACCCGTGGAAACCCGTGGCGCGCGCCCTGTTGACCCACGGCCATTCCGACCATGCCCGCCCCGGCATGGGCAGCTACCTGTCCACCGATATCGCAGCCCCGGTGATCCGGCACCGGCTAGGCGCAATAAATCTCGACACCATCCGATATGGCGAAACGCGGCTGATCGGGTCAGCGAAAATATCTTTCCACCCCGCAGGCCACGTCCCCGGTTCGGCGCAAATCCGGCTGGAACACAAGGGCCAGGTCTGGGTCGTGTCCGGCGACTACAAAACCACCGATGACGGGCTGTCCACCCCGTTCGAACCCGTGCGCTGCCACGCGTTCATCACCGAATGCACCTTTGGGCTGCCGGTATTCCACTGGCCCGCCCAAGACAGCCTGCAATCCGATCTGAACGCGTGGTGGGCCGGCAATGCCGCCGCGGGCCGCCCGTCCCTGCTCGGGGCCTATGCCCTGGGCAAGGCGCAACGGCTGCTGACCATGCTGGACCCCGGCATCGGCCCGATCCTGACCCACGGGGCGATCGAGGCCACCAATCAGATTCTACGCGCCCAAGGCATTGCCTTGCCCGTCACCACCCAAGTCACCGCCACCATTAACGCCAAAACCCACCCCGGCGCGCTGATCATCGCGCCCCCGTCCGCCCTTAACACCCCTTGGGCAGGGCGATTTCCGCAGGCCGCCACTGGCTTCGCTTCCGGCTGGATGGCGCTGCGCGGGGTGCGGCGGCGGCGCAATGCTGACCGGGGTTTCGTCATTTCGGACCATGCCGACTGGCACGGCCTGAACGACGCGATCCGCGCCACCGGGGCTGCACGGATCTTTGCAACCCACGGATATACAAGCATCTTCCAGAAATGGCTGACATCCCAGGGCTATGATGCGCATATCGTCAGCACCGCCTATGACGGCGACGATGCCGGTGCAACAGAATGAAATCCTTCGCCGCCCTGTTCACCGCCCTTGACCAGACCACCAGCACAACGGCCAAAGTCGCGGCGCTGACCGGCTATTTCCAGACCGCACCGGACAGCGACAAACTCTGGTGCATTGCCTTGTTCACCGGACGACGGCCCAAACGGGTGATCACCACCACGCTGCTGCGGGCATGGGCTGCTCAGGCCGCCCAGATTCCGCTGTGGCTGTTCGAAGAGGCCTATCCCATCGTCGGCGATCTGGCCGAAACCATCGCGCTGATCCTACCGCCTGCGACCCAAACCAGCGACCACAGCCTGACGCATTGGATCGAAGCGCTCAGAACCCTGTCCCGCGCCGATGATGACACCCGCAAAGCAGGTATCCTGTCTGCGTGGGACCAACTGGACAGCACCGAACGGTTCCTGTTCACCAAACTGCTCACCGGCGGCTTCCGGATCGGGATCAGCGCCAGACTGATGACCCGGGCCCTGGGGCAAGCCACTGGAATTGCCCCCGAAACCCTGACCCACCGGCTGATGGGCAACTGGACCCCGGCCACCACGACCTTCCAGACCCTGATCGCCGATACAGGCGACGACGCAGCACGCCCCTACCCCTTTGCGCTGGCCCACCCGCTGGATACGCTCGACGACCTCGGCGCACCCTCCGGCTGGGCCACCGACTGGACCGCCGAATGGAAATGGGATGGGATTCGTGGCCAACTGATCCTGCGGGGCGGCACCCATTACCTGTGGTCGCGCGGCGAAGACCTGCTGACTGACCGGTTCCCCGAGCTGGGGCAACTGCGCGACTTCCTACCCCAAGGCACAGTCATCGACGGCGAAATCCTTGCCTACCGCAATGACCAGCCGCTACCGTTCAGTGCCCTGCAAACCCGGATCACCCGCAAATCACCATCGCGCAAACTGCTGGCCGACACGCCGGTGATCCTGATGGCCTATGACCTGCTGGAACATCAGGGCCGGGATATCCGCGCCCTGCCCTTCGCCGCCCGCCGCGCCCTGCTGGAAACCCTGCCCGCCAGCCCCGCATTGCAGATCTCACCGCAACTGCCGCTACATGACTGGGCCAGTCTGCACCAAATTCACGCCACGGCCAGCGACAACAAGGCCGAAGGGCTCATGCTCAAACGGCGCGACAGCCCCTATGCAACAGGGCGCAAACGTGGCGACTGGTGGAAATGGAAACGCGCCCCCCTGACCATTGATGCCGTGATGATCTACGCGCAACAGGGGCATGGGCGGCGGGCCACATTGTTCAGCGATTTCACCTTTGCGGTCTGGGACGGTGAAACACTGGTGCCGTTTACCAAAGCCTATTCAGGCCTGACCGACGCTGAAATGGCGCAAATAACCGCCTGGGTGGGCAAGAATACGCTCCAGCGCTTCGGCCCGGTGCGGCAGGTCAGCCCCGTGCATGTCTTTGAAATCGCCTTCGAAGGGATCGGATCAAGCCCGCGCCACAAATCCGGGATCGCCCTGCGCTTTCCACGGATCGCCCGCTGGCGGCATGACAAATCCGCTGCCGGGGCCAACACGCTGGACGACCTGCGCGCCCTGTTGGCAATTTACGGCTGACGCCTGATTTTCGGAGTTGCCCAAATACCTCCGCCGGAGGCTCTGCCCTTCCCCCCCTGCACAACCTCCCCTATGTAGGACCAACACAGCAAAGAGGCCCGCGATGACCCATAAATCCCCGCTCTACGACGCCAACGCCATCGGCGGAAACTCCCTCGGCGCGCTGCCCGAATGGAACCTCGACGACCTGTATACCGACGAGGCCGCACCGGAACTGACCCGCGACATGGCCTGGCTCGAAACCGCCTGCGCCGATTTCGCCCGCAATTATCAGGGCAAACTGGCGGGTCTGACCGCCGCCGAACTGCTCGTCGCCGTTACCCGCTACGAGGCGATTGATGTGATTGCCGGGCGGGTCATGTCTTACGCGGGCTTGCGCTATTACCAGATGACCATTGACAGTGACCGGGCCAAATTCATGTCCGATTGTCAGGACAAGATCACCACATTCACCACGCCGCTGGTGTTTTACGGACTGGAATTCAACCGGATCGACGAGGCTGCTCTGGCCACGAAACTGAACGAAAGCACCGATCTGGCCCGCTACAAACCGGTATTTGACCGGATGCGGGCGATGAAACCCTACCAGCTCTCTGACGAGCTGGAAAAGTTCCTGCATGACCAGTCCACCGTGGGCGCCGCCGCATGGAACCGGCTGTTCGACGAAACCATCGCGGGGCTCAGCTTCACCGTGAACGGCGAAGAGCTGACCATCGAAGGCACGCTGAACCTGCTGACCGAACAGGACCGGTCCCAACGCGAGGCCGCGACCCGCGAACTGATCCGCGTGTTCAGTCAACATCTGAAAACCTTTTCCCGCATCCACAACACACTGGCGAAAGAAAAAGAAATCGAAGACCGCTGGCGCAATATGCCGACGCCACAACTGGGCCGCCACCTGTCCAACCATGTGGAGCCCGAAGTTGTCGAGGCATTGCGCAACGCCGTCGTTGCGGCCTATCCCCGGCTGTCGCACCGCTATTACCGGCTGAAATCCAAATGGCTCGGGCTGGAGCGGATGCAGGTCTGGGACCGCAACGCGCCGCTGCCGATCGACGACACCCGGATCATCAGCTGGGACGAGGCGCAGGCCACCGTGCTCGATGCCTATGCCGCCTTTGATCCGCGCATGGCCGATCTGGCCAAGCCGTTTTTCACCGATGGCTGGATCGACGCAGGCGTGAAACCCGGCAAAGCCCCCGGTGCCTTTGCGCACCCCACCGTGACCACCGTCCATCCCTATGTCATGCTGAATTACCTCGGCAAACCGCGTGACGTGATGACGCTTGCGCATGAACTGGGGCATGGCGTGCATCAGGTGCTGGCGGCGGGACAGGGTGAACTGCTGTCCACGACCCCCCTGACGCTGGCCGAAACCGCCAGTGTCTTTGGCGAAATGCTGACCTTCCGCAAACTTCTGGCCGGGGCCAAAACCCAATCCGAACGCAAGACCCTGCTGGCCGGCAAGGTCGAGGATATGATCAACACCGTGGTGCGCCAAATCGCCTTCTACGATTTTGAATGCAAACTGCATGCCGCGCGGGCGCAGGGCGAACTGACCCCCGACGACATCAACCTGCTGTGGATGTCGGTGCAGGCGCAATCACTGGGCGATGCCTTTGATTTCGTCGAAGGCTACGAAACCTTCTGGGCCTACATCCCGCACTTCGTCCACTCGCCCTTCTACGTCTACGCCTATGCGTTCGGCGACGGCCTGGTAAACGCGCTCTATGCGGTCTACGAAGAAGGGGATGCTGATTTCAAAGACAAATACTTCGCCATGCTGTCCGCAGGCGGGTCCAAACACCACAAAGATCTGCTCGCCCCTTTCGGACTGGACGCATCAGACCCCAAATTCTGGGACAAGGGGCTAAGCATGATCGAAGGGATGATCGACGAGTTGGAACGCATGGGATGATGAGAGCGCTCGCTGCCGTCGCTTACTTGATGGCTGGGCCGGTTGAAGCCGACCCGAAGGGATGGATGCCCGGTCCTAACGATGGCCATGCCCGTCATTGGTCGGTGATGTGCGGTGCCACCGTCGCCACACTGCGCGTCAACGAACCACCACGCAGCGGCGCGAGCCTGCGGATAAATGGGACGGTGCTTGTTCTTCCGTCCGACTCAGCTCTGTACTACGGGGACATCGCGTGTGCTGTCCGCAAGGGAAACAAGATGATTTACATGCCGGTAACGCAAGGCAACTGCTGCGAATGGTGGTTTCTGTTCGATCCCGTGACGTTCGACATGATCCGAATTAACCTCTCAACTGCACGTTCGCTTGGACTTGCGCGGCCGTCCCCATAGCGCAGGCTTAATCCAGCCGCCTCCGCTGTGGCGGTCTGAAGCTTGACCTCGCCCCCTCAATCCAACTCCGACCACGGAAACGGTTTCACCTCGCTGGCGGCCAACTGATACCGCACCGCTTTGGCGAACCATATCCCCATCACCGTCCCAAACTCGGCCAGCCGTTCATTCGGCTGGCGGTTATTGATCAGCATGATCACGAACTGGATCACGATAATCACCCCCAGCACCGAATAGGCCACCGACATCATCAGCGCGATCAGGATCATGAACAGCAGCCGCATCAGCATGTTATCCCGCTCGGGCGGTTCAAACTGTTCGCCGGTCAGGCGACCCATGGCTTTGTCATCATCGCTTTGCATTAGCCCCGCCCTCCTGCGGCAAACACCATATCAATCATCCGTTGGGTGCCCCGGCTGAATTCCAGCGGGCAGGGATAGGCCACACCCTTCCGAACCGAGGCGCAAAAGTTTTCGACCTGATGGATATAATGGTTGTCGGTCGGGAACCGTTCGGTCCGCACCACGCCACCCGCGGTTTCCAGCGTCAGTTGCGCCAGATCATGCACATTGGCATTAAACGGACAGGTCAGTTTCAGCATGCCGGTATCGCCCTGAAACACCACCTCTTGCCGGGGAAACAGGCGCATCGAGATCGTCGCGGAATAGGTGAATGTCGGAAATTCGGCGACCAGCTGATTGAACACGTCAACCTGATTTTCGCGGCGGATTTTCGCATAGGGCACAGCGTCCGGCTCCTGCCCGGATACAAACCGGACCGACCCGAATGCATAGACCCCAATATCGGGCAGGGCACCACCGCCGGTTTCCGGGCGGTTCCGGATATTGTCGGTATCTTCCTCATTATTATAGGAAAAACTCACATCGGCATGACGCAACGTGCCAATCGCCCCGCTTTGCACCAGCTGCCGCGCGCGGATGAATTGCGGATGATGCACAATCATATAGGCCTCGGCGGCCAACAGTCCGGTCTTGTCGCGGGCGACAATCAGCGCATCAAACGCGGCCTCTTCCATCGCAATCGGCTTTTCACACAAGACATGCTTGCCTGCGGCCAGCGCCTTTAATGTCCATTCAACATGCAGATGATTGGGTAGCGGGATATAGACCGCATCGATCGACGGGTCCGCCAGCAAGGCCTCATAGGTGGCATGCATCGTCATGCGGGGGGCAAAGTCCCAGAACCCCTCGGCCTTGACCGGATCGGACGTCGCTATCGCCACCAGATCGGCCCCCCGTGCGGCATGAATGGCCGGGGCCATGTGATGGCGCGCAAAATGCGAGGCCCCTAAAATTCCCCAGCGTACTGGCGCGTCCATAATCTGCTCCTGCAAAAAAATAGCCTCTCTTGTCTGCAAGAGAGGCTATCATCATTCATCGCGCATGCAACCGGATCAGGCCAGTTCCAGCATCCCTTTGGCACGGGCCAGTTCCTGCATCCGCTTTTGCAGCTTTTCAAAGGCGCGGACTTCGATCTGCCGGATACGTTCGCGGCTGACGTCATATTGCGTTGACAGGTCTTCCAATGTCCGGGTTTCGTCCTGCAGGCGGCGCTGCACCAGCACGTCCTTTTCGCGGTCAGTCAGCACGGTCAACGCTTCGGCCAGCAACAGACGGCGGGCATCCAGTTCCTCGCGGTCCTCGAAATGCTGCGCCTGATCTGCATCTTCATCCTCCAGCCAATCCTGCCATTGCGTGGCACTGTCGCCTTCGGTGCCAACCATCGCATTCAGCGACGCGTCGCCACCCGATAACCGGCGGTTCATCGACACCACTTCGGCCTCGGTCACCCCCAGATCATGGGCGATCTTGGCCACATTCTCGGGGCGCAGGTCGCCCTCTTCCAGCGCACCAATCCGGGCTTTCGCCTTGCGCAGGTTGAAAAACAGCTTTTTCTGCGCCGATGTGGTGCCAAGTTTCACCAGTGACCATGACCGCAGGATATATTCCTGGATCGAGGCACGGATCCACCACATCGCATAGGTGGCCAGCCGAAACCCCTTTTCCGGGTCAAAGCGTTTCACCGCCTGCATCAGGCCGACATTCGCCTCAGACACCACTTCGGCCTGCGGCAAGCCATAGCCGCGGTAGCCCATGGCAATTTTGGCGGCCAGACGCAGATGCGACGTCACCATCTTATGGGCGGCAGCCGAATCTTCATGATCCACCCAGCGCTTGGCCAGCATGTATTCTTCTTCGGGTTCCAACATCGGGAACTTGCGAATTTCCTGCAGATACCGGTTCAGACCTTGTTCCGGCGACGGTGCGGGCAGGTTTGCATATGTACTCATCTCTGTGTCCCCCCTCCTTATGTTTAAGGGCTTAACATTGATATGGTCACGTCATGACGGAACGTCAAGACCACCTAGGCCAAATCTCTAAATAAAGAATGAACGCTCATTCACTCGGACACAAGATGCATTTCAGTGCGTTCACGCACATGCGATGCTTCGTAATGGCCAAACGCTGCAGCACTGCCTAAAGTTCCGGCATATCCTGCAGAAATACAGGTCCGATGCGCATTCATTGCCTGCGCGCCGGACTGGGGGGCTATGTCGTACTGCGCCATGCGCTCTTCTGACTCGACCACACGGTTGCGGGGCAAGTGACAGTATTCAGACGGATCAGCAGCCAGCCGCGACACAAAGCCGTGAAGAGTGTCCAGCATGCGTCCCGGCCCTGCCGGACCCGCGGCCCTGATCCGGCGTCGCCCGAGGAAAAACGTCGTCCCGGCCACGTCAAACGAGAACCCAAGCCCCTCGGGTGCTGTTGCCCCATCGGCCGAAACGGGTTTCACCGCCTCCCGAAAGGCATAGATCGGGCTGGTGCCGATATCACCATAAACGACCCCGACAGCGCCGATCAAACGTGCGGTAAATCCCGTCCTTGACACATGCGGCGTCTGGTCCTCTCCATCGTCTTTCAACTAATCGGCAATATCCAGCGGCTCTTCATCAAAGATACGTATGGGTTCAGCAGCAGCCTGACTGCCCTCGGTTGTTTGATTTTTTTGCATGATTTCGTTTTGGGCATGAGGGTACAAGTCACCCCGATGTCGCCTCCGATCAGCCCCTTTGCGGGTTTCCGGATGCTCCAAAGTTGAACGCGCCTCATTAGTGCAAAAGATTTGTTACGGCTGTAACTGAGCCGGACCAAGATTTGTTTCGCAGGTGCAGCAACGCGGGTGCAGCAAGGGTCAGTCAGACCCGCGCAACGCGGCCAACAAAGCCTGCAAATCCGCAGGTAACGGTGCTGCGAACTCCATAAACGCACCACTGACCGGATGTTCAAACCCCAGACTGGCGGCATGCAAGGCCTGTCTTGGAAACACCCGCGCCGCCTCAACCCCGGCTGGACCTACTGCTTTTTCTGACAATTTCCGGCGGCCCCCATAGACCGGATCGCCGATCAGCGAATGGCCGCAATGCGCCAAATGCACGCGGATCTGATGGGTGCGGCCGGTTTCCAGCCAACATTCCAGCAGGGCGGCGGTCGGGGTCTTACCCAAAGATTCCATGACTCGGGCGCGGGTCACGGCATGACGCCCGCCCTGAAATGACACGGCCTGGCGCTGACGGTCGGTTTTGTGCCGTGACAGATGAGTCTGGATTTTCAGAATATTGCCGGGATCAAAACTGGTGCCCTTGATGCCATGCAGGCGCGGATCAGCAGTATCTGGCACACCGTAACACACGGCCAAATAGCGGCGCGCGACCGAATGATCCTCAAATTGTGCCGCCAGCCGATGATGGGCGCGGTCCGATTTGGCGACGACCAGCAGGCCGGTGGTATCCTTGTCGATGCGGTGAACAATGCCGGGGCGCTTCAACCCGCCGACGCCCGACAGGCTGTCACCGCAATGATGGATCAGGGCATTGACCAACGTGCCATCCGGGCTGCCTGGGGCGGGATGCACGACCATCCCGGCAGGCTTGTTGATGACGATCAGATCGGCATCTTCAAATACCACGTCCAGCGTAATATCCTGCGCTGCAATATGGCTCTCGACGGCCAGCTCGACGGCTATCGAAACAGCATCACCTTCGGCCACCTTGGCCTTGGCATCGGTCACGACGGCCCGGTTTACCTGCACCGCTCCCTCTTGCAGCAGTTTCATCAGCCGCGACCGCGACAGCGATGCGTCATCTGGCACATCGCGGGCCAAGGCCTTATCAAGACGGGCAGGCGGGGCGGCCTGAATGACAAAGGTGACAAAGGACGCAGCCATGGACAAAACTCCTGACGATCAAGACGGACTGCCGCCCAGCCTGCTGGGGCTGAAACGGCTGGTCACAACGCTGACCGTGGTGATGATTCTGGGCTTCCTAGTCCTGATCGGCGCCCTTGTCATCCGGCTGAACGCCAATCCCCTGCCGCTGCCTGACCGGATCAGCCTGCCCAACGGGGTAACTGCACTGGCTTTTACCCAAGGAACCGACTGGTTCGCAGTCGTCACCGATGATGACAAAATCCTGATCTACAACCGGGCCACCGGCACATTGCGTCAAACCGTCGACATCGCACCCTGAACCATGATTTTCATTGTTGCGAAAATACCTCCGCCGGAGGCAACCTTACCGCAATTCATTCCGGTCAAGTTTTCAAACGGGGGGTGGTACCACGTCCCCGGCTCGAACGGGGGACCTCTTGATCCACAATCAAGCGCTCTAACCAACTGAGCTAACGCGGCACTGCTGTTCTAGTCGCTTTTTAGTCTCTCAAACGACCGTCATTGATGGCAGTTAGCATATGGGCAATCTTGCTGCAAGTCTCCATCCCTAACACGCTGAACATAGCTGTGCACTTGAGCATCCAGTAATATCGGTGAGAAATTGAAAAGCTTAACTTGGTATGATTTTTGCTGGCTGGCTCTGCCGCTAGCCGTGTCCTACTTGTCCTAAGCCAAGACCACACGAATTGTCTGTCATTGGCCTCCGCAGGCAGTTCCTCGCCGCATATCTTGTGCAGAGACCTAGAAGAATAATGTCTTGTCATTACAAATCTCATTCTATATCAATGACTTAGCGCATATTCTTCCCGGCGTTTAGCGCGGATTCGGCGCGGTTCCCGAGAAAACAGCTTTAGACCAGTGAGTGGTCAGGCGCAACGGCGTTCCGCTGATCTCGGGCAATCGGGACAGATTGCGGTGGCGACACTCCAGATGACCAATTTGGCACCACCCGCGTTACAATGGCACCTTTGGATTCAAAACCTAGCGCTACAGAAAGCAGATTGACGAAAACTTGCTAACCCAAATCCATATCTTTGATCAGTTTATTGTAAAAATGGCCGCCCCATTAATTCAGGGCGACCAAAATAATCACTTTGAAATGGCGTCAGCTACATCAAGATTTTCAATAAGACCAAATGCGCCACACGAGGCGCATTCAAGAGCGGACTCTACGAAACGCACGAGCTCCCACTTTTTGGTCGAGTGGCTGTACTCAACCTTTGCCGTATATAGAACAAAGCAAGAATTACACTCACAGCAAATCACCGTGTCGTCGTCGAGTCGCTTGAACATTTCCTTCCTCCTTCGGGCAAGGCCTTCGCTTACCTTAGGTTATGTTATAACATATCATTGCGCCGAATACAAAGAATTCGCACGGCGCAAGGAAGGATGAACAAGGAAGTTTTGTTGCAAAGAAACGAGAGGTATGAAATACTTCACTGACGATTAAGGATGAAAATGAAAGAAAGACTTACCCAACTCCTGGAAGACAGCGTCGGCCCCAATCCAGAACTCGAGCGCTTGGAGCCACATGATCACTACCTTCAATCCTGCAGGGACGTTTGTGATTTATTGGCGGCAGAGGCTAATCTGTCGCATATTTGTATGTATACGTCAGGAATTTCATCTGGCAAATTCGTTCAAGTGGCACAATTGGGCTCGTCAGCCGGTCCTGCCGAGGTTGATACGAACGCAGCCGACTACGAACCGGTTCGCCGAATCTTTGACGTAAGTTTTTTAGAATTCGAGACTTTGAAGGCGAGAGGTTATCTAGATAAAATTGGAGAAAAAGATGTGGGTATATTCTACCTTTACTCCCGCGGAGAGATATTCGGATTCTTCTTGTACGGCGGCAAGGACTTGGAATATAGCCAGTCGATTCTCGCCGAGAATGCGCCGCTCATAAATCTTGTTTGTGCAGACTCAATGTTCTCTTTTCGACTGACGATACTTGGAGAGTATTTACCGGCGGACGGGTCTAGAGACAAGTTTGAAAAACAGATCGGGGCAACGGCAACCGACATTGTGGCAAGGGCATTCGGCGCTGATGGAAGCACTTTGCGTTTGATTCGACCCAATCGACAGCTTGAGGTCATTGGTGCTTCCGGCGTATACGATTTGGCGATTATTCAAGCGAGACATAGCGGCGAGCTACTCTCGGGCCGCCTCCTGGCTTCAGAGGAATTTGATTGGGCAGCTGTAATTACGAGCGATTCCGGCACTAGGGACATTGGGGGGTTGCCAGTTGATGTTGATTTGCGTGGTAAACTAAAGGAAATTGGCCTATTTTCCGTCCTAATGTGTAAACTCGTTGCAACTAGCCTCGACTCAACGCCTCAGGTACTTGGCACCATTTCATACTTCTTCCGTCGAGTTACCCAATACTCTCGTAGGGACGTGGCAATGTTTCAGGATTTCAGTCACCGGTTAGCTGCCTACATTGCGTTGTACTTTGCACTGCTCGAGACCCAAGAACAGAAGCGACTCGGAGAAACCCAAGGTCGTGCCCTTCAGCTTGCTGAGCTTACAAACCTACTATCACATGATATTTGGCACAAAACCTATAACCTTCAATCGGAGGCTGCGGGTCTCGAAGCTTTCTTAGAGAAAGCGGTTGGTGATGATAGGATAAGAGGTAGTGAGAACAAAATTCAGACCCTGATGAAAGAGGTTGAAGGGGTGGCGGCTAGAGCCGATGAGCTATTTGAAGTAACCAATAGATACCGCGCTATCGCTCGTCGCGAAACTGCCGAAATGTATAAAATCTCCAACTTCAGCCTAAGCAAAATAATACGAGGAGTAGCGGAGACGCTGGGTTCTGTCCTTTCACGAAAGCAAATTTCGTTTCGCCTAACGGGTAGTCAAGCTTTGACAGCAAGAGGCCCTATGCTTCTGTTTGAACAAGTCATTTTCAACTTAGTTATTAATTCAATCGAAGCAATAGGTCAGCGTAGAAACGGTGAGATAAACGTGTCGGTGCAACAGGACATTGGGGGTGTTATAGTTAGGGTGTCAGACAATGGCCCCGGGATTAGTCATGTACATTTTCCTAATCTAAATGAAGTCTTTGATATCGGCCGAACAAGTAAAACTGGAGGTTCCGGGTCGGGATTGTTCTTGGCAAGGCAAATTATCGGCACTCACTTCAAAGGAAATATACTTCTGACCTCTAGACAACCGGCGCTCTTTAGCATAACGCTACCCCCACCCTAGAAGCTGTGCTCTACGGTGGGAGAGAAGAGGTTCTTTTGGGGGGCGACTTGGTTAGCGCGGAATGCGGAAGCGAGCCAATTGTCCTGATCGTCGACGATGAGGTCGCTGTGCGTGAGGGCGTGCAGAGGCGCTTCACTGAGGTCTCCTTGCTGGGTTCTCTGATTGTTAGCAGCCCGTTGGAGGCGCGCGAGGCCCTGGAATCGGAGAAGTTCAACATAGTTGCTGTAGTGACCGATTGGTTCTTCGGCGGTGGAGTTGTTGAAGGGATGCGGGATGGAGTTGACTTAGTCAAGTTCGTACGAGAGCGGTATCCCGAGGTCCAGTGCTACATGATGACCGCACATATGGAAATGTCTGAATTTTCAGAGAGATTGCAAGTAGCGGGAGATATTCGGGTGTTTCGAAAGGACCAAATATCGTGGGTTCGAAGGAAGCGGGCAGAGTCTTCGAGGGAACCGGACACTTCCCCATTCCAGACTGACCAGCCTTGGAACGTAGTTCGACTGGACCTTGAACAACGTCAGGTCATCTCGGACCCGTTGCTTGTTGCAGCTATCGACGGAGTTACGGTTGAGGAAGCAAGAAATCGCTATTTGACTGACAACGAGCCTAGTTTTGTGACCTACCTGCAGCGTCTCAAGGTGAATAGCCCCTAGATTTGTAGACGCCTTGCTTGGTAATTTTGGAAGCAAGGAGGACGAGATGTCCGCAAACAAATTCACAGACGAGTTCAAGCGCGATGCAGTGGCCCAAGTCGAGGATCGGGGCTATCCGGTGCGCGAG
>JANOQM010000048.1:0-19255 GCA_031422295.1 Rhodobacterales bacterium | reverse complement strand
CTGCCACTCATAGCTGGTGAACTGGGACCCTTGGTCGGAATGCACGTGGACCTTGGTCTTTGGTTTGCGCCGCCAGACAGCCATCAGCAGGGCTTGCAGCGGCAGATCTGTGTAGGTTCGCCCTTGCATTGACCACCCGATCACGCGCCGGGAGAACAGATCGATCACGACAGCCAGATACAAGAATCCCTCATGGGTGCGGATGTAAGTAATGTCGCTCGCCATTGTTCTCGAACCGATGGCGTACAATGGCTCGCCCCAGAATTGGTCGGGGGCATCAACATCAAACTCCCGGTTCAGAGTGTTGTCGGCCACGACAGCCGGACTGCCACCATAAGAGCCCGGCTTCTTTTTGTAACCAATCTGGGCCCTTATGCCCGACAGACGTGCCAAACGCCAAGCCCGGTTGGGGCTGATGTCTTCGCCGAGATCACACAGATCATCGTGCAGCTTGCGGTATCCATACACCTCGCCGCTTTCCTTCCAGGCTGTCTTGATGAGCTTGGTTTGGCGCTGATCCTCCAGCGCCCGTTGGAAAAAGGGTTCGCGCAGCCACGCATAAAAGCCACGCATAAAAGCCACGCATAAAAGCCACGCATAGAAGCCGCTGGGATGAACCAGCAGCATCCGGCACATGGCCCTGACCGCAAAGATCAGCCGGTTCTCGGCAATGAAGGCATAGGGCCGTTGGAATGAGATGGCGATCATTGCTTGCGGCGGAAACTGCCTTGAACGATCCGGTCAATCACCATGGCACAAAGCAGGATGGCAAGGCCGGCCAGCAAGCCTTGCCCTTTGGCGGCGTACTGCAGCGATTGCAACACCATCGAGCCCAGCCCTTGCGCGCCAATCAGGCTGGCAATGACCACCATAGACAGACACATCAGAATCGTCTGATTGATCCCGGCAAGAATTGACGCCCGCGCGAGCGGCAATTCCACCCCACGCAGCACCTGCCATTCGGTTGCGCCAAAGGCGCGTGCTGCTTCCTTGACGTCTTCGGGGACACCGTTCAGCCCCAGCGTCGTCAACCGGATCACCGGCGGCATGCCGAAGATCAGCGTGGCAATGATGCCCGGTGGCTTGCCGGTGCCAAAAAAGGCGATCACCGGGATCAGATAGACGAAGGCCGGCATGGTCTGCATGAAATCCAGCACCGGTTGCGCTGCGGCAAAGGCGGTCTTTGACCTGGCAAACCAGATACCCAGGGGAATGCCGAACAGGACGCACAGGATTGACGCCGCCCCCAGCAGGGCCACGGTCAGCATGGACAGTTCCCACAGGCCGAACAGGCCAAGATAGGCCAGCGCCGCTGCCGTAAAGATGGCCACCCGAACACCTGCCAATTGCCAGGCCAACGTGCAGATGACCAGCATCACCACGGGCCAGGGCGTTCCGACCAGCACGGCCTCGAACGCCTCGACCAGGATCCGGATGGCATTGCGGATCCCTTCGAATACCCCGCGCCCGGCCACGTAAGCGGCCTCGAACCCGGCGTCCAGCCAACCCTCGACGGCGGTGAACAGGGCCTTGTCCGCCGGAAATGTGGTCAGCCAGTCCGGCGGGGTGGGGGCCACGAACGCAAAAAGCGTGATGCCGTAGATTGCCGCCACCAGCGCCGCCGTCACTGTCAGCCGCCCGGCAGGTGCGCCATGCGGCAGGGTATGATCGCCCCTCCAGGCGCTGAAGCGACGCTCGTAAAGGGTGTTGGCCGCAAGTCCAGTTGCCAGCCTGATCAGCACCAGAAAGCCTATCCCGACCATTGCGCGCAAACCGGCCCCGTCGCTGCTGCGAGCCGCTTCGGCGCGCGCGGCGTCGGCGGCCATTTGTAGATTATCCGCCAATTTGGTGGCTGTGGCTGCCGCATCGGCATTGCCATTGGCAAGAGCCTCGGCCGCCTCGCTGCGCCGGGATTCGATAGTCGCATCCAGTTGTGTGACGCGGGCAAGACCTGCCGCGTCAACATTGCCCCAGACACCCGACGTGACCTGCGACAGCGCCACCAAATCGAGAAAGCAGAGCAAGAGAAACAAAGATGAAAGCCCGCGCATGCCGGCCCATAAGGGTCCGAAAACTGCCGCAGCCACATTGAAGCTTGGCACTGGCCCTGCATGCCCCTGAATGGTGTCAAAGACCTTGATGTAATACGCAGCATTCGGGCCGGCGAAGCGGACAACAAGGTCAGTTCCGGTCATCAGCGTCCCTCTTTTATGGCCAGCAGAAGCCGGTCTTTGGTGACAGCCCCGACCAGCGTTCCGCCATCGTCGATGACCACTGGAACATCGCTGCCCGTCACAAGTCCAATCAGCGCATCAAGGTTCGCGTCGGGGCGCGCACGCGGCGCCAAGGCAATGTCGAAAGCCCGCAGGGCCTGAACTTTTTCGATGGATTCCATAATCGTATGGGCCGTGATCAGACCAAGTTTCGAGATGTTTTGCACGAAGTCCCGCACATAGTCGTCAACCGGCCGCGTTACGATCTCTTCCGGTGTGCCGGTCTGCACAATGCGCCCGTCTTTCATGATAGCGATGCGGCTGCCGACACGGATCGCTTCGTCCAGATCATGCGTGATGAACAGTGTGGTCTTGCCCAGTTTGGCCGACAAAGCGATGAACTGATCCTGCAACTGACGCCGGATCAACGGGTCAAGGGCCGAAAACGGCTCGTCCATCAACAGGATCGCAGGGTCGGCGGCCAGTGCACGCGCCAGACCAACCCGTTGCTGCATGCCGCCTGACAATTCCCTTGGCAAACGGTCACCGTAACCCTGCAGGCCGACCAGTGACAGCTTTTCGGCCGCGACGCGCCAGCGCATCGCCTTTGACGTGCCGCGCAGTTCCAGCGGATAGGCGACGTTATCCTCGACGGTCCGGTGCGGCATCAGCGCCATGTGCTGAAACACCATCCCGATCCGCTCGGCGCGCAACTGGCGCAAGGACGCAGGCGACAATGCCCGCACGTCCTGCCCCAGCACCCGGATTTCGCCCGCTGTGGGCTCGACAAGCCGGTTCACATGGCGCACCAACGTCGACTTTCCGCTGCCCGACAGGCCCATGATGCAGAAGATCTCTCCCGGCATCACCGAGATTGATGCATCCGCAATGCCGACGACGCATCTGTGGCGCGCCAGGATTTCGGCCTTGGATGCACCGGCCCGGGCATCCACAAGTGCCGCCTGTTCGGCGGAGCCGAAGATTTTCCAGACACCGGACAGTTCGATGACGGGGTCTGCCATACGTGCCTGCTCCAACCCATATAAATCTATTGGGCATGGCAGCGCCGCCATGCCCAAACGTCAGATAGCAATAGCCTCTTATTGAAGCCAAGCAGTGACGCGGTCAGGATTTGCTGCGATCCACTCTGACGCCACCTGTGCTGCATCCTTGCCGTCAACGATAACCGAGAACGAAAAAGCGCCAAGGTCGTCGGACGACAGGTCCATGTTTCGCAGCATCGATGCGACTTGCGGCGCGGTTTCGTTCAGGCCGGCGGCAAAGGCGGGCTGGATATAGGCCGGCGACCACGCCATAGCCACGCTGGATGCGTTCAACCAGTCGGCATCCGTGTCCGGCGTCACGATCTTCCAGGCTGCCGGATCATGGGTCGGCTCGGTCAGGATGGTCATCTCGGGATGCACGGTAAACAGGTGATGCGGCGTGTAGCAAAAGCCGACCCATGGTCGACCTGCCGTGATTGCGGCATCAAGCTGGGCATAGGCCACGCTCTCATCCAGTTCGACAAGATCGACCACCTGATCATAGCCGTAGCCAAAGCCTCTCGCATGCTCGACTGTGGTGGAACCCCAGCCCGTCGCGCCGATGAAAACCTCACCCCTGCCGTTGCCGTCACTGTCCAGAAGTGCTGTCTTTGCCGGATCGGCCAGATCGCTGATGTCCGAGAAGCCTGCCTCGACTGCGGCCTGGTTCGCACACATTCCCTGAACCGCGGGTGCGCCATTTGTGTTCAGTTCCACACTGGCTAGGTACTGGTCCACAAGATTTTGTTGATTGGGCAGCCAGACCTCGGGGTGGATCTGCATCGAGCCTTTGTCGATCGCCTCAAAGATCACCGGGTTGGTTCCGGTCTGCAATTCGACAGTCAGGCCGAGGTTGGTTTCGATGACTTCCTTGATGACATTCGCGGTAACGGTGACAGACGGCCAGTTTGGCACGCCAACGACCAGATCGGCAGCAAGCGCCGGGCTGGCGACGGCAACACTGGTGACAAGGACAGATAAAAGTTTGGTACGCATTTTCTAGACCTCCGGTTGAGTTGGTTTTTTGTTTGGTTTTACGTGCAGTTCTGTTCACGGCCTTCCGAGGATTGAGCATTTCTTGAGCGGGCAAGGGGTCGTCGGGTCGTCGAGATTCGGTTGCCGTGCGCGGCTGATCTGATTGGTCCGATCAAGCGCCATTCTTGAACCTCTCGACCTCTTCTTGCAGGATCGGGGCGGCGAGCGTCATCGAGTGGATGCCCATGATTGTCGTCAGCTGGATCACCTCCAGAATCTCCTCCTTTGTCGCCCCGGCCCGCAAGGCATTCTGGATATGCCGGCGCACGCCCGGCCCATGCAGATGGGTTGTCGCCGCGTTGATGGCGATAAAGATCATCTCTTTGTATTTCTGTTCCAGCGGACCCTTGCGCTGCGGCACGGCGCGAAAGCCCAGAAAGGCCTCCAGATAATCCGGGTCCATTTCCATCATCAGATCCCACATCGGGTTCCAGTCGCCGGTGGCGCGTTGGGCTTCCATGTTAGGATAGGTCTTTGCGTCGGTCATGCGATCACCCTCCACGGTGTTTGAAACTGTCACGGCGGAAGGAATACAGCGCCGCCGGATCAACCGCCACGTCGATGACCGCAGGCTTGCCGCAAACCAGCGCCGCCTCGACCGCCTCGGCCACCCCGGCCAAGGTATCGGCCCGAAAGCCCGCAGCACCCTAAAGTTCGGCCAATTTGTCAAACGGCGGGCTGCTGATATCCGCACCGATATAGCGGCCGTCGAAGAAATCGCGTTGATAGGCCTTTTCCGCCCCCCAGCATGTGTTGTTCATCACGATGGTCACGGTGTTGATGCCGTGGTCCACGGCGGTGCTAAGCTCTGAAACCGTCATCCCGAAGCCGCCATCGCCCATCAGGCTGATCACCGGCCGTTCGGGCTGTGCCAGTTTCACCCCCAACCCGCAGGCAAAAGAAAAGCCGACCAGCCCGAAATCCAGCGGCGTGAACAGGCTTTTGCCCTGCCAGTAGTTCATCGCATCGGTTGCCTGCAGACACAGCGTGCCCGCATCCATGGTGATCGCGCCGTCATGTGGCAGCACATCGCGCAGGGTCTTGAACAGGCCTGAAGGTTGGATCAGGGCGGTGTCGGTCACGGCATCGACATCGCGTTGGGCAAGAAAGGCGCTGCGTTCAGCCTTGAAGGCGGTCGTCCATGCATCAGCCAACTGGCGGTTTTTCAGCAGGCTCAGCGCCGTCACCAGTTGCAGGGCCGCCGTTGGTGCATCTGCCCATATGCCAATCTCGACCGGGAAATGACGGCCAATGGCCGTCGGCTCCAACTCGACATGGATGATTTTCGCATCCCGGTTGATGTTATCATAGGTATAGAAAGTTGCGTTGAACCCGATCCTTGTGCCAAGGGCAAGGATCACGTCCGCCTCGCGCACCAGACGCGAGGCCACCGCATTGCCGCGCGGACCCATCTGCCCGGCGTTAAGCGGATGGCCAAAGGGGATGGCGTCGCCATGACCGGGCGAGGTGACGATGGGGCAGTTCAGCGCCTCGGCCAAGGCAAGGGCCTGCGCGTGGCCTTGCGCGTTCTTGATACCACCACCGGCGATGATGACCGGGCGGGTGGCCGCTGCCAGCAGGGTTGCGGCCTGATCAATGGCAGACTGCGCGCCGGCCGGGACCGTTTGCGACCGGTAGGCGTGGGGGGATTGAAACGCCGGGTAATCAGCCGAGGCGGACAGCACATCGCGCGGGAGGTTCAATTGCACCGGACCCCGGCGTGGGGTCAGGGCGACGCGGAACGCCTCGCGGAACATCTCGGGCACGCGGTCGGCACCGGTCGCGGTCCAGGTCTTTTTGGTAACGGGTCTGAACAGCGCTTGCTGGTCAACCTCTTGAAACGCATCGCGGTAAAGATGCGCCGATGAAATCGCCCCGGCGATGGAAACGACCGGCGAAAACGCCGCCGCCGCCTGCGCGAGGCCCGTCACCAGATTGGTCGCCCCCGGCCCGTTTTGCCCGGCAAGGATCACCCCGGCGCGACCAGAGGCGCGGGCATAGCCGTCAGCCATATGGGTGCCGGTGCGTTCGTCATGTACCCCGATGAACTGAATGTCCGATGCATCATAAAGCGCGTCGAACATCTCCATCGTGGCCGATCCGATCAGGCCAAACACATGGCTGACCTCTTCTGCCTGCAAGGCCGCAACGGCCGCTTGTCCGCCGGTCATGGTCTTCATGCGTTGATTCCATTCGTTTCGGTCTGCTCTGCGTTGCGCGCCAGAAAGCCAAGGATTTCTGCGGTGAAAAGGTCGGGACGTTCGATCAACCCAAGGTGCTGCAAGCCCGGCACAATCACGGTTTGCGCCCGCGCGATTTCAGAGGCAATGGCGTGGGACATCGCAGGCGTACTGCCGCTGTCATGCTCGGATGTCATCACCAGCGTCGGGGCCGTGATTGGTGGCAGCGGCCGGATCAGTTCAGTCACACCGCTGGCCAGAACCTGACGGTGGCCGGTATAGCTTTCGGGGTTATTGGCCAGGACGGTCGCGCGGACCCGCGCCACCACATCGGGCGACCCTTTCAGGAACTGCGGCGTGAACCACCGCTCCAGCGTGCTGTCGATGGTGGCTGCCGGACCGCCCGCGCTGGTCTGGGCCGCGCGTTCCTCGACCAGCCGTTGCGCCGGTGGGGTACGTTCATGCGGCGAGTTCAGGATCACCAGCGCCGTGACGCGGGCAGGATGATCCAGGGTGAAGCGGCGGTTGATCATGCCGCCCAGTGAAAACCCGATGAGGGTGGCGTGTGGAATCGCCAATTCATCCAGCAGGCGCACGAGTTGTTCAGACAGAACCGTCAGGCTGGGCTTGACCTGCGGCAAGGCGCTTTCACCGTGGCCGATCAGGTCATAGCTCAGCACCCGGTAATCCCGCGCCAGCGCCGGCACGAAATCGTCCCAGGTGCTGCGCGTCAGGCCCAGCCCATGGATCAGGACCACCACCGGCGCGTCCGGTGAACCGGTCAAGTCATAGGCGGTGCCGGTCCTGCTGCGGGTCATCCCCTAAACCCCTGCCGGATTGTCAACATCATGCCCCATGTCGCGCAGGTCCTGATAACGGTCGCCGATCCGGTGCAGGGGATGGCCGCCAATCGACGCGCCCAGCGCCACGATAATCTCATCGTGGCCCGGGGCATCGGGTATGGTCAGATGGATTGTCTGGTAATGTGATCGACGCCCGCCGTCGTCCTTGTCCATCAGGGGGATCATCATTGAACACCCGGCCGATCCGCGCGTGTTGGTGAAGGCCAGATAGCTTTTGGCTTTCACCGCGTCACGGAACTGGTTTCCGAACCACAGCGAGTGGGTCAGCGCCTGCGCATGCTCGATCTCGCCACCCATGCCGACGACCGAGGCCTTGCCCACGCCTTCAATCTTGTCGCCCGTCACCGCAAGGATCATGTCGGTCAGCAGCTTGCCGACCTCGGGGCAAATGTCACGCACCTCGGGCGACAGGTCCTCGACCCAGCCGCGCCCGAACCATGGGTTGCGGATGATCACAACGGCGGCCACCAACTTTGTGGGGGTTGGCACGGATTTACCCCCTTCGATACAGGTGGTCTGGACCTGTAGAAATGTACGACGGATTTCAGCTGGCATTGATTTCTTTCAGGCAAAAGCAGGGATGACTTCTTTGCAGAACAGGTCCATCGAGCGTTTCTGTTCGGCATGTCCAAGGCCAAGGCTGGCGTAATAGATGAATTCATCGACGCCCAACGCCTCGTACAGCTTCAGCTTGGCGATAACCTCATCCGGCGTGCCGAACATCAGGTTGCGGCTAAGCATTTCGGGATCATATTCGGCGCGGTTGCCAAGCTGATCCAGCGGGATCGACTTTGGAAAACCGTTCTCCACATCGCCCATGTTCTTGAAAAGGTTTTCAAACTGCGACAACACGCGTTGGGCCGCACGGACCGGCACCATCCAGTCTTCTTTGCGATCATAAAGCGCGGTCTGACGCATCATCGCCATGGTAGGTCGCTTTTTACCTGGGTTGGCCGCCATCGCCTCGGCCATGCGGGACATATACAATTCGGCCTCGCTCATCTCGCGGGTCAGGGGCCAGGACATGATGTTGCAGCCGTTTTTCACTGCATAGTCATAGGTCATGGGGGCGCGCGCCGCGATCCAGACCGGCACTTCCGCTTGCTGTGGCTTGGGGCAAGAGGTGGAGGTGGGGAAGGACCAAAACTCACCATTATGCGCGTAATCTCCGGCCCAAAGGGCCCGCACCGCAGGCAGCATTTCCTGCATGTACCGCCAGGCGTCTGACTGTTTCAAGCCCGGGTGCATGCGGTCAAACTCGCGCTGGTACGCACCTGATCCGATGCCGAATTCCAGCCGACCGCCGGAAATCAGGTCAATAAAGGCGGCCTCACCCGCCACCTTGATCGGATGCCAATAAGCCGCCGCAACACAAGCCGTCCCCAGACGAACCCGGTCAGTATGCGTGGCCCACCAGGCCAGAAGTGAGAAAGGGTTGGGAGCGATGGTCATTTCCAGCGCGTGATGTTCCGCTGACCAAACGATGTTGAAGCCGCCTTGATCGGCCATTTGAACCATGTCGAGCGTGTGCCGGGCGACATCCTTCATATCAAGGCTGTCGTCGATCCGTTCAAGATTGATCGCAAGTTGGAACTTCATTGCTTCTTCCCTTCAGCGCGAGACGAACTGGCTTCCCAGCGGTTCATCTGATGTGTTGATCCAGGCCGTCTTGGGCCTTGTGTAGTCATAAATCGCCTGCAGCCCGCTTTCCCGGCCATAGCCGGAGTTCTTCATGCCGCCAAACTCTGCAATGGGCGAAATAACGCGGTAGGTGTTGACCCAGACGATGCCCGCCTTGATCGCCTTGACCATGCGAAGTTGCCGTGCGCCGTCGCGGGTAAAGACGCCAGCCGCCAGCCCGTGCTTTGTATGATTGGCGAGGCGCACCGCATCAGCCTCGTCCTTGAAGCGCAAAACGGTCAGGACCGGGCCAAACATCTCGGTATCGACAATATGCATGTCTGGGTTAGGGCAATCGATGATCGTGGGGTGATAAAAACGACCCTCCAAACCCTCGACCCGGCGACCGCCGCACAGCACGCGCCCGCCCTCAGTCACGGCCCGCGCCACTTCGCGCTCAATACAATCAAGCTGGCCTTGGGTGCAAATCGGCCCCATTTCGGTGGCTTCCGCCAAAGGATCGCCGATCTTGATCAGGCCTGCCATGGCGACCATCCGGACCAGGAAAGCATCCGCAATGGTGTCTTGCAAAAGCAACCGCGAGCCCGCGACACAGCTTTGCCCGGAAGCCCCGAAAATGCCCGACAGCGCGCCGTTGACCGCCGAGTCGAGGTTGGCGTCATCAAATACCACGACAGGGGATTTGCCGCCTAGTTCCAGCGAGACCTGCGCGAAGTTGTTGGCAGTGTTGTGGATGATCTGCCGCGCGGCACCCAAGCCTCCGGTAAAAGACACACGCGCCACCAGCTCGTGCGACGTCAGAACCTTGCCGCAGGGGTCGCCGTGGCCGGTGATGATGTTGACCACGCCGGGTGGTATCCCTGCCGCCGAGATCAGCTCGCCAAATTCCAGCATGGCAGCAGAAGCATGTTCAGACAGCTTCAGAACCACAGTGTTGCCCGCCGCCAGCGCGGGCCCGATCTTGACTGCGGACAAGAACAGCTGCGCATTCCAGGGCACAATGGCAGCAATCACACCCAGCGGTTCGCGCAGGGTGAAAACCATCATGTCGGCCTTGTCGATTGGCAGCGTTTCGCCGTGAATCTTGTCGGCGCAGCCGGCGAAGAAATGAAAGAATTCAGCGATATACCTGGCCTGCCACCGGGTTTCCTTCAGCATCTTGCCAGTATCGATCGTTTCGACCGAGCCCAGGGCTTCGGACTTGTCAGCCAACAGGTCGCCAAGCCGCCGCAGGCATTGGCCGCGCTGGGTTGGCGTCATTTCAGGCCACGGGCCTGCCGAAAAGGCCCGGTCCGCTGCCCGAACCGCGCGGTCAACGTCGTCGGCGGTCGCCTCGGGGATCATGGCCCAGACCCGTCCCGTGGTCGGATTGACGCTTTCGAACGTCTTGCCGTCACTGGCCCCAACCCATGCGCCGTCGATCAGCATTCTGTAGTGTTTGATGTTCGTCATTGCGGCGAATTCCTCACGCTGTCGCGGCATTCTGGGGCGTAGTGACTTGCGGCACAACGTCGTGATAGGCACCATCAAAATAGGCCAGCGGCGCTGCCAGACCTTGGCGGACGCTTTGCACCCGACAGATGAAAATGCTGTGGCTTCCCGCAGTCACCGCTTGATCGACCACGCCCGCAAAGACCGTCGCGCCGTCGATCTCGGGGGCGGCGCCCCGGGCACCCATCACGTCGACGCCTTGAAACCGGTCGCCGATCAGATGATCATCACACCCCGCGAAACGGTTCGCCAGATCGGGCCGGTCCTGCGGCAGCACGTTGACGCACAACGCGCCATTGGCAGCGACGGCTTCGGCAATCCGGCTGTCTGAGCGAAGACAGACAAGGACCATCGGCGGATCCGCCGAAACGGAGGAAAAGGCGCTGACTGTCGCACCAAAGCATCCCGCGGCACCGTCAGTGGTGACGACGGCCACCGAGTTTGCAACCCGGCGCATCGCCAGCACGAATGCAGTGCGGTCGGCAGGTGGAAACCCGGTATGCGTCATGCTCGTCACTGCTTTCTCCTATCGTGGCAAAGTGATCCTGTCAGACTGCGACATATTGTCATAACGAAATTATTGGCATATTTAGTTCGACAAATCCGAATTGAGGCTGCCATTTGAACATCGTCGGGCTACAGACCTTTGTGTCCATCGTCGAAACCGGCAGCCTCGTGCGGGCGTCCGAGCAGTTGAATGTCACTCAGTCCACGGTGACCGCGCGGCTGCGCACGCTGGAACAGGAACTGGGGGCCACCCTGTTGCACCGTCACAAATCAGGTGTCACCCTGACCGCGTCTGGCACAAAGCTGCTCGGCTATGCAGAAATCATGATCGGTCTTTGGCGACAGGCCCGGCAGGAAACCGCGCCACCGGCGGGGACCGAGTCGGTGTGCAATTTCGGTTGCGACCCCGATCTGTGGCCCGACCTTGGCAAGCGCATCTTTGACGACGTGAACACCGGAAACCCGCGCATGGCCCTTTCCGTCTGGCCGGGCGATCAGGCCGGGCTTTACCGGATGCTGACCGCCGGGCTGCTGGATGTCGCATTGACATACCGGCTGGCAGCACCCGGGGATCAGACCGTTTACCGCTTGCCTGCGGACGAGTTGGTGCTTTACGCGACTGAACCAGACCGGCCGGTGCGGTTTGACCCCGGCTATATCTATGTCGATCTGGGGGCAGAGTTCCGCACCCAGCATGCCCTCGCGTTTTCGGATGCCGGAACCGCGCGGGTCACTTTCGGCTCGGCCATCTGGGCGCTGACTTACATGCTGGAACGGCAAGGCGCGGCGTATCTGCCGAAACGGCTTGCGTTGCCGCATCTGCGGGCTGGCCGGTTGTTCGAACTGCCCGATGCTCCGATGTTCCGGCGCAATGTTTTCCTCATCGTGAACCCCAACGCCACATCTGAATGGGAATGGATGCCTGAACTGGTTGCCAAGCTCGGGGTGTGACCCAAAGTTGGCGCCGTTTTTGGCAGCATACGGACTTTGTGGATACGGGTCAGCATGGCCTATCTGACGGGGTTCCTGTCCAACGGTTGAAACATAACGAATAGAGCGCACATGCCGACGAACATCTGAAATCGATGGTGGACAATCTGTAATGGAGGGGCATCCCGCGCCCCCCGAACGCCAGTCTGGCACTAGACAAGCGCCGGCGTGTCGCCAGTCAGCTTTGGGGCCAGGTCTTTTTGGGGTCATATTGGGCGGTGGCGGTGATGATTGCGGGCAGGCGCAATTGCTGGCCGTCGAGTTTGCCAACCTCGACCTCGGCCCCCTCAGCGGCCTCAGTCACGTCGATCCGGGCCAGTGCGATGTTCTTGTTCAGAATGGGCGAGCGGGTGGCAGAGGTGATGACACCAATTTGCGCCCGGCCTTTGAAAATCGGATCGCCATGGCCGATACTGGTGTTCGCCGCCACATCAAGGCCCACAAATTGGTGGCGTGGGTGCGGGCCTTGTTCGTCAAAGCCTTGCATCAACACATCAGATATCCAACGTGTTGTCATGCTCCCACTTGCTGAAATGCGCGGTGTAGCTGGTCCATTCGCGGCGCTTGAGCTTTAGATAACTGGCTGAAAAATCGTCGCCCATCATCGATTTCAGGGTCTTGTCCTTGTCAAACTCGCGCAAGGCGTCCAGCAGGTTCAGCGGCAGCAACGGCGCACCTTTGACCGTGTGCCCTTGGGTATACATATCAATGTCATAACGGCGGCCCGGATCGGCCTTGGTCCGCACTCCGTCTAGCGGCGCCGAGATGTTCTCGGGCTGATACAGTTCGGGGTTCTTCTCCCCATCGGGCAGGCGCAATTCAAACCGCCCCGGCCCCGGCACGCGCACCATATGGGTCCGGTTATTGCCGGTCCATGTCACCGAATTGGGGGCCCAGGTAGCCCCAGAGATCGTGCGCGGCGCGTTGATCCGTTTGTAGCTGTTCACCGTCGGGTTGGTGATCGCGGCAAGCGCGGACGCATGTTTCATGATCCCGCCAAGGAAATGGCGGCCGCGTTCGGACAGGCCCAGTTCCATGTTCTTGTCAGCGAACACATTCACCTTGCCCGCCTTGTCCCAGACCGAGATATGGCAATGGCAACCATTGCCGGTCAGCCCCTCGATCGGCTTGGGCATGAATGTCGCGCGAAAGCCGTGCTTTTCGGCCACCGATTTCATCATGAATTTAAAGAATGAATGCTTGTCGGCGGTTTGCAGGGCGTCGTCGTATTTCCAGTTCATTTCAAACTGGCCATTCGCATCCTCATGGTCGTTCTGGTACGGCTCCCAGCCCAGTTGCAGCATGTAATCGCACACCTCGGCGATCACATCATAGCGGCGCATCACGGCCTGCTGGTCGTAGCAGGGCTTGTATGATGTATCGAACGGGTCGGAAATCTGGTTGCCCTCGGGGGTCAGCAGGAAAAACTCCGCCTCGACCCCGGTTTTCAGATAGAGGCCGTCCTTGGCCGCCTCGGCAATCAGCGCGTTCAGCACGTTACGCGGGGCCTGATCGACGGGTTTATCCTCCATGATGCAGTTGGACGCGAGCCACGCCACCTCGGGCTTCCATGGCAGTTGGATCACCGACGACGGATCGGGGATCGCCAGCATGTCGGGATGGGCAGGGGTCAGGTCCAGATGGGTGGCAAAGCCGGCAAAGGCCGCCCCGTCATGCGCCAACTCGTTGATCGCCTCGGTTGGCACCAGTTTGGCCCGCTGCCCGCCGAACAGATCGGTATAGGTGATCATGAAGTATTTGATGCCGTGCTTTTTGCCATATTCGGCAAGGTCTTTAGCCATGCGTTCAACTCCCCGTCGTTATTGTCAGAATCCGGTTTTCCCCGGTATCCAGTTGGTTCCGGCCAAGGGCACCCCGGCCATGGCGGCCGCTTCGATGGTCAGTGCGACCAGATCCTCTGGCTCCAGATTATGCACATGGCTTTTGCCACAGGCCCGCGCGATGGTCTGGGTTTCCAGCGCCAGCACCTTGAGGTAGTTTTTCAGCCGCCGCCCGCCTTCGACCGGATCAAACCGCGCCATCAATTCCGGGTCTTGGGTGGTGATGCCTGCGGGATCGCGGCCCTCGTGCCAGTCGTCATAGGCGCCAGCGGTGGTGCCGAGTTTTCGATACTCATCTTCCCAGCGTGGGTCGTTGTCGCCAAGGGCGATCAGCGCCGCCGTGCCGATCGACACCGCATCCGCGCCCAACGCCAGCGCCTTGGCCACATCGGCCCCCGTGCGAATGCCGCCCGAGACGATCAGCTGCACTTTGCGGTGCATCCCCAGTTCCTGGAGTGCCTCAACTGCGGGTCGGATACAGGCGAGGATCGGCTGGCCGACGTTTTCGATGAACACTTCCTGCGTCGCGGCCGTGCCACCCTGCATCCCGTCCAGCACCACCACATCCGCCCCGGCCTTGATCGCCAAAGCGGTGTCATAATAGGGCCGCGCGCCGCCGATTTTCACATAGATCGGCTTTTGCCAGTCGGTGATTTCGCGCAGTTCGGCGATCTTGATTTCCAGATCATCGGGGCCGGTCCAATCAGGGTGACGACAGGCGCTGCGTTGGTCGATCCCCTTGGGCAGGTTGCGCATGGCGGCCACGCGGTCGCTGATCTTTTGCCCCAACAGCATGCCGCCGCCACCGGGTTTGGCACCCTGACCGACGACGACTTCGATGGCATCACAGCGGCGCAGGTCGTCGGGGTTCATGCCGTAACGGCTGGGAAGGTATTGATAGACCAGCTTTTGCGAATGCCCTCGCTCTTCCTCGGTCATGCCGCCATCGCCGGTGGTGGTCGAGGTTCCAGCAAGGGTTGCGCCGCGCCCCAAAGCCTCTTTCGCAGGGCCGGACAGCGCACCAAAGCTCATGCCCGCGATAGTGATCGGGATATCCAGTTCAATCGGTTTCTTGGCAAAGCGGGTGCCCAGAACCACGCGGGTGTCACATTTCTCGCGGTAGCCCTCCAGCGGATAGCGGCTGATCGAGGCACCCAGAAACAGCAGGTCGTCGAAATGTGGGACCCGGCGTTTGGCGCCGCCGCCACGAATGTCATAGATGCCAGTGGCTGCGGCGCGACGGATTTCAGCGTTCACGTCATCCGAAAAGGTCCAGCTTTTGCGCGGGGGGGTATGGGGGAAATCGCTCATGTCAGTATGCCGCCGCATTGTCGATGTTGAAGGTATAGAGCTTGCGGGCCGACCCGTAGCGCTTGAAATCTTTGGGGTTCGCATCGGACTCGCCGCGTTTCAGCAGGTCCGCCAGCTGCGCCAGATGTTCGGGGCGCATCTCTTTCTCAATGCAATCCGCGCCCAGCGATTTGACCGAACCGCGCACATACAACCGCGCCTCATACAGCGAATCGCCCAAAGCCTCGCCCGCATTGCCGCACACGACCAGCGCCCCGGTTTGGGCCATGAACGCCGACATATGCCCGATATTGCCATGCACCACGATCTCGATCCCCTTCATCGAAATCCCGCAGCGGCTGGACGCATTGCCCTTGATCACCAAGAGCCCGCCGCGCCCCGTGGCCCCGGCGTATTGGCTGGCGTCACCGTCAATAATGACCGCCCCGCTCATCATATTCTCGGCCACACCCGGCCCGGCGTTGCCCTTGATCCGGATCGTCGCCTGTTTGTTCATGCCCGCGCAGTAATAGCCCGTGGTGCCATGCACGGTGATGTCCAGCGGCGCGTCCACGCCGACGGCGATGGAATGTGAGCCCCTGGTATTCACAATCTCCCACGCGGTCTGGTTGGTTGTACCTTGCAGGGAATGCAGCGTCTGGTTCAGGTCGCGCAATCCCCGCGCGGCAAGGTCGAATGTCTGCATGTCAGTGGTTCCAAAAATAGACGGTGGCAGGTTCGGGTTCCCAGACGCGGGCGGCATCGATGCCCGGCAGGCCGACCATGGCGCGGTATTCTGACCCAAAGGCGACGTATTGATCGGTTTCGGCCATCACGGCAGGTTTGCAGGCAATCGGGTCGCGGACCACGCCAAAGCCGTCCTTGGTGCCGACAACAAAGGTGTAAAACCCGTCCAGATCCTTCAGACCGGCCTCCAACGCCTGCCCCAGATTCATCCCCGATTTCAGCTTGTGGCTGACATAGGCGGCGGCGACTTCGGTGTCGTTCTGCGTCTCGAACGTCATCCCCTCGCGGATCAGCTCGCGGCGCAGGCCATTGTGGTTGGACAGGCTGCCATTATGGACCAAACACTGGTCCGGCCCGGTGGAAAACGGGTGCGCGCCCATGGTGGTCACGGCGGATTCGGTGGCCATGCGGGTGTGGCCGATGCCGTGGGTGCCGTGCATTTTGGTCAGGTCAAACCGGGCGGCTACATCGCGCGGCAAGCCGACTTCTTTGTAAATCTCAAGGCTGTCGCCCGCGCTCATCACTTTGATGGCGGGCCGCAAATGGGCGAGGGCAGATCGCGCAGCATCCATCTGACCCAGCGGAATTTCCAGCACGGCATGGGTGCTTTTGATCAGCATCAGCACGGGCGCACCGATGGCGTCGTGCAGGTCAGCGTCCAGATTGGCGAAATCCACCAAGGGGTTGGCCGATTGAACGGTGATCTTGCCCGCGCCATCACCCGCCCCGCCATAGATGGCGATGCCCGCGCTGTCAGGCCCGCGATCTGTCATGGTGATCAGCATGTCGGTCAACATCGCGCCCAACATCGGCTCCAGCGCCTTGTCCTTGAGGAACAATCCTACAATGCCGCACATGGCCCTCTCCCTTATTGTGGTGGCAGGTTTCACCCTTGATACGAATCAACTAGCAGGAATATTTTATTCGTTCTAGGCAAATATTTTCCGATCGCGTGACCAACGGCCGTGGGCTGAATTCTGGTCACATTGGCTGGGGCAGGTACCCAAACCTCTTTTTTGGAAAATCATAAACAAGGGCGCGATACTGAGGCGGTCACGGCGGCTACTAGGAAACTTTTTTTCGTACGAGGAACAAATTGCTTTGTGATCGCGCGGTTTTGTCACAGACTGACTGTGTGGTGAACATGAGGTTTAGGGTTTGCGAGGCATATCGCGAGGCGGGTCAAACACGCTGACCCAACCCCAGATGCTATGTGTAAATGAAAAAGCGTCGGGACGGACATGGCCAAAGCTCCAGCGCAAAGACCAAGGCCGAATGAACGGGGAACCTGACGTGAAAGATCAAAATCAACCCATCAACATGGAGGTGATCAGACATGGCAACCGACACATCTTCGGGCAATCTGGTTCGCGCGCTTAGCTGGAAAGGAGCCTTCTGGGTCGCCGCCGGGGTGCCGCCGTTCGTGCTGTTTTCCATCGGCTGAATCGCCGGAACGACTGGAATGCTGGCCTTCCTCGTCTGGATCATCTCCATGACCATGGGCTTTTTGCAAAGCTCTACCTATGCCGAGTTGGCCGGGATGTTCAGCAACAAATCCGGCGGCACCTCGGTTTACGGGGCCACGGCATGGCTGCGCTATTCAAAACTGAACGCGGGGGGCATCGGCATCACGCCGTTTCTGGCGCAGATCGGCCAGCTTTCGGCGATGAATGGCCGGTTCGAGTTGCACTATTCCGCCCGTTCACCCGACCTCGGGGCCTATATGACCGACCTCACGGCGCGGCATGGCGACCGGGTGCATCTGTATTTTGACGACCAGAAACAAATGGTCCCGCTGGCCGATCTGTTGGCGGGCCAACCGTTGGGCACGCATCTGTATGTCTGCGGACCCAGGGGCATGATCAACTGGGTGCGCAAGTCTGCCGATGACGCGGGCTGGCCATTGGCCGCTGTCCATCACGAGGAATTCTTGGCCCCGCCCGTGGGCCAACCCTTTGCAGTGACGCTGAAAGCCTCGAGCAAGACCATTCTGGTGGGCCAGCATCAGTCGCTGCTGGAAGCGATCGAGGCGCCATATCTGTGCCGGGGTGGGGCCTGCGGTAATTGCGAAACCGATGTGCTGGGTTGTGATGGCCATATCCCGCACAATGACCACTGGCTGACGGACACTGAAAAATCCAGCGGCACCAAAATCATGCCATGTGTGTCGCGGTTCACGGGGCGATCACTCGTCCTTGACCGCTAGGGGGGCGAAATGGGACTCGATTTCAAGCCAAACTTTCAGCCGAATTTCCATGACGAGACGTTTCGGCAGGATTTCAGTTTCTTCAATTCACCCGCCGCGATCAAACGCTTTCCGTTTCCGTTCGATCAGGACAGCTACATGTATGCGGTCAATATCGAACCACATGTGCCGGGGCGCATTGGGTCGGTGTTCGAACATACCTTTGATGTGGATGAACATTACATCGCTGAAATGCGCGAACGGGCGCAGGTGCTGGCCGAGGATCCGCTGCGTTGCCAGTCCCTGCCGCATATGTCGCTGGCCGGCTGGGACCTGCTGGAACTGATCATGCTGGCCAAGGCTGCGGAATATCCGCAATGGTTCGAACTGACCCGCGATGGCAATAAATGGCACTGGATCAACCGCCCGCTGGGGATTGACCAGCATTTCACCTTTCTGGACGAGTCCACCCTGCCCTGTGGCCCGCTGGAATACATCACACGGCAGACCCAGGGCGATTTCACCTTGCAGGATCAACGCGAAGACAACCTTTGGATGGATGCAGGCATGGTGACGACACAGGCCGATTGGTCGCTGGATTTTGATATCGGGATGAATTTCTTTGAATGGCACGCCCCCGTGCCCTTGGCGCATGAAAAGGGCATCTTTCAGCGGGCGTTAAAGTTTCTGATGAATGTGCGGCACGGCCCCCCCGCCCGGCGGTTCAACTGGACCATGACCGTGAACCCGCTGCTGGATACCAGTCCGGAACATTACCCCAAATGGGGCACGATGAAGGGCACCGTGACGCCCGAAAATGTCGGCGAAAAGCTGCATCTGCGGGTCGAGTTGCAGACGTTTTTCCGACTGCCCCGGTCTAATGCGCTGGTGTTCCCGATCCGCTGTTATCTGATCAGTTTCAACGAGTTGGTGACACAGCCCAAATGGGCGCGCCGCCTGCACCGGGTGATCCGCGATCTGCCGGTGGAACTGGCCACCTACAAAGGCTTCATCGGCAACCGGCCCCATATGGTGGACTGGCTGGCGCGGCACGACGACGGCGCACCAACCAGCCCCGGCATATGGCTCGATTAACTGGCCTGAGGGTAGGAAATGATCGACAGGAACCGCGCGGGCAGTTTGACCAGAACCTCTGGCCCATGCTGCGCGTCGGCGTCGAAAAACAGGCTGTCGCCGGGTTTCAGATGGAACAACTGATCGCCATGCCG
>JANOQM010000047.1:0-104803 GCA_031422295.1 Rhodobacterales bacterium | reverse complement strand
CGGTCAGGGCTTCGTTCAGGGTCATGGCGACGACGACGCCTTTGCCTGCGGCAAGGCCGTCTGCCTTGATCACGATGGGCGCGCCTTGGGCGGTGACATAGGCGCGGGCGGCGGCGGCGTCGGTGAAATGGGCGTAGGCGGCGGTGGGGGCGGCGCAGGCGGCGCAGATTTCCTTGGTGAATGCCTTGGACGCCTCTAGCCTTGCGGCGGCTGCAGAGGGGCCGAAGGTCAGGAACCCGGCTGCGCGGGTGGCGTCGGCCACACCTGCGGCCAAGGGGGCCTCGGGGCCGATGATGATGAAGTCGACGGCGTTTTCGGTGGCGAAGGTGACGACGGCGGTGCCGTCAAGAATGTTGAGGTCGGCACATTCCGCCACGGCGGCAATGCCGGCATTGCCGGGAGCCACGATGAGGCGGTCGCATTTGGGGTTCTGCTTGACCGCCCAGGCCAGTGCATGTTCGCGCCCGCCGCCACCCAGTATCAGGATATTCATCGCTGCCCCCGCTTGGCCTTTTGTCCTGCGCGTCATAGGGTCTGCGGCATGTGACCACAAGGTATCGCCATGGACCTGCTCGAAGAGCCCGCCCCAACCGGAAATAGCCCCGAATACACCGTCTCCGAATTGTCGGGTGCAGTGAAGCGGGTGATAGAAGGCGAGTTTGGGTTGGTCCGGGTGCGTGGCGAGGTTGGCCGGGTGTCGCGCCCGGCGTCGGGTCATTTGTATTTCGACCTCAAGGATGACAGGTCGGTGATTGCCGCGATTTCGTGGAAGGGCCAGGTCGCCAAGATGCAGGTCCGCCCCGAGGAGGGGATGGAAGTGGTGGCCACCGGCCGGATGACCACCTTTCCCGGCCAGTCCAAATATCAGCTGATCGTCGAGGATGTGTCGCCTGCAGGCGCGGGCGCACTGATGGCAATGCTGGACAAGCGCAAGGCCGCACTGGCCGCCGAGGGGTTGTTTGACCCGGGCCGGAAAAAACCTTTACCCTATCTGCCCGAGGTCATCGGCGTCATCACCTCGCCCAGTGGCGCGGTAATCCGCGATATTTTGCACCGTTTACGTGACCGGTTTCCCCGCCATGTGCTGGTGTGGCCGGTGGCCGTGCAGGGGCAGGCCTGTGCGCCCGAGGTGGCCCGCGCGATTGCCGGGTTCAACGCCTTGCCAATCGGTGGCCCGATCCCGCGCCCCGATCTGATCATTGTCGCAAGGGGCGGTGGGTCGATCGAGGATTTGTGGGGCTTTAACGAAGAGATTGTTGTCCGCGCGGCGGCGGCGTCAAAAATCCCGCTCATCTCGGCGGTGGGCCACGAGACGGATACCACGCTGATCGACTTTGCCGCCGATATGCGCGCGCCCACACCGACCGCTGCTGCGGAACTGGCGGTGCCGGTCCGGTTAGATTTGGTGGCGCATCTGGATGGGTTGGGGGCCCGGTTGACCCGCGCCCTGACCATGGGGGTCGGTCAACGCCAGCAGCGGCTGCGCGATCTGGCCCGCGCCTTGCCCCGGGCCGATGTTTTGACCGATCAGGCGCGGCAACGGCTTGATTTCATGAGCGAACGCCTGCCCTTGGCGCTGCGGGCTGCGACAGCGCGTAAGCGGTTGCGGCTGGCCGATCTGGCCCTGCGCCCGGGCGTATTGCGCCGGATTTTGGCGAATGATCTGCGTCGGCTCGGCGTGGCCGCGCGGGTCGCCCCGGCCTTTGCCCGCCTGATCCGGGATCGTCGGGTCGCATTCGATGCACTGGACCGGATGCGTCTGACGCTGGGATACGAGGCCACGTTGGCGCGGGGCTATGCCGTCGTGCGGGGCGATGGCGCCGTGGTCACCGGGGTCAAAGCCGCCGAAGCCGCCGCCAGTCTGGAGATACAGTTTGCCGATGGGCGGCTGGTTCTGGGCGCAACACCCGCCCGACCTGCGCCAAAAGCCCCGCCGCAGCAGGGATCGCTGTTTTAAACCCCGACGCCCGGACAGATCAGCCGGTCTTTGACATCCAGCGCCTCGTATAAAACCGTGGTGCCGGGGTCATTGACGAATTCGGCCCGCAATCCGCCGGGTTCGTCAAAGAACTGCCAGCATTGCGGGTCCGGGTCGAAATCATAGGTAAAACAGATGTTTGGCCCGTCTTCATACCAGACACCGGTCTGACATTCATCCCCGATAAACGCCCATGTCACCCGCCTGCCGGGATGGTAGGCCTCCATCCCATAAGGCGCGCCAATGGTGCCGAAGGTCAGGGTTTTGCCCTGCACATAGGCCTCAAACTCGGCCCCGGTCATCGGGGTTTCGGCCAGTACGGGGCTGGCCAGCACGGCCAGAAGTGCAATGATTTTCATGCATCCAGTCTGCCTTGCCGCCGCCGGTTTGACCAGAGGCCGGGCTGTCACGCCTGCTTGATCGCAGCCATCACAGCCCGGGCGCGGGGGTCCATGACCCGCCGCCACAGGGGCGGATACAGGGCCACACAGGCCATGACCGGCAGGCTGCGCGGCAGCGTCGGCCCGGTTGCGGGCAGGTCCAGCGCCGGAAATGGCCGGGCGGGTCGGCTGTGGTGGTCGGAATGGCGCGGCGCATTCAGCATCATCGCAGACGAGGCCAGATGCGGCGCATTCCAGGAATATTCAGGGCCAACTGGCACCGGTTTGCCGCCCGGACCCATGGCCCGCGCCAATCCGTAATGTTGCACATAATCCGACATCATCAGCTGAAACTGCGCAAAGCCGCACAGGGCCAGATAGGGTAACAGCCCGCCAACCGACCCTGCCAAACCTATCATCAGCGCAGCCCCGCCGAGATAGATCAGATAGGGATGCCGCCAGCTGGGCCGCCCGGTTTGGGTCAGCCGTTTGCGTTCAGCCCGGAAACCGGCCCGGAATGATCCGACCCACGCCCGCCCGGCGAACCGATACAGCCCTTCACCCAGTCGCGCACTCGACGGGTCGGCCCGGGTGGCCACCAGCTGGTGATGCACCAACGGATGCGCCGAAGTATGATGCCCGAACAGCAGGCTGATATAGACCCACATTCCCAGCCGGTGCAGCCCGCGCCCGGGCCGGTGGATCAATTCATGTGCGTTGGAATTGCTGACCTGTCCGAAAAACAGCCCCGCAGCGGCGAACAGGCCCAGCTTTTCCCACAATATCAGCCAGTCCCCCGCCAGCGCCGTCACGGCCAGACCCAGCAGCCCGAAATGTGCCAGCGCCAGCAGCACCGACAGCCCGTCAGCCGCCGGAAATTCCCGGTCGGGCAGGGTCGGGCTGGCGCGGATCACCAGCAGGTCCAGCGTCGCGGTCAGGATTGTCAGAAACCCCAACGCCAGAACAACCCACAGACCGCCATACAGCGCCGCCAGCCCGATCAGGGGCACTGGGGTAAGGGTTGCAATGACAAAGCGAAGCATAAGACGGCCTTGGTTGTGTAACGTACAACCTAGCACAGGGGCCGGGCTTTCAAAACACCACGCCATTGGATAGGTGAAGATTGTCTGAACCGTAAAAGGCCCGCAATGTCGTTTTTCAAGAAACTCAAGGACCGGCTGTTCAATTCCTCGGCCAAGCTGGAGGCCGGAGTGGAGGCGATTGTCGAGGAAGCTGTGGTTGATGCAACCGCAGAGGCCATGCCCAAACCGGGCCTGCTGGGCCGGGTCTTTGGTGCTGACGATACGCCGCGCCGCGCCCTTGATGATGCCATGCTGGAACAACTTGAGGAGTTGCTGATCAGCGCTGACATGGGCGTCGATACCGCCCTGCGGGTGACCGCGAATATGGCCGAAGGGCGGCTGGGCAAACGGCTTTCGGCCATTGAGATCAAGGAATTGCTGGCCGCCGAAATAGCCCGGATCATGGAAGGCGTGGCCCGCCCGATGCCGATCTATCCCAAAAAGCCACAAGTGGTGCTGGTTGTGGGGGTGAACGGATCAGGCAAAACCACGACGATTGGTAAACTGGCGGCACAATTCCGCGCCGCTGGCAAAACCGTGATCATTGCCGCAGGCGATACGTTCCGCGCCGCTGCGGTCGAGCAATTGCAAATCTGGGGCCAGCGCGCCGGGGTCCCGGTATTGACCGCGCCCGAAGGGTCAGACCCCGCGTCGCTGGCCTTTGATGCGATGGGGCAAGCGCAAGCCGAGGGGGTCGATTTGCTATTGATCGACACGGCAGGCCGTTTGCAAAACCGCGCCGATCTGATGGAAGAATTGTCCAAAATCGTTCGGGTGATCCGCAAGAAAGACCCCGAAGCGCCACATAACACCCTGCTTGTGCTGGATGCCACCACCGGGCAGAATGCGCTGTTGCAGGTCGAGGTGTTTCGCAAGCTGGCTGATGTGTCTGGCCTGATCATGACCAAACTGGATGGCACCGCCAAGGGTGGAATTCTGGTGGCCTTGGCCGACAAATTCGGATTGCCGATCCATGCCATCGGGATCGGTGAACAAATTGACGATCTGGCCCCGTTTGACCCGCAGGATTTTGCGCGCGCGCTGGTCGGGCAGTCGGATTAAGGGTCTGCAGGCGGCGCTTTGGCTGCAATCTGCCGCGTCATGGCGCCGACCAACGTCAGAATAAGCAGGGCCAGAACCGTGGCCATGCCCGCCAGCGGCAGATGCCCCATACCGCAGGCCAGACCAATCGCGCCGGCCAGCCACATGCCCGCGCCCGTGGTCAGGCCATTGACCTGCCCTTTTGAGGTAAAGATCGTTCCCGCCGCCAGAAATGCCACGCCCGCTGTGACCGCCTCGATCAGGCGCAGCGGGTCGCTTTTGCCGGTATAGGCGGCCAGCGACGGCAAGGCGAGCAATTCAAACGTCACAAGGGTCAGCAGGGCTGCGGCCAATGCGATCATCATATGGGTGCGCAGGCCCGCCGGCCGTGCCGCCAGTTCCCGCTCGAGCCCGATGATCCCGCCCAAAATCACTGCTATCCCCAGCCGCAAGGCGGCCACTTCGGCGGGCATAGACCGGAACGGCTGGGTAAATTCGGCGGCGAGATTTTCAAACATGACAGGTCCGGGCATGGTGAGCATACGCACATTAACCACCGCCGCACCCGCCGGGTTCCGGCCATTGTGACGGGGCGCATTTTGGGGGCTGTCATTGTCGAATTTGGTGGGTAAAAGGCGGATATGACTGACAAACCAATCAATCCGATCCTCAAGCAGGTCCTTGAACTGGGCCCGACGCTGGTATTTTTCGCGGTCTATCTGTGGATCAAGGAAGACAGTTTTACCCTGATGGGGCGGGAATACAGCGGCTTTATCGTCTCGGCGCTAATCCTTGTGCCGCTGTTGCTGATCGCCATGGGAGTATTGTGGAAACTGACCGGGCAGCTTAGCCGGATGCAGATTTTTACCGCCTTCATGGTGATCTTCTTTGGCGGGCTGACGGCCTATTTCAACGATGAGCGGTTTTTCAAGATGAAAACCACCATTGTCTATGGCTGTTTCGTGGCCATACTGGGCATCGGCCTGCTGCAGGGCAAAAGCTATCTGCAATGGGTCATGGCCGACATGTTGCCGATGGAACAGACCGGCTGGATGAAACTGACCCGCCGTCTGACTGCGATGTTTGCTGCACTTGCCGTGGCCAATGAACTGATATGGCGCACCCAAAGCACTGAGCTTTGGGTCAAGCTGGAGACTTTCGCCTTTCCCGCCGCGTTGTTTGTATTTCTCTGGGCGCAGGTTGTGCTGCTTGAGAAATACATGATTCAGGACAAGCCTGCAGAATAGCTATTTCTGTTTGCCAAACAGAATGTCCTGCGCCTTTTTATCCGCCGCGACATTCGACCGCTTCTCCTCGGCCACCTTCATGCCGCGCTGCACGGCGGGGCGGGCGGCCACAGTATCCAGCCAGCGGGCGAAATGCGGCTTGTCATCCAGCGTCTGTTCCTGCCTCTTCCAGTTCCTCGCCCAGGGCCAGATCGCCATATCGGCGATGGAATAGAAATCACCCGCCACAAATTCGGCGCGGGCCAATTGCCGGTCCAGCACGCCATATAACCGGCCCACCTCGTTGCGGTAGCGGCTTTTGGCATAGGGCAGGTCATGGGGCGGGTCCATTGCGGGCGCGTAGGTCAGGAAATGATGCGCCTGACCCGCCATCGGCCCGACCCCGCCCATTTGCCACATCAGCCATTGATCGACTGCAATCCGGTCGCGCTGCGTCGGTCCGCAGAATGTGCCGGTCTTGCGGGCCAGATATTGCAGGATCGCGCCGGATTCAAAGATCGACACCGGCGCACCATCCGGCCCATCCGGGTCGGTGATCGCGGGCATCCGGTTATTTGGCGCAATCGCCAGAAAATCGGGGGAAAATTGTTCGCCCGCACTGATATTGATCAGGTGAACCGCATAGGGCAGACCCATTTCCTCTAGCGCTATGCTGATTTTCCAGCCGTTCGGGGTGGGCCAGTAATACAGGTCAATGGGGGCTTGCATGGGCGGTCCTTTGCCGGGAGATGGGATTACAGTCTGCCAAGCCTCGCCGATCTGCAAGGGGTCGGGTTGGCAGAGGGTCGAAACGACCTTGATTGACTGGATGCGCTGGATTGCCCGGATCCTGCCGCTGCTGATGCATGTGCCGTGCTGGGCGCTGGCCGATCCGGCCGATATTGTGGCGCAGATACTGGCGTACACCGAAAGCTGATGATCGACCGGACGGTCTATGCTGCGTCAGTTCTGGCCGAGCTGCCCGGCCCGGCTGGCGAATATGCCTATTCCAATGCAGGTTATGTCGTTGTTGGCACGATCCTTGAGGTCAGCACCGGCCAGCCGTGGGAAGCGTTGATCCGCCAACAGGTGTTTGACCCCTTGGGCATGGCCAGCGCGGGCTTTGGTCCGCCGGGATCGGCGGGCCTGATCGACCAACCGCGCGGGCATACTGCGGGGCTGCTGCGGCCCTTGCATCCGGTCGTTCCGGATAAGGACGCTGACAATATCCCGGCGCTGGGTCCTGCGGGGACGGTGCACTTGTCTTTGGCGGATATGATGCGGTTTTTGCGGGCCCATGCGGTCCGTGATCCGGCATTTCTGACTTTGCACAGCTGGACGCTGCTGCAGACCCCGCTGCCGGGACAGGATTATGCGCTGGGCTGGGGCTTTATGCCCGACGGCGCTTTGCGCCACGCTGGGTCCAACACAATGTGGTATGCGCTTATGATCGTGCAGCAGGATACGGGCAAGGCCGCATTTGCCGCCGTCAACTATGCTGACCTTGACCAATTGCAGGCGGTTTTGCCGCCGCTGTTGCAGGCAGAACTGGCGCATTAGCCGGGACCAGCGCCGCCCGCAGAAATGGCAGTGGCGTCAGTGCCGGGGTCAGTAGCAAGGCCCGGTATAGCTGCCAGACACCGGGGCGCAGATAGCCGGACCAGTGGCAGATGCGGGCAGTAGGTGCGGCAATCGGATACCCCAATGCGGCCAGCCGGGTCAGGCTGGCGCAGCTATCAAGGTGCAGGTCCAGCCAGTTGCCCTGCCCTATCCGTCCCCGCCCCAAGGCTGGCCCCAAATGTGGCAGCGCCAGCCGCAGCAGCGCATCAAACAGCAAATTCTCGCGGCCTGTGACGTTGAAAACCTGTGCTGATCGCCCGGCAGGGCTGGCCAGTGCTGCCTGCGCCTCGGGCCGGAACAGGGCGGCGGCCAGCAGGATCAGGCGCTGGACACCGTCCTTGGGCAACTGACCCAAGGCACTGAACGCCACCCGTGCCCCCAGGCTGTGGGCCAGAATATGGATGGGCCGGTGCGGATCAATCGCCCGCAACGCGTGGATCAACATGGCCAATCTGTGCCCCGACAGCGCGGCATTGCGATGGGCGGCCCATAGGGTGCCGCGTGCCTCCCAGCCAAAACCGATGGCCAGACCCTGGTCGCCCAATAGCCCCAAATGGCGGGGCCACGAAATGGCCTTCCAACAGCCCGGTTCCGGCGTTTCAGACAGGATATGGCGGTGCGGGTCATGCGCAACTGACCCGGGTGAAAACCGATAGCCGTGCAACATGATCACAATGGGCGCGGCGGTGGGCAACCCGGCCAGTGCCGCCTTCAACAGGGCCGCATCAGGCAGGTTCGATTCGCTGACTGGTAGAAGCGCCATGATTGCCCCACAACATCTTGTGTCGGTATTTAGGCTGATGATGCAACTGCAGCATGAATGTGCTGTGACAGCCGCGTGACGGTGCTTTTGGGACACGGTCAGCGCAGCTTGACCCCGGTGCATCTGCGGTTTATCCAGATGTCCGTGGCGATTTGTTACCGGATTGCGGGCCACGTTAAACATGCCGCTAAAGAGGGGACGGGTCGTAACCCCGATGCCCTTGGTATCGGGGTTTTTATTTGCCCAAATCAGCGGCAGGAGATGACGATGGATCACTACAGCAAACGCACCAAAGCCGTGCATGCCGGCATTCGCCGCAGCCAATATGGCGAGGTGTCCGAGGCAATCTTTCTGACCCAGGGTTTTGTCTATGACACGGCAGAGGCGGCCGAAGCCCGGTTTATCAAGGCCGGTCCGGACGAATTTATCTATGCCCGCTACGGCAACCCCACGACGTCCATGTTCGAGGCCCGGATTGCCGCATTGGAAGGGGCCGAAGATGGCTTTGCGACTGCATCCGGCATGGCGGCGGTCAATGGCGCGCTGATGTCGCTGCTGCGCACCGGCGACCATGTGGTATCGTCCAGGGCGCTGTTCGGGTCATGTCTGTATATATTGGAAGAGGTGCTGCGCCGGTTTGGCGTCGAGGTTACTTTTGTCGATGGAACAGACCCGGCGGCCTGGGCTGCGGCAATCCGGCCCGGCACCAAAGTCGTGTTTTTCGAAACCATGTCGAACCCGACGCTGGAGGTTATCGATATCCGTTCTGTCAGCGCTTTGGCCCATGCGGTGGGGGCTGTGGTCGTGGCCGACAATGTATTTGCCACCCCTGTTTATTCTGACGCATTGGCGCAAGGCGCTGATGTCGTTGTCTATTCCGCCACCAAGCATATAGACGGACAGGGCCGTGCACTGGGCGGGGTGGTGCTGGGGACCGCAGATTATATCCGCAAGGTGCTTGAGCCGTTCATGAAACATACCGGCGGCGCGATGTCGCCGTTTACCGCATGGATCATGCTGAAGGGCTTGGAAACGATGGAGCTGCGGGTGCGGGCGCAGACGGCGGGGGCGCTGGCCTTGGCCACGGCTTTGCAAGGCCATGCTAAACTGACCCGGGTGATCTATCCGGGGTTGGCCAGCCATCCGCAGCATGCGTTGACGATGGACCAGATGGGGGCGGGCGGCACCGTGTTGGCGATTGATACCGGATCGCGGGACACGGCATTTAAGGCGTTGAATGCGTTGGATATCTGGACGATTTCCAACAATCTGGGCGATGCCAAATCCATCGCCACGCATCCGGCCACCACCACGCATCAGCGGCTGCCAGATGATCAGAAAGCCACGCTTGGGATCACACCAGGGCTGATCCGGCTGTCGGTGGGGCTCGAGGGGGTCGAAGATTTGTTGGCTGATCTGGAGCAGGCGCTGGGCAAGGCCTGAGACTGTCGGCACGAAAAATGGTTTGAGCCGTGGCGCAAATACTTTAATCCTTGTGCCACGATAGTCATAAATCATTTTAAGGAACACTGACATGAACCGATTTTTGCTGGCTTCTGTTGTGCTGTGTGTTGCCGCCTCTGCCGCTATGGCGCAGGATATCGGGGGGCGTTACGCCGTGGCCGGAGCGAATGTTGATGGCTCGCCCTATGACGGCGAGGCGATCATTACCATTACATCAGACACCACTTGCGAAATTGAATGGATCACCGGCGCAACCTCGTCGTTTGGCATTTGCATGCGCTATGATAATGCCTTTGCGGTTGGCTATCAGCAGGGCGATGCGATCGGGTTGGGGATTTATCTGGTTATGGCCGATGGATCGCTCAATGGCACATGGACCGTCGCCGGCGAGGAAGGCAGTGGGTCCGAGGTTTTGACGCCGATGTAACCGGCTTACTCCCGCCTGCGACACGGCGGCGGCCGGAACGCCGGTGGACTTTTGCCATATCGGCACCATATGCACCATTCTGCGCTATGGAGTTTGCTGATGACCATTCACACCCCGACCGTCGCCGCCACACCAGTATTGTCGACCGTGTATCCTGCGGATTTCACGGCAGATGACGCGTACCGCGCGACCATGCCCGATCTGCAAAACGCCCCGGCCAGCCTGATCCGTGGCGCGCGCCAGCAAATTCAGCATGTCGGCATATCAAACTTCCGCCTGCCGATTCGGTTTCAAACCCGTGACGGGGCCGAAATGACGTTGGAAACCAGCGTGACCGGCACTGTCAGCCTTGAGGCTGATAAAAAGGGCATCAACATGTCCCGGATCATGCGCAGTTTTTACAAGCAATCCGAACAGACATTCAGTTTCGAAGTGATCGAGCGGGCGCTGGATGATTACCTGTCTGATCTGGACAGTTTCGACGCGCGCATCCAGATGCGATTTTCGTTTCCGATGCGGGTCAGCAGCCTGCGGTCTGGCCTGTCCGGGTTCCAGTATTACGACATTGCGCTGGAACTGGTCGAACAGGCGGGCCTGCGCAAAAAGATCATCCATCTGGATTACGTCTATGCCTCGACCTGCCCCTGCTCGCTGGAATTGTCCGAACATGCCCGCCGGGTCCGGGGCCAGTTGGCCACCCCGCATGCGCAACGGTCCACCGCCCGGTTGTCGGTCGAAGTGACCGCGCGGACCGGTGTTTTGTGGTTCGAGGACCTGATCGACATGGCCCGCGCCGCCGTTCCAACCGAAACCCAAGTCATGGTCAAACGCGAAGATGAACAGGCCTTTGCCGAATTATGCGCCGCCAACCCGATCTTTGTCGAAGATGCGGCCCGGCTGTTTTGTGAACAGTTACAGAACGATAGCCGGATTGGGGATTTTCGTGTGCTGGCCAGCCATCAGGAAAGCCTGCACAGCCATGACGCAGTCAGCCTGCTGACCCAAGGGCCAACCTTTGCCGCCGACAGTCTGGACCCAAGGCTGTTTTCAACGCTGTTTCATGTGGGATAGACTGCCGCGGCAATCTGATCCAGCACCAGCGCGCCATAAATCGCATTGGCGTGTTTGACGTCGTCCTTGGCTTGCGGCAGACCCATCGTTGCGGCAAGCCGGTGCGCACCTTTGACATAGGCCTGCGCGGTGAACAGATCGCGCGCGATGGTTTCGGCGGGTTGCGGGATGAATGTGGCCCCGGCATTGGTCAGGACAGCAGCGGCTGCGGCATCAAAGGCCGCTGACAGCGCTTGATTGTCACCATTGCGTAGCGCGATATTATGCAGGCGTGTGACTGGCTGGGGTGATTGTAGAATGATCTGGCTGACCCGGGGTTGCGAGGTCAGATAGATCGGCCGTTTCGTGCCATGCCTTAAATGCCGGATCAGCCTGAGCCCCAACCGGTTGTCCAGCGCGGCGGTCATGCTGGCCATGGCAGCGGGCCGCGATATCAGCTGCTCGGGCATGGTCGCCAGATCGCTGCATTGGGCCAGCGATGGCAACCCGACCCACCGCGCATCGCGGTAAATCATCAAGGCCGTGGCCAGCGCCACGCCGCTGCCAACAATCACGAAAACATCATGGTGATCCAGCACAACGTCGGACACGCCACTGATCTTGCCAAACGACTGGCGGGCGTCATCGGTCGCGGGGATCAGCCGCCCGTCGCGCACCTCGGTTTGCAACAACAAATCCTTATGTGCGCCAACAAAACTGGCCTGCAGGCCGGGCCATTGCGCCGGATCACGCGACCACGCTTCGCTCAGGGCGGCGAGATGCGAGTTTCCGATGAAACAGATCCGCGTGGTCATAAGGGGCGCGCCCCACCGGCAAAGGCGTCCAGCAGCACCTCATCACAAACAGCATCATCGGCAGGACTGTCGGGCGTTGCTTCGGGATCAGTTTCAGGTGTGCGGTCTGGTTCGGCCAACCCATGTGCCGCCAGAAAAACCCGCATTACCCGGTCCACGCCTGCGGCACTGACATGCCGCAGATTGGCGTTAAACCAGGGGCCACCGGCAGCGGGATGGGTGATCAGCTCGTATGACGGCACATAATCCACATCCTCATGTGCCGCGACACATTCGCCCACCGCTGCCCGCAGCACGGATTTCGACAGGCTGCTGGCCGCCAGCACATGCGCGCCCGAGGCGGTGGCGGTCAAAGGCACCGGCGATACGGTCAGCAGCAGCTTCATGCCCGGATTGAACCGCTGCAACAGCGCCCTTATCCGGGTCAGGTCATCCAGCACATCGGCATGGGTCAGGTTCAGCCAGCAATGCAACGCAGGATCGAACCTGCCCGCAACCACACCAGGACAGACCGGAAAGACCCGGCCCGTGTCCCGGTCTGCCCATGTTTCAGTCAGCCCAAGGGTAAAGATCAGCACATCGGTCTGGCGCAACAGCTGGGCGGTGCGTTCCAGATGGTAATCCCGGTGCAACAAAACCTCGTCGGCGCTGTCCATCCCTTCGGGTTCCACAGTCGGGCGGAACGCATCATAAAACCGGCCGGATTTTTCCCAGACAAATTGCGGGTCCGCAGCACCGGAGGCAATCTCGCGCAACAGGTCCAGCAATTGGCGACTGGTGTAGATGTTGCCGTAGCGGCCCGAAAACAGGCCATAGCCAAACCGGGCGGCGACCTGCGGCGTCATCGCGCGCGGCGCAGGTTCGGCGTCCAGCACCAGACACCCGGTTTTGCGCAGAAAATGGCTGATATGCTGGGCAAAACAGCTACCCATCGTCGCAATCTTTGTGTCGATCCCGATGGCGAATTTCGGGGCATACAGGCCCGGAAACAGGTCGCGATCAGCCGTTACAACGCCGCTGCGCCAGAACGCGGTGGCGGAAAGACCGGTATATGGATGTGACATGTCCAGCCTCGCCTGATTGTTTCGTATTCTGCCACAATCAACGGGCGGAATGGCAGTCTTTGGTGCAGATATGTTTCGGGCGTGACGGCTTGACCACGATCACCACCGGCCCAAGAATGAGTTGAAAGCAATGCAAGGCGGGGATGCGATGAACGATCAGCCGAAACGCGCACTTGGGGCGCAAATCTCGCATATGTTGAAATCACGCGGGGTCGAGGTGATTTTTGGCATTCCGGGCGTGCATAATCAGGAACTATATCGCGGCATCGAAGAAGCGGGTCTGCGCCATATTCTGGCCCGGCACGAACAGGGGGCCGGGTTCATGGCCGATGGTTATGCCCGCGCCACCGGCAGGCCGGGCGTGTGCTACGTGATCACCGGGCCGGGCCTGTGCAATATCATGACCCCGATGGGGCAGGCCTATACGGATTCAGTGCCGTTGCTGGTAATTTCCAGCTGTCTGGACCCCGCCGCGATGGGCCGGGGCCGGGGCCGGTTGCACGAGATGAAGGACCAGCGGGCTGCCGCTGAAACTGTTTGTGACTGGTCTGTGCAAGCCGCCGATGCAGCCGGGGCTTATCATCTGATCGACCGGGCCTTGTTCGAGTTTTCGAATAACCGCGCGCGCCCCAAACATATTCAGGTGCCAATCCCCTTGCTGCAGGCCGCGACTGCTGCGGCCCCTTTGCCCGGCATGGGTGCCGGGATGTCCCGCGCATCCGGGACAATTGACGTAGCACCATGGCGCATAGCCAACCGCCCGCTGTTCATTCTGGGCGGCGGGGCGGTCAGGGCCGATGTGTTGCCGCTGCTGCGCCGGATCGGGGCGGCGGTATTTGAAACGCAGGCCGGGCGGGGCATCGTGACCCCCGATTACCCGTTGCATTTCGGGGCTATGCTGGAACAACCCGAGGCGGAAGCCGTGGTTGGTTCAGCCGATCTGGTGATTGCGGTCGGGACAGAGTTAAGCGAACTGGACCTGTGGCGCGAAAATCTGGGGCATCAGGTACCACTGATCAGGGTCGATATTGATCCGGCAGTTCTGGCGTCGGCAGATACCGGCGTTGCGGTTTTGTCTGATGCCGGGGTGTTTATCGCCGGACTGGGGGCGGCATTGGGGGCAGATTGGTCCGCCGCCACCGGCTGGACCGCCACCGAAGTAGCCGCCAAGCGAAAGCTATGGCGCAACCATGTTGCAGCAGAATATCCGGGGCTGGGCCCGTTGCTAGACTGTCTGCGCGCCGTCCTGCCGCCCGATACGATGATTTATTCGGATATGACCCAGTTTGCCTACGCGGCCTTGATGACCTGGCCGATGGACCGGCCCGGGCACTGGCATCACCCCTATGGCTTTGGCACATTGGGCTATGCCTTGCCTGCCGCAATTGGCGGCGCAATTGGGCGTCCCGGCCTGCCAACCATCGCCATCGCGGGCGATTACGGGTTTCAATATACCGTGCAGGAACTGGCTACGGCCGTTGAACTGCGCCTGCCGCTGCCGATTATCCTGTGGGATAATGGCAAACTGGGCGCGATTGAGGCGAGCATGGTCAAGGCGCAGATCGCGCCGAATGCGGTGATCCAGCAAAACCCGGATTTTATGGCCTTGGCCAAGGCTTACGGGGCCAAGGCGGCGGCCCCCCGGTCATTGGCGGCGCTGACTGAGGCCGTACAGGCCGCGTTTGTCGCCGATGGACCAACGGTTATTCATCTGACGCCCGACACGGCACGGGCATAACTTGACGCGTCGGTTATTCCCAACAACTGACCAGCACCGTCATCTTCGGGGCCTCGCGCGTCAGGGTCTCGGGCGGCATGAAACTAACCTGATCAGTGGTCTGGACTGTCACCCCGGCGGTGGTCAATGACGCAATGATCGCCGGCGCATCGACGGAAAAACTGACCTCGGGGGGCAAAACCTGCCCGTTCAGATCAACCCGGGGCAGCAACATGCCCAAAACCGCACCGCCATTGTCAAACACCGGGCCACCCGCATCACCGGGTTGGGCCACCATATCCAGCCGCTTGACTGCCTCTTCGCCGTTCAGGCCACGCAGATCGGCCAGACGGCCAAAGGTCAGCGCGGGCATCGCCAGCACACCGCCATAAGGATAGCCCGACACCGCCACCTCGGCCTGCAACCGCGGCACACCGGTCTGAAACGCGGCAATCCCGATGGGGGCCAGCGGCGTTTCAGGGCGCAAAACCGCCAGCCCCAGCACATCGTCGCGGTAGGCGACAGACGCCACATGATCGTCGTCAATCGTGAGATAACCACAATTGCCCAAAACTTCGGTCGTGGTCAGCACCGTGCCGCCCGCGTCGATAAAGAACCCCGACCGCGACAGGATCGGCTGACGCACCTCAAGGCCGGAAATCAGGTCAACCGCCTGATCCTCGCCGGGGGCGGCAATGCCAGGGTCAAGCACACCGGGGATGGGGGTAAAGCTGGCCTTCATTTCGGCCAAAAGGCGGGTCCGGCGCTCTTCATCGCCTGCTGGCCAGATCAGGGCAAAGCCCTTGATTTGCCCATCGGTCAGGGCTGCGTAAATGTAGGAATGGATGCGTCCATTCACGCCCTCAATCTCGAAACTGCTATCGCTGCGGTCGCGCGGGCCATTGGGCGGCATAATCTCTAGGGTTTGCAGGATTTCATACAGGCCAAACAGACGGGTCTGATCGCCCTGCTGACTGATCAACAAAACCGTCGCATCCAGATCACCCTTGGCGGTAAACCGGGCAAAGGGTGGCTCATAGGAACTAAACGCCACCACTTCGGTCGGAATTTGCAGTTCAATCCCGGTCGCATCATCGCGGACCAGTTGCAGGCCAAGGCCGTTCAGGACGGCATTATAGGCTCCCATCAATGCGGCGCGTTGCCTTGTAGTCAGTATGCCGGTCACCTCATAGGCGTTGGCTTCTTGCCATGCGCCCATCGAATTGCGGGTGCCCCGGCCATAGGCGCCATCAATCGCGCCATCATAAAACCCGGCCCATTGCAGGGCGATCTGCAATTGTTGCTTTTGTGGGCCGGACAGCAATTCTTCACTGGCCTGCGCCTCGCGGCTGGTTTCGTCCGGAATTTCGGGGGTCGGTTCAACCACAACCGGTTCTTCAACCGGGGGCAAGGGTGCCGCAATCACGTCGGTGGTCGCAGTCTGCCCGGTCGAGGTCGGCAAGTTGGGCAGACTTTGCGGCGCAGTCAGGCTGCCCACGCCAATCGGCCAGAATTGCTGCTGAAACGTCGATCCGTCCGAGATATAGCTATCCGCCGGAATCACCCGCCGCGCCAGCAAGTCGCGCAACAAACTATCCGCATCCGCCGCCGAATAAGGGCCAAGGGCGATGCCATACCAGCCGGACCCAAGGTAATAGCCGCTGACATCCTGAAACTGTGCGGCATAGGCGCGAACCCGTTCCTGTGCGGCGCTGAGTGTCGGTTGCGCCTCGACCTGCAGCCAAACGCCGGCCTCTTGGGCATTGGTCATCGATGACCCACCCAATGCCAGCGCCAGTACCAACACAAATCTTGTAAAAAACTGCCGCATACCCGCCCCGATACCTCTGTTTTACGTCAAAACCTGCTGTCCGACCCCTGATTTAGCAGACAGAACAGCCGCTGCAGCATGATTCGTGTGCAGTTTCATGACAACTGCGTGGGCGTGGCCCAATTGACCCTACCGCTGCCGCACAGTAGGAAACGGGGGCTTTTGCAGTGAGGGTAACATGGTCGGCCAACCGCGCAGTTTTCAGGACATCATCCTGCGGCTTCAGGCCTACTGGGCAGCGCATGGCTGCGCCATTTTGCAACCTTATGATATGGAAGTAGGGGCGGGCACGTTTCATCCGGCCACGACATTGCGGGCCTTGGGATCACGGCCATGGGCGGCGGCCTATGTGCAGCCATCGCGCCGCCCAACCGACGGGCGCTATGGCGAAAACCCGAACCGGCTGCAACATTACTATCAATATCAGGTGCTTATCAAACCCTCGCCGCCCGACATGCAGGATTTGTATCTGGGATCTTTGGCCGCCATCGGCATTGATTCCGCCGTGCATGATATCCGCTTTGTTGAGGACGACTGGGAAAGCCCGACGCTGGGCGCCTGGGGGCTGGGCTGGGAGGTGTGGTGCGACGGCATGGAAGTGTCACAATTCACCTATTTCCAACAGGTTGGCGGGCATGATTGCCGCCCCGTGGCGGGCGAATTGACCTATGGGTTGGAACGGCTGGCGATGTATGTGCTGGGGGTGGACCATGTGATGGACATGCCATTCAATGACCCTGGGTCGCCTATCGCCCTGAAATACGGCGATATTTTTCGGCAGACCGAACAGGAATATTCGCGCTGGAACTTTGACGTGGCCGATACCGCCACCTTGCTGCGGCATTTTGAGGATGCCGAGGGCGAATGTGCGAGAATTTTGGCGGTGGATCAACCGGACAAGGCCGGGCGGACCATCGTCATGGCGCATCCCGCCTATGATCAATGCATCAAGGCCAGCCATATCTTTAACCTGCTCGATGCGCGCGGGGTGATTTCGGTGACTGAACGGCAGGCCTATATCGGCCGGGTCAGGGCGCTGGCCAAGCAATGCGCCGATGCCTTTGTGACGACTGCGGCAGGTCAGGCATGACCGCCCGTATTTTACTCGTGGGGATTCTTGTGACAGCTTTGATCGCCGGGGCGGCGCTGTATTATCTGCAGGTCTATGCCTATTACACCGAAGTCACCGCAGAGATTGCAGAAGTGCAACTAACATCGGTCATAACCGGCATGCCGGAACCGATATTGTTCGAAAACTACAAGGGGATCGATAGCACCTCTTCCCCGATCCGTTATCGCGCCTGTTTCGATACCGTGCTGTCACAGGCCATGCTGACCGAAACCTATGTCACCTATCCCGCCGCTACTCCGCTGGTCGGGCCCGGCTGGTTTGACTGTTATGACGCGGCAGCACTTGGGGCTGCGTTGGACAGCGGCCAAGCCATTGCCTTTATGGGTGTCGAAAATATCGCCTACGGGATCGACCGTGTTGTTGCTGTTTTGCCGGACGGGCGCGGCTTTGTCTGGCATCAGATCAATGCCTGTGGCGAGGTGGTTTTTCGCGGCGAACCCGCCCCCGCAGGCTGCCCCCCCGTTCCGGAGACCTTGCAATAATGGACCTGCTGATCGAGCTTTTTTCCGAGGAAATCCCGGCGCGGATGCAGGGCAAAGCGGCGGATGACCTGAAGCGTCTGATGACGGATGGATTGGTCGAGGCGGGGTTGACCTATGCGGGTGCTGCCGCCTTTGCGACCCCGCGCCGTCTGGCATTGTCAGTCGAAGGATTGACCGCCGAAAGCCGTGCGGTGCGTGAAGAGCGTAAGGGGCCAAGTGTTTCCGCGCCCCCGGCAGCGGTTGAGGGGTTTTTGCGGTCAACCGGGATGACATTGGACCAGCTAGAGATGCGGGACGACAAAAAAGGTCAGGTTTATTATGCGGTTATGACTAAACCGGGCCGAACGGCGGCGGCGGTTGTGGCCGAGGTGCTGGAGGCCACGGTGCGCGGCTTTCCCTGGCCCAAGTCAATGCGCTGGGGGTCGGGCAATTTGCGCTGGGTGCGACCGTTGCAGTCCATCGTGTGTATTTTGACGACCGAGGCAGGGGCCGAAATCGTCCCGCTGGAGATTGACGGCATCGTTGCGGGTAATGTCACGCGCGGCCATAGGTTCATGGCCCCGAAGCCGTTTTCTGTAAACAATTTCGAAGATTACGAGGCGAAGCTGAAACGCGCCTTTGTGGTTTTGCGTAGCGACGAACGCGCCGCAACCATCTGGCACGACGCCACAACAGCCGCCTTTGCGCTGGGGTTGGAGGTGGTCGAGGATAAGGGGTTGCTGGCCGAAGTGGCTGGGCTTGTCGAATGGCCCGTGGTGCTGATGGGCCAGATCGGCGCGCAGTTTCTGGACCTGCCGCCGGAGGTGTTGCAGACGTCGATGCGCGAACATCAGAAGTTCTTCTCGGTCCGGTCGCGGTCCGGTCGGATTGAACGGTTTGTGACTGTGGCCAATATCGAAACGCCCGATCAGGGGGCGACGATACTGGCGGGCAATGGCAAGGTGCTGGCGGCCCGGTTGTCGGATGCGAAGTTCTTTTATGACAATGACTTGCGGGTGGCGCGGGCTGGCGACGAGATGGCTGAATGGCGGGAGGGGCTGAAAGCGGTCACTTTCCACAACAAGCTGGGGTCGCAGTTTGACCAAGTGGAGCGGATCGCAGCCTTGGCCCGCGAGATTGCGTCTTTGGTTGGGGCTGATCCTGCTCTGGCCGAACAGGCCGCACGGGTGGCCAAGGCGGATTTGCGCAGTGCCATGGTCGGAGAGTTTCCGGAATTACAAGGGCTTATGGGGCGCTACTACAGTGCCGCTGCGGGGTTACCGGCAGAGGTGGCTGTGGCCTGTCAGGAGCATTATTCGCCCTTGGGACCAGCGGATGCGGTGCCGTCGGCTCCGGTGTCGGTGGCCGTGGCGCTGGCGGACAAGATTGATACGTTGTGCGGCTTCTGGGCGATTGATGAGAAACCGACCGGCAGCAAGGACCCGTTTGCGCTGCGACGGGCGGCGCTGGGGGTTATTCGGTTGGTAATTACCAATGAAAAACGAATTGGGTTTGCCAGACTTCTTGGTGTCCAAATTGCTGGTCATGTGGGCGCTATAATCGGAGCAAAGGGAAGTCTTGAGGCTCGAGAACTGGCGGACCGCTTGGCAGCGGCAGGGCTACCAGATCTAGGGACTAAGTTGTTTTGGGAATCGTTAGAGGAGACCAAGATTAAGCTGGGAACTGAAACTGGCGATCAAAGGATTGCTGAACTGACCGCCACAACTTTCAATCTCCTCGCCTTCTTCCACGACCGTCTGAAAGTCTTCCTAAAGGACCAAGGCATCCGCCATGACGTCATCGACGCCTGCATCGCCATGCCCGGAAATGATGACCTGACCCTGCTGGTCAAGCGGGCCGAGGCGCTGAGTGCTTTCCTGAAAACCGACGATGGCGAAAACCTGTTGCAGGGGTTCAAGCGGGCCAACAATATCCTGTCCCAAGCCGAGGCCAAAGATGGCGTGGAATACAGCTATGGCGCGGATATCAAGTTTGCCGAGAATGACGCAGAACGCAATCTTTTCAACGCTTTGGACGCCGCAGACCAAACGATCAAACCCGCGATGGACGCCGAAAACTTCGGCCAAGCGATGACCGCCATGGCCCAACTCCGCGCGCCCATCGACGGGTTTTTCACCGCTGTGCAGGTCAATGACACCAACCCCGTGCTGCGCCGCAACAGGCTGAACCTGCTGCACCGGATCCGCACAATCTGTCTGTCCGTCGCCGATCTGACCAGGATCGACGGCTAAACGCCACATCTGTGATCTTTCCTTTGCATTTGCGGCAAAGGCGCGACTATGCTGCACCCACGCCATAAAAGGTGCCGCAGTGCAGCAACATGCGATCTTTGACCCAGTGACCCTGATCACCCCCACGGCGCAAATGTCGCCGCTGGTGCATGGCGGGCGGGCGAAGTGTCTGCAACGGCTGACCCGGCTGAACATGCCGGTGCCGACCACGGTGGCGCTGTCGTTTGATGCGGTGCGGCAACTGGCCAAGGGGCAGATGCCCGACATGGCGCTGGTCATGGGGCCGTTCGGGCCTGCGCCGCTACTCAGCGTGCGCCCGTCCAGCCTTGACCCCGACTGGGGTGGACCGGGCGCGATCCTGAACATCGGGATGAACGACGCACGCCACGCGGCGATGTGTGACACCATCGGAAAATCAGCGGCTACTGCACTGTATTTGCGGTTTATTCAGTCTTATGCGGTGCATGTTGCGCGGCTGGACCCGGATGCGTTTGACCTGCCCAAAGAACCCAGCCGTGCTGCGTTGAGGGCCGCTTTGGGGGCCTATGAGGCGGAGTTGGACGAGCCGTTTCCCCAAGATGCGACCAAACAATTGATCGAAGTTCTGCGGTCGATGGCACGGGCGTGGGAGGGCACTTCGGCGCGGCTGTTGCGCGAGGCCAAGGGCGCGCCGGTCGATGCGGGGCTGGGGTTGGTGGTGCAGGCCATGGCGCTGGGTGTGGGCCCTGGCGAATGCGGGTCGGGCGTTATTCAGTTTCTGGACGCGCAAACCGGTTTGGCCCGCGTGACCGGCCGCTATCTGGGCCAATCGCAGGGCCGCGATGCACTGACCGCACAACAGGGCGCGATTTACCTGACCCGCGACCCGCGTGGGCCGTCGCTAGAGGAACTCAGCCCCACGGCTTTTGCCGAACTAATCCGCTATGGCGCATTGATCCGCGCCCGGCTGCGCGAAGAAATGCAGATCGAATTTACGCTTGAAAACGGGCAGTTGCGAATTCTGGACGGGGTCAGGGTGCAACGGTCATCGCGTGCGGCGGTACGGGTGGCCGTCGCTTTGGCCGAAGATGGGATTATCCCGCGCGAAGAGGCGATCATGCGGGTCGATCCATCTGCCTTGTCTGAATTGTTGCACCGGCAGATTGACCCCGCTGCGGCGCGTGACCGGATCGTGACGGGTATCGCCGCCAGCCCCGGGGCCGCGACGGGCCGGATCGTGTTTTCCGCCAATGATGCGCAGGCCAGTGCCGCCCAGGGCGAGCCCTGCATTCTGGTCCGCCGCGAAACCACGCCCGAGGATATTCGGGGCATGCATGCGGCGATGGCGGTGCTGACCGTGCGCGGTGGGATTACCAGCCATGCCGCCGTGATCGGGCGGGGGCTGGGCCTGCCATGTGTGGTGGGCGCGAATGATCTGGTGATTGACCGCAAAAAGCGCGTGATTACCGGCCCCGATGGGCGCAGTTTCAGCGAAGGCGAAATGATTACCGTCGACGGCACTACCGGCGATGTGTTGGCCGGTGAACCCGCGATGATTGAGGCGACGCTGGATGCGGCGTTTCAGACCTTGTTGGGCTGGGCCGACGAGTTTCGCGACATCGGCGTGCGGGCCAACGCTGACACCCCCGCCGACGCGCAGACCGCCCGGAATTTTGCCGCCCAAGGCATCGGGCTGTGCCGGACCGAGCATATGTTTTTCGAAGGCGAGCGCATCGGCCTGATGCGTGAGATGATCTTTGCCGATTCCCCCAAAGACCGCAAAGTCGTGCTCGAACGGCTTTTGCCGATGCAACGCGCTGATTTTACAGCATTGTTTGAGATTATGCATGGTCAGCCGGTCTGTATCCGGCTGTTCGATCCACCGTTACACGAATTTTTGCCTGCTGACAAAACTGGGATGCGTGAACTTGCCACCGGGCTGGCCCTGCCGCTTGCCGTGGTCGAGGCGCGGGTCGAGGCGCTGACTGAATATAACCCGATGCTGGGGATGCGCGGCGTGCGGCTGGGTATTACTGTGCCCGAAATCTACGACATGCAGGTGCGCGCGATTTTTCAGGCGACCATCGTTGCCAGTGAGAAAGGCGATCCGGTGGTGCCCGAGATCATGATTCCACTGGTCAGCGCGATGCGCGAAGTTGAACTGGTCAAGGCGCGGATCGATGCGGTGGCGGCTGCAGTCAAATCGGAAACCGGGGTCGATTTCGCCTATCGGCTGGGTGTCATGGTCGAAACCCCGCGGGCTGCATTGCGGGCGGCTGACATCGCACAACACGCGTCGTTCCTGTCCTTTGGCACCAATGACCTGACCCAGATGACCTACGGCCTGTCGCGCGACGATGCCGGGCGGTTCATGTCGGCCTACGTGCGGCTGGGTGTGTATGAGGAAGATCCGTTCCACACGCTGGATATCGAAGGCGTGGGCGAGTTGTTGAAAATCGGGGCGGAACGCGGGCGCAAGGGCCGCCCGGATGTGGTTTTGGGCATCTGCGGCGAACATGGCGGCAGCCGCAAAGCCATCGCGTTTTGCCGCGAGCAAGGCTTCAGTTATGTTTCGTGTTCCCCATTCCGGGTGCCGCATGCGCGACTTTCCGCCGCTCAGCTGGCCATTGCGGATCGGTTGACCCCGCAGAAATAGTATGAAGAACGCCTTGTAACCCTATGGATTGTGTCGGTTATTTTATCGGCCCGGCGATGCGGCGCTGAAACAATTTTACCATAGTGACTCTGTGGATAACTTCCCTTAGCCCCATCTGGGCCTGTGCGGGGCTGTACCGTGCGGAACCTGGGTTGGGGAAAATGACAGCGAATATTGAGCGGCCTTTGGCCCGCACGGCGGCATTTTGTGCGCTGCTGGTGGCCTGTTGGGCTGGGTCCGTGAGGGCCGATGATCTGTTGGCCAGCCGCCTTGGCGCGCTGTTGGGTCAGGAACGCGAGGCGCTGGGGATCGTGCCGGATGCGCAATTGGCGGCGCTGACTGCGCCGGTGCAGGCGGTCATTCCGGCTGTTGTTGTGACACCCGATACACTGGCCGCAACGCCAGCCGAGGCTGCGACCCAGACAGTATCGCAAACCGAAGGTCCGGCGCTTGTCGCAGTGGCAGCCCCAACGGGCGGCGCTGAATGGCAATGTCTGACTGAGGCGCTGTATTTCGAAGCCCGGGGTGAGACATTGCAAGGCATGTTTGCCGTGGCCGAAGTCATCCTGAACCGGCGTGACAGCGGCGATTATCCGAGGTCGGTCTGCGGTGTGGTTAACCAAGGCACGGGTGCACAATATGCCTGCCAGTTCACCTATACATGTGACGGCATATCAGATGCGGTGCATGAACAGGGGGCTTGGAACACGGTGGGCCGGGTTGCAGCCGTGATGCTGGACGGCGCGCCACGCGACCTGACCGGCGGGGCCACGCATTACCATACCCGTGCGGTCAATCCGTCCTGGGCCCGGCGGTTTCCGCGCACAGCGGCCATCGGATCGCATCTGTTTTACCGCCAACCGACGCGGATAGCGTCAAACTAGTCGCGGGGGCGCTTGCAGCGACCCAATGCTGGCCTTATCTGCCGGGGCATGTCCGGGGGTCCTGCAATGCCTGATGAAATCCGACTTGCCTTTGCCCATCCGGTCGAGCGGGCGACAGCCATGGCCAGCGCCATCGGCGGCGTTCTGGACCGGATTTCGCTACGCGACCACATCGAAACCGTCGAGATTGGCGCGTTTCAGGCCGAACGCGGCACCACCCAGCGGATCAGGTTCAATGTCGTGGTCGAAGTCCGGCCCTTTGTAGGCCCGATTGACGATGATGTGGACCGCATCCTGTCATATGACCGGGTGACCGAGGCGATTACATCAGCTTTGGCTGCTGAGCGTTTGAATTTGCTGGAAACTTTGGCCGAACGGGTGGCCGACCTGATCTTGGTAGAACCGCAGGCCATGCGGGTCTTTGTGCGAATAGAAAAAATCGACCGGGGTGCTGGTGCGCTTGGGGTCGAGATCATGCGCGACCGTGCCCGAGACCGTGACAGTGAACTTGACCGCGACCAAAGCACTGCAGCGCAGGTCATGCCGCCGCAGCCGCGCGTGGTGTTTCTGGACAATGCCGCGATCAGTTCGCCATATCTGTCCGGTTGGATTGACCGGATGGTTACAGCAGGCATGCCTTTGATCCTGTGTGTCGGTTTAAGTGGTCCGTCCCCGGTGGCGATGGCCGGACTGGCGCAACGCCGGATTGACCTGCTGGCAATTGAGCAAAATGCCTGGATTTTGGCGGCCCATGACAGGCGCTGCATTGTTGTAGGCACCAGAACCGAATTGGATTGGGCGATGAAAAACGGCCAGATCAGCGTCTGGGCCCCGTCCAAGATTGTGCTGGATGCTGTTGATGGCCCCGCTGCCACGTTGCGCGATCCTGTGGCGTTGGCCGCGTGGTTTGCAAGCCAGATAGGGGCGTCTGAACTGCTGGTCGCCGGGGCTGACTTGCCAGTTGCGACAGTGCCGGTGCGGGTCATCACGTTAGACGCCGCATGACCCCGCCACCCATTACACCGGCTCCGGTTGCGGGCCTGACCATGGACCGTGCCCGGATCATGGGCATCCTGAACATCACACCCGACAGCTTTTCGGATGGCGGCGAACTGGCGACGATGCAGGGTGCCGTCAGCCGCGCGCGCGGAATGGTGGGCATCGCTGACCTATTGGATATCGGCGGCGAATCAACCCGGCCGGGGGCCGAGACTGTGACAATTGCCGCAGAAATTGGCCGGGTCGTGCCGGTGATTGATGCTATCCGGCACGCGGGGCTGACCATCCCGATATCAGTCGATACCCGCAAGGCGGCCGTCGCCTTGGCCGCATTACGGGCCGGGGCCAATATGATCAATGACGTGTCCGCCCTGCGCTATGATCCAGACATGGCGCATGTCGCGGCCGAGGCCGGGGTTCCGATCTGTCTGATGCATGCGCAGGGTGACCCTGCCACAATGCAGCAGGATCCCCGCTATGATGATGTTTTATCACAGGTTTATAGCTTTCTTGCGGAGCGGATCGAAACCGCCGTTGCGGCCGGAATTGCCCGTGACAGTATCGTGATCGACCCCGGCATCGGCTTTGGTAAGACATTGCAACACAATGTTACATTACTGCGGGGCATCGGCCGTTTACACGGGCTGGGCAGGCCAGTTCTGTTGGGTGCGTCACGCAAACGCTTTATCGGTCAGATCGGTGGCGGGGCAGATGCGCATGACCGGCTGGCCGGGTCAATTGCGGTGGCCCTGCACGGGGCGGCGCAGGGGGTGCAGATTTTGCGCGTCCATGATACGTTTGAAACAAGACAGGCACTTAGTCTGCAGCAGGCATTGACGGGACAGTAAGCTATGACACGCAAGCTATTTGGCACCGATGGGGTGCGCGGGACCGCCAATATCTGGCCGATGACCGCTGATATGGCGCTGAAAATCGGCGCGGCGGCGGGCCGCTATTTCCGCAATGACGGGTCCAATGGCCACCGCGTGGTGATTGGCAAAGATACCCGGCTGTCGGGCTATATGTTCGAATCGGCGCTGACCGCCGGTTTTACCTCGACTGGTATGAATGTGCTGCTGCTGGGTCCTATTCCAACGCCTGCCGTAGGCCTGCTGACCACCTCAATGCGCGCTGATGTCGGGGTGATGATATCGGCCAGCCACAATCCGCATCAGGATAACGGCATCAAGTTTTTCGGCCCCGACGGGTTCAAGTTGAGCGACGAAGCCGAGGCCGAGATCGAGGCCCTGATTGACGGCGCGGTAGAGCCCGCCAAAGCCAACAACATCGGGCGGGCCAAGCGGATCGACGATGGCCGGTTTCGCTACGCCGAGCGGGTCAAATCGACGTTTCCGGCGGGTTTACGGCTCGACGGGCTCAAGGTGGTGGTCGATTGCGCCAATGGCGCGGCCTACAAGGTCGCCCCCGAGGTGTTGTGGGAATTGGGGGCCACGGTCATTCCGGTCGGGACCAGTCCGAATGGCTATAATATCAACGATGGCTGCGGATCGACTAATATCCGGGTCGCCGCTGAAACCGTGGTCAGCCATGGTGCTGATCTGGGCATTTGTCTGGACGGCGATGCCGACCGGGTGATGATACTGGATGAAAACGGCCGGGTTGCGGACGGCGATCAGCTGATGGCGCTGATGGCAGCCCGTTGGGCCGCGCAGGGGCGGCTGAACGGCGGCACTTTGGTGGCCACCGTGATGTCCAATCTGGGGCTGGAACAGTTCCTCACCGGGCGCGGTCTGCGGCTGGAGCGTACTGCCGTTGGTGACCGCTATGTGGTCGAGGCGATGCGGGCGGGGGGTTATAATCTGGGCGGCGAACAATCGGGCCATATCGTGATGACGGACTTTGCGACCACCGGCGACGGATTGCTGGCCGGATTGCAGTTTCTGGGCGCGATGATCGAAACCGGCAAACCCGCCAGCGAACTGGCCCGGCAGTTTGACACCGTGCCGCAACTGCTGCGGAATGTCCGCTACGAGGCGGGTGCGCAGCCGCTGGCAGCGGCGGCTGTCAAAGGGGCGATAGCGGCTGGTGAGGCGCGGCTGAACGGGTCAGGGCGATTGCTGATCCGCAAATCCGGGACCGAGCCGCTGATCCGGGTGATGGCCGAATGCAGCGACGAAGGGCTGTTGCGCGAAGTCGTCGACGGGATTGTCGCGGCGGTCGAGGCGGCAGCGTAGGGCGGGGTTTACCCCGCCGCTTGATCCGGCGGGGTGAACCCCGCCCTACACAGCCGTAAACCCGTTATCCACAAACAGATGCGTGCCGCTGATAAAACTGGCCTCGTCACTGGCCAGAAACAGCGCGGCCTGCGCCACTTCCATCGGCTCGGCAATGCGGCCCTGCAGGGCGATGATCGCCGCATCCGACGTATCCACCCCCAGCGCCTGCAATTCCGCCACTTCCCGCAACCCATGCGGGGTTTTCACGAAACCGGGGCAGACTGCATTGCACCTGATATTGCGGTCGCGGAATTCCACCGCAATGGCCCGGGCGAACATGTGGCACGCACCTTTGGTGGTGCCGTACAGCACCTCCATCGGGGTGGCGGCGACCGCACTAATTGACGAGGTGCACACGATAGACCCGCCGCCCGCCGCGATCATCCCGGGCAGGACAGCGCGGGTCATCAGGAACATGGATTTGACGTTGATCGCATGCAGGCGGTCCCAATCATCCTCGGTCGTCTCAAGAAACGGTTTGATGATGATCGAGCCTGCGTGATTGAACAGCACGGTAATCGGGCCAAATGCGGCAGTTGCCCGCGCCACGGCGGCCTCTACCTCAACCGCATTGGACACATCCGCGGCAATGGCGATGGCCGTTCCACCCGCAGCGGTGATTTCAGCCACCCGGTTTTGCGCCTCGGTCAGGTTCCGGTCAATAATCGCCACGCGTGCCCCTTCGGCGGCGAACAGGGTCGATGCAGCCCCGCCCATGCCGGTGGCCCCACCCGAAATCAATGCGATTTTTCCTGTCAGACGATCGGGCATTGGTGGCTCCTTTAAGGGCGGCGTTTCCACACTGGCGCATTCGACACGAGGAGGCCAGTGAGGATCAATCCCAAAGCCGCCAGAAATTGCGCCGGCAGGCGTTCCTGCAGGAACAACGTGCCAAAGATCACCGACCAGACCGGCACCTGATAATTGGCTTGGGTCAGAAAGGTTGGCCCGGCAGAGTTGATCACTTGCACCAACAAAAGTGTTGCCAAGGCCGTGGGCATCAGCCCCAGATACAGCACTGACAGCAGGGGTTTAAGGTTGCCATCAAATGTCGGAACGCCTTCGATCAGTAGGGCCGTGGGCAGGATCATCACCGCCGCCGCCAGCAGTCCGGCCGCCGAAAACGCCGCCAGCGGCACGGGCGGGCAGCGCCGGGTGATGATCGCGCCGATGGCATAGGACAGGGTCGAACCGACACAGGCGAGACGGGCCATGTTTTCAAGGTTAGCACCGGTCGAGGCAAAAGCACGCGGGCCAATGAGGGTGACAACCCCGGCCATGCCAAGGCCAAGGCCGATGATCTTTGGCAGCGTCATCTTTTCGCCTGGGATGAATTTTTGCGCCAGTAGCAGGGTGAACAGCGGCACGGCGGCCATCGTGATCCCGGCAAAACCAGAGGCGACATAGGATTGACCAAACCCCAGCAGGCTGAACGGCAGAACATTGGAAAAGAACCCAAATCCAATGGCATAGGCCCAGATTTTGCGGCTGGCCGGCAGGACAAGACCCATAGCGCGGGCCACAACATACAGCGCCACAGCGGCAATACAGATCCGCATCGCAGCAATGGTAAAGGGGCCGAACCCGTCCAGCGCCAGCTTGACGTTCATGAACGACGCGCCCCAGATGATGGACAACGCGATGATACGAAGCCAGTTGGTCAGGCCGGGTTTTTGCACGGGTTTTCCAATGAGAAAGGGGCGCTTGTTTGCGCCCCCTCATGCCATATCCGTAGGGTGGGTAAAACCCACGCGAAGATTAATTACGCGCCTTATCCACCATCTTGCCCTTCGAAATCCACGGCATCATATCGCGCAGTTTCTTGCCGACCAGCTCGATCTGATGTTCGTCGTTTGACCGGCGAGACGCCTTGATCGTGGGCTGACCGACGGCGTTTTCCTGCATGAAGTCGCGCACGAACTTGCCGGACTGAATGTCGGACAGCACCGCTTTCATTCGCGCCTTGGTTTCGACATAGGGCAGAATACGCGGGCCGGAAACATACTGGCCATATTCGGCAGTGTTGCTGATCGAGTAATCCATATTGGCGATGCCGCCTTCATAGATCAGGTCGACGATCAGTTTGACCTCGTGAAGGCATTCGAAATACGCCATTTCCGGCTCGTATCCGGCCTCGACCAGCGTCTCGAAGCCCATGCGGATCAGTTCGACCAGACCGCCGCACAGGACGGCCTGCTCGCCGAACAGGTCGGTTTCGCATTCCTGGCGGAAGTTGGTTTCGATAATGCCAGAGCGGCCGCCGCCGATGGCGGAGCAATACGACAGGCCAAGCTCCATCGCCTTGCCGGATGCGTCATTATGCACAGCCACCAGACAGGGCACGCCGCCGCCTTTGGTATATTCGCCGCGCACGGTATGGCCGGGGCCTTTGGGGGCCATCATGATGATGTCCACGCCTTTTTTCGGCTCGATCAGGCCGAAATGGATGTTCAATCCGTGGGCGAACGCAATGGCAGCCCCTTCGCGGATATTGTCATGCACATATTTGCGGTAGGTCTCGGCCTGCAATTCGTCGGGCATGGTGAACATGATCAGGTCGGCCCATTTTGCAGCCTCAGCGATACCCATGACCGTCAGCCCCTCGCCTTCGGCCTTTTTGGCACTGGCAGAACCTTCGCGCAGGGCAACGACAAGGTTTTTAGCGCCACTATCGCGCAGGTTCAGCGCATGGGCGTGGCCTTGGCTCCCGTATCCAAGAATGGCGACCTTTTTGTCTTTGATCAGGTTCACGTCGCAGTCACGATCATAATAGACGCGCATCGCATCCTCCCCTTATTTCATTGCCCCTTTGGCATCGGGCCGGGTTCTAACGATTTTGACGGGCGATGCAACGGGGGTTTGCTTTTTGCGCTATTACAGCCAAGTTAGGGATGTCAAACGGAGGATAGCGACATGGATGGCACCGGCAGCGCAATTGACCCTGATGGACTGATGGAGTTCTCGGTGGTGTTTACCGACCGTTCGCTGAACCATATGTCCAAGACATTCCAAGCGGTTATGCGCGATATCTCATCCATGTTAAAGGATGTCTACAAAGCCGACCATGTGGCCCTTGTCCCCGGTGGCGGCACCTACGGGATGGAGGCTGTGGCCCGGCAGTTTGGCGCGGATGCCCATGCGCTGATCGTCCGCAACGGCTGGTTTTCCTACCGTTGGAGCCAGATTTTCGACATGGGCAAGTTCACGGCTAAAACTACGGTGTTCAAAGCCCGCCAAACCGGCAATGACAGCCGCGCCCCGTTTGCCCCCGCACCCATCGCCGACGTCACCGCCGCGATCCGGGACGCGCGGCCCGATGTGGTATTTGCCCCGCATGTCGAAACCTCGGCTGGGATCATCCTGCCTGATAGTTATATCAAAGGCTTGGCCGATGCGGCGCACGAGGTTGGTGCGATTTTAGTGCTGGATTGCATCGCATCGGGCTGTATCTGGGTCGATATGCAAGCCACTGGCGTTGATGTGCTGATTTCCGCGCCACAAAAGGGCTGGTCCGCCTCGCCCTCGGCGGGTCTGGTGCTGCTATCTGACCGGGCAAAAGCGCGGGTTGATGCAACGACATCTAATTCCTTCGCTATTGATCTGAAAAAATGGCTGACAATCATGCAAACCTACGAAGGCGGCGGGCATGCCTATCATGCCACCATGCCTACCGATGCATTGCGCGGATTCCGTGACACGATGTTGGAAACCCAAGCGTATGGCTTTGATAAACTGAAAGAAAACCAGTGGGTGCTGGGGAACGCGGTGCGCGCCACGTTGGCGGCAAAGGGCATCAGGTCAGTCGCCGCCGAAGGGTTCGGCGCGCCCGGCGTGGTCGTTAGCTATACTGATGATCCTGACATTCAGAACGGCAAGAAATTCATGGCCGAGGGGATGCAGATCGCCGCAGGCGTACCGCTGCAATGCGATGAACCCGCCGATTTCCGGACCTTCCGGCTGGGGCTGTTCGGGCTGGACAAGTTATATGATGTGCCCGGCACTTTGGAGCGGTTGAAAACGGTCATCGACCGCGTGCTTTAGGCACCAAGTCCCAGTTTCATCAGGCCGCGCCGGACCGGGGTCGCATCATGCAGGGCCCTAATCCCGGCGGCGCGCAGGGCCTGAACCGACAATGATCCGGCCATTGACGCGCGGTTCAGCGCATCAATCCCCGCGACCCGCAGGCGTGCATCGGGGTGGCGGCGTTTGGTATAGGCGTCCAGCATGGTCCGGTCGCCCAGTCCGTCAGGGCGGGCCATGGCCAATTCCAGCAAACAGGCCAGATCGGCCAGCGACATGTTCAGCCCCTGCGCCCCAATCGGCGGCATGACATGGGCGGCTTCGGCGACCAAAGCCACCCGTTCCGCCGCCATCCGGTCGGCAATCTGGCTGATAATCGGCCAGATCAGGCGTTTGCTGGCCAATTTCAGCGGGCCATACAGATGTGCGGCACGGTCCGTGGCCGCCGCCTCGAACGCCTCGGGCGACACTTCAGACAGGCGTAAAATCTCGGGGCCAAGGTCCATCCAGACCACGGATGAACAGGGTTGGCCGTTATGATCGGGCAGCGGGACAAGGGTAAACGGCCCGCCGCTGCGATGAACCTCAGTCGAGATACTGCAATGTGGATCGGAATGGGTCACTGCAAAGGTCAGCGCCTTTTGCCCATAGCGCATTGTTTTCACAGCGATTCCAGCCGCCTCGCGCACCGCCGACGCACGCCCGTCCGCGCCAATCACCAGGCGCGCACTGACCTGGGTGCCGTCGGTCAGCGTCACAATCGCGGTGCGTTCACGGGCCAACAGGCTGCGAAACCCAAGGCCGGGGCGGAAACTGACATTCGGCAATGTCGTCAGCCGCGCCAGCATTTCACGGCGCAACAGCCAGTTCGGCAGGTTCCAACCAAACGGCAGGTCCGAAATATCGGCGGCGTCAAAATCACGCGTCACCGGGGCCGCGCCGCTGGCATCGACAATCCGCATCACCTGCAAAGACGTGGCTTGACCGGCCAGCCGGGGCCACAGCCCGGCCGTGTCCAGAAAATCCCGCGCGGGCTGTAGAAACGCCGTGGTGCGCAAATCGGCCCCCTCGGCCGCCGCATCGGTCACCGGCGGGGTCGGGTCGATGCAGATCACGCTGAAACCTGCCGCACCAAAGGCCACAGCCGCCGTCAGCCCAGCAATTCCGCCGCCCGCAATCAGAATATCGGTGTTTTCCCGTACCATGCGTCAGACATAGGGTGCCGCAAGCCCGCCGAATAGGGCCTTAGACCAGCTGTGACAAAAAGTCTGCAAGGTCGTCGGTGTGGTAATGAATATGGTCGTGATCCAGCGCTTCTGGCCCAACCAGCACGGTGCGCATCCCCATGGTATGCGGCGCGGCCAGATTGCGTGGGTCATCCTCGAACATCGCCCCCAGGGCCGGGGCATGCCCGTCCAGCGCAAAAACCGCCTCGAACGCGGCCTGCTGCGGCTTGGGAATAAATCCAGCATGTTCAACGCCGTAAACTGCATCAAACACTCCCGTCAGGCCGCGCGCCGCCAGCACGTTATGGGCATAGGCCCGGCTGCCATTGGTAAACACGATGCGCCTGCCGGGCAGGGCCGCAATGGCGCGGGTCAGGGCCGGGTCAGGGGCCAGCCCGGACAAATCGATATCATGCACATCGGTCAGATAGGGGGTGGGATCAACATCATGTTCGGCCATCAGCCCGGCCAAAGTCGTCCCATACTGCCGCCAATACTGGTCGCGCAGCCGGTCGGCCTCGGGGCGGGGTATGCCCACGGCCCGCATCACAAAATCGGTCATCCTGACCTCGATCTGGTCAAAAAGCCGGGCTTGGGGGGAATACAATGTGTGGTCAAGGTCAAAAACCCAGAACCGGACATGGGCAAAAGCAGTTTTCATATCCGATCAATAGGTGGGGGCAGAAGGGCCTGCAAGCAGATTGACTTGCCGGGGCCCGGGCCATGGGGCTAGGGTCAGCCCAGCAATTCTGGCGATGAATGGACCCCGACCCCGTGCAAAAAGATGCCTATGCCCTGATCCTCGAGGCGATAGATACCGGGATCTATCGCCCCGGTGACCGGCTGGTAGAAAGCGAGCTGGCCGACAGGTTCGGTGTGTCGCGCACGCCCATTCGTGAGGCATTACAACGGCTTGAAACCCAGTCCCTGCTTACCCGCGATGGGCGGTCACTGATCGTGGCCTCGCTGGATCATAATCAGCTGGCGGAATTATACGTCGTCCGGTCCGAGTTGGAGGGGTTGGCCGCAAGGCTGGCCGCCCGCCATGCCACGCCCGAGGAAGTGCGCGTGTTGCAGGATATGCTGGCCGCCGATCAGGCGCTGATTGATGATCCAAAGGCGCTCAGCCGGGCGAACCGGCGGTTTCACAAACAAATCCACCTTGCCTCGCATAACCGGTTTCTGGTGCAGCAACTGGACCTTGTGCATCGGTCCATGGCGCTGTTGGCCAATACATCGATTGCGGCAGCCGGGCGCGGGCGCGATACATTGCAGGAACATGGGGCAATCGTGGCGGCCATCGCGGCAGGCGATGGTGATGCCGCCTATGCGGCCCTGCGCGACCATATTTCCAAGGCGTTTGTTACCCGGCTGAAACTGGACGCTGCAAAGGTGCAGGCGGCGCAATAGCTGCGGGCTGAAACACCCCATGCACGGTTTTGTCCCAGTAATAGGGCTTTGTGACAATCTCGATCAGCGCCTTGTAGACCGCAAAACTGGCCAGAATGAAGTAAACATGCAGTGTGGGGGCCCAGACCATCAGCCAGCTTTTGCCCGCCCGCCGCGCCGCAAAGGCCGCAATGATTATCCCGATGATTTCCGACATAAGAAACGTGACGCCAATCGCAAAGATCGCGCCGGATGGCAAAATCTGTTGCACCGGATGCGCATATCCAAGCGGGATCAGCCAGAATGACCACAACAGCGGCGCCAGTACAAACTGGCTGAGCGTGCCCAGAAACAGCACCTGCACCCCCAAAAACCGCCATGGCCCCAGATCGCGCCACAGGGCCGCCGGACTGCGCATATGCACGGCCCAGGTCACGGCATAACCCTTCAACCAGCGGGACCGTTGCTTGATCCACGGCAAGGCCCGCGCATTCGCCTCTTCCTCGGTCACTGTATTGATCAGTTCGGTGCGAAACCCGTGCCGGGCCAGCCGCAGGCCCAGATCGGCGTCTTCGGTGACATTATGCGCATCCCAGCCGCCGACCTGTTCAATCGCCGGGCGGCGCAGAAACAGCGTCGTACCGCCCAACGGCACCACCAGCCCCAACCGCTGCAGCCCCGGCAGGACCACGCGAAACCAGGTCGCATATTCCAGCGTGAAACAACGGGCGAGCCAGTTACTGTCCGCGTTGTAATAGTCCAGAATGCCTTGCAGACAGGCGACCTCTGGCCCCAATTGAGAAAACCTTTGTACCACTTTGCGGATCTGATCCGGGGCAGGCGCATCTTCGGCGTCATAGATGCCGATGATCGAGCCTTTTGCAAAATCAAGGGCATAGTTCAACGCACGCGGCTTGGTGCGCAGGGTGCCCTTGGGCACTTCGATCACCTGATACCCGTCGGGCAGCGTGATCCGTTCCAGCGCAAAGCGGGTCAGTTCATCATCATCCTCGAGGATCAGGCAGATATCCAACAGTGCAGCGGGATAGTCGATGACCGACAACCGGGTTAACAAATGCCGGGCAATTTCGCGCTCCTGATAGAGCGGCACAAAGACCGACACGACCGGCAGGCGGGCCAGAACCGGGTCATCCGCCCGGCCCGGCGTGATGTCGGGGGCAGGGGGCTGCGTCATGGCAATAAACCCCGCTGCCGCCTTGAGGGCCGTGCCCAGAACCAGCGTCAGCACTGCCCAGAACACCATGGCCGCCAGCACGATCAAGGGGGCCGACCAGACCAGGGCGATCAGCGCCAAGGTGCCGCATATTGCCCATCGCGCGGTGCGTTTTTGGTCCCAGGTCCGGCAGCTGGCAGCTGCATCAACCCGGGCTTCGGCCTGTGCGACCAAAACTGAACCCGAGGCCATCAACACCGCAGATTGCAACGCCGCCTGGGTGCAGGATGCCCATCTGACCGGGCCGAACATCTGTTCCAGCTGGCGCTGATAACGCATTGTTTGGGCGGGTTTATATGTCAAAACCACCGTGGCCCCGCCAATTTGCCGCCATGGCAACAGGCCTAACCGCAGGCAGTCCGACGCACCAAAGCGTATCAGCAACGACATGTCCGGTGGCGTCAACCGCGGGTCGATCAGAGCGTCCGGGCGCAGGGGGGAGGGTAGCGGCGCACTGGTAATCCGGCTGATCCCGTCAATCCGGGCCGTCACCGGATTGCTGATCAGGGCCAGTTGCAGCCGGTTCTGCTGCGCCACGCTGCGTCGGGATTTAAAGATTGCCGCCTGCGCCATAACCCTGCCATTCGTCGAACACCGCAATGCCAGACTAGCGACCGGAGCGTTAACAGCGTCTTAATGCCTCGCCGGAAATGGGGGGGATTCAGCCGGCTTGTAGCAACGAACGTGCGGACATCGCCGCCGTGAACCGCTCGAACAGGTAATAACTGTCCTGCGGGCCGGGGCTGGCTTCGGGGTGATATTGCACCGAAAACACGGGCCGGTCGATCATCCTGATCCCGCAGTTAGACCCATCAAACAGCGACACATGGGTTTCTTTGACGCCCGCGGGCAGGGTCTGGCTGTCAACGGTAAAGCCATGATTCATCGAGGTAATCTCGACCTTTCCGGTCTCAAGATCCTTGACCGGATGGTTGGCGCCGTGGTGGCCGTGGTTCATTTTGATCGTCACAGCACCCAGCGCCAGCGCCAGCATCTGATGGCCCAGACAAATCCCGAATACGGGCATGGCAGACCGGGCCAGCACACCTTGGATCATCGGCACGGCATAGGCCCCGGTTGCCGCAGGGTCACCCGGACCGTTGGACAGAAACAGCCCATCGGGGTTCAGCGCCAAAACGTCCTCTGCCGTGGCCGACGCGGGCAGCACCGTCACATCGCAGCCGGAACTGGCCAGACAGCGCAGGATATTCCGCTTGGCCCCATAATCAATCGCCACGACCCTGAATTTCGCCGCCGTTTGCCGGACATAGCCCTGCGGCCAGGCCCAGCGCATTTCGTCCCAGCGATACGATTGGGCGCAGGTGACATCGCGGGCCAGATCAAGTCCGACCAAGCCGCGAAACCCGCGCGCGGCCTTGACCAGCGCGTCGATGTCAAAATTGCCCAACGGATCATGCGACAGCGCCACATGCGGCGCACCCTGTTGCCGGATCGCGCGGGTCAGGCGGCGGGTATCAATCCCGCCCATGCCAATGGTGCCGCGCCGGGCCAGCCAGGCGGTCAACCCTTCGGTTGAACGCCAGTTTGACGGCTGGGTCGGGTCCCATTTAACCACCATGCCACGGGCCTTGGGCTCGGCGGTTTCGTCATCTTCGGGGGTGGTGCCAGTATTGCCGATATGGGGAAAGGTGAAGGTCACGATCTGGCCCGCATAGGACGGGTCGGTCATAATCTCCTGATAGCCGGTCATGCTGGTGTTGAAACACAATTCAGCCGTGGTTTGCCCGGTGGCCCCGAACCCCATGCCAAAGAAAACAGTGCCATCTGCCAGCGCCAGACAGGCGGTCGGTTTCCCATTGGATTGATGTGGCATGGCGGCAGTCCCTCCCTCATTCAAATCGGTCGATACCTAAGAGCGGGGCACATCGCGGTCAAGCACGAAGCGCCCGTTGTCTTGGCCTGCCAAGCGGGGTAATGTCGGCACTTGGACAAACGGTGACTGGGAACCAAAACCAATGACAATCCGCGAAAGGCTGTCGGCGGCCTTAAAGGACGCCATGCGCGCCAAAGAGGCAGACCGGCTTTCCACCCTGCGCCTGATCAATGCCGCAATCAAAGACCGGGACATTGCCGCGCGGGGCGAGCCTGAATCCGGGCCGGTGTCCGACGATGTGATTCTTGGGCTGCTGGGCAAAATGGTCAAGCAACGGCAGGAAAGCGCGCGGGCGTTCGAAGAAGGGGCGCGGCCCGAAATGGCGGCCAAAGAATTGGCCGAGATCACCGTGATCGAAGAATACCTGCCCCGCCAGCTGACCGAAGCGGAATCCACCGCCGCCGTCACCGCCGCCATTGCCGAGGTCGGGGCCGCGTCGATCCGCGACATGGGCAAAGTGATGGCCGTGCTGAAGGGGCGCTATACCGGGCAGATGGATTTTGGCCGGATCGGGCCGCAGGTCAAGGATCGGCTAGGGTAGCGCCCAAAGCTGGGTCAGTCCGGGATTGGTAACAGCGCGTGGCTCAAATGATCCTTGATCGCTGGCAAAGTCACGCAATCGCCGCGGGTCAGGTGACAGTTTATCCCGATGGCTGCCGAGATGTGATCTGGATAGCAATGCCGGGCATGGCACCGGCCTGGGTTCTGTCGCCGTTGGATGCGGTACCGCGTTTGGTCAGTGCGGTCGCCGGAACCAAGTATCTCGGATTTCGGCTACAACCGGGCGTCCGTATCAGGTCCGCACTGTTTGCCGCCAAAGTTCTCGACGATCCCGACACGGCGGCTGAAACGATTAGCGCCCATTGCGATATCGCGGCCCCGGTGGCCGAAGTGCTTGCGGCCTGCATGGCATTGGGTGGGGGGCGGGTTGCAACGCTGGCACAAGCATTATCCGTGTCGCGCCGCAGCCTGGAGCGGCTGTTGACCGCACAAACCGGGCAGGGGCCGGGGTTCTGGTTGCGGTTGGCCCGGGCGCGTCGGTCGTTGCGCGATGTGATGGATCATATGCCGCTGGCCGAGGTCGCCGCAGCAAATGGCTTTGCAGATCAGGCGCATATGACCCGCGAATTTAGGCAATGGTTCGGTGATTCCCCTTTACGCTTGTATAGGTCGCCGACCACGACTGCCGCAATCCTCGGGGCCGGATTTGGGGTCTAGTCCGGCGCGCTCACCGGGGTGCAAAGTTCAACTAAGGTGCCGTCTGGTGTGCGAACATAAGCGATGGTTTGGCCCCAAGGCATCTCCTGTACATCCTGCACCAGCACGGCCCCGGCCCAAATCGCGCGGTCAAGGGCGGCTTTGACGTCTGCAGTCTCCAACGCCAGTTCAAAGCTGGGCTTCTCGGGCGGCTCTGTCGCAACCGCCTTGCCGATCTGGGCCATCAGGGCATGCGACGAAAACGCCAGTTTTGTGGCCCCGGTCTGCAACTCGCCATAATCGGCGCTTTCATGCAGAAAGGCCGTGGCGATTCCAAAGGCCGCGTCAAAGAACGCGAGGCTTGCAGGGACATTGGCGACATAAAGGATGGTATAGCGAAAGATCATCTGGGCACCCGTTGATTACCAGATCAGTCTGCCCGATCTCGCATGACGGTGTATTGGATAATTGCGACAACCCGGCTGGTTTACAGCAAGCCCGCCAGCGGGCCTTGCGACCAAGCTATTTGGCGCGCAGCAGGCGGTCGGCCAATTCGGTATACAGCGCCTTGCGCTCTTCGACACTCAGGAACGCGCCAATCTCGACCTCACGCCCGGCACCTCTCAGGGTGACATAATCTGTCACCGGGCCGTCCTGACGCAGGCCCAGCTGCACCCAATGCGGATTTGCCTCCCAGGTCTGAACCGGTTGGCGCGGGGCATAGCGGATCAGGCTGATCTTGTCAGGCCAGAGGCGCAGTTCTTCGCGGATCGCACCATCGGTATAGCTGCGCTCAATCGCCCACCAGATTCCCGCGACAGTCGCCACCAGAAACGGCAACAGCCCCCACAAAACCGGCGACCCGATCAGGCTGGTCAGCGGCAGCCCGATCATGCCTGCGGTAATCGCAATGAACCAGACAAACCCCCGGCGCGGCAGGGACCGGTAAGGCCACAGGTGCAGTTCGATAGTCATCGGTTCGAAAGTGACAGCGGCCCCGGACCGGTCCGGGACTGACTGTGGCGTGATCCATTCATAAGGCATCTGGTAAACCTGCGGAAACCAACGTCTGCAATTGCTCAAAATCTCGCTGAAGTTCAGCAACTGCCTCCCTGTCATATGCGTCCATCATCTCTCCGAGATTGATGTTCGCATGTGACCGCTTCCCGTCTGTATCGAACATGACGGAAATGGCGTCGTAAGTCATCGTCTGCCGACTTGTCACTGAGCGAAGCATTTTTTTGTCGGTTCCACGATCTTTCCGCGTCGGATGACCCCCGATCCGGTTTCGCAGGTCGCGCAGGCTCTTCCATCCGCGGCCGCCCATCGTCTCCGCGCCCTGCCATTTGCCACTCGCCGCATAGCGCATTTCAGCCAAAGCGTCTTGCTGGACAAAGGTCGCTTGCAGAACCCCCCAGAACTCAATGTAGCCTTGATACGGGTCTGGACTGAACCCTTTTCTTCGATGGCATAGCAGGGCCTCGCCGGTGTCTTGTAACCAATCTTTTGCTACACAAAAGGCTGTGTATCGGTCATCGGTGGAGAAGCCGAAGTGAGTCAACTTGGTCCACACGTTGACTTGGTCATGCCAGAATTTCGAGACTTCGTCCCGGACGGCTAGCACTTCATTGGTTTGCATTCTTGAACTCCTTGATACAGCTAATCAAGCGAGCCTAATCACGGTCCCGATCAAGTCAAATGCACAGAGGCGTAAGCCCCGAATTGCCTCGAGGCTTTCCGTAGTTTTCACTTACTTTAATGCGCATGGCCCTTGTCCCAGTCGCTCTGCTTGGGCAATTGCTCGAATGTATGTTCGGGCGGTGGGCAGGGTAGGGTCCATTCCAGCGTATCGGCAAACTCGTTCCACGGGTTGTTCACGGTCACGCGCTTGCCTGCGAACAGGGTGTAAAACAGCACGCCGATGAAAAACAAGAACGACGCAAACGACAGGAACGCGCCGAGGCTCGAGATATAGTTCCAATAGGCAAATGCCTCCGGATAGTCGATATAGCGGCGGGGCATCCCTTGCCGCCCCAGAAAATGCTGCGGAAAGAAGGTGATGTTCGCACCGATGAACATCGTGTAGAAATGCAGCTTGCCGGCCCATTCCGGATACATCCGGCCCGACATCTTGGGCAGGTAGAAATAAATGCCTGCAAAGATCGCAAACACGGCACCCAGACTCATGACATAGTGAAAGTGGGCCACGACGTAATAGGTGTCATGATAAACCCGGTCGATCCCGGCCTGCGACAGCACGATACCCGTGACCCCGCCGACGGTGAACAGGAACAGGAACCCAAACGCCCAGAGCATCGGCGTCTTAAGTTCCACCGACCCACCCCACATAGTTGCAATCCAGCTAAAGATCTTCACCCCGGTCGGCACCGCGATAACCATCGTCGCCATCATGAAATAACTCTGCTGGGTCAATGACATACCCACTGTGTACATATGGTGCGCCCAGACGACGAACCCCAGCGCGCCAATCGCAACCATCGCATAAACCATCGGCAGATAGCCAAAAATCGGCTTGCGGCTGAAGGTGGCGATGACATGGCTGATGATGCCAAAGCCGGGGACGATGATGATATACACTTCCGGATGGCCAAAGAACCACAGGATATGCTGGTACAGGATCGGATCGCCACCACCTTTTGGGTCAAAGAACGCGGTGTCAAATTGCCGATCCATCAGCAGCATGGTGATCGCACCGGCCAAGACCGGCAGGGCCAGCAGGATCAGCCATGCAGTCACAAAGATTGACCAGGCAAACAACGGCATCTTGTGCATCGTCATGCCCGGCGCGCGCATGTTCAGGATCGTGGTGATCATATTGATCGCACCCAGAATCGACGAGGCGCCCGACAGGTGCACGGCGAAAATCGCCAGATCCATGGAAATCCCGCCCTCTTGGGTCGACAGCGGCGGATACAGCACCCAGCCCACGCCCGACCCTTGCAGACCGTTGCCGCCCGGCGCCAGCATCGAGGCGACACCCAGCGCAGTTCCTGCGACGAACATCCAATAGGACAGGTTATTCATCCGCGGAAACGCCATATCCGGCGCACCAATCTGCAATGGCATGATATAATTGCCAAATCCGCCGAACAGCGCCGGGATGACCACAAAGAACATCATCAGAACGCCGTGATAGGTGATCAGCACGTTCCACAAATGGCCATTCGGACTACAGGTCTGTGCCGCGTCAGTCAGGAACCGATACCCCTCCAGACACATATGCTGCACGCCCGGTTCCATCAGCTCAATCCGCATGAACACGGTGAAAGCAACCGAAATGAACCCCACTATCCCCGAGGTAAAGAGATACAAAACCCCGATATCTTTGTGGTTGGTGGACATGAACCAGCGGGTAAAAAACCCCCGGCTTGCATGCTGGTCGTGGCCGTGGATGGCGGCGTCTGCCATGTGGCTCTCCTGATCTGGCTACTGTGGACTGCAAGGGGCGCGCCGAAATGAAACAGCCACCTCCCGCATATTTAATCCGGTTCTAGTCGGTAAGTGTAAAGGGAGCAATATTCGAACTGCCAGACACGCTGGGTTAAATTGGCGCAGGGGGGGCGGATAATCCGGGTTCTGCCTAAAACTTGAAGCAATTGCCCTATCCCGCAGCCGCCACTCCTTAACCCGCTGGAAAGACTTGTCCCTTTAGCACAAGGGATCAGCCGCTACGAGAGGATGGGTCATGTCGCAGCTTTGGTTTTACGCCGGTCTGTCCCGACTGACCGGGCTGGGCTACCGTGCCAAGGTATTGGCACTGGCGGCGGTTGGGATTCTGGCTTTGCCAATGGTGATAGCGGTGCTGATGGCCCGCGGGGTTTTACCCGTGACCTCGCCCGTGACCTCGCCCATGACCTGGGGGGCACCGGTGCTGGCCATGGCCAGTGCAGCTGTCGTGGCCATCGCCACGGTGATCGGCATTGACCTGTTGCTGCGCCCGGTCAGCCTGACGGGGCAGGCGCTGCGCCGGGTGTTACAAGGCGATGTGCCCGCGGCTTTGCCAGACCATTTCACCGATGTGGCGGGGCGGTTGATGACCGATGCACAGCGGGTGATTGACGAAGTCATCGCCTTGCGGGCCGAACATTTAGGCGATGAACATCCGATTGTCGCTTTCGGTCAGGGCGGCAGGTTTGCGGCCCCTTTTACCGCACTTTCCGGCAGTGGTCCCGATACCGGCGATGACCCGCTGGTGCTGGAACAAGACCTGCGCAGCGCCATCGCGCACGAGGAATTTGAACTGTATTATCAACCGGTCATGGATCTTGATCTGGGGCAGCCGGTCGGGGCCGAGGCGTTGATCCGCTGGAACAGCCCCAGCCGTGGCTTTGTCGCCCCCGCCCGGTTTATCCCCTTGGCCGAGGCGACGGGGCTGATCGAACCGATCGGGCTATGGGTCCTGCGCAATGCCTGCCAGCAGGCCGCCGGATGGGACCCGCAGATGCGGGTTTCGGTCAATCTGGGTGCCGGACAGTTCATGAACGAGGATTTGGGCTGGCAAATCGCCGATGCGATTGCCACCGCCGGGTTGCGCCCGGATCAGCTGGTCATTGAACTGACCGAAACCATGGCATTGCTGGACTATGACCACAGCCGCCGCCTGCTGACCCAACTGCGCGATTCCGGTGTGCAGATCGCGCTGGATGATTTCGGCACAGGTTTCGCCAGCCTGCGCACCCTGCGGCAACTGCCGATCGATATTCTCAAGATCGACCGGGAATTTGTGACCGACGTGCACACCAGCCCCGATGCGCAGGCGATCTGCGCCGCTTTGCTGACGCTGGGGCAGGGTCTGGGGATCAGGGTTTTGGCTGAAGGCACCGAAACCGCACAGGAAGTGGCCTATCTGCACCGGCATGGCTGCAAACAATTCCAAGGTTATTATTTCGCCCGCCCAGTGCCCGCCCATGTGTTGGGCGCTACATTTGACAATCTGCGACTGCGACAGGCGGCGTAACCGCCCTAACCGCCGAAAACCTGGTCAAAGCTGCGGCGCAGGGCGGCATCGACATCCGTCATGCTGACCGGCAGGCCCAGCTCCACCAGACTGGTCACGCCGTGGTCACTGATCCCGCACGGCACGATGCCGCTGAAATGGCTCAGATCCGGGTCCACATTGATCGACAGTCCGTGAAAGCTGACCCATTTGCGCAACCGGATGCCAAGGGCGGCAATCTTGTCTTCCTGCATCTGGCCATCGGGGCGCAAAGGCCGGTCCGGCCGGGTCACCCAGACGCCGACGCGACCGGGCCGGATTTCGCCGGTCACGTTAAATTCGGCCAATGCCGCAATGATCCAGCGCTCCAGATCGCGCACAAAACAGCGCACATCACGGCCGCGCGCAGCGACATCCAGCATGACATAAGCCACCCTTTGTCCGGGGCCGTGATAGGTATATTGGCCGCCACGTTTGGACATATGCACCGCAAAGCGGTCAGGGTCGGTCAGGTCGGCGGGTTTGGCCGAGGTGCCAGCCGTATACATGGGCGGATGTTCGACCAGCCAGATCGCCTCGGGGGCGGTGCCTGCGGCAATCGCTGCGGCCCGGGCCTCCATGAATTCACACGCGGCGGCATACTCCGTCAGCCCGTCTGAGGTGATCCAGTCAACAGCCGCCCGGGGCATCAGGCGGCCCGGTCCGCGGCGCGCAGCGGCAAAATCCCGGCCTGCCGCAAATCCCTGATATACCGGCGGCTGACCGGAACTTCGACACCGTTGGTCAAGGTCAGCACAGCGGTCTCGCCGGTGCGCCGGACATCGCGCACGGCGGCCAGCGCCACCCAATGCGACCGATGCACCTGCAATCCGGGCATATCGCCCGCCTCGCGGATCGCATCACCAAGGCGCATCAGCACCATCTCCCGGCCCAAAGCGGTCGTGACCTGCACATAATGATCCTCGACTGACAGACACAGCAAAGCGCCGCGTTTGGCCAAGGGCAGCCGGTCCAGGATCAAAACCGGACGGGGCAAAGCGGGCCGCAATTCCAACCGCGCCTGCAAAATTCCCACCGCCACCACAAACAGCGAAATCAGGATCGCAATCGCGGTCAGTTGCACCACATCCGGGCCAGAATCGGGCGGGCGGCCCAGCACCAGCCGGTCGATCAGCACCAGGATCAGCGCCACAGCCAGCCCGACCAGAACCCCGCCAACAGCGATGCGCAATGCGCGTGGCCAACCGCTGAACCGGGACCATTGCCCCAAGACCGCCATCACCATCGTGCCCGTCGCATAGGTGCCAAAGACCACAGCCGTCCAATACACTGCCCGGGTGCCGGGGCCCAACAGGTCCAGGGTGCGGAACGGGCCGGACAGCGCAAGCACCAATGACACCCCCACCAGCGTTAGCAGCACCGGGCGGGCCGCCAGATGGGCGCGTGCCTGACGCAGCGCGAATGACGAGAGGCGGTTGGTCACGCAGCAAACCCTGTGTCTGACGAAGTGGCGGTTGATCGGGCGGGCGGCCCTTGGCATGGGTCCGGCAATATGCCGGGCAATGGCCGCCAATACCATGGCCCCCCCAAACTGCAAAGCCCCGCACAGCCCAACCCGCAAGCCCAAAAAGGACCGTTCTGCCATGACCCTCGCCCCGCTTCTGACCGCCCCGCCAATCATCCAGCTGCATGTGATCGCGGTGATCTTGGCGCTTATCCTCGGGCCGCTGGCGATGCTGCGGCGCAGCCGGGATATCTGGCATAAACTGCTGGGCCGGGGGTGGGTATTGGCGATGGCCGTCACTGCGCTCAGTTCCTTTCTGATCACCGATATCCGGCTGATTGGACGGTTCTCACCCATTCATATCCTGTCGGTCCTGACCCTGTTCAGCCTATGGCAGGGCGTGGCCCATGCCCGCGCCGGACGGATCGGCCTGCACCGCCAGACCATGCTGTCGCTCTACACCTATGCAATTGGGATCGCAGGGGTATTCACCATGTTACCGGGGCGGCGGATGAGCGATGTTTTATTCGGGGCAGCACCCTGGACCGGGTTTTTCGGCATGGCAATCTTGTTGCTGGCGGTGATTATCTGGCAGCGCCATCGCGCGACCCCGGCACAGTAACAGCCAGACCTGCCGTTCCCCCCTTGGCAGCGTCACAACGCTGGTCTATATGCCCGGCTGCCTACCCTTAAGGTTCACGTGCGGATGTGGCGGAATTGGTAGACGCGCAGCGTTGAGGTCGCTGTGGGGTAATACCCGTGAAGGTTCGAGTCCTTTCATCCGCACCACTTTTCCAAACAAATTCAAATTCGTCCGGTATTTCGCAGAAATGCCAGATGCTTGGCTGTGTCGCGGTTAACCCGGCATTTGCCACGTCAGCCTTAAACCGGACCCATGGTTTGGACCGGGGGCCCGGATCAACCGGACCGGCAGGCTGAACCCGAACAGCCTGCTGGCCCCGTTGCACCGTGGTCGCCCCATTGCCACTCGGGGATCACCAATGGCTACCTTAAACGGCACATCCGGCAATGATACGCAGACTGGTGGCCGCGGCGATGACTTGTCCTACGGGGGCGCTGGCAATGACACGTTTTACGGCGGTGACGGCAATGATGGTGGCTATGGCGGCACCGGCAATGACGACATGTATGGCGGGTCCGGCAATGATGCGCTGACATCAGAAAAAGGCAATGACACCGTTTACGGCGGGTCTGGCAATGACACGATGGTCGGCGGTCAGGGTCAGGATACGATGTATGGCGGTGCTGACAATGATATGATTGTCAGCGATGGCCAATGGCTGAACACAGCCAATTATGCGTCAGGCTCGGGCGGGTCGGCGACCAACCTGACAATCAACAACAACGCCGATGGCCCGGTTGACCTGTTCTGGATCGATGGCAATGGTCATCAGGTCTATCTGGCCACAATTCAGCCCGGCCAAAGCCTGGTCAAATCCACCACAACCACCCAGAATTTTGTCCTCAAAGACCCCGATGGCTATTTTCTGGAACCGATTACCGGTGGCCCGAACCAAAGCATTTCCTACGGACCCGGATTGGAAGACACCGTTTACGGCGGGTCGGGCGACGACGATATCCGGTCGCAATACGGCGATGATGTTGTTTACGGCGATGACGGACATGACACGGTCCGTGCAGGGTATGGCAATGACACGGTGTTTGGCGGGGCAGGCCATGACACGCTGTTTGGCGACGGCGGCAATGACACGCTGAATGGCGATGCCGGCAATGATACGGTTTATGGCGGGGCCGGGGATGATACGATCGGGTCTTATAACGCCGAAGCGGCCGGAAACGACACGCTGTATGGTGGCGACGGAAATGACAGTATCATCGGCGGCGACGGCAATGACCGGATTTTCGCCGGTTCTGGCAATGACGTCATTTACGGTGGGCTAGGGAACGACATCGTTAGCGGCGGCGCTGGCAACGACAGTGTCGCGGGCGAGGCTGGCAATGATTCAATCGCTGGCGGCAGCGGCGAAGATGCGCTGTATGGCGGTGACGGCAACGACATACTCACCGGCGGCGACGGTCAGGACAGCCTTTACGGTGGTGCTGGCGATGACCAGCTTTACGGCGGATCCGGGATGGATACTGTCAATGCTGGCGACGGCAATGACACGCTTGATGGCGGCGAAAATACCGATGTCATCTATGGCGGCGCGGGCCATGACACCATTGCCGACACCGGCGGCGCGCTCAGCGATGACACGATCTATGGTGGCGACGGCAATGATGTCATCAGCGGCGGTGCGCGCGGCGATACGATCTTTGGCGATGCCGGAAACGACACATTGCGGGGCGAGGCGGGCGACGATCTTGTGACCGGCGGCGCGGGCAATGACAGCTTCGCACTGGACCGTTTCGGCGGTGCCGATATCATCACCGACTTCAGCCTGAATGACACAGATAACGATGGCCAATACGACGATCAGATTGATGTCGGCAATCTCATAAACGCGCAGGGTGGCCCGGTCACAGCGCGGGATGTCGTGGTCACCGACGATGGCTTTGGCAATGCCAAACTGACCTTCCCGGGCGGCGAAACGCTGGTCCTGCAAGGGGTGTCGCCGTCGCAGATGGCCACCGTCCAGCAGCGCCACGCGGCGGGCATCCCCTGCTTTACCGCAGGCACATTGATCCTGACGCCGCGGGGCGAGGTGCCGGTGGACTCTTTGCGCCCCGGCGATCTGGTCAGCACGCTGGACAATGGGCTACAACCGGTGGCTTGGGCCGCGTCGCGGTACCTCGACCCGGTCGGTCTGCTGTCCCGGCCCGACCTGCGCCCGGTGCGGTTGACCAAGGGCTTTACCGGCAATGGCCGGGACCTGCTGGTATCGCCCCAGCATGGCGTGCTGATCCGGCATGGTCAGTCCGAAGGGCTGGCACGGGCCACCCATCTGGCCCGGCTTGAGGGCAATCAGGTGCGTTTGGCCCAAGGCTTGCGGGACGTGACCTATGTTCATCTGATGTTTGCGCGACATCAGATTATCTATGCCAACGGCACCCCGAGCGAAAGCTTTTATCCCGGTTCCTGGGGGCTGGCGATGCTGGACCCGGCAGCGTTGGTCAGTCTGGCACGGCAATTTCCCGCTTTGGCGCGGGATGGTGCGGCAGCAGCCTATGGCCCAACGGCCCGGCCTGTCCTGCGCTTTGCCGATTTACCACGCCGGATCGACATGATTAAACTGGGTCAAGCCGGGCAAATGCAGCGGTTGGCCTACGTGCCCGCCGCGTAGAATTTCCTGCAACAGACTGATTTTTAGCCCATTGTCCTGCCAAAGCTGATTTTGGCGGTCACTTGTTGCGTGTTATCACAAACATGCCCGACAACCGTCCAATCCTGTTGCATATTCAGTCAGCCTTCGGTTTAGTCATGTTCTGAGAAGTGCAGAAAAATCTGCCGTGACGTCAGGGAGGTGCTTTTGGTCAATGCCACCGCGGGGGAGGCGTTCGTTGAATTCGAACGCGTCCAGAAAAGCTATGATGGAATTTCGCTGGTCGTCAAAGACCTGAACCTGTCATTGCCCAAAGGCGAGTTTCTGACCATGCTGGGCCCGTCAGGATCGGGCAAAACCACCTGCCTGATGATGCTGGCCGGATTTGAAACCGCGACGCACGGCGATATCCGGCTGGCGGGCAAACCGATCAACAACATCCCGCCGCACAAGCGCGGCATCGGCATGGTGTTTCAGAACTACGCCCTGTTCCCGCATATGTCGGTGGCCGAAAATCTGTCGTTTCCGCTCGAGGTCCGCAAGATCGGCAAAACCGACCGCGAGGCCAAGGTGAAACGCGCACTGGATATGGTCCAGATGGGCCAGTTTGGCGGCCGTCGCCCGGCGCAATTGTCAGGTGGTCAGCAGCAACGCGTGGCATTGGCCCGCGCGCTGGTTTTCGAACCCGAATTGGTGCTGATGGATGAACCTTTGGGCGCGCTGGACAAGCAGTTGCGCGAACATATGCAGTTCGAGATCAAGCATATCGCGGATAACCTTGGGATTACCGTGGTTTACGTCACCCATGACCAGACCGAAGCGTTGACCATGTCAGACCGCGTCGCCGTGTTCAACGATGGCCGGATTCAGCAACTGGCCGCCCCGGATGAATTATACGAGGCCCCGGCCAACAGTTTCGTGGCCCAGTTCATTGGTGAAAACAACACCATGCTGGGCACCGTGACCCAGATGAAATCCGACTCTTGTGTCGTCAAACTCGACACTGGTGACGAGATTGACGCCAAGCCTGTCAATGTCACCAAAATCGGCGAGCGGACCAAAGTGTCGATCCGCCCCGAACGGGTCGAGATTGACAAGCGCCGCCTGCGGGACGGCGTCCATACGCTGCGGGCCGAAGTGCTGGAGTTCATCTATATGGGCGATATCTTCCGCACCCGGCTGCGCGTCGCGGGCAAAGATGATTTTATCATCAAAACCCGCAACGCCCCCGATCAGGTCCGCCTGACCCCCGGCACGATGATCGATATCGGCTGGCTGCCCGACGATTGCCGGGCGCTGGACGCGTCCTAACTCACGATTGGGCAGTCGGTTGCCCGCAAAGAAACGACCATAAAACCACTAGGGAGACGACAAATGAAACTGACCACACTGCTTGGGGCGACTGCCCTGTCTTTCACACCGATGTTCGGCATGATTGCAAATGCCGAAAGCCACGCCTTGGCGGAATGTGAAAACTGTTCCGATTCAATGGTATTGATGTCCTGGGGCGGCGCCTATCAGGCCAGTCAGTTGGCTGCCTATGCGGCCCCCTATACAGAACTGACCGGCACCGTCATCACCTGGGACGAGGGCGCAAACGAAAGCATCGCCAAACTGCGCGCCGCCAACGAGGCCGGCAATATGACCTATGATCTGGTCGATGTCGAAGGCCCCGATGCCCAACGCGCCTGTGACGAAGGTCTGGCCTTGGAGATTGACTTTGATACAGCCCTTGCCGCCGGTACCGACGGGTCAACCCCCACCGCCGACTTTGGCCCGTCGCTGATCAACGACTGCTTCATCCCGCAGATCGTGTTCTCGACCACCTTTGGCTATCGCAATGACGTCGCCGCCTGGAATGGCGCTGTGCCCGACAGCATCTGCGCCGTGTTCGATCTGGAAACCTTCCCCGGCATGCGGGCACTGGAAAGCCGTCCGAAGAAAAACCTCGAATGGGCCTTGCTGTGTGACGGCGTGGCGCAAGCCGACCTTTACACCACCCTGTCATCCGAAGGCGGGGTCGAGCGGGCCTTGGCCAAGCTGGACACGATCAAGGATAGCGTGATCTGGTGGTCCGCCGGTGCAGAAACCCCGCAACTGTTGGCCGATAACGAAGTGGTCATGGGCAGCACCTATAACGGTCGTCTGTTCTCGGTCATCGAAGAGCAAAAAGTGCCGGTGTCGATGCTGTGGGATTATCAGGTGTTCGACTTTGACGGTTGGGTTGTGCCCACCGGTCTGGACGAGGCCCGGATGAACCGCGTCATGCACTTCCTCAACTTTGCGACCGACACGCAGCGTCTGGCCGATCAGGCGCTGTATATCTCGTATGGTCCGGCCCGCGCGTCATCGCAGCCGCTGGTGGGAATGCATGCCACGCTGGGCATCGACATGGCGCAGCACATGCCAACCAACCCGGCGAACCAGACCAACTTTCTTGTCAACAACATCGAATGGTGGGCTGACAATTCCGACGAAGTTGACGCCAAATTCCAGGCGTGGCTGGCACAATAATCGGATCGGGCGGGGGCCAATACGGACCCCGCCCTTTTTTTACCAAGAAAGCCGAACATGGCCGCTGATCTTGTCCTGTCCGCCGATGGCAAACCGCTGCGCGTCAGCCTGAACCGCGCCCTGCGGCGGCAAAAACTGCGCGCCCTGCTGCTGATTGCACCCTTGCTGGCCTTCGTCATGATCAGCTTTATCGCCCCGATTGCCGACATGCTGTTCCGGTCTGTTGAAAACCAGATGGTCAGCGAAACCTTGCCGCGCACTGTCGTGGCATTAGCCGCTTATGACCCCGGCACCGGCGAACCCCCGTCCGAAGCTGTGTTCGCGGCCTTCTACACCGACATGATGATTGCCGAAGAATACAAGCTGCACACGCGGCTGGGCACCCGGCTGAATTATGAAATGGGCGGCATGTCATCGCTGATGCGGGCGACGGGCCGTGATGTGGGCGGGTTTGAAACCGGCAGCTACCGTGACCAGTTCACCGCCGCCGACCCGGCCTTTGCCGACCCGGCGCAATGGGCGGACTGGATGAACACAGCGTCGATGGCCGCCGATCTGACGGCCACATTCCCGCAAACCACCAGCGCCTATCAGGGCTGGGCGCAGATGATCCGCGAGGTCAAGGAAGATGACCCGGCGGCGGAAGACATCCCCGATTTCGTTTATACTGCCCTCTACCGCGATCTGGCCGCCGGGGCCATGACCGAAGGGCTGATCCCCGCCGTTGACACCTCCGGTTTCACCCCGGTCAGCATCCGTGATCAGTTCGCCAATTCCGACCCCGAATGGCTGAACCCCGCTGTCTGGCGCACGATCCAGACCTATAGTGGCAATTTCACCCCCGGCTATTTCCTGAATGCCGTCGATATGCAGATCGGTGCGGATGGGATCGAAATGCGCCCGGCCGATGAGCGGGTTTATATCACCATGTTCATCCGCACGATCATCCTGTCAGTAACAATCACCGCGACCTGCATTCTACTGGGCTATCCGATTGCGTGGCTCCTGGCCAACCTCCCCAATAAAACCGCCAACCTGCTGATGATCCTTGTGCTTTTGCCATTCTGGACCTCGCTTCTGGTCCGCACCAGCGCCTGGAAAGTGTTGCTGCAGGCCCAGGGGGTGATCAATGACCTGCTGGTCTGGATCGGTTTTGTTGCCGATGACGGGCGGCTGGTGCTGATCAACAACCAGACCGGCACAATCATTGCCATGACCCATATCCTGATGCCGTTCATGATATTGCCGCTGTATTCGGTGATGAAAGGCATTCCGCCCACCTATCTGCGGGCTGCGAAATCATTGGGGGCGACCAACTGGACCGCCTTCTGGCGGGTGTATTTTCCGCAAAGCGTTCCGGGCATCGGGGCCGGGTCGATATTGGTGTTCATCCTTGCCATCGGCTATTATATCACCCCCGAATTGGTGGGCGGCAACAAAGGCGTGTTCATCTCGAACCGCATTGCCTATCACATCGGCACCTCGCTGAACTGGGGGTTGGCCGCGGCGCTGGGGGCGATATTGCTGGCCTTGGTTCTGGCGCTGTATTGGGCCTATGACCGGATCGTCGGCATCGACAATGTGAAACTGGGGGGCTAGGGCCATGGCTTTGCCAATCTATGCCACCACCGGCCAGCGCATCTGGTATTACGCCTTCCGTGTCATCTGCGGGCTGATCTTTTTCTTTCTGATCGCCCCGATCCTGATCATCATCCCGCTGGCCTTTAACGCCAAGGATTTCTTTACCTTTACCCCTGAAATGCTGCGGCTTGACCCTGCAGGCTTTTCCACCAAACATTTTGCCGATTTCTTTACCAACCCGGACTGGCAGGGGCCGCTGTGGAATTCGATCAAGATCGCGCCGGTGGCCACGCTCATATCAGTCTCGCTGGGCACATTGGCGGCGATGGGGCTGAGCCAAAGCCATGTGCCGTTCAAACGGGCGATCATGGCGATCCTGATTTCACCAATGATCGTGCCGCTGATCATTTCGGCGGCGGGGATGTATTTCTTTTACTCCCGGATCGGGCTGCAAGGCACCTATTGGGGGGTCGTGCTGGCCCATGCGGCCTTGGGTGTGCCTTTTGTGATTATCACGGTTACGGCAACATTGGTGGGGTTTGACCGGTCGCTGACCCGGGCCGCAGCCAGCATGGGGGCCAACCCGGTGACGACGTTTTTCCGGGTGCAGATGCCACTGATCCTGCCCGGCGTGATATCGGGGGCATTATTCGCCTTCATCACCTCGTTTGACGAAGTCGTCGTCGTGCTTTTCCTCGGCGCTGCTGGTCAAAAAACTCTGCCATGGCAGATGTTTACCGGATTGCGCGAACAGATCAGCCCCACCATTCTGGCCGCCGCCGTGGTGCTGGTCGCCATTTCGGTTTTATTGCTGGCGACACTGGAAATTCTGCGCCGCCGATCCGAACGGTTGCGCGGGTTATCAGCCAGTTAACCCTGCCGCAATTGACCGCCATAAGGTCAATTTGCCGCCTTACTGCGTTCTCAATCTGGCGACAATAACCGGTCATCCGCAAGCAATGGATCCCGGTTATGCCCTATTCAATCTATGTCCTGAACGAAACCGACATGACGATCAGCGGCGGGGCCATTCTGGATGGCGTCACCCAAGGCACCGGTGTGCATCTGGTTGGCCGGACCATCACGCTGAATTCAAACGACTGGTATCCGGTCGCAATCAACGATAATGACGCGAATTTTCAGGACAATGACACTGGGACACAGCGCCTGAACGGGGCGCAGACGATCAATGGCACCAGCTATGCGAACAACACCGGAGTCGAGGCCGAATATGGCCTGACCCTGACCGATGGGATCAATACCTGGACGGTTGTCGGGTTCAACGTCACCAATTCCACCCCGGCCTATGCCACGATCGAAGGGCTGGCCTTTATCGGCGGGCCGGGCGGGTTTCCGCCGCGAAATGTGCCGCTGACCGTTGTGTCGAACTTTGAAGGGCCGAATTTCAATTCAACAACCTATGCGACCCCCGTCTGCTTTGCCGCAGGGACTTTGATCGAAACTGCGACAGGTCCGTGCCCTGTGGAACAAATTGGCGTCGGCACCTTGGTCCTGACCGCACAGGACGGCTTGCAACCGGTGCGCTGGCGGTCATCGCGGCAGTTTCCGGCATGGGGCAAATTCGCCCCCGTGCTGTTTCAAACCGGGGCCATCGGAAACACCCGCCCCCTGCGCCTGTCACCGCAACACCGCATCCGGGTGTCGGACTGGCGGTCGGAATTATGGCTGGGGCAGGATAATGTGCTGGTCCCGGCCCTGCATTTCGTCAATGGCCGCGATGTGGTCATCGATCATGGCGGCATCGTGGACTATCACCACTTGATGTTTGACACCCATCAGGTGATCTTTTCCGAAGGTGTTGCCACCGAAAGTTTTCATCCCGGCGAGGTCGGCCTGGGCAGTCTGGACGCGGCCACGCGGGACGAGATTTTTGCGATATTCCCCGAGCTGGAGTTGCAATTGGGTTGCTACGGCGCGACCGTGCATACTGCCCTGCGCCAAGCCGAGGCGCGGGTTTTGCTCGCCGCTTAGGGTAGGATACTCAGCCAGATCGCCGCCGTAAAAATGCAGGCCGCTGTCCCGATCAGCACCGCTGACGCCGCGACACGTTTGGCTGTGCCATACATATTGGCAAACAGATAGGCATTCACCCCCGGCGCCATCGCGGCAGTCACAATCGCCGACCTGAATGTGTCCTGCTCCAACCCCATCACCCGCCCCAGCCCCCATGTCACCGCCGGATGCAGGATCAGCGAAATAGCGGTGATGAACAGAATGGTGCGCAAATCCCCCTCGGGGCGATAGCGAAACAGGACCCCGCCCAAGCCGAACAAGGCCGCAGGCAGGGCGGCCCGGCCGATCATGTCCAATGCGTCGTTCAGCACCGCAGGTTGCGGGATTCCGCCCAGATTGACGATGAACCCCAAAGTGATCCCGATGATCAGTGCATTGCTGAAAACCGCCTTAAGGATTTTGCCCGAAACCTTACAGATGCCCTCACCCCCGGCGCGGGCAACCTCCATCGCGGTGATGCCCACGGCGTAACAAAACGGCGCATGAAACGCGATAATCGCATAGTTTGCTGCCAAAGCACCATCGCCATACGCCCGTTCGGTGATCGGTAAACCCAACAAAAGCGAGTTGGAAAACAGCCCGACAAAGCCGATAGCCACCGCATCTGCCCACGGTCGGCTGAACAGATATCGGGCCCCCAGCAGCCCGACAAAGAACCCAGCCAGCGCCCCGCCATAAAAGCTGACCAGCAACCCCGGGTTCAGATTGGCCGACAGATCCAGATTGACAATGCCCCGGTACAGCAGGCAGGGCACTGCAAAGCCTTGGGCAAATTTCATAAGCCCATCAATGGCTTCGTCCGATAAATAGCGCTGCCAGACCGCGATATAGCCAAAGCCGATGATTAGAAACACCGGCAGAATGATCGACGTCAGCGCGCTCATATTGCAAAGGTCAGCGTCAAGCCGTCATAAGCCGGGGTAATGTGGGCGGCGGTTTCAGCGTCTAAAACCGCATAGTCCAGATCGACATGCATATTGGTCAGCACCGCCTGTTTGGGTGCCGCCCTGCCGATCCAGTCCAGTGTCCGCGCCAGATGCGCATGGCTGGGATGCGGCGTGCGGCGCAGGCAATCGACGATCCAGCAGTCAAGGTTTTGCAGTGTGACCCAGACCGTTTCGGGGATATTCGACACATCGGGCAGGTAGGCCACGGGGCCGATACGGAACCCTAAGGCGTTGATATCGCCATGTTCTACGGCGAACCCCTCCAGTGTTATCGGGCCACCAGCGCCGGGAATAGTGACCGGCCCGTCGATCTGATTCAAGTCGCAGATCGGCGGGTAAGACGACCCTGCAGGCTGGACAAAAGCATAGGCAAAGCGCGACATCAGCGCATTGCACGTGCCCGCATCAGCCCAGACGGGCAGGCGTTGGCGCATGTTAAACACGATCATCCGCAGATCGTCGATTCCATGCACGTGGTCGGCATGGGCATGAGTATAAATCACTGCATCCAGCTGCCCAACGCCTGCATCCAGCAGCTGCATCCGCAGGTCGGGCGAGGTGTCAATCAACACCCGCGTGGTTCCCAGGCCATTGGTTCGGCTCACTAAAAGCGAACAACGCCGCCGCGCATTCTTTGGATTGTTGGGATCGCAATCACCCCAATCGCCGCCCAGCCGCGGTACCCCCCCCGATGACCCACAACCGAGGATAGTGACGTGTAACTGGTCCATCACCGCGCCGCCTTGGTGAACAGCCGGTCGAAGTTCGCGCTGGTGCATGCCGCGAATTCCTGCAGTGATATCTGATAGATAGCAGCCCCGGCGGCAGCAGTATGCGCCGTATAAGCCGGCTCATTGCGCCTGCCCCGGTGCGGTGGAGGGGCGAGGTAGGGGCTGTCGGTTTCCAGCACTATCCGGTCCAGCGGGGCTGCCGCGAAAATATTCTGCAATTCCTGAGACTTAGGAAAAGCCGCGATGCCCGACATCGACAGGTAAAACCCAAGGTCGAGAGCAGTTTGCGCCAAAGCCGCCGAACTGGAAAAACAATGCATGACGCAGGTAAACGGCGCGGCGATGTATTCCACGCGCAAAATCCGCCCGATATCTTCATCCGCTGCCCGCGCATGGATGATCAGCGGCAGGCCAGTTTGCCGGGCGGCCTCGATATGGATCAGCAAGGACTCTTGCTGCACCGCCTTGCTGTCGGATGTATAATGGTAATCCAACCCCGTCTCGCCAATCCCGATCATCTTGGGATGTTGTGCAATTTCAACCAGTTGTTCAACGGTTGCCATGGGTTCGGCGGCCGCACTCATCGGATGGGTGCCAGCGGCGTAGAATACCGATGGATAGGTTTCGGCGATAGCCCGGACCTGTGGTTCCTGCCGCAGCCGCGTGCAAATCGTCACCATCCGCGTCACGCCTGCGGCAAGGGCGCGGGCGATAATGTCGGGGCGTTCTGCATCGAAATCAGGGAAATCGAGGTGGCAATGGCTGTCTACGAGTTCAAGCAGGGACATGGGCCGCCTCAGGCTGCGGCGGTGCTGCGCGCCGTGTCTTCGATACGCAACAGCATATCAAGGATCAGCGCGGCAGGGTCAAGGTTCACTGCCCGCCCGGCCCGGGCGCGGGCGCTGATCTGTTGTTGCAGGCCTGCCCAGGCCCGTGCGGCCTGATCATGTGGCGACAACCGGGCCAGCAAACGCGCTTCGCCCATCGCCCCCTGCACAGCCGGTTCCCCCACCAGCCCGGCGCGGGCGGTCCGGGCCAGAAAGATGTCAATCAGGTCCAGCGTCAGACCAAACCGCGCCTCTGCCCCGCGCCCGGCGCAGGCGTCGGCCAGCCGTATCGCCTGCATACGGTCAATCCGGGGCAGGGCGTTGAACAACTGCACAAGGTCAGCATATAGCGCCAGCCCGTCCTGGTGCAGCAGTCTGATCGCTGTCCCCACCGAACCACCGGCAAGGGCGGTCAGCGCATCTGTGCCAGCCGTTTCCAGCCCGGCGCTGGTCAGGGCAAGGTCAAGTGCGGCACTGTCCAGCGGCGCACAGCGCAGGTCCCGGCAGCGCGATCGGATCGTTGGCAACAGGCCGGTCGGGCGGTGCGAAATCAGCAATAATGTGGTTTTGGCGGGTGGTTCTTCCAACACTTTCAGGATCGCATTGGCCGCCGCTGTGTTCAGCTCATCGGCGCTATCGATGATCACCACCCGACGGCCCCCATCGGCAGCGCTAAGTTGAAAGAACTTTTTCAACTCGCGGGCTTGTTCGACACTGATCACCTGGGACAGTTTATCGCCTGTCGTATTGGCGCAGCGCCGCAGGATGAACAAGCGCGGATGCGATCCGGCCCGGATCAGGCGGGCATCTGGACAGTCCGGCGGAATGGACAGGCTGACGGGCGGCAGAGGTGCGCCGAACAGCCCGTCATCAATGGGTTGTTCAGCCAGCAGGAATGCGGCAATCCGGTAGGCCAGCGTCGCCTTGCCCACGCCCTGCGGCCCGTTGATCAGCCAGCCGGAATGCAGCCGCCCGGCATTATAGGCGGTCAGAAACGCCTGTTCGGCCTGATCTTGCCCATACAATTGAGCGGTTTCGCGCGGGTGCGGCGCGCCGTCGATCCGGTCGGGGTCGGGCAGGGTGGTGTCAGCCATTGAAATGGCTGGCGATTGCCGCGCTGACCAGGCCCGCGTCGCGGTTGCCGTCAATCAGGATACAGCGATCCGGGAATGCCCGGGTCAATGCAAGGAACCCGGCCCGCAGGGTTTGCTGAAACGCCAGTCCCATGTCCTCGAACCGGTCCTCGCCAGACCGGCGGGCCAACCCGCGTTGCAACGCGGTGGCGGGATCCATGTCGATGATGAATGTCAGGTCGGGTTCGCGCCCGATCATCAGGCTATGTAATTGATCGACCATGCTGCGCAGATCGCCGCGCGTCGCCCCCTGATAGACGCGGGTTGAATCGGCAAACCGGTCCGAGATCACGGTTTTGCCTGCGGCGAGGGCAGGTAGAATAGTCTTTTCCAGATGGTCGCGGCGGGCGGCAGTGAACAGCAATATCTCAGTTTCTGCCGACCAACGGTCCGGATCGCCAGTCAGGACCAATGCGCGAATTTCCTCGGCCCCCGGACTGCCGCCGGGTTCGCGGGTCAGGATCACGTCGCGGCCCCGCGCGCGCAAATGGTTGGCCAAGGCCCGGGCTTGGGTAGATTTGCCAGACCCATCAATGCCTTCGAAGGTGATGAATGCCGGGGGCGTCACGCGCCGCCGTCGGTGGGCTCAGTTGCTATAGGTGCCTCCGCATCTGCGGCGGCCTCCGGCTCTGGACCAAACCGGTCTATCAGAACCAACGCGGCGGTGCGGATACGCACGGCAAATCCGCCCCGCGCCACGGCCTTGTCGGCCAGCAATGGCACACGGGTTTCGGGCAATCCGTCGCGGGTGATGACAAGCGTGCCAATTTCCTGACCCAGTTCAATTGGGGCCTCCAAGGGCGTGTCATAAATCGCCTCGGCAGTCACTTCTGCCCCGCCGGTGACGGGGACAAGCAAATTCAGATCGGCCCCTAAGGTCAGCCCGACGGTCGGTGCCTCGCCCATCCAGACCTCGGCCTCGGCAATCATCGAGCCTTCGGTGCCGACCTCGCGGATGGCGAACTGGCGAAACGCCCAGTTGACGATCTTTTCGGCTTCTTCGGCACGCGCTTCCGGGGTTTCCAGCCCAGTGATCACAAAAATGATCCGCCGGTCACCTTGTTTGGCCGACCCGACAAGGCCGTAGCCCGCCTCGGCGGTGTGCCCAGTTTTCAGGCCATCCGCGCCAATCCCCAGCGACAACATCGGATTGCGGTTTTGGGTATTGGACGGCACCCGGCCATCATACAAAAACTCGGTTTCCGAAAATAAAGGGTAGAAGGTCGGATAATCGGTAATGATCCGGTCGGCCAGAATGCCAAGATCATGCATCGACATACGGTGGCCGGCAGCAGGCCAGCCGTTGGAGTTGACAAAGGTGGAATTGAGCATCCCCATATCCCGGGCCCGTTCGGTGATCATCCGGGCAAAGCCGCCTTCGGTGCCATCGGGGGACAAGGCCTCGGCCAAAACAACTGAGGAATCGTTGCCTGACAGCACAATCGTGCCGCGCAGCAGGTCTTCGACACTGACCCGGTCATTGGTGTTCAGAAACATCGACGAACCTTCATAGCTCATCGCCTGTTCTGACACCGGCAGCAGCTCGTCAATTTGCAACCGGCCATCGGCAATCGCCTCGAACGCCATATAGATCGTCATCAGTTTCGACATTGACGCGGGCGGCAAGGGTTCGTCAGCATTTTTGGCCAGCAGGATGGTGCCGGTGGATTGGTCATAGACCCATGCAGCGGTGGCGCGGGTCTCAAATGATTGCGCGAAAACTGTCGCCCCGACGCACGTCAGGAACACGGCCAGCAGCAGATTGCAAAAGACACGGATCATATGGCGCTGGCCCTTTTGTATGGTTCTGGTTCAGTTTCGGACGAAATACGCATCGGCAAAGCCTGCGGCCTTGATCTTGTCCAGTTGCGCGGCCCGGTCGGCCTCGGATGTGGCGGGGCCGACAATGACACTCCAGAAATCGCGACCCTGCGCTTGTTGTGGCACCACGCGGGCGGTCAGACCAAGGCCGGACATCTGGCCTGCGGCGGTATCGGCATTCGCCTCGATGCTGAAAATCCCGATCTGGATAAAGGGTTTATCCAGCGACCCGGCGGGTGTAGTGGCGAGCGGAGCTGGATCAGGCAATGCGGCCACAACCGGCGCATCGTCCAGCGGTATAGCGGTAATGTCGGTCGGCAGCCCGGCCTCTGCAGCATCAATCGCAGCGGCGGCCCCGGCAATCGGGTCCAGTGGAGTTGTGGAGATTCCGTCCGCTGTTTCTAATCCAGCCGTTTCGGCACCGCCAAAATCTGTCACCGGGGCGGCATCAGCTGGGGCTGCGGCCTCTTCCCGGCGCAGGGCAGTGACGTTCAGTTCGGCAGGCGCACCGGCCAGCATGCCCAAAGCCTCGGCTGCATCAGACGAGGCTTGCAAGGCGGGCCCCGGATTTTCACGTTCGCGGCGGAACAAGGCACCGATGACGAACTGGCCATTGGCATTGTTGCGGATGATGACACGCTCGGGGTCGGTCACATCAGGATGCGCCACCCAGACGCCACCCAGCGATGGGCGACCATCCCACAGGCCTTGTGCGGTGACCTGAAACACTTCGGGGGCCTCGACATCGGTCTGCACCAGCTCGGTGCTTTGGCTTTGGACCACGCCGCCGGCTGGTGCATCGCCCCCGCCCCCCAAGCTGAATTTGCCGTTCTCGTCGCAACCCGCTGATGCAAGCACCGCGATCAATGCGAGCGGAAGTCGTTTTCCTGTAACCCGCGAAAATGGAAGACCCGACATACCCTTGCCCCTCTGCTCGCACCGCGTTTCCGGCGCATGACCGTTAGCCGGTCGTTTCTGCTCTGTCCGTTGTGCGGCCTATTTGTCCGCATATCACTGTCCGTTTGGCACAATAGTCAATGCTACAACGGTACCATATGCATTTTGTGGCACAAGATAGCGACGAAACTGCAGATGTGAAAGACTGGCTTCGCCATGATCAGCGGAATTCCACAGATCGTGTTTCAGGCACGAAGAACGGCTGGAGTGGAGCAAAACGCCCCGATCCGGTCCAAAACCACACCGCTGAATGCCACCTTCCAGAATCGCAACAGCTCGCTTAAACGACCCAAGTCGGGAGGAGTGGCAGAGTGGTCGATTGCGACGGTCTTGAAAACCGTTGAGCGTGAAAGCGTTCCGTGGGTTCGAATCCCACCTCCTCCGCCACTTTGGAACAAAACTGGGCACCTGACCCGTGAGGTCCGCCCCGGCTGCCAGTGTTCTGAGCAGATCATCCTTCGATCCCATGATGCGGACTTCGCCGTCATTGACTTCGACACGTTGGGCCAGAGCGCGCAGGTGGTCGCGGCGGTAGCCGCCGCCGGGCAGGCGCATCCGGTCGCGTGCGGTGCTGGCGAAGTTGCGGAGCATCTGCGGCGTGATTGATTTCTGGCTGATGGTGTTGAGCAAGGCCGAGGCGCGGTCGGCATCGACACGGGCTTGGTCACGGGTGGCTTTCAGGGTCGCGATGCGGGTTTTAAGCTCAGGGTCGTCGAGATTGGCGACCCCGCCTTCGATGGCGTCGTAAAGCCGGTTGAGCCGCAGGTCAGTTTCGGTCGCCCGTTTGTTGAGTTCCGCGATATGGTGCTGCTTGCGTTCGGAACGCTCTTGCCTGCGGTCGAGGACCGAGGCCAGGACGGCTTCGAGCCGCTTTGGGTCGAGCAGGCGTTTTTCCAGATGTCCAGCAACCAATGCGTCGAGTTTTTCCATCGGGACGGTCATTCCAGTGCAGGCCGTTGGCCCCTGCCGGGCTTTCGTCGAGCAGGTGTAGTAGCGATATCGTCCGCCCTTGCCCGTGCGGATGGTCATGGCCCCGCCGCATTTGGCGCAGTGGATCAGGCCGGTCAGAAGTGTCGGGCCGCTGACCACGCGCGGTGGTGTGACTTTCGGGTTCCGTGCCTTCATCCGCGCTTGCACGGTCGCAAACGTCGCCTCGTCGATGATTGGCGGCACAGCGACCGTGATCACCTCGTCGGATGGTTTGAGTTCCTTGGTCTTGCCGCGCTTGTTGAACTCGTGGCGTCCGATGTAGGCGGGACGGGTCAACATACGATGGAGGCTGCCGATGCCCCATCTACCGCCATCGCGGGTGAAGATGCCCTTTGCGTTGAGATGACTGGCTATCGACTTCACGCCCATCGGTCCGGAAGTGCCGTCACCGATCAAAGCCAATTGAAACGCAAGCCGCACAGTTTCGGCGTGGTGCGGGTCGATCTCGAGCTTCTTCTTTACCTTGGCTCCACGCTGTTCGGCTGCGACGACGCGGTAACCGATGGGTGGCAAAGAGCCGTTCCAGAAGCCTTGTCGCGCATTTTCTTTCATCGCCCGCAGGACATGCTTGGCGTTTTCCTTGGACTGGTATTCATCGAAAAGCGCCATGATCTGCCGCATCATGACATGCATCGGGTCGTCGCCCATTTCCTGGGTGATCGACAGAAGGCGGACGCCATTCTTCGCGAGTTTGCGGACGTAGAATTCCAATTCGAAATGATCGCGGAAGAAGCGGCTGAACGAATGAACGACAACCACTTCGAAAGCTGCGGGCTTCGATGTCCCGGCATCGATCATGCGCTGGAATTCCGGGCGGCGGTCATTGGTCGCGGACGCGCCAGCGTCGACGAACGTTTCGACAAGATCGTAGCCGCGCGCGCTGCAGTACGCTTCACCTTGCTTGCGCTGATCAGGAATGGAAACATCATGCTCGGCCTGCCGCGCCGTCGACACGCGAAGATAAAGGGCGGCGCGGAGCGGCACGGTCATGATGGCAGTCTCCTCACGTCATCGGCATGGTCCGAACATATCATCGAAGAGGTCGCCGAACCACGCTTCGAACACATCGACTTCGGCGTCCGTGACCGGCACCCGCTGGGGCCAGTCGTCCGTGACGGCCCACGCCTCGATGTCATGTTTGGGCGGACGTCCCGGAAACGGCCATGGCCTGCCCAGCAGCTGTTCAAGCTGTTCGGATGCGGATGGCGGTCGTTGGCGCAGGACTCGAGACATTGGGCCAGAGTCGCCGATCCGACGCGCTGGAAGAATAGTGTTTCGCCACTTCCGACCATGGTTCGTGCCACCGCGCGCGAATACTTGCGCTTGATGGCCGTCGGCGGGGCTGGCGTGCATGCCGCGCGGGTCATGACGATGCCACCATACGCTCGACGAGCCGCATCGGCAGGACGAGGCGCAACGACTCGGGCAGCCGGACGAAACCGTGGGCCGCATAGAACGCCGCCGCGCCGTCATCCAGCGCGTCGACCACGACCATCGACGATCCGACCGTCTCTGCACTCGCCAGCGCCCGACGCAGTGCGTCCGCCAACAGCACCGCACCCAGCCTCTGGCCTTGCCGGTCGGTCGCAACTGCAAGCCTGCCAATCAACGTGGCGCTGACCAGCGGATAGCGGGGGATATGTTTCCGTGCCGCTTCGGGAACGTCGCCGGGAGGCAGCGCCGTCGCGCAAAGCGTGAAGTAGCCCAGCACCCGGTCAGGGTCCGCTTTGTCGGTCAGGACAAACACGCCGTTGGCGCGTCGGCGCACATCCTGCCCGGCCTGGGTCTGCAGATAGCGGTCAAGGCTTTCGACCCCGCAGGTGAAACCAGCGCGGTCATGGGCGTCATCGAGACGGGCGATGGCAAGGTCAGGCGTGGACTGTGCCACCGTTCATGCGCCGACGCGGCGGCTGTGCTCGGCAAGCGCGCGTGCCAGCCGCTCGCTCGGCTCGGGGGGATGGATCATCGCCTCGAAAAACGCAGCCCGGTCGCGCTCGGACAGATTGAGCGTCTCGTGTTCGGCGATGGTGCGCCGTGCTGCGTCTGCGATGGCGGTCAGGCAATAGTCGCTGACCTTGCGCCGTTCGAGCTGTGCTGCACGCTCGATCAGCCCCTTGGTCTGTTCGTCAAGCCGGAAGCCCAGACGGTCGTCGCGGGTGACGCGTTCCTTGCGGGCGGTTGTCTTGCTGGTCATGGTGTGCTCCTTGATGCAAGATATGTACGTCAAAAAGGTGCACAAATCAAGGTGGCGGTGATGCGCCAACTCGAACCGCCTCGGCGGATTGCCAAAGTTGGACGAAAGAGTACGAACGCCATAATGCGGGTCCGGTCTCCGCGCCGATCTTCCTGCTGGTGCCGCGGGTCAAGCTTCCGAAACGGCTGGACCTCATGCGGGATGCCGAGCGGACGGCTGACGCGGTGCCGGGGCTGATCGTGGCGAACTGGGCGGATGGAGGGTTCCGCCAACAGCTGCGGTACGTTCCCAGAGGCCTAAAGGTACCGGGTCACTCTCTCATGACCTTTTCGTACATGTGCGCGCAATAGCTGCAAAGTTCGGGATGGTCAGAGTTATACTCGTTAACGTCAATCGTTGCGCTGCACCTCACACATTCCCCTGCGACGCTCTCGCCGCAGACGAAGCAAATGCTGACCTCGCCGTCTTCTACATAGGCAGATGCCCCGCATTCTGGACAATCTGCAATCGGCGAATTCAAGCCCTCTTTCGCCATTATGTAGGCGTCAATTTCGAAAGCGGCGGCAACGACCATTTCCATGAACCTCTCGAAGTCGACCTCCTCGCCGCATTGAAAGCATCTGCCAATAGCATGCTCGTGGTCCATGTTCGCAGGATCACACTGGCCAAGAAGAGATGACCCGCAACTCGGACATACCATACGATCCAGCCGCGACACCCCTGCGGGCCAATTGACGCCTTCGAGGCTGGCAAGGCAACGCTTCTGGACTTTCTCAAAAGCTTCCCTCTGTTCAAGGATCGTACCCCAAACGTCGGCAAGAACAAGTTGCGAATCTTCTTCAATGATGGCGCAGAAATCCACGACCATTGGAAATGACGATGCTATTGCTTCGCCGAGGGCACTTGCAGGCTCCTTTAGATGGTAATGTTCAAGATCGTTTCTGAACCGCTGCAGTTTGTTGATGTCTGCGTTCGGCCAAGGCAGTCCAAAGTCCTTGAACCGAGTTTTCAGTTGGTCCAAATCAATCGTCGTGTAACCTTGAACTTCGTGGACAACTCCACCTGCGCCGTCAGGTTTTGGCCTAAACTTTGCGCCAATCACATCCATAGCGTCGGCAGCAGGCGCAGCGCGAAGCAAGCATTCCTTCGCCAACAACAAGAGCCCTGCGTAATAATTTCGCGCGGCACTCAACATCCTTTTGTCCGTACCAGTCCGAAAATCCTCAATGCCGAGTGTTATCGAAGTGACCGCATTATCAAAAATTTCGGACATTTCTTCCGATCCCTAACCAAGAAAGATGCAGCCATTACCGAGTACAGGCTCTCCCACATAGTCCGAAAATGACCTTGGCAGCAAGAGAGTGACCCTGGTGACTGTTCGTAGAAGCTGAAGATGGCTCCAGTTGGCCCAAGCAACGTAGCACGACGTCCAGCTACCATAGATCTTTGGACTAAACCAATGCCCACCCCCCGCGAAACCATCCTCGCCGCGCTGCATGCGCGGCTCTCGGCGCTGTCCACCACCGCCCTACGCGGATGACGTCCTGCCCGAACGCGGGCCCGCTGTGGGCCTGCTGATCCCTCGCGACGGTGATCCGGGGGAGCCGGAGGTCACTCTGTCGCCGCTGCCATATCACTTTCAGCACCGGGCCGAGATCGAAGCGGTCGCGCAGCGCTCGGCCCGTGACGTCGCCTTCGACACTCTGACCGCCAGCGTCGGCGCAGCGATTGCCGCCCACCGCGCGCTGGGTGACCTCTGCTACTTGGTCGAGGCGAAAGCGCCGAATCCGATCAGTCTATTGCGGCTTAACGCCCTAGTCCGAGGTTTCGGCCAAACGACCAGTTGAAACCGCCGCCGGGCAAGGGGATGCCGGAAATAGTCCGGCCAAGCCGTTTCTCCAGCACATTGTTCCAGGGAACGAGGCTGAAACCCAGACCATCTTCAATCATGGCAAACCGCCCGCTTGCGAGCTGTGCCTGGCCGACAAGCGTGCCTGATACCGCCTCGCCCGTCACCGCCGGTCGCCAGTCAAGCCCGCGCCCGGCGGCAAACTTCCTTCCGGCGCGATTGATCTCGGCGGACTCGAGCTTGGCAATCACATCCCTCGGCGCGCGGAACTCGCCGCCGCCGAGGTCGCGGACATAGCCCATCTCGGCGAGCGCCCGCCTGCGGCTTTCCCAGGCAGCGCGCATGTCACCGCCGAAGCCGGTATGCGGCAGGGTCTCACGCCCGCCGTCGAGCATGGTTCTGTCCAGCCATGTCGCGCCCTCATGATGCACCTGCCGGTCGAGCGAAAGGTGCGACAACTCGTCGATACGCAGGCTGGTGCCGAACCGCTGGCGGTCATGGGCGAGGCCCCGTTCGGGCAGGTCGGCGGGAACAGTCCAGCGTTCGGCATCGATACGCTCGACAATCCCGGCACGGCGTAGCGTCTCCAGCCGCCTCACATGGCTGCGGACATAATCGTCGGGGTCGACGTGGCCGAGCCGCGCACACACCAGTTCACGCATCGCCGTCGGGCTGTAGATGCCCCGCGCGTCGGTCGCGGCAAGGATGTTGCGGTCGGCGGCGCGTGGACTGCTTGGCGGTGGTTCAACCGCGACGATGCTGCCGCGCCGGATGTTATCGACCCTGGCCGACGGAACCTGGACATGATGAACGCGCCCGTCAATGCCATCGATGGTCAGGGCGATGCGTTCGCCCAGCTCGTCGCTGCCCAATTCCTTGGCGACGACGCGCCCGACGATCTGGTCGGCTGGGCTGGTTCCGTGCAATGCATAGCTGGAAAGCTGCCGGTGCCCGGCGACCCCGTCCCGCTCCAGCGCCTCGTGCATCGTCTTGATGATGTCGCCGCGCGTGCCAAGGTCGCGCAGCACGGGCTCGGCGCGGGGCGAGATGGTCCATATGCCCGGCGTCTGTTCGGTCGCGAGGCCCATGCGTTCTAGCACGCGGGCACGGGCGATCAGCAGCGCACGGTTCTGGCGGAAGGTCTCGCGCATGTCATTGTCCGGGCGCAGGTCGGCGAATTCGTTGTTGGCATCCTGTTCGGCGATCAGCATGCGGTCGAGCCGGGTGAAGCGTTCGGCGTCGACCTCGCGGGCAAGCTGGCGGCTGACGTCCTGCTCGGTCTGGCGGCCCAGCTCCAGCGTGACGATCTCGCTCGCCCGTTCGCGGATGCTATGGGCGATATAGTCCCCGGCGATGTTGAGCATCTTGCCGTCGTCGGTCACGCCGCGCAGCAGGATATGGGTGTGGGGATGTCCGGTGTTGTGGTGATCGACCGCAATCCAGTCGAGCTTGGTGCAAAGGTCGGCTTCCATCCGGGTCATCAGGTCGCGCGTTGTCTGGCGCAGGTCGGACAGTTCCACGCCCTCCTCGGCAGACACGATGAAGCGGAACTGGTGGCGATCCTCTCGGCCTCGGTCGAGAAAGGCGGGACCATCTGCCACGTCACGGTCGGCAGAGTAAACCTGGCCCTTCTCGTCATCGCGGGTGACGCCATCGCGTTCCAGATAGCGCAGATGGGCGTCTACCGCCTGTCCGCTGGCGAACTGGCGTCCGCGTGCCGCGCCCCGCTGCGGGTTGAGCTTCACGATCCGCGCCTTCACCGCCACCCGCCGCGCACGGGTTCGAACACCGCCCGCGTCCCGGCTCCACCCGTTCCGGCCCTTCAACCCGGCCGCAACCTGCGCGCCCCGACCCCGCGCGTTGCACCGCCCACTTCCCTTCTCCGTCCCGGCCAGTCGGTTGGGATTGCCGCCCGCCCGGCGGATCGCCTGCTGTACTTCGCCGACAAAGGTTCTGGGTCGCGCCCGGACAGGGCGAGGCGCATGAGCCGCCTGTCGGCCCCTGTCGCGGACCTTGCCGGGCCGGATGCGGAACTCTGTCTCGTCGATCTTCATGACGCGACGATCAGGGGTCGAAATCAGGGATGCAAGGGCGCAATATCTGGCGTCGGGCTGCATCGCGCAAATACTGGCGAACGGCTGCAAACGGCGGTTCTGCATTCGCTGCACCTCGCGCAGGGTGCCACTGGGAGCATTGAAAACAAGCGAGAAATTGCCATCTCGCCACCTATGCACCTCACGGACTGGCAAGCTGGGTGCCAAAAAACAATGTGCAGACAAACACTTGGAACCACGTTCCAACAGCGAGGACTCTCGCTTTATCTTGCCATCGTAGAGTAGTGTGGATTTGGCCTCCAGATTCAACTGCCTAACAAGGCGAAACTGAGCTCAATGCTTGCGCGCACGGTATCGAAGCTTCGGTCAATGCGATACGGTGCCGAAGCACTTGCGCTCCAGCCACGCCTTTCTGCCTCAAGAAAATTGAACCAAATGTGTCACTAGATCTTGTGGTCCCGAACAGAATAGGATCATGTGTGCAGGATTCTGTTCTTGCGCACATCCAGTATGGTGAAGGTCTAAATATGCGAGCTATTGATCTCTATTCAGGTGTTGGTGGATGGGCGCTCGGACTTCGACTCGCTGGCATCGATGTCGTGGCATCGTATGAGCTATGGGGGCCTGCAAATGAAACGAACTTCAAGAATAACCATCACCAAGCCCAGACAGTCGATATCAGGCGGCTGACATTCGCGGAGCTTCCAAAGAACATCGACATCGTCGTCGGCAGTCCGCCATGCACACAATTCTCGTTCTCAAATCGCGGGGGGAGTGGGAATATTGACGACGGTCTTGAAGATATCATCCGCTTTCTGAGCGTTGTCGATTACCTGCGTCCAAAGGCATGGGCGATGGAGAACGTGCCGCGTGTGGCACAGATCATCAGGGAAGAGTTGGCAGAAGGTGGTCGGCTTCACAAATTCAGCCATCTTGGGCTCGAACCTCATATAGTAAGCATGGAGGATTTCGGCGTCCCCCAGCGTCGTCGGAGGTGCGTTGCCGGGAACTTCGACTTTTCCCTATTGAAGGCTTATTCTGAGAGGACGCCGCGACCAACCCTTGGTGAGGTTGTAGCCGCGTTGGCAGCCGATCCCGTGATCGATCCGCTATATGGCCATAAAATTCCTCATAAAGACCTTATCGATCATGACGCTGAAGCAGCGTTAAATCTTGAAGAGGTCCGTATCAACAGAGCTGCAAAGGTAACACACCCGGTCTACAATTCGATGCCTTTCCCGGACCCGTTGGAACGAAGTGTTCGTACTATTACGGCCACATGCACGCGGGTCTCTCGCGAGAGCATTATCATTGAATGCCCAGACGTGGCCCAAACGTTTAGACGGCTCACCGTGAGGGAGCGGGCTTGTCTCCAAGGCTTTCCGATCACATTTCAGTTTTATGGGAGAAGCTACTCGCAGAAGCTGCGTATGGTCGGCAATGCCATCCCACCCGCATTCTCGTTCCTCGTTGCCCAAACCTTCATTGGGCGCAAGCCCGAGGACTTGCTGACGCTGGCGTCGGCAGCCTTGGGCCTTGCATCACCTATCCCCCCCCCCCCGAAAACCGTTCCAGACAAGCCGGGCGCGACCTATCCTTACAACCGCAACTTCCGCTTCGCGATAACAAGTCTTAGGTTGAAAAGCGGCGTTAGGTTTGAATTGGGTAACTTGGTGTCGAGCCAATGCACTGACTGGATTGTGGCCTTCTGGTTCGGCACATCAAAGTCGATCCGTACTCTTCCGCTCGACGAGAAACAGTATGATGCTGTTTACGCCGAGTTGCCATTTGCGATCAAAGAAGCAATTTCCGCACCGCTTACACGCCTCGCTACCTTTATCCGAAATGCCGATATCGACAACATGCAGAAGCTTTGGAGCCATCGTGGACCTGGCGAGACACGCGCGTTCATGCTCTTGGACGAACTGGCTGAGGTAGGGAATTTTGTGAGAACGGAGTTGGCGTCGAATGAGGCGCAAGCGCAAGCGGCCATCGCGGGGGCCGTTGGGCGAACCTTTGGCGAGAATTCTTTGGACTTGCAGGGGATAGGGAAGTTGTTACGCAACGCGCCGTTGATCTTGGCGGGTTTGCTTGTTGGGTCATTGGCTAACATAGAGCTTGCCAAGCATGTTGGAGCTCCAACTCGCGATCATCGCCGACGGCAAACCGCCACAACCGCACCTTTGGATCGTGGTTTTTGAGCACATGCTGGTGCCCAACCAACCAATTGCCGCGCAAAGAAGTGAAAACTTCTAGCGCATGTCGGATAATTCCGCTCAAAGCCTGAATACCGACGTTGCCGTTCACTCAGTCAGAGGCAACGCATTCAAAAGTGGTCGGAGAAATTTCCCAGCCGGGTGGCTTTGAGAGAAATAACGCTGTGTAGGGGCCAGGAATAATTTCCGGCAGATAGTCTGCTTCGGCAAGACGTCTACGGTCCACAAGATAGAGCGCGTAGGACTCTCCGATTGTTGCCGCAATATCAATCTCATTGCGAGTCCAGAAGAACCGCTTAACGTTGCCGAACGATTTCACTTCGATGTGCAAGTCATGATGGAGAACCGTCTCTCCGGAGAAAGAAGCGATATCGTATCCGGCGGCCACATTCTCCTCCGAAACTCGCCGGACCTGATCCAAGAGAGGATGAGCGGCAAGTCGACGTTGCTCATAGGCGAGCACCCAAAGCTCCGCCTCCAGACCGTGCTCAGCTTGGGCCGCAAGCTTTGCCTCGAGCTGCGCCAATGTTATCGGATGGCGAACTGCCTCGCGATTGGCGGCGCGGGCAGCGCGTAGGAAGATGTCATTGTGGTGAGGCGTGATCCTCCAGTAGCGTTGCTTGATGCTAAGACGTGTCGCGACTTCGAATTCAAGTAACCAGAGTGGCAGGCCATACTCCCAGCCCGGCATCAGGCGGGAGTCTAACCAAACGCCGTCTTCGCCACGAGCTTGGAGGCATCGGGGACCAATGACTTCTATCTGTTCAGCTAGCAATTCAGCGGTGGCCGATGCGACACTGGAGAAAAATGTCTCCTCCGGAATGTCCACAACAGTAAGTGTCCGGTCAACCGATTTCAGCAAACCAAACCGAAGCAGCAGCGTCATGGTATTACGCGCCCTTGATCGCGAAGCTGAGGTGACAGCGATCAAATCTGAGAGCGCGCGCCCCTCGGTGCAACCCTCCACTCGTTGCCTGATAAGACCGAGCAGGGCGAGGGTATGCCTCGCGGTGAGCAAGCCATCAGCGGGTCTTGCGAAGTTCATATGCATCTAGGATCGCGCGAATATCGTGAGTGCTTTCAGTGTCACCCATGGCAGTTAGCAAGGGAATGTCGTCAGAATCGACAAGATCCGAGAGGCGTTGCTCCTTAACAATCAAACGGGCATTGATGTCGTCATCTACTGTGCCTCCTGCGACGAGATAGTAGTACGTCACGGGCAAGCCGCCTGATGGGTTGTACCGGTGTATACGATCCTTGGACTGGATGTATCGACCCGCGTTAAAGTCACGGTCAAAATATATGGCCGATTGACACGCCTTGTGTAGCGAGATCGATTCTCCGACCGCTTGTGGATTTGCAATTAGGATGGCTGGCCCGTTTGTTCTATGAAAACCATCTATGATCGCTTCTCGCGTGCCTTCTGCAGGTTCCTCGTCGGTCTCTCCAGACGCGACAGGGGTAGCACCTGTTAAGACCTCGACGAACGGGGCGCTGCTCGCGAAGGATTGGCGCAGCCGTTCAAGGTTCCCAAGGAAGTAGGACCAGATAAGGACTTTCCCTTGGTCGCGCAGGACTCCGTTTACCAGCTCGCGGCAAGTTTCGAGGCGCGCTAAATCACGAGTCGAATCAAACGAACGGATCAGGTCGGCCACCTCAAGCTCACTGATCGTGAAATCGCCTGTGCCGCCAGTATCAAACACCCCATCTTCGTCAAGCGGTCTGAGCAGCAATTCCGGATTGACGCTTGCCTGTCGCAACCGGATGAGCCGTGCACGAACACGCACGGGCGCCTGTGGGCGGTCGAGTTCGTAACGCAACTGCGGAACAATCTTCCGCTCTAGGTTGCGGTAGATACGCTCATGGATGTCTCCCATTACCACAGGAACCCGTCGCTCGGTCATGACAGGAAGCCCGAGATCACTCTTCCTGATGCGTGTGAAGTATGGTCGAATCCGGGCCTTCAGCTCAGCGATTGCGGATGGCATCGCCCCATCGGTCATGGCGCGAAGGGTCGCTGCTGGAAACCCCACAATATTTCGGACCGGGTATAGGAACTTGAATAGGTTTGCCAAATCCTCATAGCCGTTAGGCGCAGGTGTGCCGGTCAGAACGACGCGGGACTGCGCCAGTGGTGCCAGTCTGAGAGCGGCGTTAGCTTGCTGGCCGTCGTTGCCTTTTACGTAGTGCGCCTCATCCAAAACCATCATTACCCGACCACCACGACGGAGCAGAACCTCGAAATCTTCCTCGTTGTTTACCATGGTCGGATATGATGTGAGTGTAAGCTCGACCGTTCTCGACCCTGGCGTGATGCCGCGCAGATGGTCCGCTCGCTCCGCAGTCGCCAATGCGCCGCTAATGCGCTTAGAATTGGCGCGACGAAGGAATATTGCTTCGAATTCGTCTTCCCACGCCTTGAATGAGGATAGGGGGCCTACGATCAAGAGGCGGTCCACACCCTTTTCGTCCCCCCGAGGGAGGGACTTAAGATATGCATAGGCCGCATACACAATTGATGTCTTTCCCGCACCCGGCACGGAGAAATTACAGGCATGCTGAGAAAACGCGAGATGAAAGGCTGACAGCAGTTGCTTGCGATAGAAGGTCCGACCCGGGCAAGCGGCCTCCACAATTGACACAAAGTTCCTGAAATCGTCGGTTTCTATCTGTCCGTGCCAAATATCGTCGGCATGACGCGAGAATTCGGCGAAGAGTCGTCCTTCCGCCTCCACCAATTCGAGTGCGTCCGAGACGTGGCCACTGGAACTGAGGCTTACGCCGATCCTATCAAAGACTTTTGAAAGGCTCTGATAGCGTGATGTCAAGGCCTCCGTCGAGGTAGGAAGATGGACATCGCCGGATGCTCCGAGTGTTGCGCCAGCTTGCCTAAGATAGGCCGCGAAAAGAGGATTGCGCAGAAGGGCGTTGTCGGCACCCTTAACAAGAAGTATTTCAGATGCTGCGTCAAATTCAATACTGACTGACATCAAGCGCCGCGAGCTTCAGCTGGTGCTCGCTTCTCAAACTTTTTCTTTATGGCAAAGGTCAACCTATTGATCTCCATAGCGAGTTCTAAATTTTCGTTTTCTCGAAGAAGACCAGGGCTCTCTAAGTCGATTTTGTCGAGATAGTCCTTCGCGCGCCTGAGGTACTCGTTTGGCTTGAGGACTTCGGTGGCCAAATTAAGTTTGTAATGCGATTGGCCAAAATTTTCTTTCATCTTGTCGCGGACGCGTTCGGACCATTTGAGATCGCGAGCCTTTGCAGCATCGGCCTTGCTTTCAAACTGATCGGCGTTGTCATGCATAAAATCTTGCAGCGATCCCATTTCAGTTGTCACTGGATCGACGGAATTCTGGTGTCCATCCCGGAAGGCTTCCCAAATTTCCTTAGTGGCAAAGAAATTCTTGCCCTGCCCTTGGTGAGAAATCTCTCGATAAACCTTTTTGGCATCCGCAAAGTCACCAAGACGGATGTAGTCGAATTGGATGAGCCGCAACTGCATTGGGTCAAGTTCGGCGTCGAATGCCCACGGTATCTTGCTCTTTCCACCAGTGATACGCTTCAAGTCGTTATGCAGATCGACGAACATGCCTTCCTTGGTGCCATCGCTATCTTTCAACATTGTGTAAAGGCGCGGGCACCCGATATGCTCCAAGTAATCGTCCATAAGAGACATAATGTCTAGAAGGCGCTGAGCATTGCCAGGGCTCTCGTTCATGAGCTTGTCTATCTGGTCGACTGGAATATCCAGATCAACCAATCGCCGCACATGTAGGTATTTTTGCAGTGGCCCGTAATCAACCTTAGCGTCTTCGCCTAGCTGGTACTGCGTCTCCAGACGTACAATCTCTTTCTGGTTGTCCGCGTAAGAATCCGGTAGAATAATCGCGTCAAAATACTGCTTTTTTCCAGTTTTCTTCTCGATACGCCTTAGAATCATCGCGCGCCGGTTGCCGTCGATGATGACGCCGTCGAGGCTTACGATTCCCGGACGTTGTTGGCCCTTGTCGCTAAGGTCTGAAAGCGTCTGTTTGTTCTTCTGGGGTGCCGAATCCCACAGCAACTGGTCGATCTTATCATGGAGATCGTCATCGTAAGCATCCGGCGAAACCACATTCTCCTGCTCCCAAGTGAGCATCTCAGCTTCCAATCGCCCATTGTGGCGATTGTAGATCAAGTAATCGAGATCTATGGTCGAGACCTTGAGCGTCCTGTTGGCTCCCCGGTAAAACAGCTTTTGGACGACTTGATCCTTCTCAGGTTCGCGAAGCCCGCCAAGTTTCTGGATTCGCGTTTCGGTGCTCAAGACCATTCATTCCCTCCGCTACGACTGCTTGGCCGCAGACTTGTTCCAACATCACCTTACAACGTTACGCCAAGCTAATCTGATCCTCTGGCGAGTGGAAGTGTCATCAGTATGTCACCGACCGAAACGACGTCCCGGCCAACATTCACTCTAGCGGGATAGTATTGAATTTGTTAACTAATTCGCTTTTCGTGCCGGATCAGTTGGTGACCCTGACAACGGCGACGGGAAAGTTGGCCTCATAGTGCTACGGCGAAAACGTAGAGCTCATCATTATCGACAGTGGCCCGCCAACATACGCTAGGGTGCGAAATGGTAGCCGTGGCCATCGTCGATGCGCCAATAAATTTGTTTGCAGAGGTTCTCTCGATGTCTAAATCTTGCCTTCCGGCTCATGGCCGGGTCGAATGCGTACTGTGTCACAGAGGTCAAGCTGCAAGTTTTGACCGCACGGCCACTATCGAAGGCGATTGGAGGATTACCGCCAACCCACTTGCATGGGGCAGTCCGTTCCCGGAGGTCGTGGTCCTAGGCTTTTCCAAAGGCCCAACACAAGCTGGGTCACTCGCGTCAACGCCGCATGACGCCATTGCATTTAAGGGCGGACGGCTCGCCCTCGGCAAAATACTCTCTCATATTGGGCTGCTTCCGGTCGAAGCTGACAGCTCTCTGAAGCACAGCGTCGATCGCATTATTGCGGACAAGGCCGGTCGGTTTCACTTTGGTTCTTTGATCCGCTGCACGGTGGAACAGAAGATCGGTGGTACTTGGACAGGAACAGGTGGCGGAATGCTGGTTAAGTTTGTCGGGTCGTCATTCGGAGCAGAAGTCGCAGGCCGGTGTGCGGCAACTTTTCTAGGAAATCTGCCGCAATCAACCAGGATCGTAGTGATGCTTGGAATGGGCTCAAAGGGCAATTACATCACCGAGTCAAGAAAGCTATTTGCGGCTGCTCGACCTGGTAAGTGGGCAACCATCAATGAGGTTTCATACAGCGATGACGAAATCACTGTCGTGCACGTGGAACACTTCAAATCGCAAGGGGCGTTGATCCCGAACTGGCTAAGCGGTAACGGACATCCAAGAGGAAAACTTGGCCTTGCCGCCAGAGCAGCGATAGCCCACGCCCTGAAAGCCGATCGCCGAACAATTACAATGAGACCATCATAGTGCTATGGCGAAAACGTAGTGCTCATCACTATCGGTCGTGGCCCGCCACCGACTCCAGCGGTTTTCTCTGCTCAGCCAAATGCTTGGGAATTTCCGCGTGTTTCCGGGGGTTAGCGGCGGCGATTTCCAACTGAGACGCGACCAAGTCCGATTTTCAGTGAGATTGCCCCTGCCGGTCTCAGTGCCGGTGTTGCGTCGCTGCGGGTTCGAGAGCTTTCCCTGTTCACCCCCTTTTTACAGGGAGTTTTGCAGAAAAGCGCTTGATTATGTTTTGTGATGTCTGAAATAATCGTACAATTGCAGCGGGTTACGCAGCAATTCCCTACTCAACTGAACAGGGAACTAAATCGCGCGAACAGGGAAACCGTCTGCACGCATCAGGGATGCGGTCGCCCGTATCAGGGAACGCCGGGAATCCGGGTCAGAGCCCCAGCATCTGCGCCTGCTGTGACCAGTCGGATGGCAGGGTGGTGCGGACCAGCCGCTCCAGTGGAATGTCGGGCGGCAGGGTGCCGTCGAGGATTCGGGCCTGAATCGCCGATGCCAGAAACGCCAACTGCGCGCGCGAGCGCACGAAGCTTTCGCCGTTGCTCACACCCCGCGCCGTCACCAATCTTACCGCCTCAAGTTTGAACTCGCGGCTGAACTTCCGTCGTATCATTTGCATCCTCCGATCCCACGGTCACGATCTCATCTCGGTGTCCGCGAAACCTGCAGCAGCCCAGGCCGACGGTCCCGACGGAGAGATCGATCTCAGCTTGAGCCAGCCGTCCGGCATATTTGATCGACCGGTTGAAACCGCCTTGGCTGCCGCGGTTGCTGTGGTGGAGTGAAGCCATCGCGCCATCGGTTCAAGCGATGGCTGAACGCCGCCCTTATGAGCAGGCCTGCGCGCATAAAGCGCCTGTTCCAGCGCGTCGTGCATGAATTGCGTCTTCAGTGAGGTCGAGGCGCGCCAGCCGACGATCTGTCGCGCGAACACGCCGATGACGAATGCCATGTAGAGTGAGTCATTGAGGCGCCATTGGTTCAAGCCCAATGGCGAACGCCCGACCAAGTGGGGACATAGGTGAAGTCCCACGCCATTGTTCTTGAACCCATGGCGAACAATGGTTCGCCCCATAGCTTGTTTGGCCGATCTGCCTTGAACAGGCGGTTCACCTTGTCATCAGGGCACGGCAGAGACGTGTCCGGGTTCGTTGTGATGACCCTTTTGCCGCGAACCACACCCTTGGTCCCCAGACGGCGCATCAGACGGTCTACGGTGCATCGTACAACATCTTCGCCCGCGCGCCGCAAAACATGCCAAGTGTTCCGCGCGCCATATAGCTTGCGGTTGTCCTCCCAGGCCCCGTCGATCTTGAGGCTCAGGGCGGCATCGGACGTGGCACCCGCCGAGGACCGGTCAGGATCACGCACGATGGACAGCCGGTCATCATAGGTGGACGGGGCAAACTGCTGTGCCCTGCAGATCGGCCTTCGCCATTGGGCTTGAACCAATGGCGCCTCAATCGCTCACGCCGCGCCTTCTCGGCCGACGTCTGGCCCGGCCGTTCGCCCACCGTCACGCTGGACCTGTCGCATCCAAACGCGAAGACCGTCTGGCGAACACCCCGATTTGCCTGCAAATCGCCGTCAGCGCCGTCAGCGCCGTCAGCGCCGCGGGCTCGCGGAACTCGCGTGAATACGGCCTCGCGGTCCTCCTTTTCTGTGTCTGTCCCACAACCGGCAATCCTCCGAAAGCTTTGCCCTGCGCTAAACCCGGCGCGGTTCAGTGGCGCTGTTGGTAGCGCGACCGCGACGGTCAAAGCCGCCGCGCGACCGACGGCCATGGAAGCGCAGCATCTACCCGGAAGGTCTGTCCAGAAATCCAAACTGGTGCATGATAGTCTTTTCAATTTCCAGCACCGCCATGACGGCAACGCCGATACCAAGGATGATCGCCCCCTCTGGCACGCTCAGCGGCGCGCTGCCGAACAATACCTGCATGAACGGCGCAAAGGTAAAGGCCAGTTGGGCGGTGATCACCACCCCCACGGCGGCCAGCACGGCGGGCGTGCCAAGAGCGCCACGCCGGCTGAACGAGGTCATATGCAGGTAACGGACGTTGAACAGATAGAAGATCTCCATCACCACCAGCGTGTTGACCACCATGCTGCGCGCAGCGGGCACACCCCGCCCGGCCTGCATGGCATATTCGAAACTGCCAAACGTCCCCGCCAGAAACAGCACCGACACAAACCCGATCCGCCACAGCAGGAACCGCGACAGCAGCGGGGCATCGCGGGGCCGCGGCGGACGGCGCATCACGCCGGGTTCGGCTGGCTCGAACGCCAGCACCAGCCCCAGCGTGATTGCCATCATCATATTGACCCACAGGATCTGCACCGAAGTCATCGGCAGTGTCAGGCCCAGCACCAGCGCCAGCACCACGCCCAAGGCCACCCCGCCATTGGTGGGCAGGGTCCAGGCGATCACCTTGCGGATGTTGTCATAAACCGTCCGCCCTTCATGTACCGCCGCGACGATGGATGCAAAGTTGTCGTCCATGAGCACCACCAATGCGGCCTCCTTGGCGGCTTCGGTGCCCTTGTGCCCCATCGAGATCCCGACATCGGCCTGTTTCAGTGACGGCGCGTCATTCACCCCGTCGCCGGTCATCGCCACCACATGGCCGTTCTCCTGCAATGCCCGCACTAGGCGCAGTTTGTGTTCCGGGCTGGTGCGGGCAAAGACGCTGACGGTCTCGGCAGTCTGGCGCAGGTCATCATCCGACAGCCCGTCAAGTTCCGCCCCGGTCATCACCTGCGGATTGTCGGCAAGGTTCAGTTGCCGGGCGATGGCTCCGGCGGTGCCCGCATGATCGCCGGTAATCATCTTGACCGCGATGCCTGCCGCGCGGCATTCGGCAATGGCGGCGATGGCCTCGGGGCGGGGTGGATCGATCAGGCCGGTGATACCGAGGAATTGCAGGCCCCGATCCAAGCCTGCGAAACTCAGCCTTTCGGTCGCGGCGTCCACTTGCATCGCAGCAAAGCCCAACACCCGTTCGCCATTGCTGCCCGCCGCCGCAATCCGGTCGTGCCAATACGGCGTGTCCCCCGCCTGCGTCTGACACATTTCCAGCACCCGCTCCGGCGCGCCCTTGATGAATATCCACGCTTCACCGCCCGGGTTGCGGTGCAGCGTCGCCATGAACCGGTGCTGCGCGTCAAACGGTATTTCATCCAGACGCAGCCATGCACTGCGCTCCGTCTCGGGGTGCAGGCCGGATTTCATCGCCAGCGTCAACAGCGCCCCCTCCATCGGGTCGCCATGCACGCTCCATTGCCCATCGGTTTCCACGAGCTGCGCATCGTTGCACAGCAGGGCTGCGCGGATAAGGTCGCCCCGCACTGCCAGCGAACCCGCCGCCTCAGGACCCGTCGCCGCAATCTGACCATCCGGCGCATAGCCCGCACCCTCGACCAGATATTCCGCGCCCGCTGTCACAATCCGCCGCACCGTCATTTCATTTCGGGTCAGCGTGCCGGTCTTGTCCGAACAAATGACGGAAGTAGACCCCAGCGTTTCCACCGCAGGCAAACGGCGCACCACGGCATTGCGCCGCGCCATGCGCTGCACCCCAATCGCCAGCGTGATCGAGATGATTGCGGGCAAGCCTTCGGGCACAATGCCAACGGCAAGGGCCACAACCACCATCAGCGCATCGGGCCATGCATAATCCCGGACCAGAATGGCAAAGGTAAACAGCACGGCCGCAAGGCCAATGGCAAACCATGTGATCAGCCGACCAAATTGGTTGATCTGGTGCAGCAGTGGCGTGGTCTGGGCCTGCACCTGCCCGATCAGCGTGGCGATCCGGCCAATTTCAGTATCCGCCCCGGTGGTCACGGCAATGCCCGTCGCCTGCCCAGTTGCTATCAGCGTGCCTGAATACAGCATGCCGGCGCGGTCGCCCAAGGGTGCATCCGCCGGAACCGCCGCCTCGCCCTTGTCCGCAGGCAGCGATTCCCCGGTCAGGACCGCCTCATCGGCCAGCAAGTTGCGGGCGCGGATCAGCCGCAGGTCGGCGGGGGTCTTATCGCCCGCCTCGACCACAACGACATCGCCCGCAACAATCTCGCGCGCATCAATCTTGTGCCGCTTGCCGCTGCGCAACACCGTCGCATGTGGTGCGATCATATCACGTATGGCATTCAACGCTTGTTCCGCGCGCCCCTCTTGCACAAACCCGACAATCGCGTTGATCACAACCACCCCGGCAATCACGCCCGCATCGACGAAATGGCCGAGAAATGCTGCCGCCGCTGCCGCCGCCAGCAGGAAATAAATCAACACATTGTTGAACTGCGCCAGAAACCGCAGCACCGGATGGGTACGGGGGGCAGGTGGCAATTGGTTCGGGCCGTTCTTAGTCAGGCGACGCGCGGCCTCGGGCGCATCGAGGCCTTCAGTGCTGGTCCGCAAGGTGGCAAGCACTGCGTCCACCCCCAGCGCGTGCCACGGCGTCGGCTTGTCTGACCGGATGTCCGCAGCAGTGGATCGCAGAGCCTGCACATTACTCATCAAAAATCCTTCATCCAAAACTGGGTCTGCAGCAGCCCCGTCCGCCCAGCGGCACGATACGCAACGCCCACCCCTTAATCGCCAGCCGACCCACGACCGCTTTGCCCAAGCTGGACAGGACAGAGCAGTGCCGTCGTCTCATCGGACGCAACCTGCAAACAAAGCGACCCTACGGCAGGACCTGACGGGCTGATACCTGCGCAGCATCCCTGATCTGAATCCGGTGGACACTGATCTGGATCAATTGTGTCGCGGTTGACGGGGGCCACAGCCCGGCCAGCAGTGTATCCATGACACAAGGTCCGGAATGTAGCCCCGCCTGCATGAAACGGCATCGTGGCGGCCCGCGCCTGTATCATACGCTGCGGCCCCGACCCAACAGCTGCCATCACAGTAGCGGGCACTTGGGGTCCGGTGAGCGGTGTCGGGTCCAGACGCGGCCCTGCGATGTCCGATCTTTTGCCCAACTATGGTTTCGGCTGCTGGTCCCAGTCCGGCAACAGGATGCGTTCGGCGTCCCCTGCGGGGTCGTCGTATTGGCCATGGCGCAGGGTCCAAAAGAATGCACCCAACCCGATGCCGCCAAGGATCAGGGAGATCGGGATCAGCCACAGCAGGATATCCATCAGCTTTTCATCCGCATCGCGTTCAGCGAAACCGTGATCGATGACAGTGACATCGCCACTGCCGACATCAGCGGCGTGGCCAGGCCCAGCAGGGCAAAAGGCACCGCAATGACGTTATAGCCGACCGAAATCGCAAAGTTCTGCCGCATCCGGCGCACCGCAATGCGCGCCACCCGCACCGCCTCGGCCACAGGGGCCAGATCACTGCCCAACAGCACGATATCCGATGCCGCCCGGGCTGCATCCAGTGCTGATGCGGGGGCGATCGACACATGTGCGCTGGCCAGGGCGGCGGTGTCATTCAGGCCATCGCCAATCATCAAAACCCGGTGTCCTGCGGCGTTCAGGGCCGCAATTCGCGCGGCTTTGTCAATTGGGGACAGTCGCCCGGTGTAATCATCAATGCCTATCATTTTGGCCAGCGCAGCTACCGGACCATCGGCATCACCCGACATCAGCATCATCCGCAGGCCCAGTGCCCGCAGCCCCGCCACCGTCACTGCAGCACCGGGCCGAAGACGGTCGGTGAAGGGAAAACAGACAGGGATATCGCCCCCGACGCGTAAACATATTGCGGTCAGGTCACTGGCCGCAGCACCGACCCAATCGGCCCGGCCCAGCCGCACGTCAAGACCCTGCCATTGGCCGGTAATACCCATGCCGGGGATCTCGGTTATCGCCGTGACAGCGGCAGGCTTGACCCCGATGGCACGGATAGCCACCGCCAGCGCCAGCGCCAGCGGATGCCCCGACCCTTCGGCCAGTCCCAGTGCGACGGCCAACGCCACGCGGTCAATCCCCGCCATATCCGTCACCTCGGGCACGCCCAGAGTCAATGTGCCGGTCTTGTCAAACACCACTACATCCACGGCTGCCAAGCGTTCCAGCGCGGTGCCGTTCTTGATCAGTAGCCCCCGGGCAAACAGCCTGCCGCTGGCTGCTGTCACCACCGCAGGCACCGCCAGCCCCAGCGCACAGGGGCAAGTGATGATCAGCACCGCCGCCGCGATGTTGATCGCAAGGCGTGCATCACCCGTGACCCCCAGCCAGACCACGAATGCCCCAAACGACAGACCATGTACCAGCGGCACATAAATCCGCGCCGCCCTGTCGGCCAATGTCGAATAGCGGCCCCGTGCAGTCTCGGCCACGGCCACCAGATCGGCCATGCGGTACAGCGAACTATCGGCTCCGGCATGGGTAACGCGCACTGTTAGGGGACCGGTCAGGTTGGTTTCGCCTGCGCAAACCATCTGCCCGGGGCCTGCGAACACCGGGGCGGTTTCGCCGGTCAATATCGCCCGGTCCAGCTCGCTTTGGCCATCCGTCACCACGCCGTCCACCGGCATCCGGCCACCGGGGCGGACCAGCACCAGATCGCCGGGGGCCAGATCGGCAACTGCCACCAAATCCGTGCCTGTTCCTGTGGGGCTGATCCGCAATGCCTGCGGCACCGCCAGGGCTGATAACACCGCCGCCGCCGACCGTGCCATGGCCCGGGTCCGGTGGTCCAGATAGCGCCCAGCCAACAGGAAAAACGTCAGCGTCACGGCGGCGTCGAACCACGCATGATCACCGCCTTGCAGGGTTTCGGATACCGATATGGCACTGGCGAGGATCAGCGCCAGCGAGATCGGCACATCCATCCCCCAGCGCCCGACCCGCAGCCCAGCCCAGGCACTGCGAAAGAACGGCTGGCCGGAAAACGCGACGGTGGGCAGGGCGATGGCGGCGGATATCCAATAGAACAAAGTGCGGGCACTTTCCCCGGCCCCCGCCCAGACCGCGACGGACAGCAGCATGACATTCATCATTGCAAAGCCCGCCACCGCCAACCGCAGCAACAGGTCGTTGCCCTGCCGGTCCATGGCGGTTGACGTCAGCGCAGTGGGGTCCAGCGCATGCGCCTCGTGCCCCAGCCGGGCCAAGGCTGTGACCAAGGCCTCAGCACTGATCCCGGATGCCGCCTGAATATGCGCACGTTTCTGGGTCAGGTTGACCCGCGCCGATTGCACCCCCGGCACGGCCAGCAAGCCGCTTTCGACACTGCCGATGCAGACGGCGCAATGGATATTGGGCAGCGACAGGATCAGGCGCGCAGGCTTGGCAACCTCAAGCGCCAAGGGCACGGCCAGACAGCCGGGGCAACCCATCCCGCCGATATGGTCCGTGGCGGTCATGGGATGGCGGGTCGGACCGAAACCCACGCATGCCATGTGGCATGTCCCAGCACCGGAAAGATCACGATCAGGCCCAGCAATCCGGTCGCCAATGCCAGCACAAAAAGTGCGGCAACAATGGCGCCCCATAGCAATAACGGCCGCAGATTGAACCATGTCAGCGCCAGACTGCTGCCCATCGCGGTCAAGGCATCCGTGCGCTGGTCCAGCAGCATGGGGATGGCAAAAACACTGATCCCGAACGCAAATCCGGCAAACAGCGCGCCAACCGCCGAACCGACGATCAGAATGGCCCAGCCGGTCGGCGTGCCAAACAGCATTGGCACCACATCGGCCAGCCCGGTGAACGGCTGCACCCCTAGAAACAGCGCATAAATGATCACTGCCGCCCGCATCCACAGCAGCATCAGTGTCAGCAGCAACGCCCCGCTGAATAGTACTTGCCCGCCCGATCTGGGGCGCACAAAGACCATACTGCCCAAGCTGACAGGCGCACCCGCCGCCAGACTACGGCTTTTTTCATACAGCCCGATCGCCAGCAACGGACCCATCACCATGAATCCGGCCAGCGCAGGCAGCAGGACGAAATCCCAGCCCAGCCAGAACAGCCCGGCCACAATCGCCATGGAAATCACCGTCACCAGCAGGCCAAAGGCAAGACTGGGGACCGGATTGTTCCACGTGTCGCGCCACCCGGCTGCCAGCCAATGCCGGGCCGCATCCTGTGGCAGGTTCCGCGCCCAGCGGGGCTCGACCCGGATCGGTGGCTCAACTGCGGGGATCGAGGTCATAGGGTGCCTCCGGCAAAAACGCTCAGCATGATCGGGTCGCAGCACTATAGCCCGTTCCGGCATCGGCCACACAGTCGGGCTGCGAGGTAAAGGCGACATAGGCAAGATGCGTATTTGCTGCCAGAACTGTCAGCACAAACAGTCCGACCGCCAGCCAGATCAGGCGTGGGTCGGTCCGGCTCATCGCCCCAGATCCAGCACATAAAGGGTCAGTATCTTGCGGTCGGTTTCTGTCAGCCGCCCCTCCCACGCGGGCATCTGGCCCATGCGCCCATTCCATAGCGAAGTCCGCACGCTGTCAGCATCGCCGCCATACAGCCAGATATCATCCGCCAGATTGGGTGCGCCCATCTCGGTCAGGCCCTTGCCGTCATCGCCATGACAGGCCGCACAATTATCGGCAAACAGGGTTGCCGCTACCGGATCGGGCACGGTTCCCGGCACTGACAGCCCTATCACATACGGCACCAGCGCATCAATTTCCCCGCGCAGCAAAATCTCGTCATGCCCAAAGGCGAGCATCTGGGACAATCGGCTTTGGCGATGGCTCACATTGATCCCGACGCGCAGGGTTTCCATGATCGCTCCCGGATCACTGCCCCAAATCCAGTCAGCATCGGTCAGGTTTGGGAAACCGGGGCCGCCCATCGCCGCCGTGCCATGGCAGGCGGCACAATTGGTGCCAAACAACGTGGCCCCTGTGTCGCGCACGATATGCATCAGGGCTGGGTCGCCCTGAATCTCGGTCACTTGCATGGCGGCTATCTTTGCCGTCCACACACTGCGTGCCTGAATCACATCGGCGATGGCGGCCTCTACTGCGCGGTGCTGATCGGTCCCAAGCAAGCCTTTGGAATATGTCCACCACAGTGGGATCGCAGGCAACAGGATCACAATCAGCAAGGCCACGATATGGGTAACGCTGAAGAACCACCAGACCGGGCGGGGTACCGGGGAATTCAGTTCGGTGATGCCGTTCCACACATGGCCGGTGGTCAGATAGCCCGAATGCGGATCGCGGATCGGTTCAGTCATCACGGTCATCCTGATCCAAGATCGACTTTGCCGCAGCCTCGAACCCGGCCCTGTTGGCGGGCCAATAACAATAGATCACGACCACAATCGACATGAAAATCAGGTAAAACAGGCCGTAGGATTTTGACAGCCAGACGGCGGTATCATGGTCAATCATTGCGCCACCTCTGCCACATTCGTCAGGCCGCCCAAAATCTGCAAATAGGCGACCAGCGCATCCATTTCGGTCGGGCCACCCGGCACCCCGTCAAAGGCGCGGATCGTCGTGGCCTCGCCATAACGCTCCAGCATGGCATCGGACCGTTCGGTATCCGGACTGGCTTGCCCAATGGCGTCAGTCGCGGCATTGGCAATCATCTCGTCCGTATAGGGTACGCCCAAGGATTGCTGTGCCGCCAAATGCAGCCCCAGATCGTCAATCCGCAGATCGGTCCGCGCCAGAAACCCATAACGCGGCATGATCGAGGTTGGGACAACATCGCGCGGGTTGATCAGATGCGCGACATGCCAGACATCGGTGTATTTTTCACCCACGCGGGCCAGATCGGGGCCGGTGCGTTTGGACCCCCACAGCATCGGGTGGTCATATTGCGATTCAACCGCGCGGGAATAGGGACCATAGCGGTCCACTTCGTCTGCCAGCGTCCGGATCATCTGGCTATGGCAGGCGTAACAGCCTTCGCGGATATAAATATTGCGTCCGGCCAGTTCCAAAGGCGTATAAACCCGCATGTCGGGTGCCTCTTCGACGGTCTGGTCGATGGTGAACAGCGGCACAATCTCGACAATCCCGCCTACGGCCGATGCGGCGATGATCGCGCCCACCAGCCACATCGATTTGCGTTCGAGTTTGTAATGCAGGCCAAACAGCATCAGGACACCGCCACAGCAACTGGCACGTCGACGGGCACGTTCGGCGCATCACCCGCCCGCATGGCAACGGGGGCGGTACGGATCGTCATCCAGATATTGTAGCTGCCGACAATTGCCCCGCTTAAGAACACCAAGCCGCCAATCGCCCGGGTCACATAATAGGGCTGCATCGCCTCCATCGACTGGGTGAATGTATAGGCAAGGCTCCCAGCCCCGGTCGTCGTCCGCCACATCAGCCCTTGCAGAATGCCCGCATTCCATAACGCGACGACATAGATAACGGTCCCCGCCAGTGCCAACCAGAAATGCCATTCGATCAGCCGGTTGGAATACATCGCCTCGCGCCGCCACAGCCACGGGACCGATGCATAGATCGCGCCAAAGGTAATCATCGCCACCCAGCCCAATGCACCGGAATGCACATGGCCGACAGTCCAGTCGGTATAATGCGACAGCGAATTGACCGGGCGAATGGCCAGAAACGACCCCTCGAATGTGGACAGGCCGTAAAACACGGCGGCAATGAACATGAACCGCAAGGTTGCGTCATCGCGTACGCGTCCCCAGGCCCCGTTCAGGGTCAGTAGCGCATTCCCCGCAGATGCCCAACTGGGCACCAGCAAGACGATGGAAAACGCCATGCCCAGCGTCTGCACCCAATCGGGCAAAGCGGTATAAAGCAAATGGTGCGATCCGACCCACATATAAAAAAACACAATCCCCCAAAACGACAATATCGACAGCCGGTAGGAAAAGATCGGTCGTCCGGCGCGTTTCGGCATGTAGTAATACAACATCCCCAAAAATCCCGAGGTCAGGAAAAACGCCACCGCATTATGCCCATACCACCATTGCACCATCGCATCCTGTACGCCTGAAAAGGCCGAATAGCTTTTGGCACTGCCCCACGAGATTGGCAGGCTAAGGGCGTTGACGATATGCAGGACCGCCATCACCAGAATAAAGGCCAGATAGTACCAGTTCGATACATAGATATGCGGCTCTTTCCGGCGGGCCAACGTGCGGATGTAAATACTGAAATACGTCACCCAGACCAGCACCAGCCAGATATCCAGATACCATTCCGGCTCGGCATATTCCTTGGATTGGGTAATGCCTTGTAAATATCCGGCCGCAGCCAAAACGCAGAACAGGTTGAACCCCAACAGCACGAACATCGGGCTGATCTGGTCACACAGCCGCGCCTGCGACGTGCGTTGCAATACATAAAACGAGGTGGCGATCAGCGCATTGCCGCCAAAGCCAAATATCACGCCGCTGGTATGTACCGGGCGCAAGCGGCCAAAGCTGGCCCATGCGGCGTCAAAGGTCAGGTCCGGGAATACCAGCAGCCACGCGACCCAGTCGCCCACGGCCATGCCGATCACGGCCCAGAACATCGCCAGCAGAATGCCCAGCTTGCTTGGCGTATCATAGTAGCGCGACAGCCGCTCTGGCCCCGGTTCAGGATCGTCCAGGTGCCGCACAAACCAGCCGAGCCCCGCCAGCCCGGCAATCAGGATGATCCAGCCCTGGCCCGCCAGCGGATCGCCCTGCCCGGCGGCGGCGAAAAACAATCCGGCCATGGCCAGCAACCCCGTGATAAGCAGGGCAATCCAGCGTTCGGTCTGCGTCAGTTCCCCGATCAACTGCGGCGTTCCGTTTCGGACAGTGGTGACACTGCGACTCGAACAGTATTTCGGCCAAAATTTGCACCGCCTGCGACAAGGCCCACCCGTGCCGAGTACAATCCCCTATGGGCTAGCCGACAAATGCAATACATCATGTTCACCGAAGCGTCCTTGTGCTGAACCATCAGTTCGCCCGTGTCAGAGTCCTGATACAAGCAAACCGATATCCTGACCTTGATCACGCAAAACCGCTGCTGAAATTGATCTACATCAAGTTTGCCGCGAAAAGGGCCTGTGCAATGTGTGTGGTCAATATCCTGCGCGTCAGCCCACGGGCGCAGACGCAGCCGCATAGATCAAGACAAAAGCGCCGGAGGGCCACACCATGACGACCGTAACATTCGAAGGCGGCACAGTGCAGGTTGACGCTGAAATCGTCGCCGCCGGACTGCAGCTCGACCCCGAGGCTTTGCGGCAAGGCCTGCATAACGGCCACGTTACCAGCCGATGTGAAACCGGTCAGGACGAGGATGCCGGCCGGTTCCGCATCACGTTTTTCTCGCCCACCCGACGGCTGCGGCTGGTCGTAGACGTGCAGGGGGCCGTGCTGCAACGCTCGTCGGCGGACTATACGCGAAGACCCGTGCGGCCTGTGAGGTGAAAGCGGGTGGGGTGAAAGCGGGTGGGGTGGTGACGAGGTCGCGGTGCGCGGTAAGCCCGCATAATCCCCACCTACCACACCGCCACGCATAACGCCTTCAACCGTCCCGGCCTGGTCACGGGGATGCAGCACGGCTCGCTGGCGACGATCCCATCCTTTTCCCACGCGCTCAGCAACCGGCTGACGGTAAACACTGTGGTGCCAGTCATGTCCGAGATATTCTGCCGGGTGATCGGAAAGTCGATGTCAATTCCCGCGCCCATTTTGCGCCCGTTCTGGGTTATCAGGCGCAGCATGGCCGATGCGACCCGCTGTTCGACCTGTCTGGTCGCCAGATCCACGATCCGGGCGGCCGCTTCGTCCATACGCCCGCCGATGACCTTATACGTTTCAGTCGCAAAGCCGTCTTCTGGGTTTGGTTCTGGTCAGGCTGACAGTGATCGCCCGTTTCAGGGAATGGCGTTCTGTGCAGCCTGATCAATCACATCCGCCACCGCAACGGGCTGGTCAGAAACACGACATGGCTGCCCTCAATCTCGACCGTCATGGCCCCGATCCGCGCCGCTGTGCTGCGCCGCAGGGCGGGGTCGATGGACCCATCTTCGGTAGCCACAATGAACCAACTGGGTTTTGTCTGCCATGCGGCAACCGCGACTTTGGCATCAAGCGCGGCCACGGCGACCGGGACCTGACTATCGCGCAGAAATGCGGCATCGGCATCTGTCGCGTCACCCGCAAAACCCGTCTGGAACTTATCGGCATTCAAATAGGCGAAACCGTCCGCCTGCACCTCGGGCACGAAATTCGGCGGCGGCGGCACTTCGGTGTATTGATCTTGCGTCGACTCGCCAATGTCCGGCGCAAAGGCCGCAACATAGACCAGACCGGCCACATTCGCATCGACTCCGGCCTTTGTGATGACGGTACCGCCATAGGAATGGCCGACGAGGATCACCGGGCCGACTTGCCGGGCCAGCACGCGGCGGGTGGCGGCGACATCATCGGCAAACGACGTCAGTGGGTTTTGCACGATGCTGACGGTATAGCCGCGCGCCGTCAGTTCGTCATATACGCCGCGCCAGCCCGATCCATCCGCGAAAGCGCCATGGACAAGCACGATGTTCTTGACGGGTTCCGCGTAGGCGACGGAAGACAGGCTGCTGGCCAACACGGCCGCCGCTGCGATGGGGCGAATTCCGGGTCATAGCAATGGTCCTTTCTGATGCGCCCATGGTCGGGCAAGACTTGGGGTTCTCGCAATGTGTGCGCTGAACGGCGATGGGGGTTCCTGCTTCAGATCAGCTTGCCGGACGATTAGCCTCTGGGCGCGGCACTAGGCGCGGCGGGGCGTTCGGTCGGCACACCGTCGAACACTTCGTGCGACGCTTCGGCATCAGTCTTCTGCGCCTGCACCAGATGGTCGATGTGGTTGGGCGGGCCATAGAGCGTATAAAGCTGCATCAGTTTGTCGCCGGTATTGCGCAGATTGTGCAGAGCGTCGGCGGATGTCATCGCTTTTCAGCGCGTTCAGGGCGCAATGACCTTGTCGAAAAACGCGGTTATCATAGGCACCAGCAGATCGGTGCGTTCGATCACACCCAGATGCGTGGCACCCGGAATAATCGCGAGTTCGGTCACGGTCGGACTCATGAAATCCGCAGCAGGCCCGCCTCCGCGCAGCCGGAATATTTCGACCGAATGCTCTGGACGGATAACATCCATATCGCCCGAGATCACCAGCGTGGGTGCGGCGATGCCGGACATATCGGTTTCCGGCCACGCTTGCGGTTCACTGTCCATTGCGATCAGCTTTTCTACCAGTCGCGGAAAGCCGTCAGGGTTGGGCGCAACGTCAATGTATGCTGCCTCCCACGGTGTCCCTGCCATGCTGTCTGGCGTCATCGAGGCCATCATCTGGACAAGCTCGGGATACATTCCGTCGGCGCGGAACGACGCGGAAGCAACCGCCAGACGGTCCACATGGTCAGGGTGACGGATCGCTATCTGATAGGCAACGCCGCCGCCCATCGAGTAGCCAAAGATATCGGCCTTGGGCACGTCTATCGCGTCCATCAAGGCTGCCACATCATCTGCCATCGCTTCATAACTGATGGGCCGGTCGATGTCGGCGGTGCGGCCATGGCCCTGCAAATCAACTGCGATAACCTGCCGGGTCTCGGCCAATGCATCAATCAGCTGCTGCATCTGGCCGGTTGACATATAGGCCCCGTGCAGAACAACAACCGGGTTCCCGCTGCCATAGACCTCGTAGTACATCTGCAGCCCATTCGCATCGGCAAGGCCGTTGGTGGTGGGTTCGGCGGCAAGCGGAGAGGCACTTAAAATAACTGCGGTGGCTATGGTGCCTGCGTTGAGTTTGGACATATTTTTTTCCAATAGGCTTAAGGGCTGATGGATTGGACAGTATGCCAAACCCGATAGGAAAAAGTATGGCCGGACCGAGCAGTGACATGCTAACCAAGATCAGCTTGACCGCAGATTTTCAGGGATTGCGGTTTGCGCTGGCTGCATTCCGCCGGTGCGCGTGACGCTGCGCCAGATCAAGACTCTCGCGGATTTGCACGCGGGTCAGACGGCGAAACGGCAGTGTATCAGCCAGCAGGCTTTGATCCAGATTATTCACTGCATGGGTCACGTTGTTGATCCAGCGCAATGAATCACACCAAACCCTGGCGTAGAACGGACCGTAAGATCAACCATCCCCGAAAGGTATCGCCATGTTCAAGACCCTGATTGCTACCAGCCTTGCCACCCTGCTGACCGCCCCCATCGCCATGGCGGAAACCTTTGAAGTACAGATGCTCAACCGTGGGGTGGAGGGCACCATGGTGTTCGAGCCTGCCTTTATCGCGGCAGCCGCCGGTGACACGATCAACTTTGTCGCAACCGACCCCAGCCATAATGTGGAAACCATCGAAGGCATGTTGCCCGAGGGGGCAGAGCCGATGCTGAGCGAAGTTGGTGAAGATTTCAGCGTCACCCTGACTGCAGAAGGCGTCTACGGCATCAAATGCACGCCACACTTCCCGATGGGCATGGTGGCGCTGATTCAGGTCGGTGCGCCGGTCAATCTGGAAGAGGCTGCTGCCGTCACCTTGCGCGGCAAGGCCAAATCGCGGTTCGAGCCGCTGTTTGCACAGATCGTGCAGTAAGCTGTCCGCAGAAATAACACCAAAGGGCGGTCCGATGGGCCGCCCTTTGGCTTGTCGCTAATCCGAATCGCGCACCAGCCGGAACCCCAAGTAATCCGGTGGCACGCCCGCCGCACACCCGCCCGACCGCGCATCGCGGATAAAGTCGATGACAAAGGCGCGGTGTTTGCCCTGCACCGCCCGCACACCACAATGGTCTGTCGCGGTCAGGATGCTTTGTCCGTCGCTGTTCAGCCTGCCGTTCTGAAAGCAGGTTTCAGTCCATTCCCAGATGTTCCCGGCCACATCTGCCAACCCCAGATCATTCAGCCCGAAATGGCCCAAAGGATGCGCCACAAAGTCAGCCTCGCCCCTGATCGCAGCCTCGCGCCGATAGGACGCGAGCCAGCGGCGCGACGGGTCGGCATCCACCGCATCCATCGCCAACCCATCATCCAGTGCCCGGTCGCCCGCAGCCCGCAACCATTCGGCATCGGTAGGCAGCCGCCAGTGCTGTCCCGTCGCGCCCGAAAACCAAGCGGCATAGGCGGTTGCATCGGTATAACTGACCCCGGTTTGTGCCTGCGTCGGCAACCCCTTGGTGGGGATGTCCGGGCAGGCGGCAGCGGCGATGCAGCGGGCATATTCGGCCTCACTGACCTGAAACACCATGATATCAAGGGCCTGTATCACAGTTTGCAGTAGTGGTGCATCCACCACCTGTGTGCCGATCCGAAATTCACCGGCCGGACGATAGGTGCCGGGTCCAGCGTGCAGATGCGCGACATCTGGCAGGACCACATCAGCAGCGCGACCCGGAACCAACCGGGTCGCCGCCAGCGCCAGTGCGGCCATTGCAAGCAGGATAAGAGGATGGGTCATTGCCAAACCCCTTGCCACACGCCGCTAAGGCAGGGCCGCTGTCCCCTCGATCATCGAATCATAGGCGACAGGGGCGGTGACCTGTTCCATCAGATCATTGTTCCAGTTGCCACCGACCAGCACATGCGCTGTCGCACCCTTGTTCACCGCCTCGATCAGATTGTGGTTCACATAGGCGTAAACGCCGGGTTGCAGGAACGTGTACAGCGCCGCCCCTGCCGACCCACCGCGCACGAACCAGGTTTCCAGATCGCGGGCGGGCGGGTTGTTGAATTTGCCATGTTCCCAGACCAGATCGCCATGCCCGCCGATCAGATGCGGGCGGGTGTCGCGGTTGGCCTGGGAATGAACGAACAGCACAGTTTCGCCCTGTTCCGCGACAAGGGCATTGTCGCCGGTCATCGCCCCGACCTTGCCATTAAACACCACATGCGTCGGGGTCAGCGTGTTCATCACTGCCATCATATCGTCATAGCCTTCGCCCGCATCGCCGTAGCGGCGATAGGCCCCATCGGCATCCTTGGGGATGTAAAGGTCGTGTTCACCGATGTAATAGACCCGGTCATAACTGACCGGCTGGCCCAGATGATCCTTGAGCCCGTCGCGCGGCAACACCATGATGCAGCCCGACATGCCCGACACCACATGCCACGGGATCATCGGGCCACCCGGCGCGCAGTGATACACAAACACGCCGGGGCGCGTCGCCTTGAACCGCAACGTGGTCTTTTCACCCGGATTGACCAAGGTCAGCGCTCCGCCGCCCAGCCCGCCAGTGGCGGCGTGAAAGTCGATGTTGTGCTGGAACATGTTTTCAGGCGGGTTGAACAGGGTCAGTTCGACATAGTCGCCCTCGTGGACCACCATCATCGGGCCGGGCATAGAGCCATTAAAGGTCATCGCCTGCACATAGGCATCCGCATCGACCTGCATTTCCTTCTCGATGATCTTCATCTCAAAGGCCACGACAGAGGGGCCGGTGCTGGCCACCTGTTCATGCGCATGCACCATCGGTGGGGCCACCAGCTTGACCTCGCGCCGCGGAATCGCGGACAGGTCAGCGGGGGCCGCAGCCGCAGCCGTGCCTTCGGCGGAAGCTGCCGTTTTGATCACATAGGGTGTGGCGGCAATCAAAGCCGCCCCCATTAAAGCCGCGCGTCTGGTCAGCATAAGACTCTCCATGTCATGCGTTGGTCTTGGAAAGTCAGTACACCGTTGGCCGACCCGCAACATTGTTCTGGATCAAACTTTGCAACAAACCTGCAGCAGCACAGCCAGATCGCGTCGGCTGCATCAGGCACGCAAAACCTGTCCACCAGCTGCCGCGCCCTCATGTGCCGAACACCTTGCGCACTGATGTACACATGACGCCGTCGGAAAGACCCCTTGCACCTTGCCCTGCCGAGTCGATACGCCTTCGTCTACGGCTAACCCCCCTTAAAATTGGGCGAAGTGGCAATCAATGACGCCGCCAGCCCGGCTTATGGCGTGATTGCCACCTTGAACACGCCGTCGCGCTGGTTGCTGAACAGGTCATAGGCTGCCTCGATATCGTCCAGCTTGAACCGGTGTGTGACCATTGCCCCCAGATCGACCCGCCCGGTGGCGATGATCGCCATCAGGCGGCGCATCCGTTCTTTGCCGCCGGGGCACAGCGAGGTGACGATGGTATGGTCGCCAAGCCCTGCGGCAAACGCGTCCGCCGGGATGGTCAGATCGCCGGAATAGACCCCAAGGCTGGACAAGGTGCCGCCCGGACGCAGCACGCGCAGGGCAGAGGCAAAGGTGCCCTGGGTTCCCAAGGCCTCAATCGCCACATCGACGCCGCGCCCATTGGTCAGGCGCATGATCTCCTCCACCGGGTCAACCTTGGTGTAATCCACGACGTAGTCCGCGCCCAGCCGTTTCGCCATCGCCAGCCGGTTTGGCAGGCCGTCAACCGCGATGATCGTCGAGGCCCCCATCAGTTTTGCCCCGGCGGTGGCACACAGGCCAATCGGTCCCTGGGCAAAGATCGCCACCATATCGCCGATCCTGATTTTCGCCTTTTCGGCCCCACTGAACCCGGTCGACATGATATCAGGGCACATCAAGACCTGCTCATCCGTCAGACCGTCCGGGATAGGCGACAGGTTGCTCATCGCGTCGGGTACCAGCAGGTATTCGGCCTGCGCGCCGTCGATGGTATTGCCGAACTTCCAGCCCCCCATCGCCTTCCAGCCGTGCGGCGTGCCGTGCCCATCCTGCGACGCCTGCCCGCACTGGCAGGCATTGGAGTGCCCGCTGGGGGTGATCGCGCCCGCAATCACCCGCTGCCCTTCGGCGAACCCGGTCACGGCGGACCCGAGTTTTTCGATAATGCCAACTGGCTCATGACCGATGGTCAGCCCCTTAACCACCGGATATTCGCCCTTCAGGATATGCACATCGGTGCCGCAGATCGTGGTGGTGGTGATGCGGATCAGCGCATCCAGCGGTCCCACATCGGGCACACGTTTATCCTCCAGCACAATCCGGCCCGGTTCAACGAAAATGGCGGCGCGCATCATTTGCATGGGGTAGCTCCTTTGGGGTTGATAAATCGCTTTATGGATTGGCCGACATCGGCTCTGGTTGTCGGGCCGGGCCTGATGGATGTCCTCGGTTGGCTGCGGCGGATACCGCCGCCCATAATGTTTCAAGGTCAGGTGCTGCACCGGGTTCAAGCCGAACAATCGCACGCAGTTCCGCAACCAGCGTCGCCAACTCGCCCGGCACGGCATTGGCGTGACGGGCCATGATCAGTTCTGAAGACGGGCGGGCGAGGAAGCGTCGCAGGTAAATCTCCGCGAGGATCGCAGGCAGGCCGACCAGCAAGCCAAGCTTCCTTGGCATGATGACCACGCCAGCACCGGACAGCAGGCCAAACCCCTGACGGATGCCCCGCACCAAGGTTCGGATGCTGCCCGGCGATTTTGCAACCGCCGCTGTGCTGCCATGCCCCAGATAAATCGCCCCGGCGATGGCGGTGACCAGCATCGCATGGGTCTTGAGCCAGTCGTCCATGTGGCGGCTAAGGGCGACGGGGAAGCCCGCCTGCTCCAGCATTTTTCCAACCTGCTGCAAGCGGGGCGACAGCGATGCATCCGGCTCGCCCAGCGTTGTCGGTTGCTCCGGGATCAGCCGGTACCGCGCCGTCGCACCGTCCAGCCAGCCCCCGGCCCCGGGAAAGCCAAGAAGCACGCGATTGGCACCAACCGCCTGCGCCAAGGCGGCATGTCCCGCCGCCCGGTTGTGCAGGAACAGGAACGTCTTGACCCCCCGGTTGTCCCGCAGGTCTGGCAACAAAGCGTCGATCTGATCGGCGCGCACCACCACCAGTGCCACGTCATAGGCGGCGTCGGGGTCGAGGTGTTCAACCACCTCAACCGTCGCAGCGGCGCGGACACCATCATCTTCGTTCAAAATCAGGATCGGCCCGCGCTGCAACTGGGTCAGACGGTCCCCCCGCGCCACAAGGGTGACAACGTGGCCCGCAGCCGCGAGACGCGCGGCATAAAGGCTGCCCAGCACACCTGCACCAATGACGGCTATGCGCATCAGCAGACCCCAAATTTATTAATGTTGCGGCCCGCGTTACCGAAAATGGCGTTTTTCATTGCAGCGCCTTCAATGCGACAACAGCACCGGCAGTTTCAGATCGCGCAAAATGCCGGTGGTTGCTCCGCCCATAACAAAATCGCGCATCCGGGAATGGCCAAAGGCCCCCATGACCATCAGGTCAGCCTTGATGTCCAGCGCATGGTCCTGCAGCGCGGCTGCGATTGGTCGCTGCCCAGCCTGCACCAAAGCGACTGTGGTGTTGATACCGTGCAGGTCCAGATACGCGCTCAGCCGCAGCGCAGGATTGCTTTCAGGCAGGGTCTTTTCATCGGTCACAACTGCAATCGTGACGGTCTTCGCAAGCCGCAGAAACGCCTGCGCGTCTGTAACCGCACGGGTGGCAACCCTGCTGCCGTCCCAGGCGATCATGACGTGCTGATACTGCGAAGGGGCCGCGTCCTGTGGCACCAGCAGGGTCGGGCGACCTGATCCGAAGACCACCGATTCAGCGGTCGCCGCCATTGACACGTCATTGGCGCTGAGCCCGGTCAGGATCAGATCGTGATAGCGGGCAACCGTCTCGGCGGCGCCGCCGATGGTGCCCATAACGCAGTCCAGCTGGGTGCTGCGGAACTTTATGCCATTCGGTTCAAGGGCGGCCTGCATCGCCTGCACCAGCGCCGCACCCCGGGCGTGGCACCTGGCGGTGACCTCACGCACCATGCTGTCAACGTTGATGATCATGTTTCCCATCAGCGACGTGGCGGGCGGAAACGTGGCGTTCAGAACCAAGCCATGCACATCGGCCTGCAGGTGCCGGGCAACGGCAGCGGCATGGGCCGCGATGTTGACGGAATTTCCGTCGGGGTAGGTGTGAAGTGGAACAAGGATCTGAAGGGTCATGAAATGTCCTTTGGTGACTGGGCAACGGGTCGGATCGCACACGATTTTAGCGGGTAAACCGGCGCTGTTTGACCACGGAAAGATCACCGCAGCACCAGCATCGACAGCCAATCGCACGACCGGAATGCTACCGGCGCGGGCAGGCAGGGTCGTTGACATGGATCAAGCGGAAGGGACATTCGCAGGTATCCAAACGCGCCAGCGAAAAGTTGCGCAATGTGTCGCCATGACCGGCCGACTGTCGCACCAGTCGTTTGATCCACGTCAATGCAGGCCAAGCCGGGACACTGCACAGTGGCCGCACAGAGCATCGCCGCAGACTGGCGCGGCATCACTCGCAAAAGGAACCCCATCATGGCCTATAAATCGCTTCTGACCATCGTCAGTGACCCCGGCGTCGTTGCGCATACCCTTGCCGCCGCGATAGCCGTGGCGCGGCGCGAAGATGCCCATCTGGAGGTGCTGTGTCTGGGTATCGACCATACTCAGATCGGCTATTATTATCCCGGCTCCGGAGCGATCATCCTGCAAGACGATATGGCCCGCGCAGAACAGGATGCGGCGGTTCTGGAAACGCTGGTCACCGCAAAATTGGGCATCGAGGGGTTACGGTTTTCAGTGGAGACCGCGATGGCCCAGATGGGTGGCCTGACCGAACTGATCGCGCGGCGGGCGCGGTTCAGCGACTTGGTGATTTTGCCAAAACCATATGGCAAACACGCCTCTGCGCATGCGGATTTATTGGTCGAGGCGGCGCTGTTCCAGGGTCAGACGCCGGTGCTTGTGGTACCCGTGACCGGTCTGCCAGAAGTTCTGGTAAAGGCGACGCTTGGCGAGGAAGTCATCTTGGCCTGGAACGAAAGCGCCGAGGCCCTCGTGGCCATTCGTGCCGCGTTGCCGCTGCTCTGTGCCGCCAAGCATGTAACCATCGCCATCATCGATCCGTCGTCGCATAGTGCCGAGCGGTCGGATCCCGGCGGGGCCCTCGCGCAGATGCTGGCCCGGCATGGCGTGCGGGCCGAAGTGGTGGTGCTGGCCAAGACACTGCCACGGGTGACGGACGTTCTGAACCGGCTGGTGCGGGACAAGGCCGCCGATCTGCTGGTGATGGGGGCTTATGGCCATTCCCGGTTCCGCGAGGCGATTCTGGGCGGGGCCACGGTTGACATGCTGGAACTGGCCGAAGTTCCGGTGTTCATGGCGCATTAAGGTCGTTTTTAACCGGCGTGCGCCGACCTACACCCGCGCTTCGGTAAAATCATCCACCCCGGCCTCGGCCAGTAATCGGTCAAGGTTGGGCACGACGACGCGGCGCAAGCCGTTCAACACGATCACGCCGTCGCCCCGCAGAGCGGTAAACTGGCGGCTGACGGTTTCAATCGTCAGGCCCAGATAATCGGCCATTGCTGCGCGCGTCAGCGGCAGATCGAATGCTATGCGCTGGCCTTGCCGGGGTGCGGCGGCACCGATATCGCGCCGCGCGATAATGGCGAGCAGGCTGGCAATCTTCTCCCGCGCGGTCTTGCGGCCCAGCAGCAGCATCCATTCGCGGGCGGCGTCCAGTTCATCCAGCGTCATCGCTAGCAGTCGGTGCGCAATATGTGGTGTGCGGATCATCATCGCCTCAAACTGTTTCTTGCGAAAACAGCACATCAAAACGTCAGTGACAGCGGTGACATTATAGGGAGTCGTGTCGCGCCCGGGACGTCCGACAAAATCTGACGGCAGCATCAGCCCCACCATCTGCGTGCGCCCGTCTTCCATGGTTTTGGTCAGGGTGGCGACGCCAGTGACGACAGAGGCCACAAAATCCATATGGTCCCCGGCCCAGATCACCGTCTGTCCGGCTTCGAAACTGCGATAATACTTGATCTCCTCCAGTAACCGCAGCTCATCCGGCTCGCATTGGGCGCAGATCGCGCGATGTTGGATCGGACAATTGCTGCAGTTTGGTTGCGGCTTCAGGCCTTCGTGCAATGACATCTGGACCCCAATGTTGAACTCTAACTGAGTGTAACGCAAAACTACGGCGAAAGTTCCGCTAAGTGTGAGCATAATCTGCTCACAGTGAACTGCGACTTGGTTCTGGGCGTGGCGGGCAGCGGCAGGGTTGCTGCGGGCCCCGACTGGCCGGGACTGTTCCGGAGCCGGCTGGGGTGGCCGATAAACCCTGCGACCTTGATCCAGATCAACGCGGCGTGGCGCAGAGCCGGGCACGGTACAGGTATGGTGGCCCTGCCTCATCGCACCGCTGCTCGCCCTGCCGCTGACAACCGATCCTGTCGGTGCGCTGAACATGGCGCAGAGTAAACCCCGCGCGGAGTCCATCCCGGACCCCGACCATTGGCAAAGTGACGACCACCATGACGCTATCTGCGAACCGACCGCCCGCTGACACGCCGCCCCGCGGGTTCCGCTTCCCCAGCGCCTTTACTATCCTGTTCGCGCTGATCATTCTGGTGGCCGCACTGACCTGGATCATCCCGGCGGGTCTGTATGAACGGGTGCCGTCCGAGGCTTTGGGCAAGGATGTGCCGGTCGCAGGCAGTTATGCGCCAACCGAGGCCAATCCGCAGGGCATTTTCGATGTGATCCTGGCCCCCATCGCCGGGTTCTATGACCCCGACAGCTATGCCGCCAATGCCATAGATGTGTCGCTGTTCGTGTTGATCATCGGCGGCTTCATCGGCGTGGTCACGGCGACGGGCGCGATTGATGCCGGCATTGCCCGCGCCATGGTGCGGCTGAAGGGCCGCGAAAACTGGATGATCCCGTTTCTCATGGCGCTGTTTGCGCTTGGCGGCACGACTTACGGGATGGCCGAGGAAACGCTGGCGTTTTATGTGCTGCTGATCCCGGTGCTGATTGCTGCGGGCTATGACGCGGTGGTGGCGGTGGCGGTGATCCTGCTGGGGGCGGGCATTGGCGTGCTGGGGTCCACGATCAACGCGTTTTCCACGGTGATCGCATCGGATGCGGCGGGGGTGACCTTTGCCGATGGGCTGCTGCTGCGGGTGATCATTCTGGCGGTGTGCTGGCTGGTCACCGTGGCCTTCGTCATGCGCTATGCGGCGCGGGTCAAGGCGGACCCGTCCAAGTCGCTGGTCTATGACAAGAAGGCCGCGAACGAGGCGCATTTTCTGGGTGGCAAGGCCACGGCGGAAACGGCCTTTACCGGCCTGCACCAGATTGTGCTGATCCTGTTCGCGCTGACATTCGCCGTGATGATCTGGGGTGTGTCCAGTCAGGGCTGGTGGATGGCGCAGATGTCGGGGCTGTTCCTGATCGCGGCTATCATCATCGGGGTCATTGCCCGTCTTGGCGAGGCGCGGCTGGTCGAAACCTTCGTCAACGGCGCCCGCGATCTGCTGGGCGTGGCGCTGATTATCGGGCTGGCGCGTGGCATCGTCGTGGTGATGGATGCGGGGCTGATCACCGACACGATCCTGCATTCTGCCGAAACCACCGTGGCGGGGTTGCCAGCCGTGGCCTTCATCAATGTGATCTACTGGATCGAGGTCGGCATGTCATTCCTGGTGCCCTCGACCTCTGGTCTGGCCGTGCTGACCATGCCGATCCTTGCCCCGGTCGCAGATTTCGCAGGGGTCGAGCGGTCGCTGGTCGTGACCGCCTTTGCCACCGGCAGCGGCATCGTCAACCTGATCACCCCCACCTCCGCTGTCGTCATGGGCGGTCTGGCCATCGGCCGCGTGCCCTATGAACGCTGGCTGCGCTTTGTCTGGCCGCTGCTTTTGGCGCTGACGGTCATCATCATGGCGGCACTCAGCGCCGCCGTCTTTATCGCATAGGAAACCCAAATGGCACTCACCTACGGCGTTCATTCCGAGGCGGGCACATTGCGCCGCGTCATGGTCCACCGGCCGGGCTTGGAGATGGCTCGCCTGACTCCTGAAAACCGCGAGGAACTGCTGTTTGATGATGTGATCTGGGTCAAACAGGCGCGGGTCGAACATATGACCTTTACCGACATGCTGCGCGAACGCGGGGTCGAGGTGGTGTTTTTGCGGCAGTTGCTGGAGGAAACCCTGCGCGATCCGGAGGCCCGCAAATGGCTGCTAACGGCACGGATCAACGACAATTCGGTCGGCGTCGGCCTCTCGGATGACCTGCTCGCCTGTCTGATGGAAATGGACGCCGAAAAGCTGTCCGGCATAATGATCGGCGGGATGAACCGCGCCGAACTGCCGATCCCCCGCGCTGGTGTGCTGATCCCGATGCTGCGCCCGCAGGATTTCGTGTTGCCGCCGATGCCGAATCATATCTTTACCCGCGACACGACCTGCTGGATTTATGGCGGCGTCACGCTGAACCCGATGCATTGGGCGGCGCGGCGGCTGGAGACACTGAACCTGGCCGCGATCTATAAATTCCATCCGGATTTCAAGGATGCAGGCTTTCCGATCTGGTGGGGTGATCCACTGGTCGATCATGGGGCGGCCACGCTGGAAGGCGGCGATGTGATGCCGGTGGGCAATGGCGTCGTGCTGATCGGCATGGGCGAGCGGACCACGCCGCAGGCGGTGGGGCAGGTGGCGCGGGCGTTGTTTGCCGCGAATGCTGCTAGCCGGGTCATCGCCTGCCAGTTCCCGCGCTCGCGCAGTGCCATGCATCTGGATACTGTCTTTACCTTTTGCGACCGCGATCTGGTGACGGTATTTGCCGAGGTGACGGATGCGATCCAGACCTATTCGATGCGCCCCGGCAAGGCGGGCAAGATCGATGTGACCGAGGAAACCCAGCCGTTTCTGGCCGTGGTCGCCGAAGCATTGGCCCTGAAATCCCTGCGCACCGTGCCCACGGGCGGTGACGCCTATGAGGCGCAGCGCGAACAGTGGGATGATGCCAACAACCTGCTGTGCATCAGTCCCGGCGTGGTCGTAGGCTATGAACGCAACACCCATTCCAACACCCTGCTGCGCAAGGCGGGCGTCGAAGTGATCACCATCCCCGGGGCCGAACTGGGCCGGGGCCGTGGTGGATCACACTGCATGACCTGCCCGCTGATCCGCGACGCGGTTTAAGGAGACGAAGATGCCAATCAATCTGCATGGCCGCAGTTTTCTGAAACTGCTCGACTTCACCCCGGCCGAGATTCGGTTCCTTCTGCGGCTGGCAGGCAGCCTGAAAGAGGCCAAGGCGGCGGGCACCGAACAGCCGCGCCTGCGGGGCAAGAATATTGCGCTGATCTTCGAGAAAGACAGCACCCGTACCCGGTCAGGGTTCGAGGTGGCGGCCTTTGATCAGGGCGCACATGTCACCTATATCGGCCCCTCTGGCAGCCATATCGGGCATAAGGAAACCATGAAAGACACCGCCCGGGTGTTGGGTCGGTTCTATGATGGCATTGAATACCGGGGGTTTGCGCAGGCCGATGCCGAGACCTTGGCGCAGTTTTCCGGCGTGCCCGTCTACAACGGCCTGACCGATGATTTCCACCCGACCCAAGTGCTGGCCGATTTCATGACGATGCACGAATTTACCCATAAACACCTGTCGGATATCGCCTTTTGCTACATGGGCGACGCGAGCGGCAATATGGCGGCGTCCCTGATGGTGGGGGCTGCCCTGATCGGGATGGATATCCGGCTGTGCGCGCCAGAAAGCCTGTGGCCTGACCCCGCCCTCGTAACCCGCTGCGAGGGGTTGGCCAAGATCAATGGCGGGCAGATCACTCTGACAACCGATACCGCGGCGGCGGCCAAAGGCTGTGATTACGTCTATACCGATGTGTGGGTGTCGATGGGCGAGCCGGATACGGTCTGGGCGGAGCGGATCAAACTGTTGACCCCCTACCGGGTCACGGCGCAAGTGATGGCCGCCACTGGCAATCTGCATACCAAGTTCCTGCACTGCCTGCCCGCGTTCCATAACCGCGATACCGAGGTCGGCGAGGCCACATTCCAGAAGTTCGGCATCGACTGTATGGAGGTGACGGACGAGGTCTTTGAATCCCCCGCATCGGTCGTCTTCGATCAGGCTGAAAACCGGATGCATACCATCAAGGCAGTACTTGTCGCCACGTTAGGGGCATAGATGCGAATCGTCGTCGCCCTTGGTGGCAATGCCCTGCTGAAACGCGGCGAGCCGATGACCTATGACGCGCAGCGCACCAATGTGCGGATCGCGGCGGTGGCGTTGGCTGATCTGGCAAAGGATCATCAGATCATTATCGCGCATGGCAACGGGCCGCAGGTGGGCCTTTTGGCCCTGCAAGCCGCCGCCTATGCGCCGCAAACTTTGTGGCCGCTGGATGTGCTGGGGGCCGAAACCGAAGGCATGATCGGCTATCTGATCGAGCAGGAACTGATGAACGCCCTGCCACCCGGCACCGATTGCGCCACCCTTCTGACCCGAGTCGAGGTCGACCCCAATGACCCGGCCTTTGACCAGCCCACGAAACCCATCGGCCCCGTATACACCGCCGAGGAGGGCATACTTGTGCGCGCCGAGCATCAATGGTCGATGGTGGAGGAGGCCAAAGGTGGTCTGCGCCGTGTCGTCCCCTCTCCCCTGCCTGTCGCCATCCTGAACGTCGCTTCAATCCGGCTTCTGGTCGAGGCGGGCGTCTGTGTGATCTGCGCCGGCGGCGGGGGCATTCCTGTGGTGAAGCGCGCAGACGGAAAAATGGAAGGCATTGAGGCGGTGATCGACAAGGACCGCACCGCTGCCCTTCTCTCAAAGGTGCTGGAGGCAGACATTCTGCTGATGCTGACCGATGTCGAAGCGGTACTCCGCGACTGGGGCGGCCCGGATCAGGCGGCAATCGGCGCCATCACGCCCGATGCGCTGGACGCGATGACATTTGCCGCAGGTTCGATGGGGCCAAAGATCGCTGCCGCCTGCGATTTCGTCCGAGCAGGCGGAGCCATGGCCGGGATCGGCCGCCTGCAGGACGCCCGCGCGATTGTCGAGGGGCGGGCAGGAACGCAGGTGCGCGACCTCATCAAGGCAGTGATCGGGGTCAGACTGACCGAAAAGAATTCTGAACCAACCTTGTCACACTGAGATGTAGCAGAAATCGTTTCGGCTTTGTCTGACAGATTGCAGCAAGGCTCGTGCGAGGCGCTTCCCCCAAGACAGCGCCGGGCCTGCAAGGCCCGTACTGTCCAGTGCGCGTGTTCCCTCGCGCTTTGGCATCGGACAGGCGGTCCGTTCCGATGATAAGACATCGCGGCAGGCCAAGAGATATGGCGGGCTGGCCAGCGATGGCGTTCCAGTACAACGATGCCGTCTCCGTCGGCGCAGCCACCGAAATCAGTGGTGGCCTGCCCGCCGCCAGATCACTTCATCAAGGGGCCTTCGTGGTCCAGATAGTGCCGGTCGAACTCCGCAACCGTTACGAGGCCGTCAAAGTCGTCAAAGGTGACCTGACCTTGCTGGAAGGTGACCAGACCATCCTCACGCAGCTCGCGCAGCACACGGTTGACGTGCACGGCACTCAGACCCAATGCATCCGCCAGCATGTATTGCGACAACGGGCAGGCATAGCCCTCCCTGGTCGCCAGACCTACCAGCTTCAGCCGCGCACCCATTTCCAGCAAGAAATGCGCCATGCGGCCCTTGGCGTCGCGCCGCCCGATGCCGACCAGATGCTCGACCACCATGGCCTCGTCGCGCGATGCGGCCCAAAGGACCGCCGCCGCAAGACGGGGCGTAGTGCTGAACGCATTGATCAGATCGTTGGCCAGAACTTCGGAAGCCTCGATCCTTGTCACGGGTTCGATATTGTGGTCCGCCGTACGAAACAGGACCGACCGCAGGCCAAGAAAATCACCCGGGATCTGGAAGTCTACGATCTGGCGCGTGCCACCGGGCAAAAGCTTGTAGGAACAGACCCAGCCAGAGGCCAGAATGTAGGCCGACTGATTGACCTGCCCTTCATGCATGATGTCGCGCCCGGCCGGAAACACGTGTCGGCGGCTGTGCAGCCGCTCCAGAACATCAAACTCGATATTCGACAGTGCCACAAAGGCACCAAGCTTGCGCGCGAAGGGGCTGTGAAGTGCTGTCACTTATGGCAGTCCTTCCTGGGTTTGCGCTGCGTAATCGGAACTCGACCGATCCGCATACGACCAATAGATGACGCTGCTTCGCAGCAGACTGATCTAGATCAGTTAAGCATAACGAGACTCTGCCAGACTGTCGCCTGGTCTGACATCGTTCGGGCCATGGCCGGCAGGCCAGATGCGTCCATGGAAGGTCTTTGAATGCCCATAGTTCCCGATGTGGCTGGAACCGCTGCGCTTGCAATCTGCGAGTCGCTTCTTCTTGCTTTGAACGATCGCAACGTTCTTCCGGAACACGAGATCCTCGGCATCCTGCGCGACGCGGCGGCGTCACACGAAAACGATCCCGGAAAGGACGCCAGCGCGGAGTTGCACGAGGCAGTTGCAGCGTTGATCAACAAGATCCTATCTGGCGGAAACTCAGTTCGTCGGCGCTGATCGCCGTGGCGACAAGCGGTCTTTCGCCTGTCAACGTTTTAGGCGACCTGAATACCAACGTGCATCAGTCCACCTGTTCGCAAACGCTGCCAAGGTCATTGAGACGGCAAAACATTTCGCCGTTGTCAGACTGCTCCTGAACCTTTTTAGCACCTTCGGTAGAGGCAGAGCCCTCAGGCTCTGCCTCTACCTTTGCGCAATTTTTCGGACAGTCGCAGAAGGGATTGATCCAATGGATGCAAAAAACCGACGACCACCGCCGAAAAGATGAAATCGGTCAAGGCGGTCTGGGACAAAACCCCTGCCGTCCAAAGAAGGATGCGGCGCTGAAGCACTACCAGGCGGCTGAGAAAGCCCAGACCGCCAAGAACGATACTGAAGCCAACCTCGAGTTGGATG
>JANOQM010000046.1:0-4259 GCA_031422295.1 Rhodobacterales bacterium | reverse complement strand
TTGCGCAACCGTTCCACCAGACGGCTGCATAGCGCGTGATGCCCGATGCTGATTTGGACGGTGCTGTTATGTGCGGGTTCTGCCATCTCGGGCGACGGCCCGACCGAGAGGGTCAGGCAGGTGGCAAGCCCGGCACTGGGGCCATTGGCCCAGGCGAGGCCGATGCGGCGGCCCGGCATGTCAAACAGCGCGACGTGATCGCGGTCCCATGTCAGCTTGCGGCTGTCCGCCCCCAGCCGGGCAAGGACCGTATCAAGATCCGCCACCAGCCGCAGGATGTTGAGGGGCAGGCGTTCGGCAAACAACAGCCGTGCGATGGTGGTATTGTGCAGCCCGGACATTCAGGAGTTCCTCTTGTTCACCGTAAGGTTGCAGGCTGAATGCGGGTTTCCGACGCTCGAATCATGGCGATGAAAAGAAATTAACCATGTTCTGGGCGGGCCGGGTTCGGGCAGGTTTGTGCCGGGCTCGGGCGGGTTCGCGCCGAAAATCTTGACTTTCGGGTGACGCTGCGTGAGGCTTGCATCAGATTTAAAGTTTTATTCATCAGGAGATTTCAGCATGCCCAACTTTGTTGTTTCGACCGCTACCAGCACCGTCCGCACCATCGCCTCGACCGAAGCCGGCATCATCACTGCTTCGGGGTCGATTGTCGGATTTTTCCCGGTTGCCGTGACCATGAGCGGCGGGCGGCTGATCATGGCGGGAACGGTGTTTGCAGATGTTGCGGCGATTGATGTCAATGCAGGCTCGGGCGGGTTCGCCAGTGTCAGCATCGCCAGCACCGGCATCGCGGCCAGTTCGGCGGACGGGCTGACGCTGGATGGTCTGGGCCGGGTCGCATTGGCGAATGCAGGCTTGATTTCGGCGCAAAACTACGGCGTCAACACCACCGTCAGATTTGCGTCGATCGAAAACTCGGGGGATATCGTGGGTCAGTTGGGCAGTGGCATCCGGACCACCAGCACCGAAATCTTATCACTGTCCAACACCGGGCGCATCACCGGCAACACAATCAGTTTTTCCGGTATTGAAATCAACAGCAATATCAACTGCGATGTGTTCAATGCCGGATCGATCAGTGGCAATGCTGGCATGAATATCGAAAGTAGCAGCGTGATCCTGTTCAACACCGGTACGATTTCAGGCGCAAGTTCCGTCGGAATCCTGGCCGAAGCGACGGCGCAGTTCAAGCTGACCAACGCCGGCATCATCAACGGTGCGGCTGGCGGCGTGGTTCTGACGGATCTGGGTACCTGCACCATCGACAATACCGGGGTGATCAGTGGTGGCGGTGTGGGGTCACTGTCGCTTGGCGATGGCGACAGCGTGGTGCGCAACAGCGGCACGCTGGCCAATAACATTGATCTGGGCGGCGGGGTGGATACCTTTTTCGGCCAGGGTGGCATTCAGTTTCTGATCACGGCGGGGGCAGGGGCCGATTATGTGGCTGGCGGGGCAATGGATGAATATTTTGACATGGGCAGCGGCAATGACGCGGCGTTTGGCGGGTCTGGTGACGATTCCATTGAGGGTTATGAGGGGCTGGACACATTGCACGGCGGTCAGGGCGATGACAGTCTGAACGGAGTTGAGGATGATGATCAACTGTTTGGCGGCGTGGGGGATGACACGCTGATCGGCGATCTGGGCGTTGACACCTTGCGCGGCGGCGGTGGCAACGACAGCATGCTGGGCGGGGCTGGCAAGGACAGCCTGCACGGCAACGCCGGCGACGATACCATGACCGGCGGGGCGGCGGTGGATGTGTTCATCTTTGGCCGTGGCAATGGCGCCGACGAGATCACCGATTTCGCCAATGACATCGACAAGCTGGACCTGCGCGTCCTTGGCTATGCCAGTCTGGCGGCGCTGGCCGCCGATGGGGACGATACCAGCCTTGGCCTGTTGTTCGATTTCACCAGCCATGGCGGCGGGTCTTTGCTGGTATCGGGCCTGACGCTGGCCACGCTGAGTGCAGTGGATGTGTTGATCTGAGCCAGCGTCGGGCAGCGGTTTGATGGCGGGGTCAGACCCCCGCCATCGCCGCGACCGTCTGGCCGAACTGGGTGTTCAGCAGGCCCAGCGCCACGCCGGTTGCCACCATCAGGCGGGCCGAAAAGTGCATGTCTTCGCCTTTGAGCAAGCTGTAAGTCATCACGGCCCCCCCCAGCGGTGCCCAGATCACGATCAGGGTGGCGTTCATGGCGAAGGCGGAAAGCCGGATCTGCGGGCTTGGCACGACGATCATATCCTCTTCCGCATAAAGGGCTGCGCGCAGGCGGGCGAGTTCGGGATTGCGGGCGCGGGGGATATCGGGGACATCGTTTGCAGCGATCAGGGCGATGGCGTTGTTCGGGGTTTCCGTGGGCGGCGCTGACCCGGCGGGGCAGGCGGGTTCCAGCAGGTTTGGCAGATCAATCATCTCTTCCAGCATGGTATCGACGTATTCCGGGGTGACAATGCCCGCAAGCTCGCGCCACAACACGGCGTCGGGGTTGCTGTCGGCGCTGACGCGCTCTACCAGCCGGCTGCACAAGGCATGGTGCCGGAAACCGGTTGCCCCGATATGTCCGGACAAGGGCGACGGGCCGACCGACAGCGTCAGGCAGGCCGAAATTCCCTGATAAAGCGATTCCGTCCAGCCCAGCACGATTCGGGTGCCCGGAAAATCGAAGATCGCGATATCGTCGCAATCCCAGGTCAGGCGATGTTCGACCGTGGATATGCGGGTTGCGACCATCTCCATATCCGCCACAAGGCGGGCAAGGTTCAGCGGCACTTTTTCAGCAAACAAAAGCTGGGCAATCGTACTGTTCTGGACATCTGACATGACAGCGCTCCGGTTCAGTTAGCCCTCAGGTTGCACAGCGAATGCGACTGCATCCGGGAGACATCATGGCGGTAAAAAGAGTTAACCATGATCGCCGCTTTGTTTCCGCCACAATGCAACAGACCGCCCGTAGGCGGCCTGTTGTTTCGAAATAAGGTGTTGCCGTCAGCAGGAGTAGTACATCTGATACTCGATCGGATGCGGCGTGTGTTCGTAGGCGTAAACCTCTTCCCACTTCAGCGCCATGTAGCTTTCCAACTGGTCACGGGTGAACACATCGCCCGCCAGAAGGAAATCCATGTCCTTTTCCAGCTCTTCCAGCGCTTCGCGCAACGAGCCGCAAACGGTGGGGATCTCGGCCAGTTCTTCGGGCGGCAGATCGTAAAGATCCTTGTCCGAGGCGGGGCCGGGGTCGATCTTGTTGCGGATGCCCTCAAGGCCCGCCATCAGCAGGGCGGCATAGCACAGATAGGGGTTGGCGGCGGGATCGGGGAAACGCGCCTCGACACGCTTGGCTTTTGGCGATTCTGTCCACGGGATCCGGACGCAACCCGAGCGGTTGCGGGCCGAGAACGCGCGCAGAACCGGGGCTTCAAAGCCGGGGATCAGGCGCTTGTAGCTGTTGGTGGTGGGGTTGGTCAGGGCATTCAGGGCCTTGGCATGTTTCAGGATGCCGCCGATGAAATACAGCGCGTCTTGCGACAGGTCCGCATATTTATCGCCCGAAAACAGCGGCTTGCCGTCTTTCCAGATCGACATGTTGACATGCATCCCCGAGCCGTTGTCGCCCTTGATCGGCTTGGGCATGAAGGTGACGGTCTTGCCATAGGCGTGGGCCACGTTGTGGATCACGTATTTGTACTTCTGCATGTTGTCGCCCTGTTCGACCAGGCCGCCAAAGATCATGCCAAGTTCGTGCTGGGTCGAGCCGACCTCGTGGTGGTGTTTGTCCACCTTGATGCCCATGCGCTTCATCGTGGACAGCATCTCGCCGCGCAGATCCTGCGCGTCGTCGATCGGGTTGACCGGGAAATAGCCGCCCTTGACGCCTGGACGGTGGCCGGAGTTGCCACCCTCGTATACGGTGTCGGTGTTCCATGCCGCATCGACCGCATCGACCTGGAACGACACCTTGTTCATGGTGACGGAATAGCGCACGTCATCGAACAGGAAGAATTCGGCCTCGGGGCCGAAATAGGCCACATCGCCGATGCCGGTGGATTTGAGATAGGCCTCGGCCTTGATCGCGGTGCCGCGCGGGCAACGGTCGTAAGGCTCGCCGGTGTCGGGCTCGACCACGTTGCAATGCACGCAGAGGGTTTTCTCGGCGTAGAACGGATCGAGATAGACCGAAGCCGCATCGGGGATCAGCTTCATGTCGGACTGGTCGATGGATTTCCAGCCGGCGATGGAGGAGCCGTCGAAC
>JANOQM010000045.1:0-3618 GCA_031422295.1 Rhodobacterales bacterium | reverse complement strand
GACCACGACTTGCGACACGGGGATCAGTGACAAGAGCCGCAAGGGGCGTTCCACATCGCCCACCATGTCGGCCACGAAATCGGTTGCGGGATGGGTGATGATCTCGGCGGGGGTGCCGTATTGCACCAGCCGCCCGGCATCCATAACCGCGATCCGGTCGGCAAGCCGGATCGCTTCATCCATGTCATGGGTCACCAGCATGATGGTGGACCCCAGTTTTCTATGAATGCGGCGCAAGTCCTCTTGCGCGCGGGCACGGATGATCGGGTCCAGTGCGCCAAAGGGTTCATCCATCAGCATCAGATCGGGCCGGGAGGCCAATGCCCGGGCCACGCCGACGCGCTGCTTCTGTCCACCCGACAGTTCCGCAGGATAGCGATCCCGAAACTGGGCCGGGTCCATGGAAAACAGCTCCAGCAGTTCATCGACGCGGGCAGCGATCTTGTCACGGGGCCAGTTCAGCAGGTTGGGCACGGCAGCGATATTGCGCGCCACCGTGTGATGGGGAAACAGCCCGTGCCCCTGAATGGCATAGCCAATGCGCCGCCGCAGGATGTGCGGCTGCACTGTCAGCGTCGATGTACGGTTGATGCGCACCTCGCCCGATGTCGGTTCTTCAAGCCGGTTGACCATGCGCAAAAGCGTGGTCTTTCCGGACCCTGATGTGCCCACAATGACGGTGATCGTGCCGGTTTCCACCGTCATGGTGACGTCATCGACGGCTTTGACGTCGCCATATGTTTTGGTGAGGCCTTTGATTTCAATCATTTCGGGCATCCGGCACTGAACGGGCCAAATCAACAAGTATGTCCATGAAAATGGCCGCCGACAGCGCCAGAGCGACTGTAGGCAGCGCGCCCAACAAGATCAGATCGGTCGCGGTCTGGTTCAGCCCCTGAAAGACGAACGTGCCGTATCCGCCACCGCCGATCAGCCCGGCGATGACCGCAAGACCGATATTCTGGACCAGCACGATGCGAAGCCCGGTCAGGATGATCGGCAGGCCCAGCGGAAGTTCCACCCGCCATAGCCGTTGTCGCGGGGTCATGCCCATTCCGCGCGCGGCGTCGCGGGCGGCTTCCGGCGCGGCGGCCAGCCCTGCGACCGTATTGCCCACCATAGGCAGCAGGGAATACAGGACCAGCGCCAGAAACGCCGGGGCAAAACCAATCCCTGCAATGCCCATGGCCTGTGCCCCGGGAACCGCCGTCCCCACCCATGCCAACAAAGGGATCATCAACCCGAACATCGCAAGCGACGGAATGGTCTGCAGAAAACTGAGGATCGGCAAGGTTATGCGCCGCAATTTCACTTGGTCGTGACACAGTATTCCAAGTGGAAAACCTATCGCCGCCGCTGCAGCCAGCGACCCGAAAGCCAGACCCAGATGCTGCCATGTCGAGGCAAAAAACGCATCCCGGCGGCTGGCGTATTCCTGCATGATGGACAGGTCCGACAACGCTCCGGACCACAGGACCGCCGCAAGTACCCCCACCGCAGTTGCCAGCAGTCCAGCGCGCATCACCGGGCCCGGCGCCATGCCCGCTAACGCATCGGCGACCAGCAACAAGAACACACCCAGCAGGCACCAGAATCCTGTCGCTGGCGATACGCGGGCATTGGCACCGGCACCTTGCAGAAGCGCCGGGGCACCCTGCACCAGCAGCCACACCAAGCCCGCCAAACCCATTACCGCACCCGCAAGTCGCACCCACGTCATCTTGTCGGGCAGACCAAGCAGCAGGCCTGCAACCACAGCCACCACCCCGGGCCATGCCAAGGCGGGGGCGGCAATATCGCAAACCGTGACCCCGTCGCCAGCAACGATCCGGTTGGCGGCGATCGTCATGAAAGGAACCAGCAACGCGCCCAGCCCCAAGACCGCGAATAAAACGCCGGGCGCGGATAGGGCCCGACGCTGGGGGGCAAGGATCATTGTCGCACGGTCACTCGGCAGCCGCGCGGCTGAGAAAGTCACGCGCGACCGCTTCAGCAGGCTCGCCGCCCACCTGAATGCGCCCGTTCAGTTCTTGCAGCGTGACAAGGTCCATGCTCGCGAAAATCGGAGCGAGCACATCGGCAATCGCCGGATACTCGGCAAGAACCTCGGCCCGAATGATCGGCGTGGGGGCATAGACTGGCTGAACCCCCTTGTCGTCTGCCATCACAACCAGACCCGTGGCCGCCACGCCGCCATCGGTGCCATAGACCATCGCCGCATTGACGCTCGAGGTCCCGCGTGCCGCAGCCTGAATAGTCGCCGCAGTGTCACCGCCCGACAGCACCACTGTCTGATCCGGGGTCAGAACAAAACCATACGTCTCCTGCATGGCGGGGAGGACAGCGGGAGAGGACACGAATTCGGTCGACGCGGCAAGTTTCACCTCACCCCCGCCAGCGACCCAGGCCCCAAAATCCGACATCGTCACCAGACCATTCTCTTCCGCCACGGGGCCGGTTACGGCAATGGCCCAGGTGTTGTTTGCGGGCGACGGGGTCAGCCAGACCAGGGCGTTTTGATCAGCGTCAAGTTCTGCTGCGCGGGCATAGCCCGCAGCGGCGTCGTTCCAGATATCCTGATCGGCCTCGTTAAAGAAGAAGGCCGCATTTCCGGTGTATTCGGGATAGATGTCGATCTGATCGGCCAGAATCGCCTCGCGCACCACCTGCGTACTGCCCAGCTGCAGGCGGCGTTCCACCGGAAGCCCTGCATCTTCCAGCGCCAGTGCGATGATATTACCCAGTAGTCCACCTTCGGTGTCGATTTTGGACGACACGACAATGTCTGCGGACGCGGCCGAAGCCATCGCGAAGAACATCCCCACAGTGGCGGGAAGAAAGTATGGTTTCATCATGTGACTTGTTCCTGATCCGATTGATTTGGGCTGTTAGGACTGGTTTGAATGACTTGATCCTCGAATTGTGCTGGCCCGGAAGCCAAGCCGCAGGCAAAATGTCGGACCGCGCTGGCTGTTCCCGAGGTCGGAATTGGCTAATTCTGGCGGGTATAGACCTTCAAACCCGCCCGTTGACGGGTCGGTGACGTATCGATCCCGTTGTACAAACGCAGCGCGGGGACATTCGTTCCATTTGCCCGATCCGTTTATACAAAACCTGCGTCGCGCGGGAAAAGATGTATGCCGTCAGAGGCTTTCGTTCGTCTGTCACGCACATAGCCCAGTCCGGTGGGCTGTACTCGAACGCGATCCGTAATAACGTCGCTGTTGAGATTATCGTCGCGTGACCCGAACGGCCCGCCCCGGCGGGCCAACCACCCCATGCCCCTCGCACGCCAACACTTTGGAGTAGTTTTCATGAGCACCCGCGAACTCGACGCGATCATCATTGGCGCCGGTCAGGCGGGCCCGTCGCTCGCTGGCAGGCTGAACGATGCCGGCATGAAGGTGGCAATCATCGAGCGCCACCTTGTCGGCGGCACGTGCGTCAACAGCGGCTGCATGCCGACCAAGACACTGGTCGCCAGCGCCTATGCCGCACACACCGCGCGTCGCGGCAGCGACTATGGCTTTTTCTTCAACGGACCGGTCGAAATCGACATGCCCGCCGTCAAGGCACGCGCCAAAAGGGTGATCCACGATGCACGGACTGGCAACGAGA
>JANOQM010000044.1:0-27039 GCA_031422295.1 Rhodobacterales bacterium | reverse complement strand
GGTGTTTCAATCCTACGCCCTTTATCCGCATATGACGGTGCGCGATAACATGACCTTTGCGTTGAAACTGGCCAAGAAAACCAAGGCCGAGATTGACGCATCCGTGGCCAAGGCCGCCCGCGTGCTGCAATTGGAACCCTACCTTGACCGCCTGCCCAAGGCCTTGTCGGGTGGCCAGCGCCAGCGCGTTGCGATTGGCCGCAGCATCGTGCGCGACCCCAAGGTTTACCTGTTCGACGAACCGCTGTCGAACCTCGACGCCGCCCTGCGCGTGGCCACAAGGATCGAGATTGCCCAGCTGAAGGAATCCATGCCCGACAGCACGATGATCTATGTGACCCATGATCAGGTCGAGGCGATGACCCTGGCCAGCCGGATCGTCGTGCTGGCCAACAAAGGCATCGCCCAGGTCGGCACGCCACTGGACCTGTCTGAACGCCCCGAAAATGAATTTGTGGCGCAGTTCATCGGGTCGCCCGCGATGAACCTGCTGCCCGGCGATATCACCGGCACCGGCGCGCAGACCACGGTCCGGCTGACTGCCGGCGGAACAGCAGTGTCGGCGGTTCCGACACAGGTGTCGGATTTGGGCCTGAAAGTCAACATCGGTGTCCGCCCCGAGGATCTGGTCGAAACCACCGGCGATTACATCTTTGAAGGCACGGTGAATTTCACCGAAGCCCTGGGCGAAGTCACCATCCTGTATTTCAACAAGGTCAATGGGGCAGATGCCGTCATCGGCAAACTGCCCGGCATCCATTCCAACCTGCGCGGCAAACCCGTCCGCCTGACCGCCCTGCCCGCCAAAGTCCAGGTGTTCCACAACGGACAATCGTTGCTGTATCGGTGAACTTGAGCTGCTGATCTGCGGCCAGCTGTAACAACCCTGCCATTGGCACGAATGGCACAAGGATGGATGCGATTTCATCGGGTGAAAACGGCAGGGACTTTTCCGATCATGCGCGTATTGGGACTGAATATTGCAACAGGGGCCGTCCTGCTTCTGTTACGGCTTGCCAGCCCCGTTCATGCCGAGGCTACAGGCGCGCCGGATGTTCTGGTTTTGGGCGATTCCCAGCTGACATTCGGGTCTGGCGTCGCTTTTGTTGATTTGTTCAACGATATGGCGGGTAGTTGTGGTCTGGATGCGGATGCAACGGTCGGGGTGATCGGGGTCCGGTCCAGCACATTGCGGGCCTGGACGGGTGATAGCCGCCGGTCGCGCAGTGCAATATGTGATGTCGATCCGACATGGCATGTCAATGCCGGGGCCTATGGCACCCTGTCTCAGGGCGAAAATCCCTATATCCAGATCGGTCGCGGCGACCAGTTTCAGTTTTGCCAGTCGGGGCTATCACCGCTGGAGGCGGTATTTGCTGACGACTATTACCGGCCCGACCTGTTCGTTATGTTCCTACTTGGCAACGCTACGGAACGCTGGGCCAATGATCCGCAGGCAGCACTGGCCGATGTGCAGGCGATGATGGCCGACCTACCTGACGATCAGCCGTGCATTTTCATGACCACTGCCCCGCCATTTCGCCAGTCAGTGGTGGAATTGCGGCTACGGGCGCAGGAAAATATCGAACGCGCCTTTGCCCAAAGCGGTCGCCAATGCAGTTTTATCCGCGGCTTCACCACAGAAACCATTGCTGCCAATCTGGGCAATGCCCAACACTTTCGCCGCCGCGCATCGGGCGATGTGCGGGACCCGTTTCACCCCACCGAACAGGCCGCCCGGGTGTTTCTGGAACTGGAGCGGCCCGCGCTGTGTGCTGCAATCCAAGCACAGCTTGGGTCGAACTGACCTGTTCACAAGCCCGCGACTGCGTTGACACATTGGTAATGAACCCCGGCCCTGTTCCGAAACGGCACATGAAACACCACAACAGGAGATATCCATGCTGAAAAGTACCGCTCTTGCCATGTTCCTTTTGGGCAGTATGGCCACCACTGCCTTTGCCGGCGAGCAATATGTAGACAGCACTGGTTATGCTGTGTCCGGCTATGATGTCGTGTCCTATTTTGACCTGCCGCAGTCCAACGTGGGTACAGCCCAGCAATCGCCGCTGGCCGGGTCAACTGGCATCACTGCAGAATACAACGGCGCCCAATTTGCCTTTGCCACAACGGCGAACCGCGACCGGTTTCTGGCCAACCCTGCCAGTTTCATCCCGCAATATGACGGCCATTGCGCCTATGGCGTGTCCCAAGGCGGCAAAGTACCCGGCAACCCGACCCTGTGGCGGATTGTCGATGGCAAACTGTATCTGAATATCACCCGTAACGTGGTTGGCTTTTGGGAATCCGACATTCCCGGTAATATCAGCACCGCCGAAAATAACTGGGGCGGGCTGGAGCCAGCGGGCGCGTCGGATTCGGTAATCCCAAGTTTCGAATCCGCCGCGCCGGTGGCGAATTGACGTCGCTTTAAACGGCGTCCAAACTAACAACGCAGGCCCCGCCGGGCCTGCGTTTTCATGCACAACTTGGCCCGGGTGACACTTTGACCGAAATGACAGGGGCCACGATCATTGGCGCATCTCTGGCGCGCGCGGGCGCCACCCATGCCTTTGGCATTCCGGGGGGCGAAGTTCTGGCGCTGATGCAGGGGCTGGATCAGGCCGGGCTGCGGTTTGTGCTGGTCAAGCATGAAAACAGCGGCGGTTTCATGGCCGAAGGTCTGTGGCATATGACGGGCGCCTTGCCGGTCTTGATCGCCACGTTGGGCCCCGGTGTCGCCAATGCGGTCAATGTCGTGGCCAATGCCATGCAAGACCGGGTGCCGCTGATCTTTCTGACCGGCTGTGTCGATGCGGCAGAAGCTGAAACCTATACGCATCAGGTGTTTGACCATCAGGCCATGCTGCGCCCGGTGGTCAAGGGCAGTATCCGGCTGGCGGCTGGCGCGGTGGGCGCTGGCATGGCACGGGCGATTGCGCTGGCCACGTCGGGCCAGCCCGGCCCTGTCCATGTCGATGTCCCGATTGGCGTGGCCGAAGGGCTGATGGCCGAAATCACGGTGCCACTGGCCCGCCCCGCCCTGCCCGGATTGCCAGCCGCTGCGGTTTTGCGGGCTGCGCAGGCGGCACTTAAATCGGCACAGCGCCCCTTGGTCATCGCCGGGGTTGATGCGGTTAACGATGGTGTCGGGCCGGACATTGCCCGGTTTTGCCGGACCCATCAGGTGCCACTGATCACCACTTACAAAGGCAAAGGGCTGATGGACGAGGCTGACCCGCTGGCCCTTGGCGGCGCTGGCCTGTCGCCTTTGGCTGACAAAACCCTGATGCCATTGATCGCCGCTGCCGATTGCATTGTGCTGGTCGGTTATGACCCGATCGAGATGCGCATCGGCTGGCGCAATCCCTGGGGGCCACAGACTGTGGTGATCGAGGTTACGACCGTTCCGCGCACCCATGGCATGCACCGCGTCGATCATCTGCTGTTGGGCGGGCTGGCCGAAACCTTGTCCGCCCTTGCGCATGAACCCCCGCCCCGTTGGCCGGATGGCCAGCCTGCGACGGCCCGGGCTGCATTAAAGCGCAGTTTTCAGCGTCCCGACACGTGGGGTCCGCATGCCGTTTTCCGCACCCTGCGCGACGCTCTCCCGCCCGAAACGATCATCACCGCTGACAGCGGCGCGCACCGGATATTGGTGAGCCAGATGTGGGACTGTCCGGCCCCACGCCTGATGCTGCAATCATCCGGCCTGTGTACCATGGGCTGCGCCGTACCCTTGGCGGCAGGGGCCAAGATCGGCCGTCCGCAGGCCCCGGTTCTGGCCTTTGTCGGTGATGCCGGGCTGGAAATGGGGGCAGGCGAACTGGCCACTTTGGCCGCACTGGGCCTGCCGGTCATAATCTGTGTTCTGGTCGACAACAGCCTGTCGTTGATCGAAATGAAACAACGCAGCAGCCAGCGCCCCAACCTCGGGGTCGATTTTACAGGCACTGATTTTGCAGCACTCGCCCGGGCCTTTGGCGGCTACGGCATGGACGTTTCGGACACTGCGGCCCTGACCTTTGAAGCACGTGCCGCGCAGACCCGCCCGACATTTACGCTGATCGCGGCACAGATCGCCCGGCGGGCCTATGATGGGGCTTTTTAGCACACCGATCACGACCGCGTGAGCATTCTGACATCGCGTAACGAAGCCGCCCAAACCCCCGAACCGCAATGCAACCAAACCCAGACCCATTCACCGGGCCGGGTTTCCGTACAGTTGCGAAAGGGTCCCCCATGCCGATGTCCGAAGATTTCAGCGGAATGCCTACATCGCTGGCCCCCGACAAAATCGGTGACTGGAACGCGGTGATCCGGGGCATCCTGTCCCATGCGGCAACAACCGGGCCAGACCTGAACAAAGTCCTCGCAGCAACCCCCGATTTCGCGCTGGGTCAGGCCATACGCGGCTTGTCCTGCCTGCTGCTGGGTCGCGCTGAAATGGTCGTGGTCGCACGCGAAGCTTATGCCGCCGCCCTGAACGGCATGCCCGGGCACATGCGCGAAATTGCGTTTGTTCATGCGCTGGGGGATTGGCTGGCCGGTCAGCCAACCCGTGCGGCCGCCCGGATACAGGCGGTGCTGGCGATCCATCCCCGCGATGCGCTGGCAATGAAACTGGTGCAGGCCATCCATTTCGTGATGGGCCGACCGCAGGCGATGCGCGCCTCGGTCGAGGGGGTCATGGCTGCATGGGATGACCACCCGGCACGGGGCTATCTGCTGGGCTGTCACGCCTTCGGGCTGGAAGAAACCGGCGAATATGCCGCGGCTGAACGGGTTGGCAGGCTGGGCGTTGATCTGGCCCCGGATGATGCCTGGGGCCTGCATGCCGTGGCGCATGTCTATGATATGACGGCCCGGGCGCGTGACGGCCTGGCCTGGTTGTCGGGGCGCGAGGCCAGCTGGATGCATTGCAACAATTTCCGGTTTCATGTCTGGTGGCACCGGGCCCTGATGCACCTTGATCTGGGCGAATATGACGCGGCATTGGCCCATTATGACGCCGATATCCGGGCCGAAAAGACCGATGATTACCGCGATGTTTCCAATGCGGCATCCCTGCTGACCCGGCTCGAGTTAGAGGGGGTAAATGTCGGAACCCGCTGGGACGAACTGGCCGTTTTGTCGCAAACCCGCGCCGCTGATGGTTGTCTGGCCTTTGCCGATCTGCATTACATGCTGGCCCTGTGCGGCGGCGAACGGACACAGGCGGCCGCTGGGCTGATTGCCCGGATGCAGCAAACCAAACAGCAGCAGGGCGAGGCGCAGGGCATCATCGCGCACCCCGGACTGCACATTGCCCAGGGCCTGCAAGCCTTTGCCGCCGGAGAATACTCGAACGCGTGGATGCATCTGCGCGCCGGGCGCGGCGATCTGCAACAGATCGGCGGCAGTCATGCACAGCGCGATGTGTTTGACCGCATCACCATCGAAGCCGCCTTGCGCGGCGGCTATATGGATGCCGCCGAAGGGCTGTTGCGCAACCGCATGACCCAACGGGGGGACACGATGGACAATTACGCCGCCGGGCGTTTGCAGATTATCGGGGCGGCACGGGCCGAGGCGGTTTAGGTCATGCTGTCCCCGCGCCCCCGCGACCTGCGGCTGGATTTCTTTCGCGGCATCGGGATGTTCATCATCCTGATCGCCCATATCACCAATAATAGCTGGACCCTGTTCATCCCGGCGCGGTTCGGATTTTCCGACGCGACCGAGATGTTCGTGTTCTGCTCGGGCATGGCCTCTGCCGTGGCATTCGGTGCGGTGTTCGCGCGGGTCGGTTGGGTGATGGGAACGCTGCGCATCGCACACCGGGTCTGGCAGGTGTACTGGGTGCATCTGGGCGTGTTTTTCGTGACCCTGATGCTGATGCAGGCAATCAATCTGACGGGCGCGTTTCCGCGTGACGAACTGGGTGCGCTGAACCTGTATCCGTTCATCTATAACACCGGGCCAAATCTGATTGGCCTGTTCACCCTGACCTATGTGCCCAATTACTTTGACATTTTGCCGATGTATCTGGTGATCCTGGGGCTGATCCCGCTGATGATTGCGCTGGCGCGGGTCGATGTCCGGCTGGCCATTGCGGCGAGTGCCGGGCTGTGGCTGCTGGCGACATTCGCCAATCTGGGGATCCCGGCCGAATTCTGGTTTACCCGCCCATCCACCCGGCAATGGTTTTTCAACCCCTTCGCCTGGCAGTTGGTCTTTTTCGCAGGTTTTGCGCTGATGGCAGGATGGTTGCCCGCCCCGCCGGTACGCCGCTGGCTGCTCGGGCTGGCTTTGGCGGTGGTTGTGCTGTCGGTGCCGTTCGCGTGGTACAAATCGATCAATGCGTTCGAATTTGTGCGCGACTGGCGGACTGCTTTTTCGGGCCTGTTTGACAAGACCGACTTTGGCATTTTGCGCTTTGTCCACTTTCTGGCGCTGGCCTATATCGCATGGGTCCTGGTTGGCCCATCGGGGGACAGGCTGCGCCATGGCGGTTGGCTGGGGCAAGTGGTCGGTCTGATATCCCGCGTCGGTCAACAGTCGCTGGCGGTGTTTGCCACGTCGATGGTGCTGGCAAGGGTTCTTGGTGCGATACTGGAAAAGGCCGGGCATGGGCCGCTGGCGACCCTGCTGGTGAATTTGACTGGCTTTGCCGCGATTATCGGGGTCGCCGGGCTGGCCGCGTTTTTCAAGCGCCAGCCATGGAAAACCGCTGTGGCGCAATCGCGCCCTGCTGATGCGCCACCGGCCGGGGTGCGGGTATGACCGGGTTTTCGCGCAGGCAGGCGCTGGGTCTGTTCAGCGGTCTGGCGGCGATGGGGCTGGTGCCCGCCATGGCGCAGGACGCCCCGACACTGGTGGGTATGTCGCTGGGCGATGCCGCACCGTTTGATCCGGGCGATGTGACGGCGCTGGCCCGCGCCTTGGCCGCAGCCCCCTATACCCCGCCGCCAATGGTGTCGCAGGACTGGCTGGACCTGAGCTATGATGAGTTTCGGGGTATCTGGTTTGACACCCGCCACACGCTGTTTCGCGGTGAACCCGGTGCCGTGCAGGCCGAATTTTTCGTGGCTGGCCTGTATTTTCCGCACAAGATTGGCCTGAATGCCGTGGCGCAGGGCAAGTCGCGCCCGATTGACTTTGCCTTGGCCAATTTCAAAACCACCGATAAGTTCCCGCCCCTGCCCGAAGGTGGCACAGGTTTTGCCGGGTTTCGGCTGCTGGGCGAAACCGAAGCGCCCGATCTGTTTCAGGAATATGCGGTTTTCCAAGGGGCCAGCTATTTTCGCGCAATCGGGCGGGGGCAAAGCTATGGCCTGTCGGCCCGTGGCTTGGCGCTGAATACGGCAGGTGAAGGCGGCGAAGAATTCCCGGTATTCCGCGATTTCTGGATCGAGGCAGCCGACCCTGACGCGCCCATTGTTACCATTCACGCCCTGATGGACGGCCCCAGTGTGGCCGGGGCCTATACGTTCAGAATTACCAAGGGCGATGTGACCCTGACCGATGTTTCCGCCCGGCTGTTCCCCCGGGTCGATCTGCAGACTGTCGGTATCGCCCCCGGCACGTCGATGTTTTTATTCAATGATATCAATCGGTCCCGGTTTGATGATTTCCGCGAGGCGGTACATGACAGCGACGGGTTGCTGGTGCTGAATGGCACGGGCGAGGCGCTGTGGCGACCGTTGAACAACCCGGCATCAGTGCAGGTCAGCGCCTTTGGCGACACCAACCCGCGCGGTTTTGGCCTGATGCAGCGGGCGCGCGGACCGGGGGATTATAATGATCTGGTGGCACATTACGAACGCCGCCCGTCGCTGTGGGTGGAACCCTTGGGCGACTGGGGGGCGGGGGCTGTGATGCTGGTCGAAATTCCGACCGACAAAGAGATTAACGATAATATCGTGGCGTTCTGGCGGCCTGCGGCACCGTTGCTTGCTGGGCAGGAACACACAATCGACTACCGTTTGCACTGGTGTGCCATTGCGCCAACCGAAGGGATCGTGGCCCCGGTTATCGCCAGCCGTACCGGCGCGCGGGTGTTCGAGGAAGGCCGGATTTTCAGCATCGACTACGCGCCGCATCCGGCGCTTGGCAATGATCCGGCACTGACCGAGGCGCGGGTAACGGCCAGTATGGGCGAGGTCGGGTCGGTGCTGCTGCAGGTCAATCCCGCGACTGGCGGCATGCGGCTGGATTTCACTTTGGTCCTGCCCGATGCCACCACAACCGAACTGCGCGCCGAATTGTGGCGCGGTGGGCGGTCCGTGGCCGAGGTCTGGCTGAACCGCTGGGTGCAGGCATGACCCGCCCGCTGCGGTTGCCGCTGGTGCAAGACGGCGCATTGCCGGTGCTGGCAATGCCAGATCAGGATTTTTCCCGTCCTTTCCGGGACCCCAACGCAGGCCATCCGCAGAATTTGCGCGCTACATTCTTGCTACGCGCGGCGACTTTGCTGGCACCGCTGGCGGTCAGCGGGTCATTTGGCTGGGTGTCGCTGGGCTGGTTCGCGCTGGACGGGCGATTGACCATATCTGAAACAGCGCTGGTCGCGGTCACGGTTTTTGCAATCTACTGGGTGGTCTTATCGGTCATTTCGGCGGTCTTGGGCCTATTCTGGCGGCCCGGCCCACTGGCCCCGGCCGGGGCGGCGTTGGACATTGCGATCCTGCTGCCGATGTACAGCGAACCGGCCCGGCCCACCATCGGTCATGCGGTCACGCTGCTGGCAAGCCTGTCCGGTAGGCGGCACCGGTTTGGCCTGTATATCCTGTCCGACACCCGTGATGATCAGGCGGCGACACTGGAACTGGCGGTCTGGCGCAAGTTGCAAGCCGACAATCCTACCCTCGACATCCGTTATCGACGCCGCCCACTGAACAGCGATTTCAAATCCGGCAATATCCGCGATTGGGTGCGCCAGCATGGGGCAGCTTATGACGCCATGCTGGTACTGGACGCCGACAGCATTATGCAGCCTGAAACCGTGCAGATCATGGCCGATACCCTGTCTGCGGACCCCACCTGCGGGCTGATTCAGACCGTGCCACGTGTGCTGCCCGGACGGACTTGGTGGCAGCAGATGCAGTCATTTGCCTCTGAAGTATACGGCACCAATCTGGGCCGTGGCTTTGCGCTGTGGACCGGGTCCGAGGCGAACTTTCTGGGCCATAACGCGATTATCCGGACCCGCGCCTTTGCCGCATCGGCAGGGTTGCCGCATCTGTCCGGACGGTCGCCGCGCGGTGGCGTGATCCTAAGCCATGATTTTGTCGAGGCGGCGCTGTTGCGCCGGGCCGGCTGGGGCGTGCGGATGCTGCCCGAGGCGTCACAAAGCTATGAAGATACGCCGGAAAACCTGCTGGGCTATATCCGGCGCGACCGGCGCTGGTGTCAGGGCAATATGCAACATCTGCGCCTGCTGGCGATGCCCGGCCTGCATGCCGTTTCGCGGTTTCACCTGTTGCAAGGGGCCATGGCCTATCTGGCCTCGGTCTGGTGGCTGTGCCTGCTGGTCCTGTGGGCCTTGCCCACGCCCATGGGCCAAAGCCCCGACATCTGGGCCACGAATTCGCTGATGCCGGTTTGGCCAGAGTTGCCGTTGGTCACGCAATCCACGATGGCTGCATTGGTCGGGTTGATGCTGTTGGGGCCAAAGCTGATCGGGGCCACGGCCTTTGTCCGGGAGAACCAGCTGCGTGGCGGACAGATTGTGCGGTTTGTGGGCTCGGTTCTGGCAGAGATGGCCCTGTCGGCGCTTCTGGCCCCGATGTTGATGGTGCATCAGGTGCGCGCCGTCCTGCAGACCCTGGCCGGGTTCAACGGGGGCTGGTCGCCGCATCTGGCGGGTCAGCCAACGCTGGCCACGCTGATCCGGTTTCACGCGATTGAAACGCTGCTGGGGCTGGGGTTGTTAGGGTTGGCCGCAACCGGCGGGCTATCAGTCTGGCTGCTGCCTGTGGCGGTCAGTCTGGTTCTGGCCGTGCCCCTGTCGGCTTTGGTTCAATGCCAGCCCCGGACATTTCAGATGTATCGTAACCCGGAGATGGTGACATGACAAACTTCTTATCCGGCGCCGCCATGGGTCTGATGCTGTTGGCAGGGGCGGCCATGGCCGATTGCAATGGCGACGCCGGGCCCTGCCGGATTGCGGGGGGCACTTATCATATCGTCCTGCCACAAGGTGCCGCCGCGCCCTTGCCCGCGATCTTGTTGTTGCATGGCTACGGCGGCGAAGGCGTCGGGTCGATCCGCAACCGGGGTATGGTCGATCTGATGTTGTCACGCGGTTATGCGGTCATCGCACCCGACGGGCAACCGCGCGACCGGGGCAACGGCCGCAGTTGGGATTTCATCCCCGGCCAGCCCGCGACCCGGGACGAGGTCGCATTTCTGATATCCGTCGCCGATGACGCCGCAGCGACATACGGCCTGAACCGCGATCAGATGCTGCTGGCCGGGTTTTCCATCGGCGGATCAATGGTCAGCTATGTCGCCTGTGCCCAACCCGGCGCATTCGCCGCCTATGCCCCGGTTGCAGGCAGTTTCTGGCGGCCCCATCCGACTGGTTGCGCCGGGCCGGTGCGCCTGCTGCACACCCATGGCACGGCGGATAACACCGTGCCGTTGGAGGGCCGCGAAGTGGCCCCCGGAATGATGCAGGGCAATGTGTTTGACGCGATGGACATCTGGCGCGACGCCATGGATTGCCCTGACGATGCCCCCGATCAGGTCGATAGCGTCGGGATTTACAGCATTTCGCGCTGGGGCAACTGCGCGGCCGGGGCGCGGCTCGATTTCGCCCTGCATGACGGCGGGCATGGTATCCCGCGCGGTTGGGCCGCCATGACGATGGACTGGTTTGAAGAAAACTAGGCAGGCCTACCAGCGGATCAGGCGTGGCCCGATCAGGGTGGCGGCCAATGTCACGCCTGCAATCGCCAGCCCATACCATGTGACGTAAAACAGCGGGCTGTCTTCGGTGCAATGCAGTGCATACACCGCCGCTGCCGCCCCGCCACCCGTCAGCCCCGCCACCATGCTGGCCAGCCGGGGCATAGTGCTGGCCCCGTGCCTTAACATCCCAAGGATCGCGGCCACCGGCAGGATCGCCATCAAAGGGATCGATACAAGGCAGGTTGTAATCGTCTTGCCCACGGCAGCCATCTGCCGGGCATCGGCAGGGGTGGTAACAAAAGCCCAGACCAGCAAGCCCAATGTGATACCGCCCAAGACCGCCAAAGGCCAAAGCCGGGTCTGCCCATTGGGGCGGGCCAATCCCACTGCAATACCCAAGCCGACAATTGCCAATGCGCCGGTCAGGATAAACCGCGCCACAGAAGCCGGCTCGAACAGCGATTGAATCAAATCTGCGCGGATACCCAGAATGCCCCAAACCCCGATCAATGCCAGACCCAGCGCCGGAACCAGCCCGGCCAAGGCCGTGGTCAGCAAAGGGCGCGCTGGGGCGGTGTCGGCGGCCAGGGCCCGGATCAAATCATTGGTTTTCATTTCACATGCCTTTCCCGCAGAACGGCCAACCGCTTGAATGCCCGGTGCAAGGCCACGCGAACGGCCCCTTCGCTCATGGTCAGGGCCATGCCGGTTTCAATGATACTGGCCCCCTCCAGCCCGATCTTGCGGACGATTTCCGCTGATCGGTCATCCAGCAAGCCAATCATCTTGGCCATGTCGGCAGCTTCGGTCAGATCGGTATCTGCTGCGGCGGCCAGCTGATCGGTAAACCCCTCAAGCGGCAGGTCAATCCGCCTGCCCCGGGCGCGAAACGCATCGACGACCTTGTAACGGGCTATCGCATACAGCCACGGTCGCACTGGTGAGTCAGGCAGCCAAGTGTGCCGCTTTAGATGAACCGCAAGCAAGACTTCTTGCAAAATATCCTCGCATGTCGCCGGACCCAAATCACCGCTGCGCGCCTTAACGACACCGCGCAACACCGGAGTGATCATAGTCAGAAAGCGCGCATAGGCCCGCGCGTCCCCCGCGTTTGCAGCCAATAACAAGCGGCCCCATTCGTCGATCAGTTCCGGCATCGTAGGTCCATTTCGCGGCCAATGCCGATTTGTTACATGGATGGTGCTTGGGGGCGTCCAGCTTTCTTCTGCGGACAATGATGCGCAAGCGTTACAGTGATCGTCACATGTTTTCAAACTGCCAATTGGCAGCCGGGCGCTGACGCGGCCACACTGCCGTTTATGTGATCTCGCCTTTGCGGGCATCTGCCAGCACTTGGGCAATCACGGTATCCGGCAAGTTATAGACAATCCGGGCAGCAGCCTCTGACACATAGCCCAGCGCCAGATCGCGGCGCACGGCAGCGGCGTCGCGGTCGGCGACCATGCCGTAGCCCGCCCCGCCCGGAAAGGCCATCAACACGCGGCGGCCATGCGGCACAAACTGTTTGCCTTTGCCCTTCATCCGGGTGCCATCATCCTGACCAATGGTTGTGGGTGCCCCCATCGCCCCACCGCGCCGCCCACGGGCCGGGTGATCGACCCGGTCAAACATCGCCTGAATGTCAAACTCGTGCCCTTCGCGCGCGCCGACCTCCATAAACTGGCCCAGCCCGCCGCGAAACTGGCCCGCCCCACCACTGTCAGGCCGCAATTCCTTGCGCCAGATAATCACCGGGCCGACCTGTTCGGTCGCCTCGACCGGCATGGTCATCACCCCGGATGGAAAGGCAGTGGCGCTCATCCCGTCCAGACGGGGCCGCGCACCGGACCCGCCGGAATTGAAGGTCAGCACCTCGGACCTGACGGCACCTGACGGGGCGGGCGCATCGGTGCGCGGGCGCAGACTGACCTGAAAATTGCACAGGCACCCTGCCCCTTCGGCAGGCACAACGCCGGGCAGGATTTTGTCCAGCGCGTCATAGATCGTATCGGGCACCATATGGCCGATCACATGGCGCAAGGCCACGGGTGCCGGGTGGACCGCATTCAGGATGGAATTGACCGGGGCAGTCATCCGAAACGGCGCGAGGCTGGCGGCATTATTTGGGATTTCGGGGGCAATGGCACATTTCAGGGCATAACAGGCATAGGCTTTGGTATAGACCAAAGGCACGTTGATGCCCTTTTTATCCAGACCACTGGTCCCCGACCAGTCACACATCACGTGATCGCCGTTGAACGACACCTTGACCACCAGATCAACCGGGCGGTCATAGCCGTCGATCTGCATATGCCCGCTGGCCTGCGCCCGGGGCAAGGCCGCGATCCGGGCCACTGTCGCATCATGCGAATTGGTCAGGATGAAATCGGAGATGCCTTGCAGGTCGATCAGTTTGAACTCGACCATCATATCGATCAGGCGGCGGTGCCCGATGTCATTGCAGGCGGCCAAAGCATAGATATCGCCGACCAGTTGATCCGGTTCGCGCACATTGCCCCGGATGATCCGGATCAGGGTCGCGTCAACCGTGCCCCGGTCCATCAGTTTCATCGTGGGGATATATAGTCCCTCTTCGTAGACCGAATTGGCATCCGCCCCGAAACCCCGCCCGCCGATATCCACGATATGGGCGGTGCAGGCAAAGAAACCGACCAGTGCGCCCTTGTGAAACGACGGGGTGCAGACGGTGATATCGTGTAGGTGCCCGGTGCCTTCCCATGGGTCATTGGTGATATAAACGTCGCCTTCGTGGATGTTCTCCCGCCCGATCCGGCGGATGAAATGCGGCACGGCATCGGCCATGGCGTTGACGTGGCCGGGCGTGCCCGTCACCGCCTGCGCCAGCATCTGCCCCTGATCGTTATAGGCCCCGGCAGACAAATCGCCCGCCTCGCGGACACTGGTGGAAAACGCGGTGCGGACCAGCGCTTGCGCCTGTTCTTCAACGATCGAGATCATCCGGTTCCACATGACCTGATAGGCTACTTTTGAGGTGGTCATGGCTCAGGCCCCTTTTGCGGTGATGTCGATACAGCCGTCAGCCAGCGCAGTGGCCGTGCGGCTGGCGGATATGATGATGGTGGTTTCTTCTTCGGTAATGACGGCTGGCCCGATGATGTGATGGCCGGGGGCAAAGGCGTCGCGGTCATAGACAACTGCATCCAAAGACGTGCCAAGGGCTGCGTCAAACAGTGCCCGGTTGCCCGTGCTGTGCGGGACTGCACCGCGTTGGACCGGTGCGACCCTGTTGACGGCGGTCGTGGGCGTATGGGCATTGACGGACCAGACCGTAATCTCGACCTCCATCCCGGCGACAGTGCGGCCAAACAAAGTCGCATAATCCGCCTCGAACCGGGCCAAAAAGGTGGCGGGATCGGCAGCCTGGGCCTGTGCGATGGTCAGCGATACCGGGATTTCCCAGCCTTGTCCGGCATAGCGCATGTACATTTTGAAATCGGCAAGAACGGTGGCGGTGGCATCGCAGGACCGCACGAAACGTGTGGCTTCTTGTTCCAAGTCAGCAAAGATACGGCGTGCGTGACCGGGGTCAAAGCCTGATATCTTCATATACACTGACCGGTTCGCCTCAAAACTGAACGGCGCGCGCAGGAACCCGATGGCTGATCCGACGCCTGCACCCTGCGGCACCAGACAGCGCGCCACGCCTAGTTTCTCGCACAACCGGGCGGCATGTAATGGGGCGGCACCGCCAAAGGCGATCATCGTATATGCGCTTAGATCTTCGCCATTTTCGACGGCATGAACGCGGGCGGCGTTGGCCATGTTTTCATCCACGACTTCGGCCAGACCCCATGCGGCTTCGGTCGTGGACATCGACAAGCGGTTGCCCAAAACGCTGTCCAGTGCGGCTTTGGACGCATCGGGATGCAAAGGGATCGTGCCGCCCGCAAAATTGGCGGGGTCCAGTTTGCCCAGGATCAGGTCGGCGTCAGTGACCGCCGGGCGCAGCCCACCCCGGCCATAACAGGCAGGGCCGGGTTCAGACCCCGCACTTTCCGGCCCGACCCGGATCTGGTTCATCGCATCGACATGCGCCAGCGACCCGCCGCCTGCGCCAATTTCAACCATATCAATCACCGGGATCGAAATCGGCATGCCGGACCCTTTTTTGAACCGATAGGACCGCGCCACTTCGAACACACGGGCGGTTTTGGGGGTCTGGTTCTTGATCAGGCAAATCTTTGCGGTGGTGCCGCCCATGTCAAACGACAGCACCTTGTCCAACCCATGCCGAGCGGCAATGTCAGCAGCAAACACCGCCCCCCCGGCGGGGCCGGATTCCACCAGCCGCACCGGAAATTCGGCGGCGGTGGCAATGTCTATAATACCGCCGCCGGAATGCATCAGGAACACCGGGCAATCGGCTCCTTCGGCGCGCAGGCGGTCGGCCAGACGACCCAGATAGGATTTCATCAGCGGCTTGATATAGGCATTAGCGATGGTGGTATTGAACCGTTCATATTCGCGCATCTGCGGGGACACTTCGGATGACAGCGACACCATCACCCCCGGCAACCGTTCTGCCAGAACATCGCGGATCAGCCGTTCGTGGGCGTCATTGACATAGGAATGCAGCAACCCGACAGCGATGCTAAGATACCCGGCCCCGGCCAATTCATCTGCTAGGGTTTCCACCTGCCCCCGGTCCAGCGCGATCAGCACATCGCCCCGCGCATCCATCCGTTCGGCCACGGTATAGCGGCGGTTACGGGGCAGCAACGGCTCGGGCAGGATCAGGTTCAGATCATATTGTTCAAACCGGCTTTCGGTGCGCATTTCGATCACGTCACGAAAGCCCTGCGTGGTGATCAGCGCGGTCTTGGCCCCGCGCCGTTCGATCAGCGCATTGGTGGCCAGGGTGGTGCCATGGATGATCTGGACAATAGCCGACGGCGCGATCCCTGCCTTGGCACAAACCCGGTGCATCCCGGCAACGATGGCGTCCTCAGGGGCAGCATAGGTGGTCAGCACCTTGGCCGAATGAGTGTGGCCGCCAACCTCCAGCACGACATCGGTAAATGTCCCGCCGATATCGACCCCCAATCGTGCGGATTGTCCCGACATTGCCTGCTCCTGCGCATTTGGCCCACCCGGCCAAAAGCCTTGGGCACAGTGATCAACGTCGTTATGGTGGGTTCAAACTGTCAGCGCAACGCGCTTCGGCCCCGGATTGCCGCGGCGCGGGTAGCAATCAATTGACCAAAACCGCTCTGGCGACAGATTGCAGTGCCGCGTTACAAACCCTATGCGACAGTCAAATCTTTATGTTCTGGGAGGAACCTATGAAACAACTGGCGCTCTGGACCCTGCTATCGACGACGTTACTATCCGCGCCTGCCGTGGCAGACACCGCAGATGGAACGGCCCTGATCGGGCAGGATTGGGAGACTGTGGTCGAGATGGCCCGCGGCGGCGAGGTGAACTGGTTCCTGTGGGGTGGGGCCGATAATATCAATCGCTATGTGACCGACACTATCGGCGGTATACTGATGGATGAATACGGGATCACCCTGAACCGGATTGGTTTGACCGATACAGTCGAGGCGGTCAATATCGTGCTGGGTGAAAAAGAGGCTGGCGTTCTGGACGCCGGGGCCGTCGATATGATCTGGATCAACGGCGAGAATTTCCGCACCATGCGGCAGGCCGATCTTGCCTGGTGTGGCTATACCGAAACCTTGCCCAATAACGCCTTGGTCAACTGGGAAAATCCCGCCATTGCCAATGATTTCGGTGTGCCGGTGCTGGGCTGCGAAGTGCCGTGGAGCCGCGCCCAGTTCGCCTTTGCCTATGACAGCGCCAGACTGGACGCCCCACCCCGGTCGATCCCCGATCTGATCAACTGGATCAAGGCCAATCCGGGCCAGTTCACCTATCCCGCCCCGCCCGATTTCACCGGCGCGGTGTTTGTCCGGCATGTGTTTTACTACGCCGCTGGTGGGGCCGAAAACCTGTTGGGTGACTTTGATCAGGCCAGATTTGACACCGCCGCGACCAAAACATGGGCCATTCTGAACGAGATCGAACCCTATCTGTGGCGCGAAGGCGCGACTTATCCCAATTCAGTCACCCAACTGAATGACCTTTTCGCCAATCAAGAAGTCGCGCTGACTTTTAACTATGAACCGGCCCAGTTTGGCATCGCGGTTGAATCGGGACTGTATCCGGAAAGCGTGCGGTCTTATGGCATGACCGATGGCACCATCGGTAACACCAATTACACAGTCATCCCGTTCAATTCCCCTAACAAGGCCGCCGCACTGGTGCTGCAAAACGTTCTGCTATCTGCCGAAGCGCAATTGGCCAAGGCCCGGCCTGATATCTGGGGTGCGGCACCGGGGATTGAAATGGACCGGACCAATCCCGCAATTCAGTCAGCCTTTGCCGCACTCCCGTCGCACCCCTCAGTGGTATCGATGGCCGACCTGGCCCTAAATGCGTTGCCAGAGCTTCAGGCGGGCTGGATTTCAGCCATTGAACAGGGTTGGATTGCGAATGTCGGACAATAGGCCCTACGGCCTGTTGCCCCGGCACTGACCCAAAGGGATACGCGCCGCCATGTCGGATCGACTGCGCATTGCCCTGATGCTGACCCCGGCCCTTGCGGTGATCGGGGTGTTGTTTTTTGGCGGACTTTGGGTCGGGCTGATCCGGTCGTTCAACTATATGCCAGTGATCGGGCTGACCCGGCCCAATCTGGCTGCCTATCTGGCGGTGTTCGGTGACGCTACTTTCTATCGGTCATTCCTGTTGACCTTCCACATCGCCTTCACCTCGACCCTGATTTCCGCTGTGATCGCCATTGCTGCCGCCCTGCTGTTGCGCCAGACCTTTCCGGGGCGCAGGATCATGACATTCCTGTTCCAGCTGAACCTGACCGTGCCGCATCTGGTGGGGGCAATTGGGATTATGTATCTGTTTTCCCAATCTGGCAGCTTTGCCCGGATAGCAGCCGCAGGCGGGCTGATCGACCGGCCCGCCGACTTTCCTGCACTGATTTATGACACCTATGCTATTGGGATCATTCTGCAATATGTCTGGAAAGAGGTACCGTTCATCGGGCTGATCGTGTTGGCCAATATGCAGGTCATCGGGCCGGATTATGAATCAGTGGCCCGGTCGTTGGGGGCCAGCCGGTGGCAGGCGTTCCGATATGTGCTGTTGCCGCTGATCTTTCCCGGTGTCCTGTCTGCCAGCGTTCTGGTCTTTGCGTTTACCTTTGGCGCGTATGAAATCCCGGCCCTGCTGGGTGCCAATTATCCGGCGACACTGCCGGTGCTGGCCTATCGCAGTTATACCGATGTCGATCTGGGGGCGCGGCCCGAGGCAATGGCGATGGCCGTGGTCATTGCCCTGATGTCGGCGGTGATGATCGTTATTTACGCCCGGGCCGTACGGGGCCGGATCAGGGGACCAGGCTGATGTCGCGCGATCGGGTCTGGTTCAGGTCTATCCGTGCGCTGTCTGGCGCAGTTCTGTTGGTCTGGCTGATCCTGCCTTTGGTGCCATTGGCAATCTGGTCGTTTGCACGTGGCTGGCGATTTCCCGATATTCTGCCGCAGGACTGGACCTTGCAGGCATGGACTTATGCGCTGTCCGATACATCCGGGGTTTTGGGCAGTCTGGGACTAAGCGTCTGGATTGCAACTGCGACCACGGTTATTTCGATCCTGATCGGGGTTCCGGCGGGCCGGGCGCTGGGCCTGTATCAGTTTCGGGGTAAAGGCCTGGTTGAACTGGTCATTCTGGCCCCGATCATTGTGCCCGGCATTGCAGCGGCTTTGGGCATCCATGCAGTATTCATCGGGCTGGGGCTGACAAACACAGTCACCGGCGTAGTGTTGGTGCATCTGGTTCCGACCCTGCCCTATATGGTGCTGGTCATGGCCGGGATATTCGCCAATTACGACCCGGCGTTTGAACAACAGGCGCGCAGTCTTGGGGCCTCGCCCCTGCAGGCATTCTGGCACGTCACCCTGCCGTTAATCCTGCCCGGGATCATCGTCGGTAGCCTGTTCGCGTTTCTGGTATCCTGGGGCCAGTATGTCCTGACCCTGCTGATCGGCGGGGGGCGGGTTGTAACCCTGCCGCTCTTGCTGTTCAACTTCGCAGCCTCAGGGCGCAATGACATTACCGGGGCAATCAGCATGATTTACATTCTGCCCGGCATGTTGATCGTGATCCTGACAGCTCGCATCCTGACTGGCCAAAGCGATGCGGCACGGGGCTTTGGCCGCGCATGACCCACGTGTCGATCCATGCGTTAACCAAAACCTATCCGGGGGCCATTGCACCAACGATTGACCAGCTGTCGCTGGACATACCGTCGGGCGAACTGATCGCTTTGCTAGGCCCGTCGGGTGGCGGCAAGACCACGGTCCTGAAAATGATCGCCGGGCTGCTGGACCCCACTGGCGGGGACATCTGTTTTGATGGCCGTTCGGTCCTGCGCGATAATCCCGAGGCGCGCGGCGCGGTCATGGTGTTTCAAAATACGCTGCTGTTTCCGCATCTGTCGGTGGCTGACAATGTCGGCTTTGGGCTGCGGATGCGCAAAATACCGCGCGACCAGATCGGGCCCCGGGTGACGCAGATGCTGGACATGGTCAAACTGCCCGGTCTGGGGCGGCGCAAGCCGACTGAACTGTCAGGTGGCCAACAACAACGCGCAGCCCTTGCGCGGGCACTGATCATACAGCCGAACGTCTTACTGCTGGATGAACCCCTGTCCAGTCTGGACGCCCATCTGCGCCAAGACATGCGCGACCTGATCCGGTCCTTGCAGCAGGCGCTTGGGATCACGACGATAATCGTCACCCATGATCAGCAAGAGGCGGTGATGATGGCTGACCGGATTGCACTGATCCTGAACGGACAATTGCGCCAATATGGCCCGCCGGACGCGTTCTACAAGCGCCCGGCTGACGAAGGTGTCGCGCGGTTCTTTGGTGGGCAGAACTTTGTACCGGGCGTAGTCAGGGGTGGGCTGTTCCTGTCACCCCTTGGTCCGCTGACTTTGCCTTATGGTATTGCCGATGGGCATGGCACCCTGACCATCCGTCCGGAATCGCTACGCCTTGGTCAGGGTGAAAATGCGCGCCCGGCAAGTGTGACTGATCGTCATTACCTTGGCACCCAGACCCGGCTGAAACTGCGTATTGGCGGCGTCGAACTGGATGCCCTCTTGCCACCGAATACCGCCGATGAGGTCAACACAGGCGACACCATCACCATCCACATGCCACGGCAAAACCTTTGGGTATTCGCGGGCTAACCGGCAACGGTGACCACGAACGGCAGGGTTAAACTCCCGGTCCGGCCTGCCCGCGAATTGCCGTGGCAAATCCGGCGATTGGTGCTTATCTGCAAACGGCACCAAGAATGGACTTCGGATGACACTAGCCCCCGACATCACCGAACGGCTGGCCCGTGCCCGTGCGGACCTGCGGATGGGCGTGCCCGTGGTGCTGGAAGGCCCCAATGGCGGCGGGCTGATCTTTGCTGCCGAAACCATAGACGGGGCCCGCCTGGCGGAATTGCGCGCCCTTGGCCAGGCCACCCTTGCGATCACTGGCTGGCGGGCCGAAACGCTCAAGGCCCGCGCCTATGACGGCGATCTGGCGCGGATCATCCTGCCGTTTGACGTAACGCTGTCCTGGATCAAATCCATCGCCGACCCCGCCGACGACCTGCGCGCGCCGATGAAAGGCCCCCTGCGCACCCAACGCGACGGACCCGCCGACCTGCACCGTGCGGGTATCGCCCTGACCAAAGCCGCGCGACTGCTGCCTGCGGCCATTGTCCTGCCCCTGCCCCACCCGACCGCATTCGCGCTGGAACACGACCTGACCCGCGTGCCTGCTAGTGCCGCACTGACCAATGCGCTGTCGCCGCTGACCAATATCATCAGCGCCCGCTTGCCGCTGGAAGTATCCGAGGCCGGTCGCCTGCACATTTTCCGCCCCGATGACGGGGCCGAAGAACATTACGCCGTCGAGATCGGTCAGCCCCCGCGCGACACCCCGGTCCTCGCCCGCCTGCATTCCGCCTGTTTCACCGGCGATCTGCTAGGGTCGTTGAAATGCGACTGTGGCCCGCAGTTGCGCGGGGCGCTGGCGCAAATGGGGGCCGAAGGCGCGGGGGTGTTGCTGTATCTGAACCAAGAGGGGCGCGGCATTGGGCTGGCCAATAAGATGCGCGCCTATTCCCTGCAGGATCAGGGCTTTGACACGGTCGAGGCGAACCACAGGCTGGGGTTCGAAGATGACGAACGGGACTTTCGGATCGGAGCAGACATCCTGAAAAAATTGGGGTTTTCCCGGGTCCGTCTGCTGACCAACAACCCCGCCAAAGTGGCGCGGCTGGAAGGGTGCGGGATCACGGTCACCGAACGGGTGCCGCTTAAAGTTGGCGAAAACCCACATAACCACCATTATCTTGCGACAAAGGCCGCAAAGTCGGGGCATTTATTGTAAGAAATAGGCGGTGATGTGCGGCCCCTGAAAAATCTTACCCGCTGGATGAAGTGGCGGATTCAGGTTTCAGGCGCACAGTTGATCGGATGCCCCCGAATCCTCGGATCGGAATGCGCGAACAGCCGGGCGGTATTGCGGCTGTCGGTGCCCGACGCGATCAGCGCCAGTTTGGTATGGGTCCAGCCGGGATAGTGATAATCGATCAGCCGCAGCGAAAACGTCGTCAGCACATCGGTGCCGGGTATGGCCAGCATGACAAACAGGCTCAGGCCCTTGATCCCGGAAGTGAACGGCAGCAGCACACCCGTCACCAGCGACGATTTATGGATCGGGATCACGATCATCGCCATGCGGCGGAACCAGCTCGCCCCGGCGATCTGGGCGGCTTCTTGCGGGTCTGGGCCTAGTTGCATCATGACGGAAATCGCCGCGCGGGACGCATAGGGTAGGTGTTCGGCAATCAGCGCCGGGATCGGACCACGGCGAACAGCGACAGCCGACGCAGCGGGGTGCGCGCCACCACATAGCCGACCTGCAGCCCCAGAATGCCGGGGGTGACAGAGGCCACACCACACTCGCCCAGCCATTTGGCGAAAATCAGCACCATGGCGGACATCAGCGCAGACAGCATCAGCGGCAGGATGACCTGCCGCACCACCTGAGGACCGGACGCGCCCAAACATACGGGCTGAATCCTCTGGTTGATTGTCGAAGCGGCGTAATCCGTTGCCGAACAGCGGGATGATAAAGGCGGCATAATGCAGCGCCAGAATGATAGTGATCGGCACAGCGGCATAGGACAGCCAGTCGGGCGGGGTCAGGCCCATCGCCTCGACCCACCCCTGCCTGCCGCCGACGGTGCGGTTCGTGAACAGCGTGGTCGAGGCGTCTTGGCGGTCAGCATGTGCCGCGCAAAATGGGTCTTCTGTGCAGGCGATGCGAGACCGATCCAAACTCAAACCAGATCGGTCTTGGAAACACCCCGACACCTTTCCGGGTTATGACATGTGATTGCCACCACCGCTGACTTTCGCTTAGGTCATGTGCATTTTTGAACATATCAATGCGTAGCTCCCGGTTGCTTTAACAAAAGTGTTAGATATCTTTGTGTCACCTACCATAAAAAGGACTGCCGCCATGCTGACCCAGATCAAAGGCCTGCACCACATCACTTCGCTGGCCACCGGCGCTGCGGAAAACAATGCCTTCTTCACCCAAGTGCTTGGCCAGCGCCGGGTCAAGAAGACCGTGAACTTTGACGCACCCGACGTCTATCACTTGTATTATGGGGATAAGGTCGGGACCCCCGGCACAGTGATGACCTATTTCCCTTTCCCCCGTGCGGCCCGTGGCAAGCCCGGCGTAGGCGAGGTCGGCACCACCGCCTATGCCATTCCCAAAGGTGCAGCCGGGGCCTGGGCCGAACGTCTGGCCGCTTTCGATGTGGCCAATGTCAAATCTGATACCCGGTTTGGCGAAACCCGCCTGCTGTTCGACGCCCCCGATGGGGACCGTTTCGCATTGGTTGAAACCGATGACAGCCGCACGCCCTGGCTGGGCAACGGCATCAGCGCCGATATGGCGATCCGCGGTTTTCACTCCGCCGACATGCGGCTGCGCGATAGCGGGGCGACAGCGGAATTGCTGAAATTCATGGGCTACCGCGAAACCGACCGGGCCGGTAACATCACCCGCTTCGCCACGCCCAACGGCACCGATGCGACAATCATCGACCTGGAATCCCTGCCCGATGCCGCCCCCGCGCAGTCTGGGGCTGGCTCGGTGCATCACATCGCCTTTGCGGTCGAAAACCGGGCACGGCAATTGGAAGTGCGCGAGGCGCTGAAGGATACCGGCTGGCAGGTCACTCCCGTCATCGACCGCGACTATTTCTTTGCCATCTATTTCCGCACCCCCGGCGGCGTGCTGTTCGAAGTGGCCACGAACGAGCCCGGTTTTAACCGCGACGAGGATACAGCCCATCTGGGTCAGGCGCTGAAACTGCCCAGCCAACACGAACATCTGCGGGCCCGGCTGGAAAAACGTCTTGAACCGATCGGGGCCTGAAATGCAGGCCGCACGCACCAAAGGCACCCCCGGCAGCCCGCTGTTCGTGACCTTTCATGGCACTGGGGGCGACGAACACCAGTTCCATAGCCTTGCCCATAACCTGTTGCCAACGGCGCATATCACGTCACCCCGGGGCGAGGTGTCCGAAAACGGCGCATTGCGATACTTCCGGCGCACCGGCGAGGGGCGCTACGACATGGCCGACCTTGCCGCTCGCACGACGGCCATGGGCGAATTCATCGCGGCAGAACAGGCCGCGACCGGGGCCGCCCGCACAATCGGGCTAGGCTACTCGAACGGCGCCAATATCCTTGCCTCGGTCAGCTTTCAGCAGCCCGGGCTGTTCAACGACCTCATTCTGCTGCACCCGCTGATCCCATTTGATCCCGCACCGCAGCCGGGCTTGGCTGGCAAACGCATCCTCATCACCGCCGGTCAGCGCGACCCGATCTGCCCGGCAGCACTGACGCAAAAGCTGGCTGATTATTACGCCGCGCAGGGGGCAATTCTAACCCTGCATTGGCACCCGGGCGGCCATGAAATCGCACAGGCCGAGGTTGGCGCCGTCAGTTCGTTCATAACCGCGTAAGCTCTTGTATTTCTTTTGTTCACAAATATCCCCGCCGGAGGCTCCGACCTTTTGGCCAAGCCAATTGTGGCCAGCTAGAAAGGACATTTCGCCGTAACCCGCACGCCCTTGCCGCCATCCGGATGCCGAAACTGCAAGCTTTCGGAATGCAGCATCAGGCGCGGAAAATCCTGCGCCGGACCTGTCGCATAAATCGGGTCGCCCAATATCGGGTGGCCCAGCGACAGCATATGCACGCGCAACTGGTGGGTGCGGCCGGTGCGGGGCATCAGCCGCACCCGCGTCTCGCCATCCCCCGCCCGGACCACGCGCCAGTCGGTCTGGGCCGCCCGACCATTCACCGGGTCCACCATCTGGCGCGGACGGTTCGGCCAGTCGACGATCAGCGGCAAATCCACCGTGCCCTCCCGCACGGTCATTTCACCCCAGACCCGCGCCACATAGGTCTTTTTGGTCTGCCGGTTCTCGAACTGCAGCCCCAGATGCCGCTGCGCATGCGGGGTCAGGGCAAAAATCATCACGCCCGACGTATCACGGTCCAGCCGGTGCACCAGCAGAACCTGCGGGAAAACGGCCCGTACCCGGGCAATCAGGCAGTCGGTCAAGTCCTCGCCTTTGCCGGGAACAGATAACAGGCCGGCAGGTTTGTCCACCAAAACCACCTCATGATCCTGATGCAGCAGGACCAACGGGCCGGTCGGTGGGGTGTAGATCTGGTCCATATGGTGGACCAATCAGAAAGTAGGGTGGGTTTCAACCCACCACCCTTTGCTCCACACCCGCACCGCTTTTCAGATCATAAGCGGTTTCGACAACACTTCGGTAGCGATCCTGACCCGTCAGCCATCGAGGTCTAATCAAGCATATCAGCGATACTTTGACCCGGGCGAGTTAACGCGCGCATACGCCTTTCAACGACCACGAAGGCGGCGGCGGGTTTCAGGAAAGGGAACAGGCGGCGTGGTTGGCGGGGCGGTTGTAAAGCAATTGCGTGCCAAGACGAATAATGTTTAAGTTTCATGCGCTTTCACCCCACCGGAGTCAGAGGCTATAAGCCCTTAATGACTCGCTATGCCAGTAGCGCAATACCTTCAGTCAGGAGGAAAATGTTGGAGAGATTCAGTGTCGAAAAAGACAGTTGCGGATTTTTGGGATGCTATGAGTTCCAATGACTTCACGTTTGCCAGCAGTTGGCTACATCCGGATTTTGAGTACTATATGCCACAGACCCGCGAATACTTGCGGGGGAGACTGAACTTTGCCGCGTTGAACGATGGGTATCCAGCCGAGGGAAAATGGTCTTTTGCCGTTCAGTCTATCGTTTCTGACGGTGAAAATGCGGTGTCCGACGTCGTCATCACCGATGGGTCGGTGAAAGCCCGAGCGATTACTTTTCACACGTTGCAAGATGGGCTGATCGTACGTCAGAAAGAGTACTGGCCAGACGACTATCCCGCCCCCGAGTGGCGTAAACAGTGGGTGCAGTATGTCGAAGTAGCACCCTTCTAAGCAGTGTCAGCCTCGACCCGCATGGCAGCTATTTGAGGCCACATCACAAAACCCCGTGACCGTGCCAAGTGGCCAAAACTCGCTCCCCCTACCGCCGCACCCGCTCCCCCTTCGGATCATACATCGGCTTCAACGCCGCCTCTGCCCCCACCCATGCGGCGGCACTGGTCTCGGTCGGCCTGATGGACACAATCTGCCCGCCGTCGACCGTGTTCGGGGCATTCAATGCCTTGGGGTCGACCGACAAAACCATCTGCGAGTATGCGTTCAACGACCACGAAGGCGGCGGAGGGTTTCAGGAACGGGAACAGGCGGCGTGGTTGGTGGGGCGGGTGTAGGGTGGGTGAAACCCACCTTAACCGCGTTTGACCGGGGCCACTTTAACAGAGTTGAACGCGATGCGCCCAAACTGACCGTTTTCCCGCCCTACGGCGAATGTCTGTTTTCAGAACTGTCTATTGATACTTGCGCCGCTTGAATGCTCTCACATCGTCTTGAGAGAGCTTGAACCACTCACCGTTGGCGCGTTGCTCTGCGAAGCGGCGGTGCCAGTAGCTTTCGATGCCTGGAGGGTCGTCAGTTTTGATAGCGTGGACCAGTTCGACCTTGGCAGGCAGCGCGATACTGATTTGCTTCACGCGCTTTTCCAGTTCGTCGCTGCGGCCAATCTTGAAGTGGTTGCCGGACTGGAGAAGGTAAACCCAGCCCTCTGACGCTTTCGTTGACCCGCGACCTTCGGTGGAAGCCTCATACGCTTTCACTTGGGGCAGGATGCCGATCAGATCTTCATCGCCTTTCTCATTGGCACGATCCCTGAGGGCCGCGATCACCCCGTCCTTACTGCCGAAGTGCTTTGCGAAGGTGTTGTGACTTATGAAGTTGGGGGTCTCCCTTGCGTAAAATCGCAACTCAGCACTTGAGGGAGGCTTGCCGTAGTGGCGGCATACCTCGGCATACTTATCCAAGACCAAATCGCTCGGCAACCGTTCCTGTTTCTCGTTGGGAGTCAGACCTGCATCCGCAACTACATCATTCCAGCGAAGCCATAGCTTTCCGTACCAGTCGCTCTCAGCAATACCGGTCTCTTGCTGAAAGTGGGCCTTGCCGGGGGCTTTGCCTCCGTTTTCTGCTGAAAGGCGTTTGATTTCGCTGAGGATACGTTCTCTCATAATAGAAGGTTGAGTGAACGCAGGAATGTTGTCAACGTTTTGCGGCGAACTGACGTCGCTATGCCAATGCAAAGCAGTCATTGAGTGGTTCGCAGCGTGCGACCGCTCCGTTTGTGGAGCGGCTATTCAAAGTCAGAACAGAAGCCCCTGAGGCAATCCGAACTGGTCAATAAAGGCGACCAACCCCTACCCCCTTTCCCGCGCCCCCGTCGGGTCATACCTCGGCTTCCGCGCCGCCTCGGGCCCCCCCCCCCCCCCCGCCGCCGCCCCCCCGCCCCCGGGCCCCCCC
>JANOQM010000043.1:0-96917 GCA_031422295.1 Rhodobacterales bacterium | reverse complement strand
GGTGTTTCAATCCTACGCCCTTTATCCGCATATGACGGTGCGCGATAACATGACCTTTGCGTTGAAACTGGCCAAGAAAACCAAGGCCGAGATTGACGCATCCGTGGCCAAGGCCGCCCGCGTGCTGCAATTGGAACCCTATCTGGACCGCCTGCCCAAGGCCCTGTCCGGCGGCCAGCGCCAGCGCGTTGCGATTGGCCGCAGCATCGTGCGCGACCCCAAGGTTTACCTGTTCGACGAACCGCTGTCGAACCTCGACGCCGCCCTGCGCGTGGCCACGCGGATCGAAATTGCCCAGCTGAAGGAATCCATGCCGGATTCAACCATGATCTATGTCACCCATGATCAGGTCGAGGCGATGACCCTGGCCAGCCGGATCGTCGTGCTGGCCAACAAAGGCATCGCCCAGGTCGGCACGCCACTGGACCTGTATGAACGGCCCGAGAATGAATTTGTGGCGCAGTTCATCGGGTCGCCCGCGATGAACCTGCTGCCCGGCGAGATCACCGGCACCGGCGCGCAGACCACGGTCCGGCTGACTGCCGGCGGAACAGCAGTGTCGGCGGTTCCGACACAGGTGTCGGATTTGGGCCTCAAAGTCAACATCGGTGTCCGCCCCGAGGATCTGGTCGAAACCACCGGCGATTACATCTTTGAAGGCACAGTGAATTTCACCGAAGCCCTGGGCGAAGTCACCATTCTGTATTTCAACAAGGTCAATGGCGCAGATGCCGTCATCGGCAAACTGCCCGGCATCCATTCCGACCTGCGCGGCAAACCCGTCCGCCTGACCGCCCTGCCAGCCAAAGTCCAGGTGTTCCACAACGGACAGTCGCTGCTGTATCGGTGAACCCGGTAAATAATGCCCAATGACAGCCGTTGCGCACGGGGTCTGAAGACCCGTCACATCGCAATTTCCGCATGCCTGTGCGGGTGATCGCTGTGACATTGCGCATGATCCCCCAGCACCTCGATCACCCGGCATTCCGCGATCACGCCACCCGCACATTGCACAATCATCCGTTGCAGTTCAGCCTTCAGCGCCATGAGCCGTAAAATGCGGGCCTCAACGGCGGCAAGCTGAACCTGCGCAATGGCATCCGCCGCTGCACAGGACTGGTCGGGCCGGTCCGACAGGCTAAGCAGGTCACGGATCGCCTCCAGCGGAAACCCCAGTTCGCGGGCATGGCGGATGAACGTCAGCCGGTCCATCGTCAGTTGGCCATACAGCCGCTGGTTGCCCGCACTGCGCTCGGCCTCGGGCAGCAGACCGATCTGTTCATAATAGCGGATCGTCGGCACTTTGACGCCCGCAGCCTCACTCAGCTTTCCGATGGTCCGCATGATCTTGGTCCTTGCACCTCTAGCGACTAGAGGGATTACACAACTATTGAACAAACACAATCGGCCCCGGTAAAACCGGCCGGAAGGGGTTGAAATGGCACAGAAATCAGCGGCCGAATCGCAGGAATGGAGCGTCAGCGGTATGGATTGCGCCGCCTGTGCGACCAAGATCAGGACAGCGGTCGAACGACTGCCGGGGGTCAGCGACGTGACCGTCGCAATCATGGCGGAAAAACTATCGCTGAAACTGGAACCGGGCACCACGCCCCGCGACAAGATCGAGGCGGCAGTGGTCAGGCTGGGCTACGGGATTGGTGCCACCCAGCCGCACAAGGCCAAGGCATTTGTGATACCCGCCAAAAACACGGATGATCCCGAAAAACCTGATCACGCCGACCACACTGACGCCGATCACAGCGCACCCGGCCATATTCACAATGACCCCGCCGACCGGGGCAAACGCTGGTATGACACCAGCAAGGGCCGGCTGGTGATCGGCACCGGGCTGTTGCTGGCAGCAGCTTGGGCAGTCAAGCTGTTCGCATCCGCAGACATCGCCAACTGGGCCTTTATCGCCGCCTGCCTGATCGGTGTCGCCCCCGTGGCCCGGCGCGCCACAGCCGCATTAGCGGCGGGCCTGCCCTTTACCATCGAAATGCTGATGACCATCGCCGCCGTCGGTGCCCTGTTCATCAATGCAGCCGAAGAGGCCGCACTGGTCGTATTCCTGTTCGCAGTGGGCGAAGTGCTGGAGGGCGTCGCGGCCAACAAGGCCCGCGACGGGATTCGGGCGCTGGCCAATCTGATCCCAAAGACCGCGCTGATCGAGGAAGGCGGGAGTACGCGCGAAGTTCCGGCAGAGACGCTGGCCGTCGGCCAGATAGTGCTGGTGCGCCCCGGTGACCGCATCCCGGCGGATGGGGATATCATCGAGGGCACCTCGGGCATCGACCAAAGCCCGGTCACCGGTGAAAGCGTTCCGGTGACCAAAGGCCCGGGGGATACAGTCTTTGCCGGGTCAATCAACGCCGAAGCAGCGCTGCGGGTCCAAGTCTCCAAAGCCGCAACAGACAACACCATCGCCCGCATCATCAAACTGGTGGAAGAGGCGGAATCGTCCCGCGCGCCCACCGAACGTTTCATCGACCGTTTCAGCCGCATCTACATGCCCGCCATCGTCGGCGTGGCGCTGCTGGTGGCCCTTGTGCCGACCATGGGTTTCGGCCAGCCGTGGGGCGTGTGGATCTACCGCGCTTTGGCGCTGCTGTTGATCGGCTGCCCCTGTGCCCTGGTGATTTCGGTCCCGGCCTCTATCGCATCGGCGCTGTCAGCGGGGGCCAAACGCGGCATCCTGATGAAAGGCGGTGCGGTGATCGAAGCGGCAGCCAAGGTGACCATGGTGGCCTTTGACAAGACCGGCACCCTGACCCACGGCCGCCCCGCCGTAACCGATGTGATCCCGTTCGGGACCACCACGGTCGATCAGGTTCTGGCCGTGGCGGCCGGGGTCGAGACCGGATCGAGCCATCCTTTGGCGATTGCCATCCTGAACCGGGCGGCTGCGGCCAATATCACCGCCCTGTCCGCACGCGAAGCCAAAGCCATCATCGGCAAGGGGGTCGAGGCGATTGTCGGTGATGCACGCGCCTGGGTCGCCTCGCCGACATACGCGACCGACATGCAGGCGCTGGACCCGGAAAACCTGCGCATCGCGACCCAGTTCGAGGATGACGGCAAAACCGCTGTCGTGGTGTTCCGCCAAGGTCAGGGCCTTGGCCTGATCGCCATGCGGGACGAGCCGCGCGCCGATGCGATCCAGGCCATGCGGCAACTGAAAGCGATGGGTGTCGGGTCAGTCATCCTGACCGGCGATAATGCACGCACTGCCGCCGCCATTGCGGGCAAGATGGGGATGGAGTTTCGCGCCGATATGATGCCCGAAGACAAACTGGCGGCGGTGCGCGACATGGCGCAAACCGGCGGCGTGATGATGATCGGCGACGGGATCAACGATGCCCCCGCGCTGAAACAGGCCTCCGTCGGTGTGGCGATGGGGTCGGGCACCGATGTGGCACTGGAAACAGCGGATGCCGCCATATTGCGCGACCGGGTGACAGATGTGGCCGCGACAATCCGGCTGGCCCGCGCCACGATGGGCAATATCCGCCAGAACGTGACCATCGCGCTGGGGCTCAAGGCGGTGTTTCTGGTCACGACGGTGCTGGGCATGACCGGCCTCTGGATTGCGATTCTGGCCGATACCGGGGCTACAGTTCTTGTCACCCTGAACGCATTGCGGCTGTTGTCATTCAACCCCGACCGCGAGGGTTGACATGTTGACACCGTTTGGCTGGGCTGGCCTTGCCGTGCTCGCCCTTTATCTTGCTGCGTTCTTTTGGGCCGGGGCCTTGGCTGCGCGGGCCGCGGGCCGGTCGATCTGGTTGTTTGGCAGGGCAACAGGCCGCGACCGGCTGGCCGCCTTTGGGTTTCGTGCGGCCTTTGCGCTTGCGCTCTTTGGCCCGCTGGTAGGACTGGCCCTGCCCAACTCTGACCCACTTTGGGCCGAAACTGCCGGGGTGGCGGTTGGGTTGGCGGGGCATCTTGTGTCTGTGGCGGGGGCGATGATTGCCTTTGCGGCGCAGGTCGCCATGGGGGCGTCTTGGCGCGTCGGGGTCGAGGCCGGGGCTGTGGGCACATTCGTCAGCGGCGGGCTTTATGACATCAGCCGCAATCCGACGTTTCTGGGGCAGTTCCTGCTGCTGGCTGGTCTTGCCATTGCGATTCCCAGCCTGCCGACGCTGGCAGCACTGGTCATCTTCTGGGCTTCCGCAGCCGCACAAATCCGATCAGAAGAAAGTATATTGGCACAGACTCTTGGTGCGCCCTACCGGGATTACCTGGCCCGGGTCCCGCGATGGATCGGACCCGCCCAACCTGACAGGGTAACGCCAATTGCCTAAAGTCAGGCCTGCAGCCGGGGGTGCAGCACCCTTTGTCAATGGCTACACCATGTCGCATCGCCCGGCGCGTACTATGATCAGCCCTGCACGTGACCGGCTGCGACTTTTCGATTATACCTTGTCTAAGTGGTCGTCTTCACCGACCCGCAAACCAGATTGTGAGACCGTCATGAACCGCCTGTCTGCCATCGTTTTTGCCCTGTTGATCGCCCCACCGGTCTTCGCCTGCGACATTGTCAAACTTGGGGATATCGAGGTGGACCGTGCCTGGGCGCGGGCCTCGCTCGGGGCGGGGCGGCCCGGCGTGGTGTATCTGACAATCCGCAATACCGGGCCGCTCGATGACGTACTGACTGCGCTCACAACACCCGTCGCAGACATGCCAATGCTGCATGAAACCGTGATCACTGATGGCGTCGCCGCGATGCCGCATGTGATGTCGGTCCCGGTGCCCGCAGGTGAAACGGTCGCGCTGGCCCCCGGTGGACTGCATGGCATGTTGATGGGGCTGACGGCAGCGCTGGACGAAGGTGGAACCTTTCCCCTGACCCTGAGTTTTCAAAATGCAGGCCAGATGGTGGTGACAGTCGAGGTGCTTGGCATGGGTGCCAGCGGCCCTGATTGCGGACATGCGCAGAGGTGAACCTGCGGATGTAACCAGTATCGGGTTAACCGCGCAGCGATTGGGCCCGGTCGCCGGTCGGCTGGCCGGGTGTCGCGGTTACGACTTGATCGGGTCAGCGGGTTCCGATCGCCGATTGTCATAAAACCTTCATTTGCCCTGCTAAATAAGTTCGATTATTCCAGAACTATGGAAACCAAAACCGCTATCCGCGCTTTCTCCGCCTTGGGTCACGATAGCAGGCTGGCCGTTTTTCGGCTGCTCATGCGGCATGCCCCACATGGAGTGCGGGCGGGCGAGATTGCCGCAGCGCTGAATATGCGCCCGAACACGCTGTCGACCAATCTGGGTCTGCTGGAAGACGCAGGTTTGGTCCGGTCGTGCCGTGATGGCCGCACGATCCTGTATTGCGCGAACCTGCCAGAAGCTGGCGCATTGGCCGCGTATTTCATAGTCGACGTTGGCCGCAGTCGGCCCGACCTGATGTCGCATCTGTCAAATCCCACACCACCTGATCCCAAAGAGGACATCGTCATGCCCGCCATGAATGATACCAATTTTGACGTTCTGTTCATCTGCTCCGGCAACTCGGCCCGTTCGATCTTTGCCGAAGCATTGCTGCGCGACATCGGCCAAGGCAAGTTTCAGGCGTTTTCGGCGGGCATCCGGCCAAACTCGCAGCTGAACCCCTTCGCGCTTGAGGTGCTGACACGCAACGGGCACGATGTTTCGGACCTGCGAGCAAAACATCTGTCGGAATTTGCAGTGCCCGGTATGCCCGCGATGGACTTCGTGTTCACTGTCTGCGATCTGGCGGCGAACGAGGAATGCCCGCCTTGGCCGGGCCAGCCGATCACCGGGCATTGGGGCCTGCCCGATCCGGTCAAAGTGACGGGGACCGAGGCCGAAAAGGGCCTCGCCTTTGCCCGGACTTATGCCGATCTGCGCCGCAGGATCACCGCCTTTGCGGCCTTGCCGTTTGACATATTGACCCGCGTGGCATTGCAGGCGCGGGTCGATCACCTGGGCGGCCCAGCCAAAACCTGAATAACCTAAAAGGACATCAGCATGACCCGTATCGCCCTGAACGGCCTTGGCCGCATTGGTAAACTCGCGTTGCGGGACCTGATTGACACAGGCGCAGGGGGTGAGATTGTGTTAATCAACGATAGCCTTGGCACCCCCGACCAACACGCCCTGCTGATGGAGTTCGACAGCGTGCATGGCCGCTGGCCGCGCGCGATTTCGCATGATGCCGACAGCCTGACGCTGGCCGGACAGCGCATTGCCTTGACCAACGCCAAGCGGATCGCGGATCTGCCGCTGACCGCGATGGGGGTTGATCTGGTGATCGACGCGACGGGCGTGTTCAAGACCGAGGCGAAAATTGCCCCCTACTTTGCGGCGGGGGTCAAGAAAGTTGTGGTCTCAGCCCCGGTCAAGGACGGCGGGGCGCTGAACCTTGTCTACGGGGTGAACCATCATCTGTATGACCCTGCCCTGCATCACACCGTCACGGCGGCCAGTTGCACGACCAATTGCCTCGCCCCGGTGGTCAAGGTGATCCACGAAGGGATCGGCATAAGGCATGGGTCGATCACCACGATCCATGACGTGACCAACACCCAGACCATCGTGGACCGCCCTGCCAAGGATATGCGCCGGTCACGGTCGGCCCTGTTGAACCTGATCCCCACGACCACCGGGTCAGCGACTGCGATCACGCTGATTTACCCTGAACTGGCCGGCCGCCTGAACGGCCATGCCGTGCGCGTGCCGCTGCTGAACGCCTCGCTGACCGATTGCGTGTTCGAGGTCGCGCGGGCGACAACGGTGAACGAAGTCAACGCCTTGTTCGCCGAAGCCGCCGCATCTGGGCCGCTACAGGGCATTTTGGGATATGAACTGCGCGAACTGGTCTCATCCGACTATACCAATGATCCCCGGTCCAGCATTATCGACGCGGCCAGCACCATGGTGGTGAACGGCACGCAGGTCAAAATCTTCGCCTGGTATGACAATGAATGGGGCTATGCCTGCCGTCTGGCTGATATCACCCGCATGGTTGCGGGGCTGATGTGACCCATACACCCGCACCCGCCACCGGATTATCCGCCTATATCGCCGTCACAGCCGCCTATTGGGCGTTCGAACTGACCGATGGCGCGTTGCGGATGCTGGTGCTGCTGCATTTCAACGGGCTGGGATTCTCGCCTATCCAACTGGCCTATCTGTTCGTGTTATACGAAGTGGCGGGCATCGTGACCAACCTGTCTGCGGGCTGGATCGCGGCGCGGTTCGGGCTGACCACAACGCTATATGCTGGCCTTGCCTTGCAAATCGCAGCCCTTGTGATGCTGGCACAGCTTGATCCGGCATGGTCAATCCTGGCCTCGGTCTGGTTCGTGATGGCCGTTCAGGGCGCATCCGGCGTGGCCAAGGATCTGGCCAAGATGTCGGCCAAATCAGCGGTCAAAGTGTTGGCCCCAACGGCAGAGGGCGGGTTGTTTCGCTGGGTCGCCGCTTTGACCGGATCAAAGAACGCCGTCAAAGGGGCGGGGTTTTTTCTGGGGGCTGCACTGCTGGGGCTGTTCGGATTTGCGGCATCGGTCTGGGGAATGGCGGCGATGCTGGCGGTGGTTCTGCTGGCGGTCGTGGTGCTGATGCCGCCCGGCCTGCCGCGCGGGCGCAAAAGCGCAAAGTTCGCCGAAGTGTTTTCCAAAGACCCGCAGATCAACCGTCTGGCACTGGCGCGGATGTTTCTGTTCGGGGCGCGGGATGTCTGGTTCGTTGTCGGGATTCCGGTCTATTTTACCGCCGTTCTGTCCGATGGCACGGCGGCGGGCCAGCGCGAGGCGTTCTTTCTGGTCGGCGGGTTCATGGCTGCCTGGATCATCGCTTATGGCGCAGTGCAGGCCGCTGCCCCCGGCTTGTTGAACGCCAAGGCCAAACCACTGGCCGACATAACCCGCGCCGCTGCAACCTGGGTGCTGACCCTGACCGCGATCCCACTGATGCTGGCGGCGCTGACCTATGGTGCCGCACCGCAGGCATCATGGCTGACGGCAGCTTTGGTGGCAGGGCTTTTAGCCTTCGGTTTCGTCTTTGCGATCAACTCGGCGGTGCATTCCTATCTGATACTGGCTTTTACCACCGCTGAACGGGTGACGCTGGATGTGGGGTTTTACTATATGGCCAATGCAGCGGGCCGGTTGATTGGGACATTGCTTTCGGGGCTCAGTTATCAGACGGGCGGGTTGCCGCTATGCCTTGCGACTGCAGGGCTGATGGCGGCGTTCAGTTGGCTGGCCATCCGCAGGCTGGCCTGACCCCAAATATAATCAGGCCGTCCGGGCCTGCCCGTCCAACGACCGCAATATCGGACAATCGGGGCGGTCGTTGCCTGCGTAGCGCATTGGTCAATACGAACACGCTGGACAGCGCCATCGCGCCCGCCGCCAATGCGGGCGACAACAGCAGGCCATTGACCGGATACAATACCCCCGCCGCCACCGGGATCAGCAGCACGTTATAGCCAAAGGCCCAAAACAGATTTTGCCGGATATTGCGCATCGTGGCGCGGCTGATCGCAAAGGCATTGACCAGGGCCGCCAGATCGCCCGACATCAGCACCACATCGGCAGTTTCAATCGCCACATCGGTGCCGGTGCCAATGGCGATACCAACATCGGCCACCAACGCGGGCGCAAGCGCCGGGTCCGCCCCGAGGACCAGCCGGATAATCTGCGCCAGCACCGTATCTGCGCCAACATGGGGCGCGCGCCACACCAGTGCGGCCTTTGGCCCGCGCCTCTCACATGCGGCCCAGCAGGATCAGAACCACAATGACCGCGGCAGTTTCGTAATACACCGCCGCTGCCGTACCCGGCAGCAGGCCGGGGCCAAAGGTGTGAACCGCCCCGGGTTTGCCGGAGGGTGGTTTGTTCAACGACTAGGCGACCATATCGAGTGTGGTCAGGTTTGCATGAGACACGCCTCCTCTGCTTCTGCGGGTGGGACGTATCCGACAATTTCATGGCTGTTGGTATCTTCTTGGGCTTGGGCCGCTCGAACGCGTTGGTGGCATTTCTACCAACACGCATACCAGCATAATGATTGGATGCCGGTGGACACCACTGGACGTCAAGTTTCCCGAGTGTACTGATTCTATTTAGTTATTTTCTATCCGTTGCACGTCGCTGCACATCACTGGACGTCGCTGCATGGTCACTTGGTGCCCCCAGAGAGACTCGAACTCCCGACCCTCTGATTACAAATCAGACGCTCTACCAGCTGAGCTATAGGGGCACTGCGGCTGCGTTTAGTGCCAGTTTGATCGCCGTGCAAGTCCGATTTCAGCGGCCCGGTCCTAACGATTGGTGCGGGCCAGCAATGACACCGCGATCAGCCCGACCAGCGTGATCGTCAGCGCGGCAGGGGCCGCGTCGGACAGGTTTTCAAGACTGGCCTTGGCATGCACGCGGGTCGCCAGCGTATCATAATTGAACGGGCGCAACAGCAATGTAGCGGGCAGTTCTTTAACACAATCGACAAACACCAGCAGCAGTGCCGACAGGGCCGAGGCGCGGATCAGCGGCAGATGCACGGCCCGCAAAGTGCCCCCCGCGGTCCGCCCCAGTGACCGGGCGGCCATCGGCAGGCTGGGCGAAACCCGGCCAAGGGCGGCATCGGCGGTGCCTTGGGCAATCGCGAAAAACCGCACGCAATAGGCCAGGATCAGGGCGGCGGCGGTCCCGGTCAGCAGCAGTCCGGGATCGGTGCCGGTCAGCGCGAGTATCCCGTCGGCCAGCCGGTTGTCGAATGCGGCAAGCGGGATCAGCACCCCAATCCCCAGCATCGCGCCCGGTGCGGCATAGCCAATGGCGGTGATTGGCAGCAATAAAACCGGCAATCGCCGCCCGGACAACCGCACGCCATATACCATGAAAACCCCGGCTATCACGGTCACGACAGCTGCAATCCCGCCCGCGCTCAACGTATGCCACAGGGCCAGCCCCAGCCCGGGGGCGACCCATTGGCTGGCGTCAAATGCATGGGCCAGCAACACCACAACCGGCAGCCCAAAGCCTGCGATCACCGGCAGCAGGCAGGCGGTCAAGGCCAGCCCACTGCGCCAGCCGACCAAGACCTGCGGGGTCACCGGACGCGTGCCCCGCCCCGATGTAAAGAACCGGCTTTTGCGGCGGCTGATCTTTTCGACCGTCACCAACAGCACCACGACGACCAGCATACAGACGGCAATCTGCGCCGCCCCACCCAGATTTCCAGCCTGCAACCAGACCGAGAATATGCCCGTGGTCAGGGTTTGCACGGCGAAATAATCCACAACGCCGAAATCATTCATCGTCTCCATCATCGCCACCGCAACCCCGGCCACGATGGCAGGCCGGGCCAGCGGCAATCCGACCCGCCAGAACCGGCCCCACGGGCCAACGCCCAGCGCCCGTGCCACCTCATATCCGGCACCCGATTGCTCGCGGAATGCGGCACGGGCCAGCAGATAAACATAAGGATACAAGGCCGCCGTCAGGACCAGTATTGCGGCCGCCGGACTGCGCACCGTCGGAAACCAGTAATCCCGGGCCGAGGTCCAGCCAAAGGCGTTGCGCAGCAAGGTCTGCACCACCCCCGGATATTCCAGAAAATTGACCAGCGCATAGGCACCCACATAGGCCGGCACCGCCAAAGGCATCAACAGCGCCCATTGTACCCAGCTTTGGCCGGCAAAGCGGTACATCGTGACCAGCCACGCAGCGCCGGTCCCGACAGCAGCGGTCAACACGCCCACTGCGCCCATCAGCAGCAGGGTATTGCCCAGATAGCGCGGCAATGTCGTGGCCAGCAGATGCGGCCAGATATTACCGGTCGGGTTCAATGACAACCACAGCACCGCCAGCACCGGCAGCATCACGATCAGCGCAATAATCAGCGCGCCCGCCGACCACAGGTCCGGGCGCCAGCGCGCGCCAAAGGGTAATTTCCGGGCAGTTTGAACCGACATACCAACCGCCTACCCGAAAGCAGTTTCCCTGTCCAGAAAACCGCCTATACTGCCGGAAAACCGCAAACCGGAATGCAATCGGGGACGGGCCAAAAAGCAGGGCAGAAGACCAGACACATGGATATCGTCTTTCATATCGGCGCGAATTGCACGGATGGCGAAAAGCTGATCCGCTCTTTGGCCCTGAATACCAATCAATTGGCGGCGATCGGCACCGCCGTGCCCAACCCGACCCGGTATCGGCGGTTGCTGCGCGAAACCATGGAAGGGCTGGCAGGCAACCCGCCTGCCCCCGGCACCCGCGAAAGCCTGCTTGCCGCGATATTAGACGACCAGTCCAGCACCCGGCTGGTGATGAGCAATCCAACCTTCATGTGCCTGCCCAGCCGGGTGTTCGAGGGGGGCGAGTTTTACAGTGTCGCGGCCCTGAAACTACGGGCCCTGCGGTCGCTGTTTCCGGATGATGCGATCCAGCTGTATCTGGCCATCCGCAACCCCGCAACCTTTGTGCCCGCGATCTGGGAACAGGTCAAACGGGCCAATTTCAACGCCTTTATGGCGGGGATGCGGCCCACCTCGATTCTGTGGTCTGACGTTGTGACCCTGATCCGGCGCACCCTGCCCGATGTGCCGCTGACCGTGTGGTGCAACGAAGATACCCCGCTGATCTGGGGCACATTGCTGCGCCAGTTGTCCGGACTGGGCCCTGATGACCCGGTCAAAGGCGAATACGATCTGCTGGCCACTATCATGTCCACCGAAGGCATGGCGCGGTTTCAGAAATACCTGTCCAGCCACCCGCCGCAGACCGACCTGCAGACCCGCCGGATCATTGCTGCATTTCTGGATAAATACGCCCTGCCGGACGAGATTGAAGAAGAAGTCGATCTGCCTGGCTGGGACGAAGCCTTGGTCAGCCAGATCACCACAAATTATGTGAATGATGTGGACAAGATCAACCAGATGCCCGGCGTGACTTTCGTCGCGGCCTGACCAATGGTCAAACTACGGGCAGCGTCTTGATTCTGGGCCAAGCGGGGAGCGGAGAAATTGTGCCCTTTGGCCCTAAACCGGGCTTAAACCGGGCTTAACAGTTTCAGCCCGACGATCCCGGTCAGGATCAGGCCGATGCACAGCAGGCGCATCACCTGCCATGGTTCATTAAACAGCCACATGCCGACAATCGCCGTGCCGATGGTGCCGACGCCAGTCCAGACCGCATAAGCGGTGCCCAGCGGCAGGCTGCGCAGGGAAATGCTCAGCAACCACAGGCTCAGCGCAATCAGGGCAGCGGTCCACAGGCTGGGCCAAAGTTTGGTAAACCCTTCGGTATATTTCAACCCGACGGCCCAGCCGACCTCGCATAATCCGGCCAGAAACAGGATGACCCAGGCCATGGCGGATCACATTCCCAAAGCAGCTTTGTACAGTTCCATAATCGCATCTTCCTCGTCCAGATCATCCTTGTCACGCTTGCGCATCGCAATCAGCTTGCGGATGATCTTGATGTCATAGCCACGGCCCTTGGCCTCGGCCATCACTTCTTTCTGGGCATCGGCCAGGTCCTTTTTCTCGGCATCCAGCCGTTCGAACCGTTCGATAAAGGCGCGCAGTTCCTCGCCATTGGCCGAGGACGCGGTATCAATCACAGAAGTATTCATCAAAGGCTCCATTGCCGGGGTTACCCTTCCCTAGCGGCTGGCCAAAGCCACTGCAAGCGGCGGCTTGTACCATCGTCCGGCCCACGCTAAACCGCCCGTAAATGCAGGAGTAGGCCATGGAAATCCTCGTCTGGGTCGGGGCGATCATCACGCTGGCCGGGTTTGCCGGGATCGTCTGGAGCATGTTTGCCGTCTGGCGGGCGAAAAAGGCGGGTCTGGATGATGCTGCGCTTCGGTCCCGGCTGAACCGTATTTTGCCGGTTAATCTGGCGGCTTTGGCCCTGTCGATGGTCGGCCTGATGTGCGTCGTGGTGGGCGTGCTGCTTAGCTGACATCAAACCCACCGGCTACTTGGGCGGCCCGGTCCAACAGGGGTGACACCGACCAGACCGGGTCTTGCAACATCCACGCGCGCATATCGCCGCGAAACCCGGGCAAGCCCAGCAATTGCGCCGCGCGCATCGGCCCGCCCCACAGGCGCGGAAATCCCAAAGCCGGGCCATGCACCGCCAGCGCATCAATATCTGACACGCGCGCCACGGCCCCCCGCGCGACCAATCTTGTCCCATGGCCCAGCAGGGCGGCCAGACAGCGGCGCAGGATCACCGGGTTCTGCGGCCCGGCATATGTGCCACCACCCGGCCCTGCGGCAAATCCAAAACCACATAAGGTCGCGTCGATACTGGCCGGGCTATGCCCCTGATCCCGCAGCCAGACAACCGCCTGTTGCAGCGCCCGGCACAGTTCGGCGATCACAGCGACGCCTGGTGCTGTCGGTATATAGGCAGCCGTATCGCGGACAAGCAACTGGTCCGAAATCCGACGCTCGGCCAAAAAGATATGGCGCAAGGCACGCGATTGCGGATGCGCCAGACAATCCTCCAGCGCCTGCGCCTCAAACGCCAGCCCGGTGGCAAATGGCAGTAACAGGGCGGCCTCGACACAATCCACAATCCGGGCGGGGGCCAGTTCCGGCCCCGCCCGCGCGGCCTTGCGGTGCTGCGCCACGCAGGCCAGATAGGCCGGACCATCCGCCAACCTGTCGCGCCGGGCACGGGTCGGACGCGGGCCTGCGCTGCGGGCCAATATCCCGTCCGCAAAGGCCACAGCCGCCGATGGCACATCGCCCGAAATAACCCCGTCAATCAACCCGATCCTACGCCCCTCCTCGGGCCAAACCGGGTGACCGCCGCGCAAAATCCGCAACGCCATATCAGCCCCGACCAGCCGGGGCAGGCGCTGGGTCGCCCCGGCGCCCGGCACCAGTCCCAGCGTCACCTCGGGCAGTCCCAAGGCCGCATCCGGGGCGGCCAGCCGGTAATGCGCGGCTAGTGCCAATTCGGCCCCGCCGCCCAGGGCCATGCCCTGCATCGCGGCAATAACCGGCCGGTCAAACCCCTCGATCCGGGCGCAAACGGCGCGTAAACTGGCCGCCGCCCCGTTCCCCAGATCCCGCAGATCAGCACCAGCCGAAAAGAACTTGCCTTCGGCCAGCAGAACGACCGCTGTGATGGCGCTGTCGTGTTGCAGGTCGTCAAACGTCACCGCAAGGGCTGACAGCAATTCTGCGCTCAGGGCATTGACGGGCGGCGCAGTCAGGCACAGCAAGGCCACGCCCCGGACCTTGCGCAGGCGCAAAACCGCGGTCATCTAACCGGCCCGCCAAAAGCGACCGCATATCCAGCCGTCAAACTGCACCACATTGCCCCAAGTTATCACCTCGCCCGGCCACATTAGGACGCGTCACCCGCCGCGGCGCAAGAACCGATTTCGGCCTTGCACCGGACGGCGGTCGGCCTAATGTCCGGCCACCGGGGCAATGGCAGGGGAAACATCATGCAAACCGACTGGATCTGGGCGCTGATCGGCGGGGGCCTGATCGGCACGGCGGCGGCATTATATCTGCTGGTCAATGGCCGGATCATGGGGGCCTCGGGGGTGGTGGGCGAACTGGTTGACGGCAGCGCCGGACGGAACTGGGCCGAACCTGCGGCATTTCTGGCGGGGCTGATCGGGGTTCCGGCGGCGCTGGCCTGGATCATCGGCGGGGCAGACACGCATCTGACCGATGCGCTGTGGCCTGTCCTGCTCGGCGGGGTCATGGTCGGGCTGGGCACAAGGCTGGCCAATGGCTGCACATCCGGGCACGGGGTTTGCGGCATCTCCCGGCTGTCATTGCGCGGCATCGTGGCGACGCTGGTCTATATCGGGATCGGGGCGGCCTGCATGCTGGCCCTGCGGCATGGGCTGGGGCTGATCTGATGCGGCTGCTATTCGCGGCCCTTGCGGGCAGTATATTCGGGACCGGGTTGCTGCTGTCGGGCATGACCGACACGGTCAAAGTGCAGGGCTGGCTGGATTTTTTCGGCAACTGGGACCCGGCGTTGGCCTTTGTCATGGGCGGGGCGATCCTGCCGATGGCGGTGGCGTGGCGGTTTACCCCAAACCGGCAGCCGGTATTGGGCGGCGCGTTTCCGGGGCGGCCCTCGACGCAACTGGATACCAAACTGATCGGCGGATCGGTCCTGTTCGGGATGGGCTGGGCACTGACCGGGCTGTGCCCCGGCCCGGCGCTGGCGTCGTTGTCCTGGGGCGGCACGGGTGGGCTGCTGTTTCTGGCGGCAATGTTGGCGGGCATGTGGGCAGCGCCCATGGTGCGAACCCGGCTGGACGGCGTGGCCGCCCGTGGCTACAGTTCCAAGATGGATATCAGACCGATCAGCCCCGCCTATGCCGTCTCGCCGCAAATAGCGCCCGAGGATATGCCTGCCATTGTCGCCGCCGGTTTCAAGACCGTGCTGTGCAACCGGCCCGACGCCGAAGTGCCCCCCGGCCTGCAAGCCGCGGCAATTGGGGCGGCGGCCAAGGCGGCAGGTCTGCGCTTTGTGGAAAACCCGATCACGCATCAGACCTTGGCCCAAACCGTGGCCCCGCAATATGCCGCCATGGCCGGATCGGACGGGCCGGTGCTGGCCTATTGCGCATCCGGCACGCGGTCATCCATTGTCTGGTCGCTGGGTCAGGCCAAACTGCAACCCGCCGACGCGATCATCGCGGCCACCGCCAAAGCCGGCTACGAGCTATCGGGACTGCGGGCGCAGTTGGATGAATTGGCCAAGGGGTAGGAGCCAATGCTGACCTTGATGCCGCGCGCATAACGCGACCGGAGTCTGTAAATCAAGATTGCTCAAATCCTGCGCACCACGCCTTCGGCAAGAACAATACAGGCCATCCAAGCCCCCAAAAATGCGATGTCAGAGGCGAGGCCCTTCGGAGGCTCCCCCGTGATCAGGTAAATCGGGAAAAACACCATCGTCACGGCCGTGGCCCCTATCCCAATGGCATAGGCGCGGATCATCCAGTTGCGGTGGCGGGTAAAATCCCGCTTGTAGATGGCCTGCATCGCAATGGCCAAAGCGACGCCCAACCCGATCCCGAACAGCAACCGCCCGCTGTTCATGGCCACCGAATACGTATCGGGAAAGTGCCAGAGCAGACTGAGCGAGCTTAACGAGATCATCGCCCCCGCGGCCACAAACACGCGGCCCGTAACGCGGTGCAAGCGCCCATATTTGCGCATCAGAACCCGACTAAACTGGATGGGGCCAAGAATTCCAAACGTGGCGCCGCCCAGCACATGCATGAAATGCCAGACGGGAACGGCGGTCAGGCGCAGGCTGTCCTCGGGCAGGGCACCAAGTGGGATTTGCACCATTTGCACCAACGCCAAAAGGATCGTGAGTATCGTACCAAAGTACAATGCAGCAGGCACGACAATGGGTTTGGTGAAGAAACGTGTCAACGCAATCATCCTTATTTACAGGGCCTTACGGTATGTGGGCGAATACCTCGCGAAACGGATCGCCAAGCAGGCCCCAATCCTGTACTTACATTGTAAGTTCTGATAACTCTGCTATAACTTACGCTGTAAGCATGTCAATCCAAATCGCGGACATCAGACCATGAAGACGTTCGACCCACCCCGGAAACCCGGCCTGACCCGCACCCGGATCACCGAAGTGGCGCTGGCTCTGGCCGATGCACGCGGCGTGGAAAGCCTGAGCATGCGTGCTTTGGCCACGGAATTGGGGGTAGAGGCGATGTCGCTCTATAACCACATCCGCAACAAGGATGATCTTCTGGACGCGGTGGTCGATACAGTGGTGGGGCGCATCGACCTGCCGGGCACAGGCAGCGACTGGCAGAACCAGATGCGCCGCCGCGCGCAATCGATGCGGACGGTGTTTCTGGCGCACCCCTGGGTTCCGCCTCTGATCGTGGGGCGGATCAATGTGGGGCCCAACATGCTGGCGTTGAACGACGCCACGCTGGGCTGCCTGCGCGCAGCCGGGTTCAGCTATGTTCAGGCCGATCACGCGATGAACGCGCTCGACAGTCTGATCTACGGCTTTCACCTGCTGGAGCGCAGCATGCCCGTGCAACCCGAGAACTACGCCGAGGCCGCGCGCAGCTATCTGCCCGCAATCGATGCGGATCGTTATCCGCACTTTTGCGCCCTTGGCCGGTTGGTGGCTGAGGGCTCCTATGACGGGGTGAACCATATGGCGTTCGGGCTGGACCTGCTATTGGAGGCGCTTGAAGCGCACCGCCAGGGGTGACCACCGCGTTTTGTGCGCTTTGCATACATTGGTGATCACGCCGCAAACAGCAGCTTTCCGCCCAACGCGCTGTTCTTGCGGCGACTGCGCGCAGAACCTGAGCGCCCGTAGCGAACGACCCCTTCGTCCGCATAGCGCAGGATCTGGCTGTTGCACGGAACGCGCCCCCCTCCCTCAATTCAACGACCTTGCCTGCACCGCATAATTATCGGTCTCCGTCATTTCGGCGGGCGCAGGCACCTGCACCCGCACCGCCCTCAGGCCCGCCATTTGACCCAGTTTTGCCCGTGCGACCAGTTTGCCATCCGGGGTTTCCAGCCGCAGTGACCCGACCGTGACCCCAGGCAGGGCAATCAGTTGCCCCACACCGAACCCGTCAACCTGCCGCAAAGACAGACGCATCCGGTGCAGCACGGCATGCAAAACCGCCGGTGCCCCGCCCACGGCCAGATTCAGCGCCGCGGTCCAGCCTGCCGCTGCATCCGGCGGCACCTGCACCTTCATCTCGGGGTTCACCGGCAAGGCAATCAGGATCATGCCCTGCCGTTCACCCGCCCCCAGATCCAGCGTCAGTCGGACCAGCCGGTAGGTGGTATCGACCATCGTCATGCCCGCCGCCCGGGTGCTTTGAACCCGGCCCCCAACGGTATATCCCGCCACCCAACCCTCCAGCGACGTGCCTTGGGTCGTGTCCCTGATTTCGGCCAGAAACCCGGCAATCAGCGGGAAAATCATTGCGGCATCGGTGGCGGTGACAGCGCGGGGATCGGCGGCGGTGACGCGCAGCAGGCCGGTGGTCTGCATTTCAATCACGGCCGCCCGGGTTTGCAGGTCAATTCCCGCTAGACCGCAGGTTTCGCCCCGCGCGGTCAGGGCCAGCAGCAGTTGGTCATCTTCGATCAGGCGCAGCAAATCGTCCAACGGCACGATTTCCTCGGTAATGCCCAGCACATTGATCACCAGCCGCACCCGCGCCTCGGCGGCACGAATCATCGCCAGCCGCAAGGCCTTGGCCGGGGTCACCGGGCCGGGTTTGGCCGCAGCCACCGGGGCGCGGGCCAGCCGTTTCAGCACTGAAACCCTAAGTTCGTCGGACTGCGCCACCAAATTTCCCGCCAGAGGTCATATCTCGCCACGGGCCACCCTAGGGTATTTGTCGTTACCAACAGCCTAACACCAGCCGGGGCAAACCTGTCAAAACCGGCGATTACCACGATTTACTCGGCCACCAGCGCCTCGTCCTGCGCCATCAAATGCGGCAATGTCACCCTGAATGCCGCCCCGCCCTGCCCCGGCAGATAATCCACTGCCCCGCCCAACCGGGCCATGATCTCGCGACAAATGGCCAGTCCCAGCCCCGCGCCGCCCGCCTTGCCATGATCACTCAGGCGCGAAAATTTCTCGAATATCACCTGCTGCTGCTCGGGCCGCAGCCCGCGCCCATTGTCGATGAAATCAACCACCATGGCAGGGCCGATGCGTTTGACCTGAATGCGCAACTCAGCGGTGACATCGGGGCGCGGCGGCACACAATATTTCTGGGCATTGGCAATCAGATTGATGAACACCTGACTTAGCCGGTCCAGATCGGTATGCAGCACCACAGCCTCATCACTGCGCTGGCGGATCACCTTGATCCCGGTCGCAGGCAAACCCGCCGCACCCACGGCCCGGTCGATCAGGTCACGCAAACTGCCGGTCTGGCGGTTCAGCACCACCTGGCCATTTTCCAGCACGCTCAGGTCCAGCAAATCATCCAACAGCCGGGTCAGGCGCACGGCTTCGTCCTGAATGATGCCCGCATATTTCTGCTGTTCCGCGCCGGTCATGCCGCCATCGCGCAAAATTTCAGAAAACGCCCGGATCGAGGTCATGGGTGTGCGCAATTCATGGCTGATCTGGCTGAGGAAAGCGTCCTTTTGCACCGACAACTGCGTCAGCTTTTCATTCGCCTCGCGCAGCTGGCGGGCAGTGCGGTCCTGCTCGGCTGATTTCGCCTCAAGCTGGTTGGAATATTCCATGATCTGCGCGGCCTCATCGGCCACGGCGATCAGGTCCTCAACCGACACATTGGCGCCTTCGGTGATTTGGTTGACCATCGCATGGGCGGTGGCAGCACCCACCGATCCGGCCAGTTCACGTTCTAACAGATCAATGAAATCAGGGGTAACATCCGGCAGATAGCCCGCCTTGCCCTGGGCGCGGGCATGGGTCTGAAACACTGCCTGCGCCTCGACCGGGCCCATGATCCGTTGGGCCATGACCAGCAAATCCTCGGCAGCGGCGGCAGATTGGCGCCAGCGCCCGGCCTCGATCGAATGTTCAAACACATTGACGAATTGCGCGCCCTGCAAGCGTTCCAGCGGGGTCGGAAAGGTCAGCAGGGAACAGATTACAAACAGCCCGGTGTTCAGCGCCATCGACCATAAAACCGTATGCAGAACCGGGTCCAGCCCTTCGATGCCAAACAGCGCACGTGGGCGCAGCCAGCCCAACCCGAACGGCCCGTCGGTGATCATCGCCGGAGAGAATATTTCGGCCAGTCCGAAACTGGGCAAAAACAACGTCCACAGCCAGACCACAAAACCGGCAATCAGCCCCGCCGCCGCCCCGGTGCGCGTGGCCCCGCGCCAGAACAACCCGCCCAGCATGGCCGGCAGGATTTGCGCCAGCCCGGCAAAGGCGATCAGACCGATCGCCGACAGGGCAGAACTACCGCCCGACAGCCGGAAATAGACATAGCCCAGCGCCAGAAGGCCACCAATTGACAGACGCCGGGCCAGCAGCACCATCTGCCGCACATCACCCGAAACCGTGGCCCCCATGGGCCGCGACCACAGCCACAAAGGCACGACGATATGGTTGGACACCATCGTGGCCAGCGCAATCGTGGCGACAATGACCATTGAGGTCGCCGATGAAAAACCACCGAGGAACGACAGCACCGCCAACCCGTCCTGCCCCTGGGACAGCGGCAGGGTCAGCACGAACAAATCCGGGTTGGACCCGGCGGGCAGCAGGTCCAGGCCGACCACAGCGATGGGCACCACAAACAGGCTCATCACCATCAGATACAGCGGGAATGCCCAGCTTGCGGTGGCCAGATGCGCCTCGTTGGCATTCTCGACCACCAGCACCTGAAACATCCGGGGCAGGCACAGGAATGCCGCCGCCGACAGGAATATCAACCCGACCCAGCGCCCACCCGATTGTTCCCAACGCGCAATCGGCGAGGCGTCGATCCGGGCCAAAGTATCAGCCCAGCCATCGCCAATGCCCCAGACCACAAACACGCCAACCGCAACAAGGGCGCATAATTTCACCACGGCCTCAACCGCAATGGCAATCACAATGCCATGGTGCCGCTCGTTTGCGTCCAGATTGCGGGTGCCGAACAGGATGGTGAACAGGGCCAGGCCGGCGGCAGACCACAAGGCCGCCGCCTGCAACTGACCGCTTTGCCATGGCGTGTCGCTGCGATTGGCGAACACTTCGAAACTTTGGCTGATCGATTGCAGTTGCAGCGCAATATAGGGGGTAATCCCGATCACCGCGATCAGGGTGACAATGACGCCCAGCATGGTCGATTTGCCAAACCGGGACGAGATCAGGTCGGCGATAGACGTGATCCTTTGCGCCCGCCCGATCCGGACCAGTTTACGCACCACCCACCACCAGCCGACCATCACCAGTGACGGGCCGATGTAAATCGTCAGATATTCCAGCCCGGACCTGGCCGCATAGCCAACGGCGCCATAAAACGTCCAGGCGGTGCAGTAGATCGACAGCGACAGTGTGTAAATCAACGGCGACCGCAGCCATTCATCCCGCCCGCTGGCCGCCCGCCGTTCGGCGGCAAAGGCCACGATGAACAGGATCGCCACATAACTCAGGGCGACAAAGATCAGCAGATTAAAGCTGAGCATCAATCGTCCTCGTCCGCCGGGGCGTCATCATCGTCGCGTAAGCCCCGTGACAACACAAAAGCCAGTGCAATCAACCCGGCCCAGATGCCGAAAATATACAGCAATGCGACCGACACTAACTGCCCGTCAGGGCCGCGCGGCCATAGCAGCGGGATCATCCATAGCAGCGCGCCCGCCAGCGGCAACAGCCGTGCCGCATCACGCAACCGGCGTTGCCGGTAGGTGCCGCGCGCCAGAAACAGCGGTCTGGGGCGTTGGCCCATTCAGCGGTCAATCAGGCGGCGGACCGAGGCCAGCACATCGGCATTGGAAAACGGTTTGGTCATGAACTGCGTGACCCCCAGTTGTTCGGCCAGTTCCCGGTCCTTGGCCTGCCCCCGGGCAGTCAGCATCATCACTGGCAAGTCGACCGTCGCCGGATTGGCCCGGATATCGCGCAGAATGTCATATCCGGACCGGCCGGGTAGCATCACATCCAGAATGATCAGATCGGGCCGCCCGGTGCGGACCCGGTCCATCGCGGTTTCGCCGTCAGCATGGGTATGCACCGTCCAGCCATCCCGGGTCAGGATGAAACTGATCGCTTCAATGATATTGGGCTCATCCTCGATCAGTAAAACCCGCTTTGCCATTCCACCAGCCCTCCCCCGGCCGGGAAACCGTCTCCCTTTGGCGAGTATGGTGGGAATGCAGGGGCAAGTCAAAGCGGGTGGATGTTGGGACTATACCGGGTCCTTGTCATGCACCACAGTTCCCGGCGGCACTTGCACCCAAGGGTGCCTGCGGCAATCATAGACCGAATCCTGCGGGGCCGGAAAACCGGGGTCGGCAAAGGCACCCACGGCGACCGAAACATTTCGATCCTCAAAGCCCGCTTCGGTATGAAAAACAGTGCTGCCACAGACCGGACAAAACCGGAATGTGAAAACCGACCCCTGATCGCCGGTACGGCTGTAGCAGGTGGCGGTTCCGGTGACGGTATAGGGGGTTGCGAACCCGGCAAGGGATGCGAACACGCTGCCGGTGCGTCGCTGGCAAGACAGGCAATGACAAATGCCCGCACCCAACAGCTCGCCCTGCAAGGTAATGCTCAATTGACCACATTCACAATGGGCCGTTCGGATTGGCATGGCGGCGCTCTGACCTGATCTGGGTTGGGGCTGCATTCAGGGGCAAGTTGATCGCGCGGCCCCCGCCCTGTCAATCCGGATCAAGACGCGGTCGGATCACCCAAGAATCGACGGCTCGCGCCGCGCCGAACACTCCGCGCGGGGGCACAGGCGGCAAGTGGGGCCGATTTCCGGCCCGCCGGTGCCGCCATATTGGACCAGCATCACCGCTTCGACGCGGGGAACCGCGTCAAAACCGGCACCAACCCAGTCGGCCTGCGCCGTGCAGCGCAGCATCGGCGCGCGCCCGCCGGATACGGCCAGATCAGCGCGGATCGCTCGTCCGGGTTGGCTAAGTGACTGATACAGAGGCCATAATGGGCAAGCGGGGGCGTTACGTGGCAGAGTGAAACCGGGGATTGGTTTCAGAAAAGTCAGCCCGCCCGCCGCATCACACATTGCCAAACCCATCGGCGGATGGCGGTCATTGGGCAGGCTGGCCAAACGGCGCAGGATCAGCGGCACCCCTCGCCCGAAATGCACAGCCAATACCGCCGGATCATAGCCCGCAGCCGCCGCAACCGGACCAAATTCAGCATCAGGCAAAGCCAAAACATCAGCCCGAACCCAAGAAATCCACGTCCGGGCCAGTTCAGCCACCGGGCCAGGCGGCAATATCATGTCATCCCCGGCCAGATAATATCCCTGCCCGTCAAGCCAGCGGGCAAATTCATCCTGCACTGACCACGGTGCTGAAGCGTCTTGCGGCCGCTCCAGATAATCGACCAGGGTTCTGGCGGTTTCAGCCAACCTTCTGGAATCATTGTGAATATTGCGGTGAAACCGCTCCTGCCAGTCACGGTCGATCCCTTCGCCACTGACCAGAATTGACGCAGTCGACTGGATGGCCGTCACCGCCGAGATGACGTCATGCAACGATCCGGCCAAAGCCGGGTCATGTGCCATGCGGTCGGTCAGTGTGGTCACGCGGCTCTGCAATGCTGCGATTTGGGCCGCTTGCGCCACGATCAGCCCGGCCCAACCCGGAAATCGCCCGGCAAATTCAGCGGTCTGGGGCAGTTCGACCGGGTCAGCCGCAACGCCCGACGCCGCAGCGCGCAAACTATCCATCACCGCCCGCTCTGCCCCTTCGGCCAAGGGGCCGGGGTCCAGCCCCAGCGCGCGGGCGATGTCGGTCAACAATTTGCCAGCGATTCTGCGGCGGTTATGTTCGATCAGGTTCAGATAACTGGCCGAAATCCCGACCCTTCCTGCCATTTCAACCTGACGCAAGCCCAGATCAAGACGGCGTTGGCGGATCCGGGTCCCGATAAGCAAGGTCATTTCGGGCGATCCCATCCCGCGGTTTTCAAGGGCTTTCTGCGCCTGCGCGTAAATTAATTTACAGGTTAACAAACTCATCTGTTAAAGTCTTTACAAAAATATCATTCCAAAAGAATGGCTTGTTGCGACATTTTCAGCATGGCCTCATTAGAACTGCAGCACTGTAAATGTGCCCGCTTGGGCGTTTGGGCGAGGAGGCCCCGACACTTGCGGTTCAATCAGGGAGGATTCCATGACAATCTCGAACATTTCGCGTCGCCGCCTGCTCAAGTCCGGCGCGTTTGGCGGTGCCGCACTGTCCATGCCGATGATCTTTACCGGCTCGTCAGTCGCGGCCTTTACCAATGAACCCACAGGGTCCACCGTGACACTGGGTTTTAACGTGCCCCAGACCGGTCCTTATGCCGAAGAAGGGTTGGACGAACTGCGCGCCTTTGAACTGGCGGTCGAACACCTGAACGGTGGCGGCGATGGCGGCATGATGTCGACATTCAGCTCCAAAGTGCTGGACGGCACGGGCATCATGGGCAAGCAGGTGATCTTTGTATCCGCTGATACCCAGACCAAAGCCGATGCTGCACGTGCGGCGGCGCAATCTATGATCCAAAAAGACGGCGCAATCATGATTTCGGGCGGATCGTCGTCGTCAGAAGCCATTGCTGTGCAGGGCTTGTGCCAAGAGGCGGGCGTGATTTTCATGGCCGGTCTGACCCATTCCAACGACACAACTGGCAAGGACCGCAAGGCCAACGGTTTCCGGCATTTCTTCAATGCCTACATGTCGGCACAGGCGCTGGCCCCGGTGTTGTCCAGCGCTTATGGCACTGACCGCAAAGCGTATCACCTGACCGCCGATTACACCTGGGGCTGGACCCAGCAGGAATCGATTCAGGCCGCGACCGAATCCATCGGCTGGTCCACAGTGAATAACGTCCTGACCCCGCTCGATGCACAAGATTTCTCGAGCTATATCGCTCCGGTCCTGAATTCGGGCGCGGACGTGTTGGTGTTGAACCACTATGGCAACAACATGGTAAACTCGCTGACCCAGGCCGTGCAGTTTGGCCTGCGCGACATGCAAGCCAACGGAAAAGATATCGAAATCGTCGTGCCACTGTATTCGGAATTAATGGCCCGCGGGGCTGGCGAAAACATCAAAGGCATCATCGGGTCGCAGAATTGGGACTGGAAATTGCAGGATGCGGGCACCATCGCTTTCGTCAAGTCGTTCGGCGAAAAATATGGCTTCCCGCCGTCACAGGCCGCGCACACCTGCTATGTGCAGACCCTGCTGTATGCAGACGCCGTAACGCGGGCCGGGTCGTTCAACCCCTGTGCCGTGGGCGAAGCGCTGGAAGGGTTCGAATTTGACGGGATGGGCAATGGCCCGACCCTGTACCGCGCTGCCGATCACCAGTGTTTCAAGGACGTGCTGGTCGTGAAAGGTGCCGAAAACCCCGCCGACGAGTTCAATCTGGTCGAAATCGTCGAGGCAACCCCAGTTGCACAAGTCACCTATGACCCCGAGCACCCGATGTTCGCGGGCGGTGCCTTGGGCGAATGTAACCCCGGCGCGTAAAGCGACTAAAAAGGCTGCACCACTCACCTCTGCAGCCCAAACAGCCCCCTCCCATCACGGTGCAGGGGGCTGAAGTTACAACTGCGGGACATCGGAACCATGGACGCCATTATTCTGCAAATCCTGAACGGATTGGACAAAGGCTCGGCCTATGCGCTGATCGCTTTGGGGCTCACGCTGATTTTCGGCACGTTAGGCGTGGTGAACTTTGCGCATGGCGCTTTGTTCATGATCGGCGCGTTTTGTGCGGTTACGATGCAAAAGCTTCTGGGCCTGTCCACCCAGACCATTGATCCGGAAAAGCTGGATTTTCTGGGCAAACCGGCCGTGGTCGATACCCCCTATGTCGTCGCGTGGTTTGGCCCCGAAACCGGCGCAGCGCTGATCGACTGGGCGGTGCCTTTGGCCATTTTACTGGCCATCCCAGTGATGATTGCCATCGGTTTCATTATGGAACGTGGCCTGATCAAGCATTTCTATAAACGCCCGCATGCGGACCAGATTCTGGTGACCTTTGGTCTGGCCATCGTGTTGCAGGAAGTGGTCAAATATTTCTATGGTGCCAACCCGATCCCTGCCCCCTCGCCCGAGGCGTTCCGCGGCAGTTTTGATTTTGGCATCTGGATCGGCTACGCGGCCAATACGATTATCTATCCCTACTGGCGCTTGGTCTACTTCGCGTTCTCATTGGTGATCATCGCGGCAGTCTTTGCCTTTTTGCAATTCACCACATTCGGGATGGTGGTCCGGGCCGGCATGGCCGACCGCGAGACGGTTGGCATTCTGGGCATCGACATCGACAAACGCTTTACCCTGATGTTCGGCCTTGCTGCCGCCGTGGCGGGGCTGGCGGGGGTGATGTATGGCCCGATCCTGTCGCCCAACTACAATATGGGCATGGATTTTCTGGTCCTCAGTTTCGTTGTCGTCGTGGTCGGCGGCATGGGGTCATTGCCCGGCGCGGTGCTGGCCGGGTTCCTGCTGGGTATCCTACAAAGTTTCGCCTCGATGAACGAGGTCAAGACCCTGCTGCCGGGGATCGACCAGATCATCATTTACCTTGTCGCCATCGTCATTCTGCTGACCCGTCCACGCGGGTTGATGGGGCGGCGTGGCGTGATGGAGGAATAGATGCTGGGTCTTGACCGCAAAGATACCGGAATCGTCCTGCTTGTCGCCTTTCTGGCACTTGCCGCCCCGGTGATCCTGAACCCGTTTCCGACCACATCGGCCATGGCGCAGTTTAACGCAGGCTATCCCGACCTGATGCAACGCTTTGTGATCTTTGGGATATTCGCCATTGGCTATAATATCCTGTTCGGGCTGACCGGCTATCTGTCCTTCGGCCATGCGGCGTTTCTGGGGGCTGGGTCCTATGCGGCGGTCTGGATGTTCAAGCTGTTGTCGATGAATGTGATCCCGGCTATCTTGCTGTCTATCGTTGTGGCCGGGCTGTTTGCGCTGGTGATCGGCTATATCTCGCTGCGCCGATCAGGCATTTATTTCTCGATCCTGACGCTGGCCTTTGCGCAGATGTCATTCAACCTTGCCTATTCGGTCCTGACCCCGATCACCAATGGCGAGACCGGGTTACAACTGACACTGAATGACCCGCGCATTCTGGACGCCGCCCCCCTGACCCAAAGTCTGCCAGTGACCAACCTTTTCGGGTTGGAAATGCGATCAACTTATGAATTGTCGCTGGGCGGTTGGTCCTTTGATTTTTCGCTGGGCTACTACCTGTGCGCATTGATCCTGATTGCGACATTCTATCTGTCAGTCCGGATTTTCCGTTCGCCGTTCGGGCTGATGCTGCGGGCAGTCAAATCGAACCAGAACCGGATGCGCTATACCGGGCTGAACACCCGGCCCTACACGCTGGCGGCCTTTGTCATCTCGGGCATGTATGCCGGGCTGGCGGGCGGATTGCTGGCCGCCATGGACCCGCTTGCAGGCCCCGACCGGATGCAATGGACGGCATCAGGCGAAGTTATCCTGATGACTATCCTGGGTGGCGCGGGCACGTTGGTCGGGCCGGTGCTGGGGGCTGGTTTCATCAAGTATTTTGAAAATATCTTTTCGAAAATCAACGATACCATCCTGCATCAATGGTTCGCATTCCTGCCCGACGGGCTGGAAAACCTGATCGTGACCGTGATTCATCCGTTCATCGGCAAAGGCTGGCACCTGACCTTGGGGATCATGTTCATGCTGGTGGTGATTTTCCTGCCCGGCGGCTTGGTCGAAGGTGGGCAGCGCATTGGCCGACTGTTCAAGCGGAAAGAGGGCAAGTGATGGGTATCCTTGAGGTCAAAGGCGTTAACAAACGCTTTGGCGGCTTGCAAGCCTTGGGAAATGTCAACCTGAGCATTGCCGAAAACACCGTACATGCGATCATCGGCCCCAATGGGGCTGGCAAATCAACCTTGCTGAATTGTCTGGTCGGCAAACTGGTGCCAGATTCCGGGTCAGTCATGTTCAACGGTCAATCCGTATTAGGCCGCGCCCCACATCAGATAAATCAGATGGGCATTTCCCGGGTATTCCAGACGCCCGAAATTTTTGCCGCGCTGACCGTGTTGGAAAACGTGATGATCCCCTGCTATGCCAAACGGGACGGGCCCTTTGCGCTGCATGCCTTTGAAACCGTGACCAATGAGACCGATATTATCGGGCAGGCCGAGGCCATGCTAGATGATGTAGGGATGTTGTCCAAGGCAGGAATGCACGCAGGGTCGCTGTCGCGCGGTGATAAACGGCGGTTGGAAATGGCGATGTGTCTGGTGCAGGAACCTAAACTGCTGCTGCTGGATGAACCCACCGCCGGCATGGCCCGCGCCGATACCAACAACACCATCGACCTGCTTAAACAGATCAAGGCAACGCGGCCCCTGACGATGGTCATTATCGAGCATGACATGCATGTGGTATTTTCGCTGGCCGAACGGATCACCGTGCTGGCCCAAGGCACGCCGCTGGTCGAAGACATCCCCGAAAACATTAAGGGCCACCCGAAAGTGCGTGAAGCCTATCTGGGCGAGGCGCAGGTATGACCCCTAAACCCACCTCCCCCGCGTTCCTGTCGGTCTGGGATATTCAAGCCTATTATGGCGAAAGCTACATCGTCCAAGGCGTCAGCTTTAATATCCACGAGGGCCAGATTCTGGCGCTATTGGGTCGCAACGGGGCAGGCAAAACCTCGACCCTGCGGGCGATTGCGCGGCTGGATAACCCGGCGTTGAAACACGGTGAAATCTGGCTGGATCATAAGCCCTTGCATGAAATGAAGGCGTTTCAGGCGGCGCAGTCCGGCATTGCTTTGGTCCCCGAAGACAGGCGGATCATCGCGGGGCTGACTGTCGAGGAAAACCTGAAACTGGCGCAAATCGCCCCGCCCAAAGGCTGGTCGCTGGACCGGATTTACGAGTTGTTCCCGCGCCTTGGCGAACGGCGCAAACAGGAAGGCGTGACCCTGTCAGGCGGCGAACAACAGATGCTGGCCATCGCCCGCGCGCTTGCCCGTGATATCAAGGTGCTGCTGCTGGATGAACCTTACGAAGGGCTGGCCCCGGTCATTGTGCAGGAAATTGCCAAGACGCTAGGCCTGATCCGCGAACAGGGGATCACGACCATCATCGTTGAACAGAATGCGGTCGCGGCCTTGAAACTGGCTGACCGGGCTGTCATCCTTGATACCGGGTCGGTGGTGTTCGACGGCACAGCGCAAGAGGTGCTGGAAAACGAAAAGCTTCGGGCGCAGTATCTGGCTATCTGACAAAGCATTGGCAGCGAAAGTGAGAAACGGTTTCGCGTCCGCACAATGCGAAAAACGCAAGGACCAATCATGACCAAGATTTATCCGCCTTCTGCCGCTTTGGCGGCGTCCGCCCATATTGACGCGGCGGGCTATGCCAAAATGTATGCAGCCTCAATCGCCGATCCGGCGGCATTCTGGGGCGAGCACGGCAAGCGGATCGACTGGATAAAACCCTATACGACGGTCAAAAATACCAGCTTTGCGTTGGGAAATGTTGGAATCGAATGGTTCGGCGATGGCACGCTGAACATTTCGGCCAATTGCATCGACCGGCATCTGGTCACCCGGGCCGCCCAAACCGCGATCATCTGGGAACCCGATGACCCCAAGGATACGGCGCTGCACATCACTTACCGCGACTTGTTCGAGCATACCTGCCGGATGGCCAATGTCCTGAAAGGGCTGGGCGTGGCCAAGGGCGACCGGGTGGTCCTGTATATGCCGATGGTGCCCGAGGCCGCCTATGCAATGCTGGCCTGTGCCCGGATCGGTGCGATTCATTCGATTGTTTTCGCAGGGTTTTCCCCCGATGCGCTGGGGTCGCGGATCAATGGTTGCGACGCCAAGGTCGTCGTCACGGCCGATTACGCCCCACGTGGCGGCAAGGCAACGCCGCTGAAATCCAACACCGACCAGGCCTTGCTGCATTGCAAGGACACCGTGAAATGTCTTGTGGTCAAACGCACCGGCGGGCAGACCACCTGGACCGAAGGGCGCGATTTTGATTATGGCGCTTTGGCCGCCACCGCGCAGCCCTATTGCACCCCGACCGAAGTGGGGGCCGAGGATCCCCTGTTCATCCTGTACACTTCCGGGTCCACCGGCCAGCCCAAGGGCGTGGTCCATACCACTGGCGGTTATATCGTCTATGCGGCGATCACCCATCAATATACGTTCGATTACCACGACGGTGATGTGTTCTGGTGTACGGCCGATGTGGGCTGGGTCACCGGGCACAGCTATATCATCTATGGCCCGCTGGCGAACGGCGCCACCACCGTGATGTTCGAAGGGGTGCCGACATGGCCCGACGCGGGCCGGTTCTGGCAGGTCTGCGCCAAGCACAAGGTCAACCAATTTTACACCGCGCCGACGGCGTTACGCGCCCTGATGGCCCATGGCAATGCGCCGGTTTTGGCGCATGATCTGTCATCGCTCAAACTGCTGGGCACCGTGGGCGAGCCGATCAACCCCGAGGCGTGGAACTGGTATAACGATGTGATCGGTCAGGGCCGCTGCCCGATCGTCGATACCTGGTGGCAAACCGAAACCGGCGGGCATCTGCTGACCCCGCTGCCGGGTGCGATCCCGACCAAACCGGGGTCTGCAACCCTGCCGTTCTTTGGCGTGCAGCCCGTTGTGCTGGACCCGACCACCGGGGTCGAAATCACCGACACCGCCTGCGAAGGCGTGTTGTGCCTCAAGGACTCCTGGCCCGGCCAGATGCGTACGGTCTGGGGCGATCATGACCGGTTTGAAAAGACGTATTTCAGCGATTATGCCGGATATTACTTCACCGGAGATGGCTGTCGGCGGGATGCGGATGGCTATTACTGGATCACTGGCCGCGTCGATGACGTGATTAATGTCAGCGGCCACCGGATGGGCACGGCGGAAGTGGAATCAGCGCTGGTGGCGAATCCGAAAGTGGCCGAAGCCGCCGTGGTGGGTTATCCGCACAAGATCAAGGGGCAAGGGATTTACGCCTATGTCACCTTGATGAACGGCGAAGAACCGACCGAGGACTTGCGTAGGGAACTGGTGAAATGGGTCCGCACCGAAATTGGCCCAATTGCCCAGCCCGACCTGATCCAATGGGCCCCCGGCCTGCCCAAAACCCGGTCGGGCAAGATCATGCGGCGGATATTGCGCAAGATTGCGGAAAATGACTTTGGGGCTTTGGGCGATATCTCTACCCTCGCTGATCCTTCGGTGGTCGAAAGTCTGATCGAAAACCGAATGAACAAGGATTAACCAGTCTTTAGTTTCCGGGCGGGGATTAGTCTTTGTTAACCCCGCGTTCAGCATTCGGGATTAGCCTGATCCGTGGTGGGGGCTCCTTTAGTGAACAGGAGCCTGTGATGGACTTTTCTGCTTCGACGGTGGCGGCACCTGTAATGCCCGCGCCGCGCCCTGTTGCCGATATGCGCCCTACGGCGGATGCGGCAGCAACTGTGCGCATAACCAAACCGGCATTGCCGGTGGCTATGCCAACGCCGCCCGCGACGTCGCAGGTGGCCGAGGTAAGCCGCAGTATGCTGACCCCGGACACTGGCACCGAATTGCAGGCGGGGGCCCGTGTGGCCCCGGTCACGATGATCGAGCGGACGCTGAAACCTTTCGGAATCAGCATGTTGCCCAATTCGGCCGAAGAAGCCGCCGCTGACGCCACGGCGGAACAGGCCAAACCAACGGCTGACGGGTCTGCGACAGCGAAAAAACCCGTGCAAGATAAGGTCGATGTTCTGGCCTGATTGAACGATCAGTCTTTTCTGGCAAGGGGCCGCTTTCCAGCCCGGCCCGCTTGGCGTATAAGCCTCGAACACCCGCAGCCCAAACCCCAATCGGGTCGGGCGACAGACGGGTATAGTACGGGCAACGGGCCGAGGACAGAGATGACGACACCGACCTCTCACGACAGCGATGTGAGCTTTATTCGCGCGCTGGCCGAGCTTTTGCGGGCCAATGATCTGACCGAATTGCAGGTCAAACGCGATTATGGCGAAAACGACAGCCTGAATGTGCGGGTCAGCCGACAGATTCAAGTGGTCCAGCAGGTCAGTCTGCCTGCCGCTGGCCAGGCTATATCTGCGCCAGTCGCAGCGTCGGCCCCTGCCGCCAACTCTGACCCCGCCGCCCATCCGGGTGCGGTCAATTCGCCCATGGTCGGCACGGTTTATTTATCCGCCGAACCCGGCACTGCCCCTTTTGTAACTGTCGGGCAGACGGTCAAGGAGGGCGATACTTTGCTGATCATCGAGGCCATGAAAACCATGAACCAGATTCCCGCGCCGCGCGCCGGCACGATCAAACGGATCGTGGTCGAGGATGGGGCCGCCGCCGAATATGGTGCCCCCCTGATGATCATCGAATAGGCGCCCGGAATGTTCGACAAAATCCTGATTGCGAACCGCGGCGAAATTGCCTTGCGGGTGGTCCGCGCCTGCCGCGAAATGGGCATAGCGTCCGTCGCTGTGCATTCCACTGCTGACGCCGACGCGATGCATGTACGCATGGCGGACGAGGCGATTTGTATCGGGCCGCCTGCATCCAGTGCGTCATACCTGTCCTTCCCGGCGATCATTTCGGCCTGTGAAATCACCGGCGCGCAGGCGATCCATCCGGGCTATGGGTTCCTGTCGGAAAACGCGGCCTTTGTGCAGGCGGTGGAAGACCATGGACTGACGTTTATTGGCCCCAGTGCCGAACATATCCGCATTATGGGGGACAAGATCACCGCCAAGGAAACCGCTAAATCATTGGGGATTCCTGTGGTCCCGGGGTCAGACGGGGGCGTGCCGACTGTGGCGGATGCCAAACGGGTTGCGTTGGAAATCGGCTATCCGGTGATCATCAAGGCCACCGCAGGCGGCGGCGGGCGCGGGATGAAGGTGGCGAAAACTGCCGACGATATCGAGACTGCATTCCTGACCGCACGTAGCGAATCCAAAGCCGCATTCGGCAACGACGAAGTCTATATCGAGAAATACCTGACCACCCCGCGCCACATTGAAATTCAAGTGTTTGGCGATGGCAAGGGCAATGCTGTGCATCTGGGCGAGCGGGATTGTTCGCTGCAACGCCGCCACCAGAAAGTGCTGGAAGAGGCCCCGGGGCCCGTCATAACCCCTGCCTTGCGCGCCCGCATCGGCAAGGTTTGCGCCGATGCGATGAGTAAAATCAAATATATCGGCGCGGGCACAGTCGAGTTTCTGTTTGAAAACGACGAGTTTTATTTCATCGAAATGAACACCCGGCTTCAGGTCGAACATCCGGTGACCGAGGCTATTTTCGGCATTGATCTGGTGCGCGAACAAATCCGTGTCGCTGCTGGCCTGCCGATGTCCTTCACCCAAAAAGATTTGGTGATCAACGGCCATGCCATCGAAGTGCGGATCAACGCGGAAAAATTGCCCAATTTCAGCCCCTGCCCCGGCAAAATCACCCAATACCACGCCCCCGGCGGGTTGGGCGTGCGGATGGATTCAGCCATCTATGACGGCTACCGCATCCCGCCCTATTACGATTCGCTGATTGCCAAGCTGATCGTACATGGCCGCGATCGTCCCGAGGCTTTGGCCCGCCTGGCCCGCGCCTTGGGTGAATTGATCGTGGATGGGGTGGATACGACAATCCCTTTGTTTCATGCGCTTTTGGCCGAACCGGATGTGCAATCGGGCAATTACACGATCCATTGGCTGGAACATTGGCTGGAGACACATTTCGCCGCGTGAGGCAATTTAGCGCGGCACCAAGGCACAGGTGGCGCGGCGCATTTTGGCAGGGCGATAGTAATCACCTACGCCTTCACGATTGTAAGTGGGCAGGCTGTTCCAGTCTGACCAGATCGTATCGTAACCCAACGCCTCGGCAATCACCTCCATCGCGGCAAAGCTGGGTACGCCTTTGATTGCGACCTCTTGCCCCGCAATTTGCGGTGCAGCGTTCAGAATGTTATCAGTGCGTTCCTTGACCAGCTGGATCATTGGCGCGTCGCGTAGCATAAATTCGCTATCCACAATGATCAGTTTGGGTTTCAGTTTGCGGGCCAGCTGGAACAGCCGAAAATGATCCATGACATGATAGAGTATCCCCAAAACCCCAATCACATCATAGGTTTGACCTGCCTTGGACTCAGCCTCCATACCGTCAAACAGGTCATTACAGCGCAGGGTCACGCGGGATTTGAAATCAGTTTCGGGGTATTGCGCATATTCATCAACCAGTTCCTGCCGTGCCTCAATCCCCAAAACCGACGCAGCCCCTGCCCCGGCAAAAGCATAACACCAACGCCCGTCATGCGAGGCCAGATCGAGGACGCGTGCGCCGTTGATCTCGTCCTTGAAGGCGTCAATAATGAACCCATGCCGTTTGTTCAGCCGGGCTACGGGTTGGTTAAGGCCGTCATAATGGGCCAACCCCTCAACGAAATCGAAAAAACCGGGTTTGCCCGCCATTGATCTGCCTCATTGCCTGACTTGCGCCAATTATTGCGTGGCAGCCCTGCTATTGTTCCCATATTCAGGGGCGATACAAGGAAAACATGGCCATAAAATGGAAGATCAGCCCCCGATGTCAGGCCCGGTTCTGACCCCCGAGATTCTGTTGCAGGCCTATGCTAAGGGCTTGTTTCCAATGGCAGAACACCGTGCTGACACTCAGATTTTCTGGGTCGATCCGCAGCGGCGGGGGGTGTTTGCTTTGGACCGGTTTCATATATCGCGCAGTCTGGCGCGGCGGATCAGGACGACGCGGTTTCGGGTCAGTGCGGATCAGGCCTTTGCAGAGGTGGTGGCCGGTTGTGCGGACCGGACTGAAACCTGGATCAACGACACTATATTTCAGCTTTACAAGGGCTTGCACGACATTGGTCATGCCCATTCGGTTGAAGTATGGGACGGGGATGAACTGGTCGGCGGGGTGTACGGGGTGACGCTGGGGGCTGCGTTTTTCGGCGAAAGCATGTTTTCGCGGCGCACTGATGCATCAAAAATAGCCCTCGCCTATCTGGTCGACCGACTGCGTGTGGGGGGCTTTTGTAAGTTTGACGCACAATTCCTTACGGCGCATTTGGCATCTTTAGGCGCGATTGAAATCAGCCGCGCCGAGTATCGCAAGCGCCTGCATGTCGCCTTGAACCACAGTGCGGACTTTAACGCGCAGGGGCCGATCCCCACGCCTCAGGAGGTGCTGCAGCGCAATGCCCAGACGTCATAGCGCGGATGGTCCATCGCGTTCAGCGCGGGCGATGAGGCGATCATCCACCCGGCAAAGACCGGATCGGTGGCATCGCGGTAATGGATCGTCAGATGTTCAAATGCGTCGCCGGAGGGGTTGGATGTCGGATAGCGGCATTCGTCCAGCGTGACGGTCAGCGCCCCCATTGACCCGGTTTGCCCGGCCTGCAATTCCAGATCCAATGTTTCGCCCGAGGATTTATCCAGCACCCGGACCACGCCACCCGCAGCAATCGTGGCGTCGGGCAGGGCAACGGTGGGTTCCAGTGGTTCAAGCGGTGCGATCGCCTCTTGCGCCATGGCCATCGACCCCTGGCACAGCAGCGCAACTACCAGAATCCGCATCATGGTGTGGGTCCTGCTGCATCGGGGCTGCCGCCGACATATTTCAGCAGCAGGTCCAGCAGGCTGACCGCCCCTTGGGTATCAACAATTTCGGCCCCGTCGGCGAAAAACCCCAACGACCCACCCGGCACGAGTTCGATGAACGTCCCGCCCAGCAACCCCTCGGATGCGACCACAGCGGTGCTGTCATCGGGGATTGGCACAGCCCGGTCCAACGAGAAAATAGTGTCGGCGCGGTAGGTGTCCGGGTTAAGGGCGGTCGCGGTGACAGTGCCGATCTTGACCCCGGCCAGCCGGACATCGGTGCCGACAGTGACCCCTTCGATCGACCGGAAACTGGCGGTCAGGGTGAAATCGCCGCTATTGCGGGTAAACCCCGTGGCCTGGGCGGCATAGGTCAGAAATCCGGCGGCCACGACCAGAACCACGGCCCCGACGATGACTTCGGTCGCATTTTCGCGCATCGCGGCAATCCTTATGGTCCGGCGTTGATGCATAATTAACCGCCTTGCGACACAGGGTCCAGCACCGTTGGGTCAATCAAATGGCAACACATTGCCGAAGAACCGGTTTTAGCCCGGCGGGTCCGCGCCTACCGTTTAAATTGTAAGTTTTTTCAAGATGACAACCGGGCCGGTAGCCCCGCACAACAGCGCCGGTGCCCCATCAGGGGGTCAAGGAGAGAACATGCCCGGACCATCACTTGGAACTAATTTGGCAGGAATCGTGGATTGGTCCACATCCTATCCGTTCGTCAATCAGTTCCTGATGACCCGGCCCTGGTACACCCAAGCCCCCGGCGTGTTTGATACCGGGCAGGCCAACATGCTGGATCTGGATGCAAATGGCTGGATCCGCGACTTTACCCGCACCGGTGGCGCCGCCCCATTTGACCGCGTTTCAACGATCTGGAACACATCTGAGGGGTATCAGCGTGACGGGCTGTATATTCTTGAATGGCAAGGCGAGGGCACCCTGGAGGTGAACAGCATGTCCGGTGGATCCGTTGTCAGTGTTGGGGATAACCGCATGGTTCTGCGGATTGCCGGCACCGGAACCACGCAGTTTTCGATCACCTCGACCGACCCGAACAACACTGGCAACTATATCCGGGATATCAAATTCTACCATCAGGATGACGCCGACCTGATCGATGCGGGTATTATGTTCAATCCTGATTTCCTTGAGAAAATTCAGGATTTCAGGGTCTTGCGGTTCATGGATTGGATGGACACCAATAATTCGGACATTACCAGCTGGTCGCAGATGCGGCCCGAAAATGCGGCCCGGCAAACCACGTATGAAGGCGAGGACCGCGGTGTTTCGATCTCGGTCATGGTCGAACTGGCCAATCAGACCCGTACCGATCCGTGGTTCACCATTCCGCATCTGGCCAGCGACAGCTATATCCGCGCCTTTGCAACTTATGTCCGCGACAACCTTGATCCGGGGCTAGTGGCCCGGTTTGAATATTCCAACGAGGTCTGGAACTGGGGGTTCGAGCAGGCCCAATGGGCCCAGTCGCGGGCCGTGGCGGCCTGGGGTGCCAATGTGCAGGGCGGCTGGATGCAATGGTATGGGGCCAAGGCCGCCAATATGGCCTATATCGTCGAACAGGTTTTTGGTGGCCAGACCGGGACCCGGGCGCTGAACGTGTTTTCCACCCAGTCCAGCTGGAACGGGCTGGAGAATTTCGCGCTGGATGCGCCGGATCATGTGGCCTCGGGCGGGGTCGCCCCGCGCGATGCGCCGTTTCATGTCTATGCCATTGCGCCGTATTTTGGCGGCTCTATCGGATCGGCGGACTATTCGGCCTTGGTTGATCGATGGATCAGCCAGGGCCAGGCCGGTTTTGCCGCCGCGATCAATTTTATCCGCAATGGTGCGGCCCAGGATTCTCTGGCCCATATCGACGAGGCGATTGCCTATCATGCCGGTGTCAGCACCGCACTGGGCTGGCAATTGGAAGCCTATGAAGGTGGCCAGCACGTTGTTGATCTTGAGGGGTTATTTGGCGGCGCGCAGGACCCGGCGCAGACCAAGTTCTTTATTGATCTGGTCAGCCGGTCCGAGTTTCGGACGCTGTACACTGAATATCTGAATATCTGGCAGGCCAATGGCGGTGGTCTGATGGCGCAGTTTTCCGATTTCGGCCCCGCCAGCCGCTATGGCAGCTGGGGTATCTGGGATAGCGCGACCAGCCCGAATTCGCCCCGCGCCGATGCCATCGAGACGTTCCGCGATACCGTGGCCGCCTGGTGGGACGATAGCCGGGGCGCTGCGACCTTTGCCAATGGCCTCGTGCTGCGTGACGATACCCGGGCAAATGTGATGCAGGGCAGCGCGCATAACGACGCCTTGTTTGGCATCGACGGCAATGACCGGATCAGCGGGTTTATGGGCAATGATGTGCTGTTTGGCGGGTCTGGCAATGATACGCTTTTGGGGGCGGAAGGCATTGATACGCTGAATGGCGGGGTCGGAAATGACCGGATGGAGGGTGGCGCAGATAACGACATCTATGTGGTCGATCATCAGGCCGATACCGTGACTGAAATAGCGCTTGGCGGCACCAAGGATCGTGTCCTGACCGCAGTCAGCTTTGTTCTGGCTGTTGGTGCGGATATTGAATGGCTAAGTGCGGTTGATCCGCAGGCGACCACGGCGCTGAATTTGACCGGCAACAATGTGGCCCAGACCATAGTCGGAAACGCGGGCAATAATCAGCTGACAGATGGCAGCGGTACCGGCGTGGATAAGCTGCAAGGTAATGCGGGCAATGACACGTATATTTTGCACAACAGCCAGACCCTGATTTACGAAGCAGCCGGACAGGGCATTGCGGACCGGGTGCTGTCGCGCAGCAGTTTTACGCTGTCGGATGATGATAGTATCGAATTTCTGCAGACCAGTTCTGCGGCGGGCCTTGCTGCGATCAACCTGACCGGCAATCAATACAGCCAGTCCCTGATTGGCAATGCCGGTGCGAACCGGCTGAACGGGATGGGCGGCGCGGATAGTTTGTTTGGGCTGGGCGGGGCCGATCAGTTTGTCTTTTCCAGTGCAATCGGCCCTGCGAATATCGACCTGATCGCTGATTTTCAAACTGGTGTAGACGAAATTGCCCTTGATAATGCGGTTTTTGCCGGTCTGGTCACGGGGGCGCTGAACCTGTCTGCATTCCGCGTCAACCAAACCGGGCTGGCCAGCGATGCGACGGACCGGATCATTTATGAGGTCGACACCGGCGAGTTGTACTTTGACCGCGATGGCCTGGGCGGGGCGCGCGGTATTTTGTTCGCGCAGGTTCAACCGGGGCAAACAATTGTGGTGGCGGATATTCTGGTGGTCTGAACGGCCGGTCAGTCCGGCGTCCATGCCTGGTAATCCGAGCGCGCCGTGGTTTCGGACCGCCGGATTGACCCGGTTGGGGCATAGGCTGCGGTGCTGCCGGTCAGGTTTTGCTGATGCGGCTGTTCCCAGGGTTTATGCACCAGCGGCCGGTCCGTTGGCGGCTCGTTCCAGGTGCGGTGCAGCCATCCGTGCCAATCCGGACTGACTTTGGTAGCCTCAATCGCGCCGTTGAAAATTACCCAGCGGCGGCTATCGTTTTTGGTGCGGTAGAACACGTTGCCCTGCGCGTCATTGCCGACCCGGACGCCCTTGCGCCATGTGAACAGTTGCGTGCCATGCGTCTGGCCGTCCCACCAGGTAAAAAAACGGCTGATCGTGGTCAAAAGGCCCATGAGGATGCTCCGTTGGTTGACGCGGTTGTGCCCGAGTTCGGTGGCAAGGTCCAGACTGCCGGACCACTATGGCAGACGAGCGGTCACCTCGATCTCAATTTTCATCGCATCTTGCATTAAACCGGCCTGAAACATTGTAGCGGCGGGCAAGGCCCTCGCGAATGCCACGCTGGTCAGTGGCCAGCAGGCCGGAAAGTCGGATTTATCGGGCAGGATGTAATGGACCCGCAACACGTGATCCAGACCGGAGCCCGCCTGTTCCAGCACTTTGGCGATGGTGGCCAGCGCGTTGCGGCACTGGTCAACAACGCCCTCGGGCAGGGTCATTGTGGCGTAATCATAGCCCGTGGTGCCGGACACATAGACCAGCCCGCCCGAAATGACCGCACGGGAATAGCCGATCTGCGCCTCGAACGGCGACCCGGTAGAGATGTGCTTGACCGGCATTACCCGGCAGAGGACAGGCTTTTCTTTGCCGTATCCGCATGGATCATCAGGGGTGCATGATCCGGACCCACGGCCTCTTCGTTGACCACGACTTCGGTGACCGTAGTCAGGCCGGGCAGCTCGAACATCGCGTCCAGCAGGATATCTTCCATGATTGACCGCAGGCCGCGCGCGCCGGTTTTCCGCTCGATCGCGCGCTTGGCGATGGCTTTGAGCGCATCATCGGTAAAGGTCAGCTTGGTATCTTCGATCTCGAACAGGCGCTGGTATTGTTTGACCAGCGCATTTTTCGGCTCGGTCAGGATGGTGACCAGCGCCTCTTCGTCCAGATCAGTCAGGGTGGCGATGACTGGCAAACGACCCACAAACTCCGGGATCAGGCCGAATTTCAGCAAATCCTCGGGTTCCAGATCGCCGAATATCTCGCCCACGCCGCGTTCATCGACATCGCGCACGTCAGCGTTAAAGCCCATGGCAGAGCCTTTGCCACGCCGCGCGATGATCTTGTCGAGGCCCGCAAAGGCACCGCCACAAATGAACAGGATGTTGGTGGTGTCGACTTGCAGGAATTCCTGCTGCGGATGCTTGCGCCCGCCTTGCGGCGGAACGCTAGCCACGGTGCCTTCCATGATTTTCAGCAGTGCCTGCTGCACCCCTTCGCCAGACACATCGCGAGTGATCGACGGGTTGTCGGATTTGCGGGTAATTTTATCAACTTCGTCGATATAGACGATCCCGCGCTGCGCCCGTTCGACATTGTATTCGGACGCCTGCAACAGCTTGAGGATGATGTTTTCAACATCCTCGCCGACATATCCAGCTTCGGTCAAAGTGGTCGCATCGGCCATGGTGAACGGCACGTCAAGGATGCGGGCAAGGGTCTGGGCCAGCAAGGTTTTGCCACAGCCGGTGGGGCCAATCAGCAGGATGTTGGACTTGGACAGTTCGATATCCTGGGTTTTGGCCGAATGGTTCAGGCGTTTGTAATGGTTATGCACCGCCACCGACAACACACGCTTGGCGTGCATCTGGCCGATGACATAATCGTCCAACACGTTACAGATTTCGCGCGGGGTCGGCACGCCGTCGGATGATTTCAACCCGCTGGTCTTCGTCTCTTCGCGGATGATATCCATGCATAATTCAACGCATTCATCACAGATGAACACAGTCGGGCCCGCAATCAGTTTGCGCACCTCATGCTGACTTTTGCCGCAAAAGCTGCAGTAAAGCGTATTCTTGCTGTCGCCACCAGTCGCACTTGCCATCTGAAACCCCTGGGCACGCGGCCCTTACCGTGTCGTTTTTTGACTGCCCTATTCGCCCTAGAGTAGGGCAGCCTGCGATGGTCCACAATGTCAAAATCCGTGACTTGTGCGCCGCTTTACTTGTCGTCGCCTGCGGCCCGTGTGGTCAGAATTTCGTCAATCAGACCCCATTCCTTGGCGTCCTCTGGCGACATGAAATTGTCGCGCTCAAGGCCAGCTTCGACTTTTTTCAAGGTTTGGCCGGTATGTGCGACATAAATCTCGTTCAGCCGGGTTTTCAGTTTCTGGGTTTCGGCCGCGTGGATCATGATATCCGTAGCCTGCCCCTGATACCCGCCCGAGGGTTGATGGACCATGATCCGCGAGTTCGGCAGCGAAAAGCGCATGCCCTTGGTCCCGGCGGTCAACAACAGCGACCCCATGGATGCCGCCTGCCCCACCACCAGAGTCGAAATCTTGGGCCGGATGTATTGCATCGTGTCATAAATCGACAAACCAGCCGTCACCACACCGCCGGGGCTGTTGATATACATCGAGATTTCTTTTTTCGGATTCTCGGCCTCAAGGTGCAAAAGTTGCGCCACGATCAGTTGGCTCATTCCGTCATGCACCGGGCCGGACAGGAAAATTACCCGCTCTTTGAGCAGGCGCGAGAAGATATCATAGGCCCGTTCGCCGCGCGCCGTCTGTTCGACGACCATGGGAACCAGGTTCATGTAATGGGCAACGGGGTCTTGCATCTGCTGTGCCTCGGCTTGGGGACGCTTGCGGGTTAGGTGCGTCGTTAAATCAAAATTCCTTCCAGAGTCTTAGTGACACCGCAAAGGGGCTTCAAGGGTGGGTGGTCATTCGGACGCGGTTGACTTTATGTAAGATACGACTTACCGTAAGTCATGTCTTACACAGATGCAATATCCGCCAGCATGTTGGCCCTGTCTGACCCGACCCGCCGCGCGATTATCGAACGGCTGCGCGCGGGTCCCCTGCCGGTTTGCGATCTGGCCTGTGGCATGACCGTCAGCCGCCCTGCCGTATCGCAACATTTGCGCGTTTTGTCCGATGCCGGACTGCTGGTCGTCACGCCGCTGGGCAACCGCCGCTATTACGCGATTGCCCCTGACGGCGTGGCAGCCCTGTGCCTGTATCTGGATCAATTGTGGGATGATGCATTGGCCGCCTATGTGGCCGCCGCCAAACACCAAGCCGAGAAAAATAAAGGATCCGCGAAATGACCAGTCTGACATCCGACCCCCTTATGAAATCCGTCACCGTGCCGTTGCGTCCCGATGCCGCGTTTGATCTGTTCATCCGCGATATCGCCCGCTGGTGGCCCGCGCAGCATTCGCAATCGGCCAAGACCGGCGGCAAACCAGTGAAGATCGAGGTTGATCCGCATAAAAATGGCCGGATTACCGAAGTTACGCCCGACGGCAGCCGCGTGCTATGGGGCACCATTATTGGCTGGGAGCCGGGCAGATACCTGTCTTTCACCTGGCATCCCGGGAAATCAGTGGATGAAGCCACGGTCGTCGCCATCACCTTTACCGCCACCAAGGACGGCACACGGGTTGATCTGACCCATGGTGGTCTGGGCATTCTGGGCGATGTCGTCGATGCGGTCAGCACCAGTTATCTGCGCGGCTGGTCGCTGGTTTTGGGCTGTTATCAGACCTGTGCGGTCAGGGAATTGGTTGCGGCATAGAGGGGCTGTCTGACGCTTGGTCAGCACTGGCCGCCAGTTGCGGCTGGATCAATCGCAAAACCGGGCGGACAAGACCGGCTGACTGATCGGATCGCGCTGAAAAGCCCGGCTGATCAATCCCGCCCCCCAAAGTCAGGCGCAATTCCCATTTCCGTGCTGCGAATATCCGAACCCGTTGCGGCATCAGATCTTACCTGTCCCGGTCGATAGGTGATTTTGCGGCTGTGACCGTGTCATGGCCACACTCAACCCGGATTTGCCCGCATTTTTGCGGACAAAGACGATAAATCCAGTCATTACGACCCTACTTTGCCTCATGCAGCACCTCTTGGCGGGTGCTGCTTTGTTATTGCTGCGATGAATATCGCCGAAGCAATTCATTGCCTAGTGCGTTTTTATTGCTGGTTTTATTTGGGTTGTCGGCCAGCGCCGGAAACAAACACTGCGCGGGTAGGGCGCGAAACGGGGCAAGCGGCCAAAAACCCGCGCAAACTGGTGGTATTGGGCCAAAGGGCTGCGCCTGAAAGTAATTAGTCTTGCAGACAGACCGCCCCACCGACCTGTTGCATTTTTGCGCTGCCCCGTGGCTTTGCTGCCACGATTTAGCCGCGCCTACGGCTCACGCGGGGTTTTTTGCCGATCTGTTCTTCGGCAAGCACAAGATTAAGCGCTGCCCCCAGCAAGACCAGATAGGCGCTGAGATACAACCACATCAATAGCGCGATGACCGCACCGATTGATCCATAAACCTCGTTATAACTGCCGAAATTCGCCAGATAATACGACAGGCCGAACGACACCCCAATCCACAGCACAACCACGGCCACGGCCCCCGGCGTTACCCAGCGGCGACGGTGATAGGGGCCAGAGCTGGGACCAAAGCCGTATAGCAGGCCCAATGCAGCCATCAGGATGAACAGGGCCGTGGCCCAGCGGATCCAATCCAGTATTTGCCCGATTTGCACGTGTACCTGCATCATCGACAATGCAATCGGCGCGACCACAACGATCAGCAAGGCCACAATGGCAATCGCAATCAGGGTCAGGGTCAGCGCCATTGCAAGGGCGGCATGCACAAACCCATTACGCTCTGACGTGCCATGAATCGCATTGATCCCCTCGACCAGCGCGCCCACTCCGGCGCGGGCCGACCACAAGGCAATGACCAGCGATAGACCCGTGGCAAACCCCAACGTGTCGGACCGGGCGGTCAGCAGGCGGGTGACCTGATCCTTAATCAAAGTGTAAGCTTCGGTCGGGATCAGTTCATTCAGCAGATTAAGCTGGGTCAGCACCACTTCGGGATCGGACACCAGGCCAAAGATGGCTATGATCGCGGCCAGTGCCGGAAAGATCGAAAATATCCCAAAAAACGCCACCCCGGCGGCGATCAGACCCATATGGACCTGCCCATCAAGTTCCCAGACCCGGTACATGATCCGCCCCAAGGTGGTGCATATCCGCCAAAGCCACCGCATACCCACCACGACCTTTTGCTGTTGTGCTTACGGGCCATGCCTGCCCTGCCCCGGTTACAGATGCAACTGCGCAAATACAAAGCAAGTCCCCCCAAAGACCGTTGGCCAGATGTTGCGCATCTTGCAACAGGTTGCAAAACCAATCAGTTTACGGGTCAGGGTTCTGGTGGCGGGCGGCGTAAAAGATGGCAGTTACATTACGCGACGTGGCCCGCGCAGCAGGCGTGTCCGCCTCGGCGGTATCACGCGCCTTTACGCCGGGGGCGTCGGTAGCACCCGCCACGCGCAGCCGGATCATGCTGGCATCCGCCAAACTGGGGTTTCAGCCCAATCGGCTGGCGGCCAGCCTGACCACCGGACGGACCCGGCTGGTTGGCATTGTCGCCGATGATTTTGGCAATCCGTTCTTTTTACGGGTTTTCGATCTGTTTACAGCGGGCTTGCAAGCCCGCGGATTCCGGCCGCTGTTGGTCAACCTGCAAGCTGGCACACCGGCCACAGAGGCGCTGGGAATGCTGCGCGAATATGCGGTTGATGCCGCTATCCTGATCTCGGCCACCCTGCCCTACGGATTTGCCCGCACATTCCGGGATGCCGGGCTGCCGGTGGCGCATTGCTTTGCCCGGGCCAATGCGCGTCCCGACGTACCGCAATCGGGTATTGACGATGCACAGGCAGGACGGCTGGCCGCACGCACATTGATCGGGCGGGGCTATGTGTCGCTGGGTTATCTGGGCGGGCCACAGCAGACCCAGCCCGCCCAGGACCGGTTCAACGGTTTTCAGGACGAAACCGCGAAACTGAATATGACTATAGTATCGGCCTATGCGGCGGCATGGTCATTTGATGCGGGTCGCGCAACGATGCAGACCATGTTGGAAAACGGCCCGTGTGACGCCTATTTCTGTGCCGATGACGTGCTGGCCATCGGCGCGATTTCAGCCCTGCGCGACGCCGGATTGCGGGTGCCCGGTGATGTGGGCGTGATCGGGTTGAATGATATGGAAATGGCCGGTTGGGCGGGGATTGACCTGACCACGATTGCCCAGCCGGTGGCCGATATCGTGGCTGCATGCATTGAACAGACCTTGGCCCTGATCGAAAATCCGGGGCTGGCCGCCGAGGCGCGGATTTTTCCGGCGCGGCTGGTGCTGCGCGGGACGTTGCGCCCGGTTTAGTCGGCAGGCCAGATCGGCCAGGCATGTTCGGCATAGCCGATCCGGGCCTTGGCGATCTGGCCCGCCGCGTCCAGTTCAAAGGCATGAAACCACAGCCGTACCCTGCCATCTTCGAACAGCACATTGGGGGCCAGAACCCCGCCCGCGCCCCAGCCGCCTGTGACATCCTGCGGGCGGATGATCGGGTCGGGGGCAATGGCGAACGGGCCGAATGGATCATCCGCCACGCCAAGGCCGATACTTTGCGCCTGGTCAGGGCCGGGCAAGGTTGAAAAGAACAGATAATACCGGCCATCCGGCCCCAGAACCACCTCGGCCTCGGATACGCCACCATAGGCCCATGGTACACCGGGATCGGCCAGCACCGGCTGGGGCACATCGTCGGGCCGCCCCGCGCCGTCCAGTCGGACCGCCATCAGCGTCAGTTTTTCCTGCGCCGGACAGGTCGGATCGGCCATCGAACAGGACCAGCCGGTGTAATACAAGACCCCGCCGCTGGCAGTCTGCACCACTGACGGGCTGGTGATCCCGCCCGCATCGCCAGGCGCCGACGGGATCAGGATCGGCGGGCCCATGGCGGGAAACACCAATGGATCAGTGCTTTGGACCATTCCGATCCCGGCGGACAGCGGATCGGAAAATACGCCAGGGCCTTTGTATCCAAGGATATAAAGCCGGATCATGTCGCCGACCTGCACCGCAAACGGCGTCTCATGCGCCTCGTCCCAGCCGCCGATTGTGGCCAAAAGCAACCGACTGCGCACAAACCACGCAGAATTTTCGGTGCGGGCATAGCGCCAGTCCAGCCCGTCGGCAGACCGGGCCAGACACACCTCGCCGCCTTGGGGGTCGCGCAGAACATCGATGCAATGGTGAAACATCAGATAGCTGCCATCGGCCGTGCGGATCACCGATGGGTCGCCGACGGCACTGTACTGGCCGTCAAATACCGGGGCTTGGGTCACATCCCAGCCATCAGCCTGCACCTGAGTGGAGATCAGGGCCAAGGTCACGCAGACCATATGTAATGAACGCACCATGGCTACCAGTGTATCTGGTCGGGTCACTGGATCAAGCCCGATCACACCACCGACAAACTGGCGTGGGTGTTCAGCAGATATTGTGAAAACACCGGCCCACAAGCCGCCCCCAGCGCGCGGGCATTGCCGCCGACCTGACCGCCTTCGATACGCGGGATGTTCAGACCGCGCGTGTCCAGTTGGGCCAGTGCGGAACGGACCCTGGTCACAAGTGTTTCGCGCACCGTTGCCGGAAACGCGCCATCGATCAGCACCGCTTCGAAATCGATCACCGCCGATACGGTCAAGGCTGCACGTGCCAGTGACATTGCCGCCATGTCGATCCAGTCATCCAGCAGGGTGGAAAACCCAGTCCAGTCCTGCGGTTGCGCCCACAGCCGCGAAGGTTCAAGTCCGGCCTTGGTCAAAGCCGCCTCGAGCAGATAGACCGAGGCGGTGTCGATCAGTTGACAATCGCTGCCATCGCTGCGCCGTGCCGGCAAAGACCCGAATGCACCGGCATTACCCGTCGCCCCCTCAAACACTGAATTGTTCAAAACGATGCCGCCACCGATGAACGATCCCACAAAGAAATATGCAAAATCCCGAAATTCCCGACCTCGTCCATAGACATGCTCCGCCCGACAGGCGGCGGTGGCATCGTTTTCTTCAAACACCGGCAGGGTCGAAAACCGGGCAACTTCGGCGGTAAAATCAATCTCTTGCCAGACCGCCAGCGCGGCAGCCGGGGCGCCGATGGTTTCGTGCCAGTTCCACATCTCGAACGGCTTGGCGATGCCTATCCCCACAATCCGGGCAACTTCGGCCTTGGTCAGACTTTCGGACAGTTGGGTCAGACCATTCCGCAGAAACCCAAAAACCGCTTCGGGCAGCGGATACCGGTAGGTCGTCTGCAACTGACCCCGGACCTTGCCATGAAAATCGGCCAGCACCAGATCGGCAGACCTGCGTCCGATTTTCAGGCCAAAGGAATAAACGCCCCCGGCCGCCAGCCCCATGGGAATCGACGGCTTGCCCACCCGTCCGCGCTGCGGATCGCCGCGTTCCAGAAAACCGTCCTGTTCCAGCCCACGCAGAATCACTGACACGGTCTGCGGCGACAGCCCGGCACGTCGCGCCAGATCGCTGCCCGGCAATGCGCCATGCCGCTGAATCATCGATAGAATCAGCCGTTCATTATGATCGCGAACACCCTGTTGGTTCACACCGCCACTTAGGCTGCGCACTTCGGATTGATCCATCCAGCCGTCCTCCCTGAGGCTTATAACGGCAGAAGCGAATAAATAAATCAACTGGATTTATTAATTGACACAACCCCCCGAATCACGTTTCCTAGGGTCATTCCGGCGGTCTGGAGGACACCGGGACGATTGGCAGGCTTTTTGAGCCTGACCGCATAATCTTTTGGGAGGCTACCATGAAGAAATTGCTCGCAGGGTCCGCTTTGGCCCTGATCCTGTCCGTTGGTGCGGCTGCCGCTGCCGACCTGACCTGCCTGATCACCAAGAACAACACCAACCCGTTCTTCGTGAAAATGAAAGAAGGCGCTGAAGCCGCCGCAACCGCCGCTGGCATGGACTTTCAGGCCTATGCCGGTGTCACCGACGGCGACGCTGCCCCGCAGATCACCGCGATTGAAAACTGTGTGGCCGCTGGGGCCAAAGGCATCCTGATCACGCCGTCCAACGACTCGGTCGGGCCGGCCCTGATTGCGGCCCGCGCTGCCGGCGTTCTGGTCATTGCTCTGGATACGCCACTGGCCGATCCCGAAGCACAGGACATGACTTTTGCCACCGACAACTTTGAGGCTGGTCTTTTGATCGGTCAGTGGGCTGCGGCAACTTTGGGTGATGCCGCCGCCGACGCCAAGATCGGCATGCTGAACATCAACGCCGACAACATTTCGGTCGACGTGCAGCGCGACACTGGGTTCCTTGTTGGTTTCGGCATCGAAGTGCCCGATCTGACAGTCATGGGTTCGGAAACCGATGCACGCGTCATCGGCCACCAGACCAGCCAGGCCTCGGTTGAAGGTGGCGTGACTGCAATGGAAAACCTGCTGGCAATCGAGCCCGATATCAATGTCGTGTTCACCATCAACGAGCCTGCTGCCGAAGGTGCCTATCAGGCGCTGCAGAACGCTGGCAAAACCGGCGTGCTGATCGTGTCGGTTGACGGCGGTTGCCCGGGTGTGGCCAGTGTTGCATCCGGCGTCATCGGTGCCACGTCGCAGCAATACCCGCTGCTGATGGCGTCGCTGGGTGTTGAGGCGATTGCCAAATACGCCGCTGACGGCACCAAGCCCACAGCGACCGAAGGGCTGACCTTCTTCAACACCGGCGTGAACCTGGTCACCGATGCGCCTGCCGAAGGTGTGGCCTCGATCGATACTGCAGAAGGCACAGCACGCTGCTGGGGCTAAGTTCGGGCCGCAAGGCCACGGCAATCTAAACTCAATTGACTAAGCAAAGGGCGACATTACTGTCGCCCTTTGTACGACCACGCCTAAGATGGACGTTTCGTGACGAAAAATTAACGGAGGGGGAGATGATGACGGATAATGAACCGCCGACCAAAACCATTTCAGATTTTGAGGCCACGCTGAACAAAGCCGACAGTGCCGTGGCCAGTTTCGCCGAGGACGACAAGTCGTTTGTGCATGTCCTGCGCGGCTTTCTGCGCAATTATCCGACGGCCATTCCTGCCCTTGTTCTGATTGTCAGCGTCGCCGCATTCGGGCTGATCGACCAACTTCTGAACGAACGCGCCAATTTCATGACACCGGGCACTCTGTCCACCGTGCTCAAACAAGTGACGGTCGTGGGGATCGTGGCCATTGCGCAGACCATCGTCATTCTGACCGCAGGCATCGACCTGTCGGTCGCGGCGATTTTGGTCCTGTCGTCGGTCATCATGGGCAAGCTGGCGGTCGAATTTGATATGGGCGGCGCAATCATCAGCAGTCTGCCGACGGCGACGCAGACCTATGTGCCAGTTTTCCTGACCGACAATCTGTCCGCAATCATCGCGATTTTGATCGGCTTGTTTTTTGGTGCATTGATGGGCCTTATCAACGGCCTGCTGGTGACAAAGGTCAAACTGCCACCATTCATCGTGACCCTCGGCACTGTCAGCATCTTTGAAGCGATCAAGCTGTGGTATTCCGGCTCGCAATCCGTACGCGGCGCGGACATCACACTGGAGGCCCCGCTGCTGTTATGGTTCGGCAAAGCCTTCAACTTTTGGGGGGCGACGCTGACCTATGGCGGGATTGCGCTGATCGTACTGGCCGTCATCGTCTGGTTCATCCTCAGCCAGACGGCCTGGGGCCGCCATGTGCATGCCATCGGCGATGATCCGGAATCGGCGATGCTGGCGGGGATCCAGACCAACCGTGTGCTGATCGGCGTTTATACCTTGGCGGGCTTGATCTGCGCCTTTGGCGGATGGGTCGCCATCGGTCGGGTAGGGTCGGTATCACCTATTGGCTTTACGACGGCCAATCTGGATTCGATCACCGCCGTGGTGATTGGCGGCACGTCACTTTTTGGTGGGCGCGGGTCCATTGCCGGGTCGGTTATCGGCGCGATGATCGTTGGCGTGTTCAGCACCGGCCTGTCGGTTGCGGCCCGGGTCGATGATTACTGGCAAACCTTTGCGGCGGGCTGTCTGGTTCTGATCGCTGTCGCGCTTGACCAATGGCTGCGGAGGGCTTCGAAATGAGTGAAGTGCAACCTGTCCTGACCTGCCGTGGTCTGATGAAGCGCTATGGCACGGTCGTGGCGATGAATGGTGCCGATTTCGACCTGTATCCGGGCGAAATCACTGCTGTCATCGGCGACAACGGCGCTGGCAAATCCACGCTGGTCAAGGCCATCGCCGGGGCCGTCACCCCCGACCATGGCGAAATCAGGATGGATGGGCAGGTCTTGCATTTCCGCAGCCCGCAGGATGCACAAAAGGCCGGCATCGAAACCGTCTACCAGAACCTTGCTTTGTCCCCGGCTCTGACCATCGCCAACAATATGTTTCTGGGCCGCGAATTGCGCAAACCCGGTGTCCTGGGGTCATGGTTGCGGATGATGGACCAGAAAAAGATGCAGGACTTTGCCCGCAACAAACTGTCTGAACTGGGCCTGATGACGATCCAGAACATCAATGTGGCGGTGGAATCCCTGTCGGGCGGCCAGCGGCAGGGTGTGGCTGTGGCCAGGGCTGCGGCATTCGGGTCCAAGGTGATCATTCTGGACGAACCCACAGCGGCGTTGGGGGTCAAGGAATCCCGCCGGGTGCTGGAGTTGATTCAGGACGTCCGGTCGCGCGGGGTGCCGATTATTCTGATTTCACACAACATGCCGCATGTGTTTGAAGTGGCCGACCGCATCCATATTCACCGCTTGGGTCGGCGGCTTTGCGTCATCAACCCCAAGAATCATTCGATGTCTGATGCGGTTGCCTATATGACCGGCGCGAAAGTGCCCGATACCGAGCTTGAGCCGATCTGACATCGGGTGGGCTGTTAAGTGGATCGCCCGATGCTGGATATCACTGCCCATGTGAATGCGCTGGCCGAACGGGTCCATGCCCTGCGGCCCGCGCAATTCCGCATTCTGGTGGCAATCGCGGGCGCGCCGGGTAGCGGCAAATCCGTTCTTGCCGCCGAACTGTGCCGCCGGTTGCGCGACCAGAAAATCAGCGCCGAAGTGGTGCCGATGGACGGCTTTCATCTGGATAATGCGATCCTTGACGCGCGGGGCTTGCGCCCGCGCAAAGGCGCGCCGGAAACCTTTGACGCCGCAGGTTTTGTGCATCTGATCCGCCGTCTGGCTGACCCGGTTGAGGTTTTCGTGCCGGTGTTCGACCGGACCCGCGATCTGGCCATTGCCGGGGCAACCGTGGTCAGTGCCGATTGCGAAGTGGTGATTGTCGAAGGCAACTATCTGCTGTTCGATCAGGACCCGTGGTCGGCACTTGCGCCCCTCTGGACGTTTGCCGCCCGGCTGGATGTGCCAATGCCGGAATTGCGGGCCCGTCTGATCCAGCGCTGGCTAAGCTTAGGGCTCAGCCGGGCTGCCGCGACCCGGCGGGCAGAAAGCAACGATATTCCAAATGCGCAAAGGGTGATCGACCGGCCCTTGCCCGCTGATCTGATTTTGCAAACCCATCCTGCACGTTAACGCTAACAGCCCCGCTTGCGACGCGGCGCAAACGGGGTATGATCCGGTTATGACAACAGCGTTACATCCCGCCCCGCTTGACCCTGGCACCGTCACCGAATTGCTGGACGCCGCCCATGGCGACCCGTTTTCAGTTTTGGGCCCGCATGTTTTTGGCCGTGACCGCTGGGTCACCGCGATTGATCCGGGCGCGCATGAACTGGCTGCGGTGGTGGGGACCAAGACCTATCCGCTGACCCGGATTCAAGGCGCATTGTTCAGCGGCAAAGTGCCGGGCAAGACCGCCTATTCCCTGCGCGGCACGGGTGCGGATGGGGCGGTGTGGAATTATGACGATGCTTACCGCTTTGGTCCGGTGCTGACCGATCTGGATGAATACCTGCTCGGCGAGGGCACGCATCAGCGGCTGTGGCACGCCTTGGGCGCGCATGTGATGGAGCATGACGGCACCCATGGCACGCATTTCGCGGTCTGGGCCCCCAACGCGCGGCGCGTGTCCGTGGTGGGCGATTTCAACGCCTGGGATGGGCGGCGGCATATGATGCGGCGGCGCGGTGGCACGGGTGTGTGGGAGACGTTCGTGCCCGGCGCGGGCGATGGGGCCGCGTATAAATACGAACTGATTGGCCCACATGGCGACCGGATGCCTTTGAAAGCCGATCCGGTGGGATTCGGGTCGCAGCACCCGCCCGAAACCGCCAGCATTGTCCGCGATATCCGGGGCTTTGGCTGGCAGGATGCCGACTGGATGACGTCGCGGGCGGCGGCGAATAGCCGGGATGCCGCGATTTCAGTTTATGAGGTGCATCTGGGGTCGTGGAAACGCATCTGGGATCAGGGTGGCAGGCCGCTGTCGTACAAGGAACATGCCATTGATCTGGTGAATTACGCCCGCGATATGGGGTTCACCCATATCGAACTGATGCCGATCAGCGAATTTCCGTTCGACGGATCCTGGGGATATCAGCCCGTCGGCATGTATGCCCCCACGGTGCGGTTTGGCCCGCCGCATGAGTTTCGAAATCTGGTCGAGGCCGCACATCAGGCTGGTCTTGGGGTCATTCTGGACTGGGTGCCCGGCCATTTCCCGACCGATGCGCATGGTCTGGGGCAGTTTGACGGCACGCCTTTGTATGAACATGGCAATCCAAAGGAAGGGTTCCATCAGGACTGGAACACCTTGATCTACAACTATGGCCGGGCCGAGGTGGCGAACTTTCTGGTCGCTAACGCCTTGTATTGGCTTGAGGAATACCATGTCGATGGGCTGCGGGTCGATGCGGTGGCGTCGATGTTATACCGCGATTATAGCCGCAAAGATGGCGAATGGATCCCGAACCGGGACGGCGGGCGCGAGAATTACGAGGCGATCAATCTGTTCCACCGGATGAACATCGCGGCCTATGGGTCACAGACCGGGATCATGACAATTGCCGAGGAATCCACCAGCTTTCCCCGCGTGTCGGCCCCGGTCGATGCGGGCGGGCTGGGGTTCGGGTTCAAGTGGAACATGGGCTGGATGAATGACACCCTGTCCTACATCAAGCACGAGCCGATCCACCGGAAATACCACCATCATCAGATGACCTTTGGCATCCATTACGCATTCAGCGAAAACTTCGTCCTGCCAATTTCGCATGACGAAGTGGTGCATGGCAAAGGCTCCATGCTGGAAAAAATGCCCGGAAATCATTGGGAAAAATGCGCCAATCTGCGGGCCTATTATGGATTCATGTGGGCGCATCCGGGCAAAAAGCTGATCTTCATGGGTTGCGAGTTTGGCCAACCCGAGGAATGGAACCACGACGGCCAAATCAACTGGGACGCCGCTGAACAGCCTGCCCATAAGGGGATTCAGTCGCTGGTACGCGATCTGAACCACCTGTATCGCGCGGTCCCGGCCCTGCATGTCAAGGATTGCGACGGGTCCGGGTTTAGTTGGATCGACGCGACCGATAACGAACAATCCATCCTGTCCTTCATCCGGCGCGGGGCGGATACGGATGCGCCTTGCGTCATTATCTGCAATTTCACCCCGGTTGAGCGGACCATGCACCAGATCGGCGTGCCTGCGTTGGGCCATTGGTCCGAGGTGATGAATACTGATGCAGCTGTGTACGGCGGGGCAAACCGGGGTAATCTGGGCGGGTGTGCCGCCAATGACGCCGCCTATCAGGGACAGCCCGCCAGTATTCACATCACCATTCCGCCCTTGTCCACGCTGATATTCCAGCTGGGCCAGGCCTAGTCATCAATTCCGAGGGAGCCGACGATGCCGCAAAACCGCAGAATAACCCAACGATCCATGGCCTTTGTGCTGGCAGGCGGGCGCGGGTCGCGCCTGCACGAGCTGACCGACAGGCGGGTGAAACCGGCGGTGTATTTTGGCGGCAAAACCCGGATTGTGGACTTTGCTTTGTCCAATGCGATGAATTCCGGCATTCGCAAAATGGCGGTGGCGACGCAATACAAGGCGCATAGTCTGATCCGCCATTGCCAGCGCGGCTGGAGCTTTTTCCGGGCGGAACGCAACGAATTTCTGGATATCCTGCCTGCATCGCAGCGGATGAACGAGAGTAACTGGTATCGCGGTACTGCCGATGCCGTGACCCAGAATATCGACATCGTCGACAGCTACGGCATTGATTATATTATCATTCTGGCGGGCGACCATATTTATAAAATGGATTACGAAGTGATGCTGCGCCAGCATGTGGAATCCGGCGCCGATGTGACCATCGGTTGTCTGACCGTGCCGCGCAAAGAGGCGTCCGCCTTTGGCGTGATGGCCACGGATGCGACGGGGCGGATCACGTCGTTTCTGGAAAAACCCAAAGACCCGCCCGGCACACCCGATGACCCGACCAAGGCGCTGGCCTCGATGGGGATTTACGTATTTTCATGGAAATTCCTGCGCGAACTGCTGTTGAAAGACAATGACGACACCAATTCCAGCCATGATTTCGGCATGGACCTGATCCCTGATCTAGTCAAAAACGGCAAGGCGATGGCGCATCGGTTTGACGACAGCTGCGTCCGCGCCCCCGGTGCCCCGGCCTATTGGCGCGATGTCGGCACCGTGGATGCGTTCTGGGAGGCGAATATCGACCTGACCGGATTCACCCCGGACCTGAACCTGTGGGACAAGAACTGGCCAATTTGGACCTATTCGGAATCCGTCCCCCCGGCCAAGTTTATCCACGATGAAAAAGACCGGCGCGGCATTGCCGTGTCGTCGATGGTGTCGGGCGGCTGCATCATTTCGGGCACCGAGGTCCGCAATTCGCTGCTGTTACCGAGGTGCATACCAACTCTTATGCCGTCCTCGACCATGCGGTGGTGCTGCCTTATGTCACCGTCAACCGCCATGCGCGGCTGCGCAATGTCGTCATCGATGCCGGTGTGAACATTCCCGAGGGGCTGGTGGTGGGCGAGGATCCGATCGAGGATGCCAAGCATTTCCGTGTGACCGCGCGTGGCGTGACCCTGATCACGCAGGATATGCTGGAAAAGATGGCCGCAAAATGACTGCGGTGCTTTCGGTCGCGTCGGAATGCGCCCCGTTGGTAAAAACCGGCGGGCTTGCGGATGTGGTGGGCGCGCTGCCTGCTGCTTTGGCCGCAGAGGGCGTTGTGATGCGCACCCTACTGCCCGGCTATCCGGCGGTGATGAAGGCGCTTGTAGGGCCGAAAATCGTTTTAACCGACCCCGATCTGTTCGGTGGCCCCGCCCGGCTGCTGGCCGGGAAGGCTGCCGGACTGGACCTGTTAGTGCTGGACGCGCCGCATTTGTATGACCGGGCGGGGTCGATCTATCTGGGGCCGGATGGCAAGGATTGGCCGGACAACCCCGAACGCTTTGCCGCCCTGTCATGGATCGCAGCCCTGATTGGCAAGGACGGCATAGCTGGGTGGAAGCCCGATGTCATTCACGCGCATGACTGGCAGGCCGGGTTCGTCCCCGAATATCTGCATATGATGGGGGGATCGGGTAAAACCGGGACTATACTGACGATCCATAACATCGCGTTTCATGGGCTGGCAGAATTGGGGAAATTGCCCACCCTACGGCTGCCCCGGGCGCGGTTTTCGCGGGATGGATTCGAGTTTTGGGGCCGGATATCGGCGTTGAAGGCCGGATTGATGGGGGCTGACCGCCTGACCACCGTATCGCCGACCTATGCCGCCGAACTGATGCGCGACGAATTTGGCATGGGTCTGGACGGGGTGATGCGCGCAAGGCGCGGGGTTTTGACCGGCATTCTCAATGGCATAGACGAAAACGCCTGGAACCCCGCCACGGACCCTGCGGTCATTCCCTATAAAACCGCCGCTGGAAAAGCGGCCAACAAAGCGGCATTGCGCACCGAATTCGGCCTAAACGACGCGCAAGGCCCGCTTTGTATCGTGATCTCGCGCCTGACCGAACAAAAAGGGCTGGACCTTTTGCTGGAAACGCTACCTCTACTGCTGCAAAGGGGCGGACAACTGGCCCTGTTGGGGTCGGGTGATAAAGCCATGGAAGATGCGTTTCGCAATGCCGCCCGCGATACCAATGTCGGGGTCAAGATCGGCTATGACGAGGCGCTGTCGCACCGGATGATGGCCGGGGCGGATGCGATATTGGTGCCGTCGCGGTTTGAACCTTGCGGGCTGACGCAGCTATATGGGCTACGCTATGGGACGATCCCGGTGGTGGCGCTGACCGGCGGACTGGCCGATACCGTGATCCACGCCTCGCCGGCTGCCCTTGGGGTTGGTGTGGCCACGGGCATTCAGTTTCATCCGGTGACGGTCGATGGGCTGGCTGGGGCGATTGATCAAGTCTGCACGCTTTATGGTCAGACGGAAACCTGGGCAGAAATGCAGGCCAATGCGATGGCGCAACCGGTGGGCTGGGGCCCGTCGGCCCACACCTATGCCGCCCTTTACCGGGACGTGACACCAAACGCATGAGCGGCAATATTCTGATCAGCGCGGGGCGCCCCTACCCGCTTGGCGCGACCTTTGATGGCGACGGCGTGAATTTTGCTGTGTTTTCGCAGCATGCCACCCGCATGACCCTGTGCCTGTTTGCCGAAAACGGCATGGACGAAACCCTGCTGATCGACCTGCCCGAACATAATGGCCATGTCTGGCACGGGTATTTGCCCGGCCTGCGCGCGGGCCAGCATTACGGCTACCGCGCGCATGGCCCCTACCGCCCGGATGAGGGGCACCGGTTCAATCCGCATAAACTGCTGATCGACCCCTATGCCAAACAGCTGTCGGGACAGATCATCTGGGACGATGCGCTGATGGGCTATGATACGGCGGCCAAACATGGTGATCTGACCTTTGATACCCGCAATTCGGCGCATTTCGTACCCCGGTCTATCGTGGCTGACCCGGCATTCAGTTGGGGTGACACGGCAAACCCGCGCATTCCGCTGACCGATACGGTGATCTACGAGGTGCATTTAAAAGGGATGACCGCCGGGCGCAGCGATGTGCAGCACCCGGGCACCTATCTGGGCATGGCGTCCGATCCGGTGCTGGAACACCTGACCAAGCTGGGGGTGACGACTGTCGAACTCTTGCCCGTCCATGCCTTTCTGAATGACCGTTTTCTCGAGGACAAGAACCTGTCGAACTACTGGGGCTATATGAGCATCGGGTTTTTCGCCCCCGAACCGCGCTATATGGCGACCCAATCTATTGCCGAGTTTCAGCACATGGTCGCCCGGTTCCATGCCGCCGGGATCGAGGTTATTCTGGACGTGGTCTATAACCACACCGGCGAAGGCAACCAGATGGGGCCGACCCTGTCGTTCCGGGGCCTTGATAACAAAAGCTATTACCGGCTGGCCGAAACCCCGCGCTATTACATCGACGATACCGGGACCGGAAATACGCTGAATCTGGATCACCCGATGGTGTTGCGGATGGTGATGGATAGCTTGCGCTATTGGGTCGAAGTGATGCATATCGACGGCTTCCGGTTTGATTTGTGCTCCGCGCTTGGTCGGACCGAGGCCGGTTTCAGCCGCGATGCTGCATTCTTTCACGCGGTTCGGCAGGACCCGGTTCTGGCGGGCGTCAAACTGATCGCGGAACCCTGGGATGTCGGCCCCGGCGGCTATCAGCTTGGGGCCTATCCGCCGCCATTCACCGAATGGAATGACAAGTTCCGCGATGACGTGCGCCGGTTTTGGCGCGGTGACGCGGGCATGGTGCCGTCATTAGCCAACCGGATCACCGGATCGGCGGCGCAGTTTGACCACGACACAAGGCCCGCCACATCATCGCTGAATTTTATCACCGCGCATGACGGATTCACGCTGCTGGATCTGGTCAGCTACAACGACAAGCACAACCTTGCCAATGGCGAGGATGGACGCGACGGGCATTCGAATAATCACAGCGACAACATGGGGGTCGAAGGGCCGACCGATGATCCCGCCATTGTCGCTGCCCGCATTCAGCGACGGCGCAATCTGATGGCCACGCTGCTGTTGTCACAAGGCACGCCGATGATTTTGGCGGGTGATGAGTTGGGCAATACTCAGAACGGCAATAACAACGCCTATTGTCAGGATAATCCAACGACATGGCTGGATTGGGACGCCGCCGACCCCGAGTTTTTGCGGTTTTGTCAGACCCTGATCGCCTTCCGCAAGAAACACCCGATCCTGCGGCAAAAGCGGTTTCTGCATGCCCGCAACCGGGCCAGCGACGGCAAAGAGGACGTGTTCTGGCGCCGCGCCGATGGCCAAACCATGACTGATGTTGACTGGATCAACCCAGACATGCGCCATATCACGGTGGAAATGCGCACAGCGTCCGGCACACCGGAATATGCGGTCCTCGACTATGCGATATTCGCCATTTTCAATGTCGGCGGCGGCATTAACGTGACTTTGCCCGAGCCGCCAGAAGGCCGCCATTGGGTGCGCCAGATCGACACCGCACGCCCCTATGCCGCCGCCAAACCAGCCCGGCGCAGCACCCGTGTGCGGGCCAATTCTGTTGTGGTATTGGTGCTGGAGTCGACACAAACCCGGCCCGGTTAAGACCCGGATTTCAAGGAGGACGCCATGCAGACCATGACCATCCAGACCACCCCGATCGACGGCCAAAAACCCGGCACATCCGGCCTGCGCAAGAAAACCAAGGTCTTCATGGGGCGGCATTACCTTGAAAACTATGTGCAATCCATCTTTGACGGGATTGGCGGGATTGCGGGAAAGACGTTGGTTTTAGGCGGCGATGGCCGCTATTTCAATGACCGGGCCAGCCAGGTTATCCTGCGCATGGCGGCGGCCAATGGGGCGGCTAAGGTGATCGTCGGCGTGGGGGCGTTACTGTCCACCCCTGCAGCCAGCCACCTGATCCGGCTGCATAAGACCGATGGCGGGCTGATCCTGTCAGCCAGCCATAATCCGGGCGGCGAGGATGCCGATTTCGGCCTGAAATATAACACGCCCAACGGTGGACCTGCCCCCGAGGGGATCACGGATGCAATCTTTGCGATTACCAAGACATTGACCAGTTACAAGATACTTGAAACGCAGGATGCGGACCTGTCGCGCCCGGGCCTTTTGACCATGGGGCCAATGGCCATCGAGGTTGTGGACCCGGTCACAGACTATGCCGCACTTATGGCCCAACTTTTCGATTTTGCCGCGATCAAGGCGCTGTTTGCCAGCGGTTTCACCCTGCGGTTTGATGCGATGCATGCAATCACCGGCCCCTATGCGAAAGCGATCCTTGAGGGCACGTTGGGGGCCCTGCCGGGATCGGTGGTTAACGCTGTGCCTTCGCCCGATTTTGGCGGCGGCCACCCTGACCCGAACCCGATTTGGGCCAAACCGCTGGTCGATGAAATGATGTCAGTCAATGCCCCTGATTTTGGCGCTGCCAGCGACGGCGACGGCGATCGTAACATGATCCTGGGGCGCGGGGTTTATGTCACGCCGTCGGATTCGCTGGCGTTGCTCGCGGCCCATGCGCACCGCGCACCGGGCTATAGCGCAGGACTTAAAGGCGTGGCCCGGTCGATGCCCACATCGGGCGCGGTTGACCGGGTTGCCGCCGCAATGAATATGCCCTGCTATGAAACCCCAACCGGGTGGAAGTTTTTCGGCAATCTGCTGGACGCTGGTCGCGCGACCCTGTGTGGCGAGGAATCGGCCGGCACCGGATCGGACCATGTGCGCGAAAAAGACGGACTTTGGGCTGTGTTGCTGTGGCTGAACATCCTTGCAGATACAAAGACTTCCGTCGCACAGCTGATGTCAAATCATTGGGCGACATACGGCCGGAACTATTATTCCCGGCATGATTACGAAGATGTGGACAGCGGTAAGGCCAATGCGTTGTATGACGGCTTGCGGGCAAAGTTGCCAGCCTTGTCCGGCCAGTCCTTTGGCACCCTGACTGTGACAACGGCGGATGAATTTGCCTATGACGATCCGGTTGACGGGTCACATTCGGCGGCCCAGGGACTGCGGATCACCTTTGCCGGCGGGGGTCGTGTCGTGTTCCGGCTGTCCGGAACTGGCACCGTCGGCGCGACCCTGCGGGTCTATCTGGAGCTGGTCGAAACCGACCCGACCCAATTGCACAATGACGCGCAAACCGCCCTTGCCCCGATTATCGCCGCTGCCGAAACCATCGCCGGAATCGCCGCATATACAGGGCGCACCGCCCCCGATGTCATCACCTGAAAACCCCGTCCGTATTCTTTTGTTCAATAAATATCCCCGGTCGCCGTTGTCGCGCCATTGGTTCGCGCGACACTGGCGACGGCTCTGACTTTGCCCCCGGCGCGGGAAACCGGGATTTAAAGCCAGCGCATCCACTTGCAATAGACATAGGTGATCACCGCCGAGGCCACCATCAGCCCCAGTGCCATGGGGTAACCCCAAGGCTGTGTCAGTTCCGGCATCGCGGTGAAATTCATTCCATAGATCGACGCAATCAACGTGGGCGGCAGGAACAAAGCCGCGACCACGGACAGAATTTTCACCGTCGCATTCTGCGCCAGATTGATCATGCCCAGCGTCGTGTCCGAGATCAGGCTGACCCGGTTCGACAGGAAGGCTGCGTGTTCCTCAAGCGCCTGAATATCGCGCATCAGCCCTTTGATCAGCGGTTGCAGCGTTGCGGCATCTTTCCGTTCGGCGATCCAGACGCCAAAGGTGGACAACATTCGTTCCAGCGTCAGCAGCGCCAGCCGTACCCGTGACAGCCCTTCACCTTCTTTTCCAATGTCGGTCAAACTATGGCCTAATAGTTTGGCGTTATGCGATGATCGCTCGCTATAAACCTGTGACGCTGTACGATCCAGCGCCTTACCCGCCCCTTCCAGCAGATCGGCTTGGCGCGAGATGATCTCTTCCACCAGCCCCAGAAACAGGCGCGTGTGATTGCCGCACCCAGCACTCGACTGATCGGCCCGGGTCGGAAAGGTCTCAAACGGGCGGGGCGCATGGTGGCGCACCGTCACCAACCGGCTGTCGCCCAGAATAAAGGTGACCGGCCCGGTGACGGTCACTTTGTCTGGCGTCTGCCCCGGCACAATGACGGTCATGAATTCATAGCCGCCCTCGCGATAGAGCCGGTTCGAGATCTCGATCTCTTCCATATCCTCCAGCGTCGGCACGGCGACACCAAGGGCCGTCACCCGCGCGACCTGTTCGGGCAGGGGGTAATACAAATCAATCCAACTGGCTTGTTTCAGGTCTGCGTCGGACGGCAGCAGTGTGAGGCGACCAGAGGTCAGGCGATAGGCATACATCATGGGCGAACCTGCGCGAAAAAATGGCGTGACCCCTTGGCTATACCGCCACATGGCCGTCGCCAACACCTGATCAGCAATGGCATTTGATTGGCCTGCGAAACTGCGGCAAACTGCAGCCACTGGCGGCACATCAAGAGCATTAAAGTGCAGGCGTATACCGCAATTGCCATCACAATGCTGATCCTTGTCATTGGCCGGGGTTTTTGGCTCTATGCCGCGCGGCGCGGCCGCGAAAAGCGGCAGGGCAATGACCCAATTGCCACCGACACCGACAGCGCACTATTGTTCAGCGATACCAGCGTGGAGCCGCACGGTTCCAACAGTTCAGCCGATGACAGTTCCAGCAACAGCACGGGCCGTATCGGCGGGAATGATGCGCGGGGCAGCGGCGATTAGGCATCCCGTTGCGCAATCCAGTCATGATCGGGGTGGTTCTGGAACCGCCATTTCCGCAAAGGTCCGGCCATGACGTTGAGGTAATACATCTCGTAGCCATGCGGTGCGCCGCACGGATGGTGGCCACGCGGGACCAGCACCACATCATGGTTATGCACCGTCATGGTTTCATCCAGCGACCCATCTTCGGTCCAGACCCGCTGGTGCCCATAGCCTTGGGCCGGGTTCAGCCGGTGGTAATAGGTTTCCTCCAGATAGGTCATGCGCGGAAAATCAGCCTCGTCATGCCGATGCGGCGGATAGCTGGACCAGTTGCCTGCGGGGGTAAAGACCTCGGTCACCAGCAGGCTACCCGCCACATCCCGGTCCTCCATGGCAATCGGGTGAATGTAGCGGGTATTGGACCCCTTGCCGCGTGTTACCATGGTAATACCAGCAGGCCCGATCACGCCGGCCGCATGCCCAGCCTGCCCCGGTGCGGTGCAAACCGCCAATGTGCAGGTCGTCGTCGCCGTGGCAGTCCAGTTGGTGTCATTGGGGACGTAAACACAGGCGGGTGGCGATTTTTCAAAAACGTCGATCCGCAGGCCCAGTTCGCCCAAATCCTGCCCCGCCGCGTTGATCCGGGCCTTGCCCTCGACCAGCACAAGGATCACCTCGCGGTCGCCGGTCGCCTCGGCCACATGATCGCCCGGCGCCAAGCGGTACAAACCAAACCCGACATAGCCCCAGCCGGCATCCGCCGCTGTGATATCATGGACTTTGCCAGTGGGGCCTTTGGGTTTGCGCAGCAGTTTCATGGCTTTGGGTCCTCGGGCGGACGTGGATTGAAGGCGATGAAGAACGAATAAACGCAATAGGCCGACACTGCACCAAACAACAACAGCCAGAACGGCCCGCCAATGAACACTTCCATGACCGTCCAGAACAAACATACGGCCGTCACTGCAACCCTGCGCCATAGCGGGATGAACCACGGGTGTTGCAGGTCCAAAAGCGGCTTGCTGCTCATCTTGCGATCACCAATCCGGCCTTGGCGCAGACCTGTAGGATGTGTTCATAACCCATCTTTGAATAGGTGTAAGGGTTCGCCTTGGCCGGATCCTGTTCCGCTTCGACCACGATCCAGCCTGCGTAATCCATGGCTTTCAACGCATGCGCTACGGCCTGAAAGTCAATACAGCCATCCCCCGGCACGGTGAACGCGCCCGCAATCACGGCATCCAGAAACGAGCGGCCATTGGCGCGGACATCGGCGACCACTTGCGCGCGGATATCCTTGAAATGCACATGATGCACCCGGTCGGCCCACCGGTTCAGCGTGGCGATGATATCGCCGCCGCCGAACAGCAAATGACCGGTGTCAAAGCACAGGGTCAGTTCCGGCGATGACCCCTCCATCAGCCAGTTCACATCATCTTCGGATTCGATAATTGACCCCATATGGTGATGATACGACATCGGCAGGCCCTTGTCGGCCATCCATTTCGCCAGTTCGGACAGTTTCGCGCCATAAGCCATGACCTCGGCGCGCGACAATTTCGGCCGGTTGTTCACCGGCACCGCGATATTGCCCTGCACGGTGTTAGAGCATTCGGCATAGACAATGCAGGGCGCACCCAAGGCAACGAACTGATCAACTTGCTGTTCCACAAGTGCTTTTTCGGTGGCAAAGTCATTGACCAGCGTAAATCCCGAACACCAGCCGCCACACAGGGCCAGCTGGTTGGCGTCAAGATAGGCCCGCAACCCATTGGTATCATGCGGCATCCGGCGGCCCCGTTCGACCCCGGTATAGCCGATGGCGCGGCTTTCGCTCAGCGCCTGCTCCATGGTAAAGGCGGCCGTCATGTCGGGCAGGTCGTCGTTCTGCCAGGCAATAGGCGAGATCCCGATTTTGACGCTCATTTAGATTAACCTCAGTCGCTACGTTGTTGTTTACGCTCAGCTTCAAACTTGGCGCGTGCGGCGTTTACTTGCGGCCTAACGCTGACCTCGGGCACGCCCACCTCCCACCATGACCCGCCGAATTCGGTGCTGGGATAGGGGTCGGTGTCGATGACCACGACATAGGGGCCCGGGATGGTTTTGCCGTTTTGCAATGCGGTTTCCAGGTCGGAAATCGACGTGACCTTGACCGCTGTAGCCCCCATCGCGGCGGCATGGGCGGTAAAGTCGATGTTTGACGGCTGGGTTTGGTAGGCGTCTTTCAGCAGGTTGTTAAACTCGGCCCCACCGGTGCCCATCTGCAGCCGGTTGATACAGCCAAAACCCCGGTTATCGGTGATCACAAGGGTGATTTTCAGCCCCATCATACAGGCCGTCGCCAGTTCGGAATTGGCCATCATATAGCTGCCATCACCGATCATGCATACTACATCTCGTTGCGGTTCGGCCATTTTAATGCCCAAGGCCCCCGCGATTTCATAGCCCATGCAGGAAAACCCGTATTCCATATGGTAGGACATCGGCCTTGTGGCCTTCCACAGCTTATGCAGTTCCCCCGGCATGGTGCCAGCCGCAGACATGATGACGGTATCGGGGGTGCTGGCCCGCTGCACCGCGCCAATCACCTGCATATCGGTGGGCAGTTGGTTGCCATCGGTGGGCGGCGCTGTCAGCGGGTCGACCTGGGCGAACCAGTTGGTTTTCAGCGTGGCATCCGGGGTTGTAAATCTGTGCGATCCCATGGCGTTGGACAGCGCAGTCAATCCAACATCGGCGTCACAGCACAAGGGTTCCGCGCCATGTTTCATCGCGTCATAGGCGGCCACATTCAACGACACCAGCCTGCGGTTCGGGTTGGAAAACAGCGACCATGACCCGGTGGTAAAGTCCTGAAACCGGGTTCCGATGCCCAAGATCAGATCGGCCCGCCCGCAGATGTCATTGGCAGACGCAGCCCCGGTCACGCCAACCGGGCCAAGGTTCATCGGGTGATCCCAAGGCAAGGCAGACTTGCCCGCCTGCGTTTCCACGACGGGTATCTGTAAGGATTCCGCAAACAACCTTAAGGCTTGGGTCGCAGCTGCGTAATGGACGCCGCCACCCGCAACGATAACGGGATTCTTAGCCGATTTCAACAGCTTGACGACTGAAGCTAATTCATCAGGATCAGGCTGCCCGCGCCGCTGTGACCAAATTTTTTCCTCAAAAAAATTGACCGGCCAATCATACCCCTCGGCCTGCACATCCTGACAAAACGCCAGCGTAACCGGGCCGCACTCTGCCGCATCGGTCATCACCCGCATCGCCCGGGGCAACGCAGTCAACAGATGCTCCGGCCTTGTAATCCGGTCGAAATAGCGGCTGACGGGCTTGAAACAGTCATTCGCGCTGACCGTGCCATCGTCGAACCGCTCGACCTGTTGCAGCACCGGGTCGGGCGCGCGTGACGCGAACACATCGCCGGGCACGAACAGCACAGGGATGCGGTTGACATGGGCCAGCGCGCAGGCGGTGACCATATTGGTGGCCCCCGGCCCGATGGAGGACGTGACCATCATCGCCCGCTTGCGCCCGAGTTGTTTGGAATAGGCGATGGCAGAATGCGCCATGGTCTGTTCGTTCTGGCCGCGATAGGTCGGCAATTCGTCGCGGATACCGTGCAAAGCCTCGCCCAGTCCGGCCACATTGCCATGGCCGAAAATGCCCCAGCAACCGGCGATAAAGCTGTCGCCCGAAGGTGTTTTTTGCGCAGCCAGCCAGCGCACCATCGCCTGCGCTGCGGTCAATCGGATCGTTGTCATGCCTGGCCCCTGTACTTGTCCCAAACCGCACATAATGCGGCATACCGCGTGGCCATCAGGTCCACCGCAACCTTATCATCCATTGCCCCGGTCATCCAAGCCCGCGCCGCATCGCCAAAAATCGTGCGCCCGACGGCAAAGCCTTTGACCAGCGGTTCCTTGGCGGCCAGCGCAAAGCTTGCGGCCAATTCATCGGCTGGTGCATCCAGCCCTAACACCACGATCCCGCGCGTGTGCGGGTCATTGGCGTGGATTGTGGCCGCAGCCTTGGCCCAAGCCTCGGCGGTTCTGAACGGCTCCAGCTTCCACCAATCGGGGTAAACGCCCAGATCATAGAACCGCTGGATCAGCGCGGGCGTGGTGTCGTCATTGACAGGACCGACTTTGCTCGGGATCAATTCCAGAAGGAATTCCAAACGGTTGCGGCGGGCGGCGGTGAACAGCCGCAGGACGGTGTTTTCCTGATCGGCCCAAAGTGCTGCATCATCATCCGGGTGGCAAAAGCACAACGCCTTGACCACATGTTCCACCGGCCATTCGTTCAGCCCGCCGAAATCGACGCCAATTTCGGGTTCGGTCCGCAACGGCCGCGAGCCGGGCAATTCGACCGGGCGACCGATCCACAGGCCCTGCCCGGCGGCCTTGTACAGCGCGTCGCGGCCAAGGCGGCCATCGCACAGCAAGCCGTATCCGGGCTTACCGCCTGCGACCTTTTCGACGGCAGCCAAGCACAGTTCCTTGAACCCGCCGATTTTGGCTGGGGTGGCCCCCGGCATCTGCTCCATCTGCATCCGGTGATCGAACGCAAACACCCGCATCACCGGCCAGTCGCGGTGCCGGTTGGTGGCCCAATGGACCTGCTCCAGTGCAGCATCCTTGCGCAGGGCGGGGGTTTTCACGCCCCTTTCAAGGAAGAATTGCAGTTCGTTCCATGATGGGTAGGCGGGTGTGCAGCCATGCCGCGATACGGCGAAAGCCCCGCAGGCATTGGCATATTTCAGCGCGATAGGCCAGGGTTCGCCGTCCAGCCAGCCCTTGATCAGGCCGGACATGAAGCCATCGCCCGCGCCCAGAACGTTGAACACCTCGATCGGGAAACCGGGGCCAGCCTGTCCTTCGTCCAAGGTATCCGGGATGCCGCCAGTGAACGCTGACGCCCCCATCGGGCCGCGTTTGCAGACCAGCGTCGCGGTGGACACGGCCCGCACATTGCGCAAGGCGGCGATGGTGTCGGTCGACCCACCTGCAATGTGAAACTCTTCCTCGGTCCCCACGATCAGGTCGAATAAATGCAGATGCGCCAACAGCTTGGCGGTCACAGCAGCGGATTCGATGAACCGACTTTCGCCATCGCCATGGCCCGCAAGACCCCACAGATTCGGGCGGTAGTCGATGTCCAATGCGGTCTGTGCCCTGGTTTCACGGGCCAGATGCAGGGCTTTCAAAACAGCAGCCTCTGTGCGCGGGTGGCTTAAATGGGTGCCAGTGGCCACAACAGACCGGGCGGACGCGATGAAAGCCGGATCAATATCATCCTTGCACAAAGCCATGTCGGCGCAGTTTTCGCGGTAGAAGATCAGCGGGAATTGCGATTGGTCGCGGATGCCCAGAATCACCAGCGCGGTCAACCGGTCCGGGTCGGTGACGACGCCGCCGACATTGACGCCTTCGCGGATCAGTTCCTCGCGGATGAACCGGCCCATATGTTCGTTGCCAACACGGGTAATCAGCGCCGATTTCAGGCCCAACCGTGCCGTGCCGCAGGCCATGTTGGTGGGCGAGCCGCCGATGTATTTGTTGAACGACGCCATGTCCTCAAGGCGGCCACCGACCTGTGCGCCATAAAGATCGACGGATGATCGGCCAATGGTAATGACGTCGAGCGTTTTCATAGGACTTCGGCCACTTTCACCGTGCGCCCTTGGGCCACCGACAGCAGCGCCGCTTCGGCCAGAACAATCGCGGCAAGGCCGTCCTCGCCGGTGGTCGGCGTCGCGGTCTTGCCATTTACGGCGGCCACAAAGCCTGCGATTTCAGCGGCATAGGCGGCGGTGTAGCGCGACATGAAGAAGTTCAGCAGCGGCGGGCGGTGGAACCCGTCCTTGTCCGCAATCTCGATATTCGCCTCGGCCATGTTCTGAGCCGACACGGCACCCAACGACCCCAAAACCTCGATCCGCTGGTCATAGCCATAGGCGGCGCGGCGGGAGTTGGTGATGACGGCCTGTTTGCCGGACGCGGTGCGCAGGATGACGTTGACGCTGTCGTAATCGCCCAGCTTGCCGATGGCCGGATCGACCAGCACCGATGCGGCGGCCTGCACGGTTTCGACCTCCTCGCCCAGCAACCAGCGGGCCATGTCGAAATCATGGATCGTCATGTCGCGAAAGATGCCGCCCGAGCGGGTGATATAGTCGGCGGGCGGCGGGCCGGGGTCGCGGCTGCTGATGGTGACCATCTCGACCACGCCGATCTTGCCTGCATCAATCGCGGCTTTGACGGCCATGAAATCAGGATCGAACCGGCGGTTGAAACCGACCATCAGCACGCCTTTTTCGGCGGCGACGACTTTCAGGCAGTCCTGCACCCGTTTGACGCTCAGATCGACGGGCTTTTCACAGAACACCGCTTTGCCCGCACGGACCGCCTGTTCAATCAGGTCGGAATGGGTGTCGGTTGGGGTGCAGATCACAACGGCGTCGATGTCACTTGCATTAAGAATGGCGTCTATCATTCTGATATCGCAGCCATAAGCATCTGCCATGTCCTGCGCGGCGCGTGCCACCGGATCGGCAATCGCCACCAGTTTCGCCCCGGCGGTGCTGGCGATAGCTTTGGAATGAACGCGGCCAATGCGGCCTGCGCCGAGGACGCCGAAACGGAGAGTCATGTGTTTTTCCTCAAGGTTAGATGTTGGCCGCAGCCTGATTTTGCGATTTCACGCCGGTGATATAGCTGACGATGTCATTGCCATCGGTTTGCGAACTTTTCAAGTTGGCAACCAGATGGCCGCGCCGGAACACGATGATCCGGTCGACCAGATCGAACACCTGCCGCAGGTTATGCGACACGATGATCAGCGGAACCCCTTGGGATTTCAGCGATTTGATGATGTTTTCGACCTGTGCGGTTTCCTGCACGCCCAAGGCCGCCGTCGGTTCATCCATGATGATCAGCTTGCTGGCGAACGTCGCTGACCGGGCAATCGCCACGCATTGCCGCTGCCCGCCTGACATATTGCGGATCGGGTTGAGAATATTGGGAATGCGGACGGCGGTCTTTTTCAGCGCCTCGACCGTCGCCTCGCGCATCGCCCGCCGGTTCAGAATGGAAAACGGCCCGAGGTTCAGCCAGATCTTTTCCCGCCCGAGAAACAGGTTCGACGGCACGTCCAGATCATCGGCCAGCGCCAGGTTCTGGAACACGCATTCCATCCCGGCCTCCCGCGCCTCTAGCGGGCCGTTAAACGTAACTTCATGGCCGTCAAACCAGACCTTGCCCGCCGTGCGTTGTTCAACGCCGGTAATCTGCCGGACGAAGGTGGATTTGCCTGCGCCGTTGTCGCCAACGATGGCAACATGTTCCCCCGCGTGCAGTTCAAAATCGGCCCCGACCAGCGCATGCACGCCGCCGTAATGTTTGGTCAGACCTTCGGTTTTCAGGATCACGTCAGTCATGGCCTATCCCTCCATCGCGCGGCGTTTCTGCCGCCAGACATCGGCCACCACAGCCGCCACGATGATCGCGCCCTTGATCATCTCTTGATAATAGGCGTTGACCTGCAGGAACGTGAACCCCGAGATGATCGTGCCGAAGATCAGCATGCCCAGAAACGTGCCGATAATCGACCCGCGCCCGCCGACCAGACTGACGCCGCCAATCACGGCCATGGCGATGGCGTCCAGTTCATACATCACCCCCATCCCCGCCTGCGCGGTCAACTGGCGCGATGCGGCCACCAACCCGGCCAAGGCGGCCAGTGCGCCCGCAATGGCATAGACCAGCAGCAGATGCCGTTCGACATTAATGCCGCTCATCCTTGCGGCGTCGGGGTTTGATCCGATCGCATAGGTGTGCTTGCCATACAGAGTATAGGTCAGGATCAGCTGAAACAGGATGGCCACGCCCGCAAAGATCAGGACGGGGGTGAAACCCGCGCCCAGCGCGATATAGGCCTCGGTCGGGTTCGACACCGCCTCGCCCCTTGTCCACCAGTTCGACACGCCGCGCGCTGATACCATCATGCCCAGCGTGGCAATGAAGGGCGGGATTTTGGTATAGGCGATCAGCGCGCCGTTGATCAGCCCGGCCAGCAGGCCCATTGACAGCCCGACGACCAGCGGAATGACCAACGGTAGGTCGACCCAGCCCCGGTCCCAGAACACCGCATCGGTGAAATCGGCACCATTGCGGGTGCTCATCTGCGCAAAGCTTGTGGCGATCATCGCCGTGGCCCCGACAATGGACCCCGATGACAGGTCAATTCCGCCAGTGATGATAACCTGCGTCACACCCACGGCGATGATGCCCACGACGGCAACTTGCAAGATCATGATCCGCAGGATCTGCGTGTTGCCCAGAAAGGTGCGGTCGCGGATGATCCAGGCCAGCGCCTCGAATATCAGGGCGATGGCGATCAGGCCCAACAAGGCATTGAGTTCCTGCGGCATCACCCGCTTGGCCCGCTTGGCCGGTGCCCCCGCCAGTGCCGTATCCGTCATTGCCCCATCCCCCTATCACCCCGCAGGGTTTGATCCGACGTCCATGGGGCGGCCATTGCGCGGCCACCCCATGAAACCTGATATAATCCGTGACTTAGTTCGAAGTCAGGAAGTCACCGATGTTGGCCGGTGTGACCAGTTGGAAGGGGATGTAGACCTTCTGCTCGACCGCTTCGCCACGCACCAGCGCCAGTGCTGTATCCAAAGCGCCTGCACCCTGGCCCGCCGCGTCCTGGAACACGGTCACGTCCAGATCACCGGCCTGCATCGAGGCCAGCGCATCCTGCGTGGCATCGATCCCGGCCACGATCATCGTGCCCATGTCGAAACCGCCGGCTTTCAGCGACTGGATAGCCCCGATCGCCATTTCGTCATTGTTGGCGATCACCGCATCAAAGGTCACGCCAGACCCCAGCCAGGTGGTCATCAGGTCGGCACCAAGCTGGCGTGACCATGTAGCAGTCTGTTCCTCGACAATGGTGATGAAGGCGCATTCGGGCAGTGCGATGACATCATGGATGTCGGCGGTCCGCTGCACGGCGGCCTGGTTGGACAGGTCACCCACCATGACGACGATATTGGCCTCGGTCTTGCCCATTTCGGTCAACATGCGGCACACTTCCTTGGTTTGCAAGGTGCCGGAGTCCACTTCGTTCGACGCCACAAACGCCTGATTGTCGGGCAGGGTATCAACGTTGATCGGCTGGCGGTTGACATAAACCAGCGGGATACCGGCGGCTGCGGCGGCATCCGACATGGCCTGCGTGGCCGAAGTATCGACCGCGTTCACCACGATGGCATCCACGCCAGCGGCGATGAAGTTCTCGATCTGGCTCAGTTGCTTGCCCACATCGGCATTGGCATCTTCGGCCTGAACGGTGACGCCGTCCAGCGTGGCACCATATTCCAGCATGCCGTTGCGCAGGACGGTCAGAAAGTTGTCGTCAAACGTGGCCATGGTCAGGCCGATGGTTTCGCCCATCGCAGTGGTCGCCATCAGACCGGCAAAACCGGCGATGATCAGTGTCTTTTTCATAAAATATCCTCCCAAAAGTGATGTTCGGCACGCATCACATTGATTAGCCGAAAGACCCCCTCCCGGATGGTCCCAGTTCCGTCACGCGGCTTGCGATGCAAGACCAGACGCGATGAAATCGAATGAGGCCGCAATTGCCTTGCCGGGATCGGTCAAGGCATGAATTTGCGGCGAAAAGGCTTCGAAACTGACCGGGCCGGTATAGCCCGCGGTCTGCAATGCGGCGAGCTGGGGCAGATTTCCAAGCCGGTCGGCGGCATCGACCAGAACCCGGTGTTGGTCGCCCATTTCGCTGGTGGCGAGGTCCGGCTCGGTCACGCCCGAGATATGGACCATGCCGGTATGGGCCGCGAAGATTGGCCGCTCATGCGCCAGATGGTGGTGAAATGTGTCATGCACCAGCTTGAACCGGCCGGTGGCCCCCAGCGCCTCGATCGCCTCGACTGCTTCGGACTTATAGCGCAGGGCGCAGATTTCAAAGCCCAGTGGTTCAACCAGCCCGACCAGCCCGTGATCCTCGAGCATCGATTTCAGATCGCGCAGGGCGACGCGCAGATTGCCCTGCCTTTCGCCATTGCCCATCCCCAGATTGTCATTGCGCGGGATCAGGCTGACCGCCTCGGCGCCACAGGCCACGGCGATTTTCATCAGGGCCAGCGCCTCGGCTGATTTGGCGGCAGACCAGTCGTTGAACCGCTTCACCTCGGCCAGCGCCAGAATACGCAGTCCTTTGGCGCGGGCCATGTCGCCTGCTTGCGCCGGGTCCAGTCCGTCGAACAACGGCTGGGGCAAATCATTGCGCAGTTCGATCCCGACACAGCCCAAGGCGGCGGCAGTATCGAGCAATTGGGCAAAGCTCATGCCCGCCACAGTCATGTGGTTCAGCGCCTTGTGCAGCATGGTTTCCCTCCCTGGCCCACTTTCGCATGGTCCGGCACATATCTGTGCTTAGCTGCGGCGACCCTGCAGACAGGTGCGACGATTCGTCAACTACGGGGGTCGCGTTTCCCTCATTTCTGATGGTATTTGCGCAGGTGATGATGGATTTTCGTCAGAAACTGCGCTTACACCGATTCCGGCAAAATCAGGTTGGGTTGCAGGAAATGCTGCCCCACGACGTCAGACATGCCATTGCGCACCGCATCTGACATCAGGCCGACCAGATCCCGGCACATCGCGGCCAGAGGCGTTGCAATCACCATGGTGATATAGCGGTCGGCAAGCGCCGCGCGGGTTTCGGGTGTAATCTCATTGACCACCAGACAGACCTCGCCGGGGCGGCGGGCCTCGCGCAGCGCAGCAATCGCCCCCTCCATCCCGCCACCGGCACAATAGATGCCACGCAAGTCAGGGTGGCGTTCCAGCAAATCAAGTGTCGCCTCATAGGTCAGTTGCCGGGTTTCAAGATTGACCAGTGTATCAAGCACTGTAAACTGCGGCGCGAATTCTCTGAAATAGCTACGAAATCCGGTTTCACGCAGTTCATGGCCATGCCAGCGGTAACCACCAACAAATACGGCAAGTTTGCCAGGTTTATGCGCCGCCATGGCGATGATCGACGCGGCAATCCGCCCGACCTTGAGATTGTTCAACCCGACATAGTTCTGGCGAATGCCCTGCGCATAGTCATTCAACAGGGCAAATGTTGGTATGCCCTCGTCCTTCAGTGTCACCACTGCATCCGTCACCTCGTGATGCGTCACGGCGCAAGCCGCCACAGCATCGACCTTGCCCCGCATGGCCAACATCAGGTTCACAAAGTCTCCGGGCGATTGTGACGGCGAAAATTCGATCAGGGCGCTGCCCCGAATATTTTTGGCATTGCGCACGGCGGCCTCAATTTCGGTCGCAAATGCCTGATGAAACGCTTGTTTTTCTTTATGCAGGACAAAACCAAACCGCATTTCCGGCACGTCAGCCTGCAGGCGTTGGCCGATCAACGGGGCGGCGTGATACCCAATGCGCTGGGCGGCCTCATAGACTTGTCGGGCGGTTTCCGGGCGCACTGCTTCGCGGTCATTAAGGACCCGGTCGACGGTGGCGATGCTGACGCCCGCCATGCGGGCGACGTCGGTGATGGTCGGGCGGCGGGCCATGGTGATTCTGTCCTGATGGTTTTTCGTCAGCGTGACAAGGCTAGCTTGATGTTTTTTGACGCAATGCCAATCCCTTATCTTTGTCTTTCGTGGCAGAGCAGTCTATGTCACACCCGAATAATGACTGGAAGGATAGCGCTATGGCACGCCGCGATTACAACCTGTTGGGGGCCGATGCCCAACGCGCCGTCCAGACCGGTCTGGCCGCAGCGGATTGGTATCACACGGATGTTCCCCGCAAAGAAATGAAAGCGCTGATGCAGCGCAGTGACGGCCCCGCCATCCGCGACACGGTGATCCTGTATGGCGCGATGATTGCCTTGGCCGCCGCCGGGTGTGTGCTGTGGCCAACATTGTGGTCGGTGCCGTTCTGGCTGGCATATGGTGTGCTATACGGATCAGCGTCGGATTCCCGTTGGCACGAATGCCAGCATGGCACCGCCTTTAAAACCCGCTGGATGAATGAAGTGGTCTATCAGATCGCCTGTTTCATGATCGTGCGCAATCCGCATACCTGGCGTTGGAGCCATGCGCGGCACCATACGGATACGGTGATTGTTGGCCGTGACCCCGAAATTGCACTGATGCGGCCGCCTGATTTGATCAAGGCGATTGGTAATTTATTTGGTATCTCTGATGCTTACACCGGTTGGCGGCTGATGTTTCTGAACGCCTCGGGCCGTCTGGACCCGCAGGAGGCCAGCTATATTCCGCAGACCGAACAACCCAAGGTGATCATTGTTGCCCGGGTTTGGGTCGCTATCTATCTGGCAACTTTGGCTTTGGCGGTTTATCTGCAATCTGTTCTGCCGTTTATGGTGATTGGACTGCCCCGGTTGTATGGCGCATGGCACCATGTCATGACCGGGTTGCTGCAGCATGGCGGGCTGGCCGATAATGTCACCGATCACCGCCTGAACAGCCGCACAGTCCTGATGAACCCGGTCAGCCGGTTCATCTATTGGAACATGAACTACCATGTCGAACACCACATGTTCCCGATGGTCCCCTATCACGCCCTGCCCCGCCTGCATGCGCTGATCAAACACGACTTGCCCGCCCCGACCCCGTCGATTGCCGCAGGTATTGCCGAAATGTGGCCTGCTTTGCGCCGCCAACTGGCGCATGAGGACTACTTTATTCCCCGGGTTTTGCCGGTGACAGCGCGGCCCTACCGCGATGATTTGCATGCCGCCGCATTGGGCGCTGCTGAATAGACAAAGGAGACGACAATGGCTGCCTGGGTTGATGCCTGTTCAGTGGACGAGATTGACGAAGAAGACGTGATGCGCTGGGATCACGGCGGCAAGACCTATGCGATTTATCACAGCCCGGATGGCGACTATTTCTGCACTGACGGGTTGTGCAGCCACGAGAATGTGCATCTGGCCGGGGGGTTGGTGATGGATTACATCATCGAATGCCCCAAACATAATGGCCAGTTCGACTACCGCACTGGCGCTGCCAAACGCGCGCCGGTCTGTGTCAATCTGGCGACCTACCCCGCCCGTATCGAGGGCGACATGGTGCAGGTGCAGGTCGGTTAGGCCGGACCAATGGTCAGCAATACCGGGGACAGCCCCGGCGCTGTGCCATGCAGCCTGTCCCCCGGCCCCACTGCGGCGACACCTGCGGGGGTGCCGGTCATGATCAGATCACCCGGTTCCAGATGATACAGGGTGGATAAATGGCTGATCAGGCTGGCCACATCCCAGACCATATCGGTCATCGGCGCGGATTGTCTTTGGGTGCCGTTCACTGTCAGGCTGATCGCAACCGGCATCAAGGTCCGGCTGATCGGGCCAATCACGGCGGACCCTTCGAAATCCTTGCCCGTGTCCCATGGCCGCTTTTTGTCTTTGGCAGCACCCTGTAAATCCCGCCGGGTCATATCCAGCCCTACGGCATAGCCATAGATGCAGGCAGGCGTATCCTGCACTGACACCCGGAATGCGGATGTGCCAAGTGCCACGACCAGTTCAACCTCGTGGTGCAGGTCTTGGGTACCGGGCGGATAGGGCAAGGTCGCCCCGGACTGCACCAGATGATGCGCTGATTTGGTGAAATAAAACGGCGCTTCGCGGTCCACCTCTCCGCCCATTTCGGCGGCATGGGCGGCGTAGTTGCGTCCGACACAAAAGATGCGCGCCACCGGGTAAAGGGCGGTCTCGCCCGTTACCGGCAAAGCAGGCTGCGGTCGGGGCGGGAAGAGGTATGTCGTCATAGCGGGCCCCTTACAGAATGCCCGGCAGACGTAATCCATTGTCGCGCGCGCAGTCCAGCGCGATGTCATACCCTGCATCGGCATGGCGCATGACACCAGTGGCCGGGTCATTCCACAGCACGCGGGCAATGCGGCGGTCAGCGTCAGCGCTGCCGTCACAGCAAATCACCATGCCGGAATGCTGCGAAAACCCCATGCCGACACCGCCGCCGTGATGCAGCGACACCCATGTCGCCCCTGACGCCGTATTCAGCAAGGCGTTCAGCAAGGGCCAGTCGCTGACTGCATCCGATCCGTCCTTCATCGCCTCGGTTTCGCGGTTCGGGCTGGCCACCGACCCTGAATCCAAATGATCGCGCCCGATTACAATCGGCGCGGACAATTCGCCATTGCGCACCATTTCGTTAAACGCCAGCCCCAGTTTGTCCCGCACCCCCAGCCCGACCCAACAAATCCGCGCCGGCAGACCCTGAAAACTGATCCGTTCGCGGGCCATATCCAGCCAGTTGTGCAAATGCGGATCGTCGATCAGTTCTTTGACCTTGGCATCGGTCTTGTAGATATCCTCGGGGTCGCCGGACAGCGCGCACCAGCGAAACGGTCCGATCCCCCGGCAAAACAGCGGCCGGATATAGGCTGGCACGAAACCGGGGAATGCAAAGGCGTTTTCCAACCCTTCATCCAGCGCCACCTGTCTGATATTATTGCCATAATCCAGTGTGGGCACGCCTGCATTCCAGAAATCCACCATCGCCGCCACATGGGTTTTCATGCTGGCGCGGGCGGCCCGTTCGACAACTTTGGGGTCGGTTTCCTGTTTGCTGCGCCATTCCGCCAAGCTCCACCCTTGCGGCAGATAGCCGTGCAACGGGTCATGGGCGCTGGTTTGGTCGGTCACAATATCGGGCCGGACACCGCGCCGGTAAAGCTCGGAGAAAACATCGGCGGCATTGCCCAGCAGGCCCACTGATTTCGCCTCGCCCGCTTTGGTCCAATCCCCAATCATCGCCAAGGCCTCGTCCAGCGTCTGCGCCTTGGCATCGACATAGCGGGTGCGCAGGCGAAAATCGATGCGGGTTTCGTCGCATTCCACCGCCAGACAGCAGGCCCCCGCCATCACGGCGGCAAGTGGTTGCGCGCCACCCATGCCGCCCAGACCGCCGGTCAATATCCACCGCCCCTTCAGCGATCCGCCGTAATGCTGGCGACCCGCCTCGACAAAAGTTTCATATGTCCCCTGCACAATTCCCTGGGTGCCGATGTAGATCCACGACCCGGCGGTCATCTGGCCGTACATCGCCAGACCCTTTTTATCCAATTCGTTGAAATGGTCCCAGGTGGCCCAATGCGGCACCAGATTGCTGTTGGCGATCAAAACGCGGGGCGCGTCTTTGTGGGTTTTGAAGATGCCGACAGGTTTGCCGGATTGCACCAGCAGCGTTTCGTCATCCTCGAGGTCCTTCAGGCTGGCGACGATCTTGTCAAAATCGGCCCAGGTCCGTGCCGCCCGGCCAATGCCGCCGTAAACCACCAGTTCATGCGGGTTTTCGGCCACGTCCGGGTGCAGATTGTTCATCAACATCCGCATCGGCGCCTCGGTCAGCCAGCTTTTGGCGGTGATCGTGCTGCCGGTGGCGGGGTAGACGTCACGCAGATTGTGGCGGGGATCAATTCGGGGGTTCATGCGGCAATCTCCGTCGCGGTTTCGGTGATGACTTGTAGAATGTCGCGCAACCAACGGCGCAGGTTGGCGGCCTTTTCTCCGCTATAGGTCCAAGGCGCGGCCTCGGCTGTCAGATAGACGGATTGGGCGATTTCCATTTGGATCGCATGCCAGCCGATGGTCGGCCGGCCATAGTGGCGCGTGGTCCAGCCGCCTTTGAAACGGCCGTTCAGGACGGTGGAATAAGGGGATGAGGCCGCAAATTCATGCGCGATATCCGCGATTTGCGGCGCACAGGACGCGCCGGAATTGGTGCCGATGTTCAGGTCCGGCAAGATGCCGGTGAACAGAAACGGGATGCGGCTGCGGATCGAATGGCAATCATACAGGACAGCGACGCCATGCAATGCGCGGACCCGCTCCATCTGCGCGGTCAGGGCGGCGTGATAGGGCGCGTGGTATGCAGCGGTCCGCTGCATGACCTGATCGGGATTTGGCGGAATCTGCCAGATTGACTGCCCATCAAAGTCGGTCAGCGGCACAAGGTCTGTCGTGTTCTGACCGGGATACAGACTGCCCCCCGCCGGGTCGCGGTTTGCATCGATGACAAAGCGGTGGTGGGTGGCGCGAACCACTGTAACATCGGGTAGTAAATCTTTGTAAAGACTGTCAATATGCCAGTCTGTGTCGGTCAGTCTCCGACCAGTTTCATTCAGCTGCTCCCAGATATCCGGCGGTACGAATGTCCCGGTATGCGGCATTCCCAGCACCAGCGGCGAAGCGCCTTGGGTCACTTCGACCGGGGTCACGCCACAATCCCCGCCGCTTCGATCAAGCCACCCTTGGCAATCAGGGCTGCAGCGGCCGTGATATCCGGGGCCAGATAGCGGTCCTGCCCCAAAGTGGGAATATCCGCCCTGATCCGCGCCATGGCGCGCTGCAAGGCCGGACTGGTGCGCAGGGGTGCGCGAAACTCAATGCCTTGCGCGGCGCAGATCATTTCGACCCCAAGAATCACCGCCAGATTGGCGTTCATCTTGCGTAACCGCCGGGCGGCATGGGCGGCCATGCTGACGTGGTCCTCTTGGTTGGCGCTAGTGGGGGTGCTGTCGGTGGAACAGGGGTTCGCCAAGTGTTTGTTTTCACTCATTAGCGCCGCTGTCGTCACCTCGGCAATCATAAGTCCGGAATTCAGGCCCGGTTCGGGTGTCAAAAACGGTGGCAAATCGAAACTAAGGGTCGGGTCCACCATCAACGCGACCCGGCGTTGCGCAATCGCCCCAATCTCGGCAATCGCAATGGCAATCTGATCGGCGGCAAAGGCGACAGGTTCGGCGTGAAAATTGCCGCCCGACACGATCAGCCCTTCCGCCACCAGCACCAAAGGGTTATCGGTCACTGCATTAGCTTCGATCTGCAACGTCATGGCAGCGAATGATAAAAGATCAATCGCGGCCCCGGTCACCTGCGGCTGGCAACGGATGCAATAGGGGTCTTGCACGCGGGTGTCGCCAATCCGATGGCTTTCGCGGATCTCGGACCCGTCCATCAGGTCCCGCATCGCGGCGGCGACTTTGATTTGGCCCGCATGTCCGCGCAACGCATGGATTGCAGCATTCAAAGGGGCGGTTGATCCCATGATTGCATCGGTGGATAGGGACGCGGTGACGATTGCCCCTGCCGCCGCGCGCTGCGCATCCCATAATCCGGTCAGGGCGCAGGCGGTTGAAAACTGTGTGCCATTGATCAGGGCGAGCCCTTCTTTCGGGCCCAAAACCACGGGTTTCAGCCCGGCTTGTGCCAAGGCATCTGCCCCGGACAGGACGGCATTGCCAACCCGCGCCTGTCCTTCGCCGATCATCACGGCGGCCATATGCGCCAGCGGCGCCAGATCGCCCGACGCGCCTACCGACCCTTGCACCGGGATCACCGGATTTACCCCGGCTGCCAGCATATCCTGCAACTGCGCAATGATATCCCAGCGCACGCCCGACGCACCCCGCCCCAGTGACAGCAGTTTCAGCACCATCATCAGCCGGGTGGTTGGCACGTCCAGCGCCTCGCCGACACCGCAGCAATGCGACAAGATCAGGTTGCGTTGCAGGGTTTCAGTGTCAGCTGGGGCAATTTTGACTGAGGCCAGTTTGCCAAAGCCGGTATTGACGCCATAAACCGCGGCCTCGCCCGCCGCCGCTTGGGCCACGAGTGCTGCCGACGCCTCGATTCCGGCGCGAGAATCAGATGAGATACGGACGGTAAGCCCTTGTCGCCAAATGCTTTCCAGATCAGCCAACGTCGCAGCACCGGGGGTCAGAACCATGCTCATGCCGCACCTCCAAATATGCGTGAATGCAGCGGTGTGGCACCGATCCGGTAGCTGAGTTCGGCGGGATGTGTCGCCTCCCATACAACCAGATCGGCGCGCAGACCGGGCCGGACCCTGCCGCAATCGGCCAGCCCCAATGCGCGGGCCGCATGCACTGTCACCCCCGCCAGCGCCTCTAAGGGCGTCATGCCGAACAAGGTGCAGCCCATATTCATCGCCAGCAATAGTGACGTCATCGGCGATGATCCGGGGTTGCAGTCGGTGGCCAAAGCGATCGGCACGCCGTGGGACCGAAACGCGGCAATGGGCGGCAGTTGCGCCTCGCGCAGGGTATAAAACGCCCCCGGCAGAATGACTGCGACGGTGCCGGAGGCCGCCAAAGCCGCCGCATCCGCAGCGGTTGCATATTCCAGATGATCGGCCGACAACGCCTTATGCCGCGCAGCCAAGGTGGTGCCGCCCACCCATGTCAGTTGTTCAGCGTGCAGTTTGACGGGCAAACCAAGGGCTGTTGCCACATTAAAAACGCGCTCTATCTGATTGACTGAAAACGCGATCCCCTCACAAAACCCATCGACCGCATCAACCAGCCCTTCGGCATGGGCGGCCTGCAAGGCGGGTAAACACACCTCGGTCAGATAATCATCGGCCCGCCCGGCAAATTCTGGCGGGATCGCATGGGCGCCCAAAAAGCTGGTCCGCACCCGCACAGGGCGCTGCCTGGCAATCGCGCGGGCCACCCGCAGCATCCGCAGCTCGGTGTCGATATCGAGGCCATAGCCGGATTTCACCTCGATCAGGCTCACGCCTTGAGCCAGCATCGCATCAACACGGGGCAAGGCGCTGGCAAGCAGCTCGGCCTCGGATGCGGCGCGTGTGGCCCGGACGGTGGACAGGATGCCACCACCGGCGCGGGCAACATCCGCATAGCTGGCCCCGTTCAGCCGCATTTCAAATTCGGCGGCGCGGTGGCCCGCGTGGACCACATGGGTATGGCAATCAATCAGGCCGGGCGTGACCAGTCGTCCGTCCAAATCCGTGCGGTCCTGCCCCCGGTAAATCGTCGGCAATTCCGTCTCGGGCCCGACCCACAGGATCCGCCCGCCGTCAGTAACGACCGCCCCATCGGTGATCAGCCCATAGCCCGGCCCGTCCATAGTGGCGACTGTGGCGTGACCGAGGATCATTGGTTTCCTGCTTGTGTTTGGGGCTGGTCAGGTTATTATGTCTGCACATAATAATACTGTCAAGGCGGCTTGAATGACGAGCATATGGGCAAAACAGGCGCTACTGGCAGATGGTTGGGGTCAGGATATCCGCATCGACATCGGGTCAGATGGCCGGATCAAGGCTGTTGCATCCGGGCAATCCGGGCCGGGCTGCGACGTGCTGCTGCCTGCCCCCGCCAACCTGCACAGCCATGCGTTTCAACGTGCCATGGCGGGCAAGACTGAACGGCGCGGGCCGGACCCTGCCGATAGTTTCTGGACATGGCGGCAGCTGATGTACCGGTTTCTGGACCGGCTGACCCCGGACCATATCCGCGTCATCACTGCCTTTGTGCAGATGGAAATGCTTGAGGCAGGCTATGCCTGCACTGTCGAATTTCACTATCTGCACCATCGCCCCGGTGGCGCGCCTTATGACCAACTGGCTGAAATGGCGCAGCAAATTGCTGCAGCGGCGGAATTGACTGGCATCGGCCTGACCCTGCTGCCGGTGCAGTATCAGTTCGGCGGTTGCGATAGACGTGCCCTTGGCCCGGGTCAGATCAGGTTTGGCACCAACCCGGACCAGTTTGCCCGGTTGCATGCTGCATCGCGTGAGGCGCTGCTGGGTTTGCCCGCCGATACCATATTGGGCGTGGCCCCGCATTCGCTGCGCGCCGTCGCCCCCGGCATGTTGGCCGAACTGGCCGGATTGGGCGGCCCGGTCCACATGCATCTGGCCGAACAACACGCGGAAGTGGCCGAGGTGCGGGCGGCGTATGGTGCCCGCCCGGTGGAATGGCTGCTGGACAATGCCGACGTTGATGAGCGCTGGTGCCTGATCCATTGCACCCAGATGGACCCACACGAAACTGTGGCCCTCGCCCGGACCGGGGCTGTGGCCGGGCTGTGCCCGATCACCGAATCCAATCTGGGCGATGGTATTTTTGACGGAATGCGCTGGCAGGCCGCCGGGGGCCGCTTTGGCATTGGGTCCGATAGCAATATCCGGATCGGGCTGACCGAGGAACTGCGCCTGCTGGAGCATACCCAACGCTTGCGCGACAGGTCCCGCGCGGCCTTTGCCACCGCCGATAAATCCACCGGGCGGATGCTGTTTGAGGGGGCCGCACAGGGTGGCGCACAGTCTGCCGGGCGAGGGCGCGGTGTGATTGCCGTGGGCGAATGGGCTGATTTGCTGGCATTGGATGGAAGCCATATTGATCTGGAGGGGCGGCAGGGCGATGACCTGCTGGATGCGTATATTTTTGCGGGCGAAGACCGGATGGTCAGCGATGTCTGGTCGGCTGGCCGCCATCTTGTTACCCAAGGGCGTCATATTCGGCATGACCAGATTAAGGCCGCCTACCGGGCCGCATTGCGCGATTTGCGGGGGCAGATGTGAGCCTGTCGGGTTGGCAAGCCGTGCAGGATGAAGTTTTGCGCCGCATCCATGCCCGCGACTGGCCGCCCGGATCGGCGATTCCGAACGAGGCCGATCTGGCCCGCGAATTTGGCGTGGCCCGGGCCACGGTGAACCGCGCGTTGCAAGCCCTGGCCGAGGCCGGATTGCTGGACCGCAAGCGCAAGGCGGGCACCCGCGTGGCCCTACATCCGGTGCGCAAGGCGACGCTGAGTATTCCGATTTTGCGTCATGAAATCGAGGCGCGTGGTTTGGCTTACGGCTACCGGCTGCTGACCCGGACACATGCCACCGCCCCGGTCGCAGTGCAGGCCGCATTGGGCCTGACCGGCCCGCTATTGCATCTGACCTCGCTGCATCTGGCGGCAGACCGGCCCTATGCCCATGAAGATCGCTGGATCAATACCGACGCCGTACCTGACATCCTGACTGTCGATCTGGCAGTGCTGAACGCCAATCAATGGCTGGTGGCCCATGCCCCATTCACCCGGGGTGATTTTGTGTTGACCGCACTCAATGCAGGCCCCGAGGCCGGACCTTTGGGCATTGCTGCAGGGGCGGCACTGATGGTGCTGGAACGGACGACATGGGATGGCGCGGTGCCCATTACATGGGTCAGGCTGGCCTTTGCGCCGGGTCACCGGATGCACATGGTGTTGTGATATCGTGGACGGGTCTTTGCCGTGATGCCGGAGCCTCCGGCGGGGATATTTAAGCACAAAAGAAACTGGACGGCAGATTATGTCGGCGTGCGCGCGAGCAAAGCCAGAATTTCGGCCCGCGCTGGCATGGAGGGCGCTGTCCCGGCCCGTGTGACTGAAATCCCCGCCGTGGCGCAGCCAAACCGCACGGCTGACCGCGCATCCAGCCCCTCGGCGATGGCCGTGGCAAAGCCGCCGTTGAACGCATCGCCTGCGCCGGTGGTTTCCAGCACCGGACCTGCGCTGATGACCGGCGTGTGGAAGGTTTGGCTGCCGTCGTGATACAGCGCCCCCTTGTCCCCCAAGGTGATGATCGCGGCCCCTGCCCCCATCGCCCGCAGCTTTTGTGCAGCCGTGGTCGCCTCGTCCACTGACGTAACAGGCAGGCCGGTCAGCGCCTCGGCCTCGGTCTCATTCGGGGTGACATATTCACACAGCGCCAGCATCCCGTCGGGCAAGGCGGCGGCGGGTGCCGGGTTCAGGATGGTTTTGACCCCGGCGGCGCGGGCGATTTTCAGCGCATGCATCGCCGCGGGCAGCGGTTGTTCCAACTGGGTAATGAACACCGCCGCACTGCTGATCAGCGCGGCATTGGCGTCAATGTCGGCGGTTGAAATTGTGGCAGCGACGCCGGGGCAGATGATGATGGCATTATTGCCTGTGGCAGATTCGATGTAAATATAGGCGGCCCCGGTATAGCTGTCGGCGTGTTGGGTGATGGCCGGGATCACGCCCGCCTTGGCCCATGTGGCCAGCGCCATATCGGCGAAAGGGTCCATGCCCAACCGGGTTATCATATGGACCTTGCCACCCGCCATAGCGGCGGCCACCGCCTGATTGGAGCCTTTGCCCCCCGGCCCCAGCGCAAAGCTGTCGCCCATGATGGTTTCACCCATTTTGGGCGGGCGCGGGGCGCGGTAGGCTGTATCAGCGACAAAAACGCCAAGGATCACGATATGGGACATTGCGGGCCTTTGTCGGATTTAAGGCGGCGGGATAACGCCTTTGCGGAAGATGAAGCAGCCATAAAAGCGCCTTTCGCCGGTCTGGATTACCGCATAGGCGGTTTTGGCGCGGTCGTAAAAGTCAAAGCGTTCAATCCCGACCATGGGCCAGGATTTGCCTTCGGCTTGGTTTATCTCAAGTTGGACCTCTTGCTGGACCGGCGGTATCTCGCTGGGGTCGCTGGCCATTTCCATCCGGCCTGCATGGTCCGTCACAAAACTATCCAGCGGGAAGACTGAGAGGACTGCCTGCGCGGCGTGGGCGCAGGTCAGGTTCTCCATCCGCAACAGACGGCCCAGCCGGGTTTGGCGGGCAATGCTGTCGGCGGGGAAATTGGTATCAGCGATGACCAAAGTATCGCCGTGACCCATCGCGCGCAGGGCATACAACACATCGGCATTCAGGCGGGGGTCGAGATTTTTCAGCATGATCGCTCCTTAGGTCAGCCTGTCGCCGGTATCGGCATCAAACAGATGCACTTTGCTGGCATCAGGGGCCAGATGCACCAGCGTTCCGGGGGCAAAGGCATGCCGTTCGCGGAACACAGCGGTAATGTCGCGGCCCCCGGCCTTAAGCACGATATGGGTTTCGGACCCTGTGGGTTCGACCACGGCGACATTAGCCGCGATGCCGGTATCCGACAAATGCAAATCTTCGGGGCGAATGCCGTATGTGACCTTGCGGCCCGGGGTCAGGCCCGAGCGGTCGGGGGCTGGCAGATCGGCGTCACAGGCCCGGATCGTCAGGCCAGTCGCACCGGCTTGCACCACGCCGTCCAGCAGGTTCATCGCCGGGCTACCGATAAAGCCTGCCACAAACACATTGGCCGGGTTGTCGTATAATTCCAGCGGGGCACCCATTTGGGCGATATAGCCATCGCGCATCACGACGATCACATCGGCCATGGTCATCGCTTCGATCTGGTCATGCGTCACATAAACGGTGGTGGTACCCAGCCGCTGATGCAGTTCGCGGATTTCGGCGCGCATCTGGACCCGCAGTTTGGCGTCAAGGTTCGACAACGGCTCGTCAAACAGGAACACTGACGGGTTGCGCACAATCGCGCGGCCCATGGCGACGCGTTGGCGCTGGCCGCCGGAAAGCTCACGCGGGACGCGGGCCAGATAGGGTTTCAACCCCAGAATATCGGCGGCCCGCGCGACGCGAGCATCAATTTCGGCCCGTGGCATCTTGGCCATTTTCAGCGCAAAGCCCATGTTGGCCGCCACTGTTTTATGGGGATACAGGGCGTAGTTCTGGAACACCATCGCGATGTCGCGTTCAGACGGCGGCAGATTATTGACCAGTTTGTCGCCAATGGTGATGCGCCCGGCAGTCACCCCTTCCAGCCCCGCGATCATCCGCAGCAATGTGGATTTGCCGCAACCGGACGGTCCGACCAGCACGACAAATTGCCCGTCTGCTATATCGACATTAACGCCATGCAAAACCTCAAGCGCGCCGTAAGCTTTGCGCAGATCGCGGATCGTGACTTCGGCCATGAGGTTCCCTGTCAGCGGTTCTAAGTGCCATCGGTACCGCACGAAAAACGGGCTGTCCATCATCTAAGCATACTAACATGTTAGAGGATTGACAGGTGCAGCCAAGGCTGAGAAGATTTGCAGGTCTGGAGGAGACCGGACCCGGTTTTGGCGCCGTATTCCTGGCATGTTCGGACATGCCAGACTGGTGTCGGGCGCGGCCCGCAGGTTCTGCTGAAACAACAGCAGGCGTTCAATTTATGGGAGGATGTCGATGAAGGCCGATCTTTATAATTATGCAGTCCAACTGAACCGCCGCAAATTGCTGCAATCGGCGGCCAGCCTGGGCGGACTTGCTGCTGCGGGCGGGCTTGGGTTTCTGCCGGGGGCCGCGATGGCCGATGCACATGGCGATGTCCGCGCCGCGATTCTGGCTATTCCGGGCGTAGGGGCCGGATCGCCGACCGATGCTGACTGGCAAAAAGTCGGCGAAATGACCCTGGGTGCGACCAAGGCCAGCGTTGCCGAAGGTGAATTTGCCGGGGTAGTGCTGAATTTCCTCGGCCTGAACAACCAGAACCAGCATAACGTGCTGTTCCGCGGCTTCCTCAAGGCATGGGAGACCTATACCGGGGCCAAGATCAACTGGATCGATCTGGCGCAGGCTGATTATAACGCCCGCCTGCAACAGTCGATTGCAACTGGCACCGTGGACTTTGACATCATCGAAATGGGTGCGCCGTTTGAAGGCGACACTGCGGGCCGTGGCCTGTTGTCCGAAATGCCGGACTGGGTGAAAACCCAGATCGAAATGGACGATTACGTGGGCTATCTGCAGGCGCCGGTCGGTACATGGGATGGCAAGACCTACCGGATTTCGATTGATGGCGATTGCCATACCTTTGCGTACCGCAAGGATTACTTTGGCGACGGGTCGATCAGCGGCATGGCCGAGGCCCCCGTTACATGGCAGCAAGTGCAGACTGCTACTGCGGCTTTGGCAGGTCAGGTTGACCCGCTGACTGGCCTTGATGCGCATGGCTATCTGGATCCGCTCAAGGGTTGGGGCGGCTTTGGGTTCTATTTCCTTGAATCCCGCGCCACCGCTTATGCCAAGCATCCCGACAACAAGGCATGGCTGTTCGATCCCGAAACGATGAAGCCCTATGTCAACAATCCGGCCTTTGTCCGCGCTATTCAGGACGTGATGGATATGATGCCGAACGCACCGGCAGACCAGATCAACGCCGATCCGGGCACGACCGCGTTCCAGCAGTTCCTCGCTGGCACCGGGTCGATGATTTCCTGGTGGGGCGATGTGGGGTCGAACGCGCGGACCAATGATTCCAGCGTGATTGGCGATGTGGTTGGGTTCAGCATCCTGCCGGGTTCGGACGATGTTTATAACAACGTCACCGGCGCGTGGGATACGTTGGCTTCGGGGCCGAACTATGCGCCCAACATGGCCTATATCGGCTGGGGCGTTTACGTGATGTCGACGGTTGATGGGGATGAGTTGAAGAAAAAAGCCGCCTGGTCTGCCGCAGCCCATCTGGGCGGCAAGGATATCGCACTGTGGATGGCGGCCTATCCGTCCGGGTTCCAACCCTACCGCAATTCCCAGTTCGATTATGCTGAATGGGAAGCGGCAGGTTATGACAAGGCGTTCATCGAGGATTACCTTGGGTCCAACCTGGACAGCTACAACCACCCCAATTCGGCGATCGAGCCGCGTATCCCCGGGATTTTCCAGTATTATTCGGTGGCCGAGGATGAGTTGGCAAAGGGGTTTGCTGGGCAGTATGCAGGCGCACAAGAAACCGCCGACGCGATTGCCGCCGCTTGGGAGGCGATTACCGACCAGATCGGGCGGGACAGCCAGATTGCGTTGTATAAGGCATCGCTGGGATTGTGAAACGATCGGTGATGTGGGTTTAAACCCACCTTACTGGAAGGCGTCCGGGGGCAACTTCGGGCGCTTTTTATCTTTTTAGTAAGGTGGGTTTAAACCCACATTACCAGCGATCTAGGCCAGGCTGACCATCATGATCGCCACGGACATCGCCAGATAGGCCACGGTCAATATACCAAAGGCCCAGCGGTCCTGCACGACGGCTTCGTGTTCCCGGCCCCGGTGTGCCGCCCAGGATGTGCGCACCACTTGGGCCAATGAGGCGATCACATAGACGTAGGCCACGAAATACAGCATATCGAGCATCATCAGATAATCGACCTCGGGCAGTTGCGAATTGGTGGTCAGTTGCAGCACCACAAGGGTCAGCAGCGCAGAGATACCCATGCCAATCCGGCCCTCGACATAGGTCGGATGGATGAAAAACACGAGGCCGCCGCAGATCACCACCAGCAGCATCGGCAGGATGATCTTGATCGCATAGGTGATCGCCGGCCGATGCACCGGCACGGCAAAGGTGACGCGCGAATAGGGTTCCAGTTCAGTCAGACTGGTATCGCCGAAATTGGTCGGATAGGCGCGGGCGGCAATGGTCAGGGTCGGCTCGCCCAGAATGTATCCGGGAAGGGTCATTTCAGGGTTCATCGACACGGCAATCTCATCCGGCACGTAAACCTGCCGTGCCGCCCCAACGGCGTTATCCTCAAACTCGACAATCAGGCTTTGGTCGTCGAACGGGTATTTTTCCAGCGGCAGTTTGCTGTTGAACTGGCCCTGATAGCGGACCGCCATGTAAAGGCTGCCGTCAGGAAGTGTCTGTGGTTCTTCATACAAAAATGTCGGGATATGCCCCCACAGCTGAAATGGGTTCATGTATTCCAAGGTCAGGGACGGGTCGATATCCGGGTTGGTCCAGCGCATCCAGACATAGAAATCCATCGCATAACTGTGGGTTTGCAGGTCTAACTGCTGAATATCGTTGATATAGACGCCCACGACCACCTCATCAGGGCCGGTGGGCGTGGCGGCGGCTTCGGCAACCACCGCGTCGGCCGTCGGATCGGCGGGTGTTTCAACTGGTGTTTCCTGTGCAATCGCCCCGCCTGCCCAAAATCCGATCAGCAACGCCAACACAGCCCAAAATTGCTTACTCATGACCTATCCCTTTACCAGCTTGCCTAAACGTAACAGCGAAATGACATTTCGGGCAACGGTTTCGGCGCGGGGGCCCTTATCATCCCTCTTCCCTCTCGCAAAACTCGCAGCTAGCATGTTAGCATGACTGCCCAAGGTGACCTCCTTCATGTTGTAACAAATGATAATCTGTCCCCCGGGCGGATTGCCTTTGGGCGCATTCTGATCTGGGGGTCGGCGGGGGTATTGGCGCTGGTGGCCTTGCTGCAGACGTTGCAAGTGTCCGGCACGGCGGACATCGGTTTCGTAAACTGGCGGCCTACTTTGTACGCTTACACCCTCTGGGCGATTTGCCTGTGTTGGGGTCAGGTTTTGACCCGGGGCGAACAAGGCAAGCGCACGTTGTTCGTGCTGCCCGCTGTGCTGTTTGTGATCAGCCTGACCATTATTCCACTGATCTTTGGCCTCGGCATCGCGTTTTCCGACTGGAACCTGTCGTCGCCCGATGGTCGCAAATTCAACGGCATCGACAATATCCGCCAGATGTGGACCGATCCGTTCTACTGGAATGCTTTGGGTAATATGGTCTGGTATTGCCTTGCAATCATTGTCGAATATGCCATCGCCTTTGGGCTGGCGCTGATGCTGAATGGCCAGATCAGGGCGCGCAAATTCTTTCGGGTGGCGTTTCTGATGCCGCTGATGTTGTCGCCGGTGGCGGTCAGCTGGATGATCGGCAAATCGATGCTTGAAGTCCGGTTTGGGCCCTTGGCCCGGCTGGCAAAGGTGCTCGGCTGGGACGATCCGTCATTCTTTGGCTCGCCCCTGATGGCAAAGCTGACGATCATGGTCATGGATGCATGGACCTTTATCCCGTTCATGATGATCATGATTTTGGCTGGGTTGCAGGCGATCCCAAAAGAAGTGCAAGAGGCCGCACGCGTTGACGGGGCCAATGGTTGGCGCGGGTTCTGGGAGGTGACGTTTCCCCTGATGCTGCCGGTGTCGATCACCGCCATCCTGATCCGGATCATCTTCAAGCTGAAACTGGCTGATATCATCATTACGGTTACAGCGGGTGGGCCGGGTGGAGCTACGGATTCAGTGACCAGCTTTATTTTCCGCGAATACCGGGAACGGTCGAACGTCGGCTATGGCACGATGCTGGCCATGGTCTATCTGGTGGTCATTATCATCGCCATGACCCTGCTGATGAAACTGGCGGATCGCTGGACGCGGCCGCAGACATGAGGCCAGATTTGGATTCGCAGACATGACCGAGCAGATTTTTCATGACAGCCAGTCCGACCTGTCGCACCAAGCCAAATGGTGGGCCGGGCGCATTTTCATCTATGGTGCGCTGATCCTGTGGGCAATCATCTGCCTGTTTCCGATCTATTGGACCGTCACCACCAGCTTCAAAATGGCCCCCAACGTGATGCAGGGGCATATGGTGCCTTGGGTTGACTATCAGCCATCCTGGATCGGTTGGAAATCACTGGGGCTGTCGCCCGACACGTTTTGGGCGGAAAACACGGTGCGCGATGAATTCACCAAAAGGTTCATCAATTCCGTTATCGCCTCCGTGGCGTCTTCGACCCTTGCGGTGCTGCTCGGCAGTCTTGCGGCCTATGGTCTGTCGCGGTTCAGCTATAAATTCGGCTATATGCGCAATTCGGACATTTCGTTTTTCTTCCTAAGCCAGCTGATCCTGCCGCCTGTCGTCCTCGCGCTGCCTTTCCTCGTGCTTTACAAGGAACTGGCCCTGCTCGACACGCGGGTCGGGCTGATCCTGCTGTATACGCTGTCGGTGCTGCCCATCGTGATCTGGATCATGCGCGACCAGTTTGCGGGGATCCCGACCGAGTTGGAAGAGGCGGCTTTGGTCGATGGCCTGACGATCTGGGGGGCGTTTGCGACCATCGTCATGCCGATTGCGCTGCCCGGCATGGTTGCGGCATTCATCCTGTCGCTGGTTCTGACGTGGAACGAATATTTCTTTGCCGCCCTGCTGACCTCGACCCATGCCAACACATTACCAGTCCTCGTGGCCAGCCAGACCGGATCACAGGGCATTTCATGGTGGTCCATGGCCGCCGTCAGCTTTGCCGCGATCCTGCCGCTGATCGTAATCGGGATCATTCTGGAACGCTATATCATCAAGGGCATGGCCGCGGGGGCCGTCAAGTAATGCTGCGCGGCATCGACCCCCGCCTGTCCGCCGAAGTGCTGTATGCCCTGATGCTGATGGGGCATGGCGATGATCTGGTGATCTGCGATGTGAACCACCCGGCAGCGGCCATTGCCAAAGACACTACCTATGGGCAGCTGATCAACCTGCCGGGCTGCGACATCCCGCCGGCGGTGACGGCGATCCTGTCGCTGATGCCGCTGGATACCTTCGTGGCCGCCCCTGTCTGGCGGATGAGCGTGGTGGACGATCCTGCTGCGCAAGTGCCGGTCTTTGGGCTGATGCAAGCAGTGATTGACCGGGCCGAGGGTCGCCCGGTTCCTGTCGCGGCCCTTGACCGGTTTGAATTCTACGCCGCCGCCAAACGGGCCTTTTGCATCATCCGCACCAGTGACCCCGGCCCTTACGGCTGTTTCATCCTGCGCAAAGGCGTCATTGATCTGCCGCGTTATCCAACGCTGCCATGATCTCTTTGGTCTGCAGATAAAGTTGCTGGAACAAGGGGTATTGCCGGTCATAGACCGCGTGGCGTTCGGCGCGCACCACCCGGTCAACCGGGTTCCACAGCGCAATTTCCCCCGATGCTGCCGCGCCGACGGCCAGTGCGGCCAGATAGGCATCACCATAAGATGCGCCGACCGTGACTGCACAAATCGACTGGTCCAGCCCGGTCAGGTCTGATGTGGCCTGCAACCATGGGGCGTTCTTGGTGCCGCCCCCTACGGCCAGCACACGCACCGGCGGGCTGCCGGCCTCGGCATAGCAATTAGTTATCGCCCGTGTGGCGGATGCAATCCCTTCCAGCACGGCGCGGTACATATCGCCCCGGCTGTGGGTCAGGTTCAGGCCAAAAAACGCGCCCTTCGCTAATGGGTCATGCAAGGGCGTCCGCTCGCCGGAAAAATACGGCAGGCACAGCAGGCCCTTGGCACCGGGCGGGCTGGTCAACGCTTCGTCCGTCAGCACAGCAAAGGCTGTGTCGGTGGCGAGGTCCCGGGCGAACTGGTCACGAAACCAATGAGTCAGCGTGCCCGAGGTGGCCAGCCCGGCCATCGACCCGAATTGACCGGGAAACAACCACGGCGTGTGCCACAGCCGGGGGTCGGTCAGCCGGTCTGCAGTGATCTGGACGGTGAAAATGGTTGATCCATACATCATCATCATATCGCCGGGGGCGGACACGCCAACACTGACGGCCTCGGCGCAGGCGTCGATCGTGCCGCAGGTGACAGGGGTGCCGGGGGCAAGGCCAGTTTCCAGCGCCGCCTTTGGCGTAACCTGCCCGGCAATGTCGGACGCCCACAGGATGCGGGGAAGCAACGTTTCGTCACAAATCCCCGACAACCCGCAATCCCAACGCTGGGCAACACTGTCATACAGCGGGGCAAAGCCCGCAGCGGTGTGATGGTCGATCACCACTTCGCCAGTCAGCCGGAATGTCAGATAGCTGGTCGCGCTCATCACTTTGGCGGTTTTGGCCCACAGATCGGGGTGGGTCCGTCGCAGCCACAGGATTTTCGGCCCGACCGCCTGCGAGGTTAACGCCATGCCAGAGTGCAGCGCGATGACGTCTTTGCCAATGGTGCCATTCAACAGCTCAATCTCGGCCTGCGCCCGCGTATCGACGCCGTATAAAACGCCGTTCATCAGCGGCGTCCCGGCGGCATCTACCGGCAACATGCACGGGCCTATCGCCGATGTCGCCACGGCGATAATGTCAGAGGCCTGCGCCTCACTTTCGGCCAGCAGTGCCTTTGTAATAAATACAAAATCGCCCCACCAGTCCTGATCAGCGCGATGTTCGGCCCAGCCGGGGCGGGGCACGATCATTCGATGCGGGCGGCTGGCCTGTGCCACGATGCGGCCCCCGGCAGCGACCAGAACCCCTTTGGATTCGAACGTCCCGATATCGACGCCCAACGTGTAATTCATCTGATCCCCCTTTAGAAAAACCCACCCAAAGGGGGTGCAGTCTGCGCGCTGCTATACTAACATGTTAGCGACAAGCGCGGGAGACATGCAATTGCAGACACGAAACTGGGACCGGCTGGGCAACGGCGGGCTGACGTTTACCGAACTGGGCTTTGGCAGCGCCCCGATGGCCAATCTGTACCGCGCGATCAGTGATGACGATGCACAGGCTATTCTGGACCGGGCATGGGCTGCCGGGGTCCGTTATTTTGATACCGCGCCGCAATATGGACTGGGACTGGCCGAAACCCGGTTGAACCGGTTTCTGCGCGGTAAACCGCGTGACGCCTATGTGCTGTCCAGCAAGATCGGGCGGCTGCTGCGCCCCTGCCCTGCGGATCAGCGCGACGGGATCGGCAAATGGTTTGACGTGCCGAACCGCACCGGGATTTATGACTATTCCTATGACGGCGTCATGCGCAGCCTTGCGTTTTCGCTGGAGCGGCTGGGCGTGGATCGGATTGATCTGGTTTATGCCCATGATCTGGACCTGTTCACCCATGGCTCTGCGGCGGTAATGATGGACAAAATCTCGGAATTCATGGCCTCGGGGTATCGCGCGCTGTTGGAACTGCGCGATCAGGGCGTGATCCGCGCCTTTGGGGCCGGAGTGAACGAGGTGGAGCCCTGCACCTATCTGGCAGATCGCGGTGATTTCGACATCTTCCTGCTGGCTGGACGTTATACGTTACTGGAGCAGACCGCGTTGGACGGGTTTCTGCCTTTGGCGCAGGAGCGGGGCATCGGCGTGGTCATCGGCGGGCCGTATAATTCCGGCATATTGGCGACAGGCGCCAAACCGGGGGCGTTTTTCAATTATGATCCGGCCCCGCAGGACATATTGGACAAAGTCGCCGCGATAGAAACCATCTGCGCCGCCCATGCGGTCCGGCTGGTTGATGCGGCGTTTCAGTTTGCCTTGCGGCACCCGGTTGTGGTGTCGGTCATTCCGGGCGGGCAAGGGGTGACGGAAATGATGTCGAACGTGGCGGCGGCGGCGGCTGTTGTTCCAGAGGGGCTTTGGATTGAGCTTAAGGCCAAAGGACTGATGCGGGATGATGCGCCGACGTAGGGTTTTGTGGTTGGATCCGAGCCTCCGGCGGAGGTATTTTTTCAACTCCGAAAATCAAAGGATCAGGTCCCTTGATACAGCCTTTCCGCGACAAGTCGAAGGCTGGCGGTCGCGTCCTGCGCGGCGGTAGCTGCGGCAAGGGCAGGGCTATCGCCCAGGGTCTTGGCGATTCCACGCAATCTATCGGCCATCAGGATATTCATCGCGGCCTCGGCGCAGGGGTCCAGCCCGCCATGATCGGGGAATGTGTCGAAATATATGACGCCGTCATACCCGATCCGGTCCAGTTCCACGAATAACTCCAGCGTTTGCACCGGATGCACCGATCCCACCATCAGCCCGTCGTCGCGCTTGCCATAGCCGTCGTTCAGATGAACGCCCAGCAGGCGCGACTGGCGGCTGATCAGCCGGGCGACTTGGGCCGGTATTTCATCAGCAAATAGCACGTGGCAAAAATCAAGGGTCACGCCAAGGTTGGCATTGCCCGCCTCGCGGATTGCCAGCAGGGTCGTGGCGGCATCGGGCATCAGGGCAAAACAGCGTGGCTCGTTTGGTTTGTATTCCACCGAGACATCCAGCGATGGGTTATGACCTGCCACCTCGGCCAATGCAGCCACGGTATCGTCCCACATCTGGCCATAATCGCCTTGAAAGCTGTAATCGACCCCGTCCTGCCCCATCCACAGGGTCATCACCTGCCCACCCATCGCGGCCAGCGCGTCAAGGCCCCGCTTGGTAATATCAAGTGCGGCCTGCCGGACCCGCCGGTCGGGGTTGGTAAACGCCCCCAGCCGGAACCCGGGATCAGTGTAGTAGCGCATCGCAAGGCCGTTCAGCGCCATGCCCTGCGCGCCCAGCAGTTCGGTCAGTTCGGCGGGCGAATGCGCCGCAAAATGATCGGGAAAATTCAGGTCGGCGGCATCAAGGCCAGGCACCTGCCCGGCCCGCATGATCATATCGGCCACCGTCGGTTTGCCGGGCAACCCGACCTTGAATGCATTCAGTCGCGCGGCATAACGGGGACGATTGGGCAGGTCGGGCATTGCGGGCCTTTCGAGGTTTGGCGGGGGGCTTTGCGGCGGGCTTTGCGGCGGGCTTAGCGCGGCGTGAACAGGTCGGGATGCGACAAAACCAATGGTTCAAGATAGGTCACCAGTTGCCGCAGATGGGCCTGCGTCGCGGCCCGGGCGGCCACCCGGTCATGCGCCTCGAGTGCTGCCAGAATCGCCTGATGTTCGGCCAGCGTGGCCTGAATCCGCCCCGGATGCGGCAAAACCAGCTGGCGGGCGCGGTTGACATGGACCCATGCGGTTTCGGCCAATCCGGCCAGCCGCCGGAATCCGGTAAAGGACAGGATCAACTCGTGCATCTGCGCATCGGTCTGGTAAAATCCGGCGATATCATGATCGGCCAGCAAGGCCGCCTGTAGCCGCAGATTGCGGCGCAACTGGACCAGTTGGGGCTCGGTGATCGTTTCGGCTACTAATGTGACCGCAGCCAGTTCCAGCGCCTCGCGCAGAAACGCGCCTTCGCGGATTTCAGCCATGGAAAACCGGGCGACAAATGTGCCCGCCTGCGGAACCACATCGACCAACGCCTCGGATGCCAGCCGGGCCACCGCCTCGGCCACCGGGCTGCGCGATACACCCAGTTCAGCGCAAATCTCGGCCTTGCGCAAAATCTCACCGGGGCGAAACGTCAGCGACAAGATCGCCTGTTTCAGGCTGCCATAGACCTTTTGCGCCAGCGAGCCAGCAAACTGGTCCAATGCCGTAAGGCCAGGACGCGTCTGGTCTGTTGCCTCTTGCAGCTTGGTATCCTTCTCTTGTAGCATACTAGCATGTTAGCTGGGGCGCGCGCCCTGTCAAGCCGCCGCCCGGCCCTGTGCCGTTGCGGCATATACGCCCGAGGGGTCCGATGACAACCGCCCAGACCGATGTGATCCGCCTGCACCGTCAGGACAATGTAGTCATCAGCCTGCGCGACCTGCCCGCCGGGACCATTGTAGATGGCGTGACCCTAAACGGGCCGGTTCCGCGCGGGCATAAAATCGCAGTGGCCATTGTGCCAAAAGGGTCGAATGTGATCCGCTATGGGCAGATTATCGGTGCGGCCCTGGCCGATATTGCACCAGGTATGCATGTACATAGCCATAATCTGGGGATGGGCGCGCATACCCAGGATTATGCGTTTTCATCTGATATTCCGGTGCTGGCCAAACCGAATGAGCCACGTCAATTCATGGGCTATCACCGGGCGGACGGGGCGGTGGGCACCCGGAATTATCTGGGAATTCTGACCTCGGTGAATTGTTCCGGGTCTGTGGCGCGGTTCATTGCCGAAGCGTCCGAGCGGGATGGCTGGCTGGCTGCATTCCCCAATGTCGATGGGATTGTGCCGATTGTCCATGGCACCGGCTGCGGCATGTCGGGTACCGACGAAGGCTATGACACCCTGTTTCGCACCCTGCAGGGCTATGCCCGCAATCCGAACTTTGGCGGCATTCTGCTGGTCGGGCTGGGTTGCGAAGTCATGCAGATCCCCGATCTGATCGGGGCCGGAAGAATGCGCAAGGATGGTAATTTCCGCTACATGACGATCCAGCAGACCGGTGGGACGCGCAAGACGATTGCCAAAGGGATTGAGGTTTTAAGGGAGATGGCAGTTGTCGCGAACGCCGTATCCCGCGCCCCTGCCGGGTTGGAGCATCTGATGGTCGGGATGCAATGCGGCGGGTCGGATGGCTATTCCGGGATCACCGCCAACCCGGCGCTTGGTGTCGCCTCAGATCTATTGGTAGCGCATGGCGGGACCACGATCCTGTCTGAAACGCCCGAGATTTATGGGGCCGAGCATCTGCTGACCCGCCGGGCTGTGACGCCCGAGGTTGGGCAGAAGATTGTGGACCGGATCAAATGGTGGGAAGCCTATACATCGCGCAATGGTGGGGAAATGGATAATAACCCGTCGCCGGGGAACAAAAAGGGTGGGCTGACGACGATATTAGAGAAATCATTGGGGGCGGTGGCCAAAGGGGGGACCGCGCCTTTGACGCAGGTGTACAAGTTTGCCGAGCCGGTGACCGAACGCGGCTTTGTCTATATGGATTCACCCGGCTATGATCCGACCTCGGTGACAGGGCAGATTGCGTCGGGGTCGAATTTGATTGTCTTTACCACCGGGCGTGGGTCGGTGTCGGGGTATAAACCAACGCCTTGCATTAAACTCGCCACCAATACCGAAATGTTTGACCGGATGTCCGAGGATATGGATATCAACTGCGGCGATATTATTACGGCAGGGGTGAGTTTGGAGGAGAAGGGCCGTGAGATATTTGAATTGTTCATTCAGGTGGCATCCGGTGAGCAGACGAAATCCGAGGAACTGGGATTTGGTGGGGCAGAATTTGTACCTTGGGTGATGGGTGCTGTGATGTGACGGCGGCGCGTGGGTTTCACCCACCCTACCTAGGGTGGGTGAAACC
>JANOQM010000042.1:0-19907 GCA_031422295.1 Rhodobacterales bacterium | reverse complement strand
GCTGGTGGCGCCGTGGGGGCAGCCGCGGGTTTGCACACGTTCCCGTCCGGCCCCCACCGCCGGGGGGGCCCAAGACAGTATCACGGCAATTGTTCGCATTACTCCGCAGTAAGTAGCGGTGGTTTGCTGCCGGTCAGGCGCGGGTTTTCGGGCGATTCAAACCGCAGATCCAATGCGCCGTCTTTGACGCCGACCTTGACGAGGCCGCCTTTGGTCAGCTTGCCGAACAATAGTTCTTCGGCCAACGGTTTCTTGATATGTTCCTGAATGACCCGGCCCAACGGCCGCGCCCCCATCTTGTCATCATAGCCCTTGTCGCCCAGCCATGCGGCGGCTTCGGGCGACAGTTCGATATGCACATTGCGGTCCAGCAACTGTGCCTCAAGCTGCAATACGAACTTGGTCACCACCTGATTGATCACCTCTTTCGGCAGGCGGTCAAAGCTGATGATCGCGTCCAGCCGGTTGCGGAATTCGGGTGTGAACATCCGCTCGATGGCGGCGGTATCTTCGCCCTCGCGCCGGTCGCGGTTGAAACCGATGGCTTCCTTGGCCTGTTCGGCGGCCCCGGCATTCGAGGTCATGATCAGGATCACGTTACGGAAATCCACCGCCCGGCCGTTATGGTCGGTCAGTTTGCCGTGGTCCATCACCTGCAACAGGATGTTGAACACATCGGGATGCGCCTTTTCGATCTCGTCCAGCAGCAGCACGCAATGCGGATGCTGGTCGATGCCGTCGGTCAGCAGGCCGCCCTGATCAAAGCCGACATAGCCGGGGGGGGCACCGATCAGGCGGCTGACGGCGTGTTTTTCCATGTACTCGGACATATCGAAGCGGATCAGTTCCACACCGAGCGAGTCGGCGAGTTGCTTGGCCACCTCGGTTTTGCCCACGCCGGTGGGTCCTGCAAACAGGTAGTTGCCGATGGGTTTTTCCGGCTCGCGCAGGCCAGCGCGGGCAAGTTTGATGGCTGAGGCCAGCGCCACGATGGCTTTGTCCTGCCCGAACACGACGCGTTTCAGCCCCGATTCGAGGTCGCGCAGCACGGTTGCATCGTCTTTGGACACGTTTTTGGGCGGGATGCGGGCGATTTTGGCGACCACAGCCTCAATTTCCTTGGTGCCGATGATCTTGCGCCGTTTGCTGTCGGACAACAGGTGCTGCGCCGCCCCAGCCTCGTCAATGACGTCGATGGCTTTGTCGGGTAGTTTGCGGTCATTGATGTAGCGGGCCGATAGCTCCACCGCGACGCGGATCGCATCGGCGGTGTATTTGATGTGGTGATGATCTTCGAAATACGGCTTTAACCCCTTGAGAATCTTGATCGAATCTTCGACACTGGGTTCGTTCACGTCGATTTTCTGGAACCGGCGCGACAGGGCGCGGTCTTTTTCGAAATGCTGGCGGAACTCTTTGTAGGTGGTCGATCCCATGCAGCGCAGCTTGCCGCCCTGCAAGGCGGGTTTCAGCAGGTTCGATGCATCCATTGCCCCGCCCGATGTTGCGCCCGCGCCGATGACAGTGTGAATTTCGTCGATGAACAGTACGGCATCGGGGTGCGCCTCAAGTTCATTGACCACAGCCTTCAGCCGTTCTTCGAAATCGCCACGGTAGCGGGTTCCGGCGAGCAACGCGCCCAGATCGAGCGAATAGATCGTAGCGCCGGCCAAAACGTCAGGCACGTCGGAATTGACGATCTTATAGGCCAAACCTTCGGCAATGGCGGTTTTACCGACGCCGGGGTCGCCCACCAGCAGCGGGTTGTTTTTGCGGCGGCGGCACAGCACCTGAATGCAGCGTTCCACCTCGTCATGGCGGCCGATCAGCGGGTCGACATCGCCCTTTTTCGATTTAGCATTCAAATCCACGCAATATTTGGCCAAGGCGCTGTCTTTTTCATCGGGTTTGACCGTGGGTTGCGGTTCATCGTCCGATGAAGCCCCGGTTATGGGCCGGGTTTCGCCGAATGCCGGGTCTTTGGCCACGCCATGCGCGATGAAGTTGACCGCGTCGTAACGGGTCATGTCCTGTTCTTGCAGAAAATAGGCCGCGTTGGATTCGCGTTCGGCAAAGATCGCGACTAGCACATTGGCGCCGGTCACTTCGGTCCGGCCCGAGGATTGGACATGGATTGCCGCGCGTTGAATGACCCGCTGAAAGGCGGCTGTTGGCACGGCTTCGGACCCGTCCACATCTGTGACCAGTGTTGAAAGGTCATCTTCGATGAACTCTTCCAGCGATTTGCGCAGTTCGACCAGATCGACCGAACAGGCCCGCATCACTCGGGCCGCATCTGGTTCGTCGATCAGGGCAAGCAACAAATGCTCTAACGTCGCAAGTTCATGACGACGCGCATTGGCCAAGGCCAAGGCCGAATGAATGGACTGCTCTAGCGTTGTCGAAAAAGACGGCACTTTTAGTGCTCCTCTGATCGGGGGTCGGGATGCGGGTTGGCCCCATCCTGACCGTGGCCTCTAAGAGTTAAAGATCGGTGTTATCTGGCCAGCTTCAAGCGAAATTTTACAAAAATCCGATCACGAGACGTTGCGTGCGGTTTGCTGGCCGCGATTCCTTGGTCAAACCCCTAGATACTGCTCGGAATATACTCAGAATTTGTCCTTACGACGACGGGTTTCGGCGAAAACTTGGGCAGGGTCGGCGTCGATCATCCCGATTGCGGCACGAAAGGCGGGCATATCGGCGCGCAAAAACGGATTGGTACGCTTTTCCAGCCCCAAAAGTGACGGCACAGTGAACCGGCCTGCGGCCCGGTCAGCGGTGATACTAGCAATCCGGGCGACAAGGTCGAGATTGTCCGGTTCAATCGTCGCGGCAAAGCGGGCGTTGCTGGCCGTGTATTCATGGCCCGAATAAATCAGCGTGTCATCGGGCAAGGCGCGCAGTTTTTGCAGGCTTTGCCACATTTGCGCCGGTGTCCCCTCGAACAATCGCCCGCAGCCCATGGCCATCAGGCTGTCGGCGGTAAAGGCAGCTTTGGTGCCGGGAAAGTGGAATGCAATGTGACCCACCGTATGGCCCGACACATCCAGAACGGCCATTTCTTCGCCACAAACCGAAATCTGGTCGCCCTCGGTTGCAGTCAGATCAAGCCGCGGCAGGCGATACGCATCGGCAGCGGCCCCGATCACGCGGGGGGCATACAGCCCGCGCAGGTCGTCAACCCCGGCGATATGGTCATCATGGTGATGGGTGATCAGAATGTCGGTCAGGGTCCAGCCCCGCTGGTCCAGTGCCGCACGGATTGCCGGCACTTCGGGGGCGTCAACCAATGCAGTTTGGCCGGTTGCGGCATTATGCAGCAGGAACGCATAGTTATCCGTCCGGCAGGGGATAGTGATGATTTCAAGAGGCATGGCAAACCGGCCCTGTGCTGCTATTGTCCGGCCAGAGTGACCCAAGGACGCCGCCGCTGCAATGCATCAAGACGTGCAGGACTTGCGCAATTTCTACTATCGCAGCGCCCTTGGCCGGGCGGCGCAAAAGGTCTTGCGCGATCAACTGAAAATGCTGTGGCCCGAGGCCAAGGGGCAGACGGTTGTTGGCTATGGCTTTGCCACCCCGCTGTTGCGCCCGTTTCTGGCCGACGCCCGTCGGGTCATCGCCCTGATGCCCGCACCGCAGGGGGTCATGCCATGGCCCGCAAACCTGCCAAATGTTGCGGTGCTGAGTGAGGAAACCCTGTGGCCGTTGCCCACCGGACTAGTGGACAAGCTGGTGTTGATGCATGGGCTGGAAACCTCGGAACAGCCCAGTGCGCTGCTAGAAGAATGCTGGCGGGTCCTAGGGCCGGGGGGCAAGGCGGTATTTATCGTGCCCAACCGGGTTGGCCTGTGGTCACGCAGTGATGCCACGCCGTTTGGGCATGGGTCGCCCTATTCGGCCAGCCAGTTGGAGGCGCAGTTGCGCAAGCACCGATTTGTCACAGAACGGTCGTTGTCCGCCCTGTATCAGCCGCCGTCGCCGCGCAAAATCTGGCGCGGGTGGGCCGAGTTTCTGGAAACTACCGGGCGACATCTGCCGGTTTTCAAGGCCGGTGGTGCGCTGATTGTCGAGGTGAGCAAACAGGTCGCCGCCCCGACACGCCCCGGTCTGCCAACGCTGATCCGGCGGCCATTGCGGGTACTGGATGCGTTGCCGGCGCCAGCGGCGCGCGGTCAGCGCCGGGGCGCGGAATAGGAATCGATCAACGCCCGCCAACAGGTGTCTTGACTGCTGCTGCTGCGCCATACCGCCCCTGCGGCAAGTTGCCGGTTCAGCGCCGCACAAAAGCCACTGAAATCCTGTTGCAGGCGGTTGCGACACCGTAAAGCCTCTGCTACACGCCCCTCTAATATGACGCCCCCGTGATGAACGGAGGCGTTTTAGTGTGCCCTGACCTGCCTCAATCGATGGGAAGGTCGCGGGGCCAGGGATATCGGAAGGGTGGACGTGTCCGAAACTGCTTCGATCTCAACCGGTATCGCCAGCCGCTATGCGCTTGCGGTTTTTGACCTGAGCCGCGAGGGCAAGGCGCTTGCCTCTCTGGAAACCGATGTTGATGCGCTGGATGCCGCGATGAAGGCCAGTGCGGATCTGCGGGACCTGATCGGATCGCCCATCTATGGCCGCGACGAGCAGGCAGGCGCGATTGCGGCCATCGCCGCCAAGATGGGCCTGTCGGGCACTGTGACCAACCTGCTGGGCCTTATGGCGGCCAAACGCCGCCTGTTCGTCTTGCCCCATTTGGTGGCCGTCCTGCGCGAGATGATTTCCACCGAAAAAGGCGAAGTGACGGCCGAAGTCACAAGTGCCAAGGCATTGACCAAGGCGCAGTCTGACAAACTGGCCAAAACTCTGTCGGCGCAGGCTGGCAAGGCCGTACAAATCAAAGCAAGCGTTGATGAGACACTCATCGGCGGGCTTGTGGTAAAAATCGGCTCTAAAATGATCGACACGTCGATCCGGGCTAAACTGATGGCACTCCAAAACATGATGAAAGAGGTCGGATAATGGCGATCCAAGCGGCTGAAATTTCGGCAATCCTGAAAGACCAGATCAAGAATTTTGGCAAAGACGCCGAAGTGGCCGAAGTGGGCCGGGTTCTGAGCGTCGGTGACGGCATCGCCCGGGTCTACGGTCTGGACAATATCCAGGCTGGCGAAATGGTCGAATTTCCCGGCAATATTCAGGGCATGGCGCTGAACCTGGAAACCGACAATGTTGGTTGCGTGATCTTCGGGTCGGACCGCGACATCAAGGAAGGCGACATCGTCAAACGGACCCGCGCCATCGTGGACGTGCCCGTGGGTGACGAATTGCTGGGCCGTGTTGTGGACGGTCTGGGTAACCCGATTGACGGCAAAGGGCCGATCCTGACCACCAAGCGTGGTGTGGCCGATGTGAAGGCTCCGGGCATTATCCCGCGCAAATCGGTGCATGAACCGATGGCCACGGGGCTTAAATCCGTTGACGCGATGATCCCGATTGGCCGGGGCCAGCGCGAGTTGATCATTGGCGACCGGCAGACCGGCAAGACCGCCGTGGCGCTGGACACCATTTTGAACCAGAAGGCGTATAATGACGCCGCTGGCGATGATGAGTATAAGAAACTCTATTGTGTCTATGTCGCCATCGGCCAGAAACGTTCCACTGTGGCGCAGCTGGTGAAGAAACTCGAAGAATCCGGCGCGATCAAATACACCATTGTGGTCGCCGCCACCGCATCTGACCCCGCGCCGATGCAGTTTCTGGCACCCTATTCCGCGACCGCGATGGCCGAGCATTTCCGCGACAATGGCCGCCATGCGCTGATTATCTATGACGATCTGTCGAAACAGGCTGTGTCCTACCGCCAGATGTCGCTGCTGCTCCGCCGTCCGCCAGGGCGCGAGGCCTATCCGGGCGACGTGTTCTATCTGCACTCTCGCCTTCTGGAGCGGTCGGCCAAACTGAACGACGATCATGGCAATGGGTCGCTGACCGCATTGCCGATTATTGAGACGCAAGGCGGTGACGTTTCGGCGTTTATTCCGACCAACGTGATTTCAATCACTGACGGGCAGATTTTCCTTGAAACCGAATTGTTCTTTCAGGGCATCCGCCCGGCGGTGAACACGGGTCTGTCCGTGTCCCGTGTGGGGTCATCCGCCCAGACCAATTCGATGAAATCGGTTGCTGGCCCGGTCAAACTGGAACTGGCGCAATACCGCGAAATGGCAGCGTTCGCGCAGTTCGGGTCGGACCTTGATGCATCGACGCAGGCCCTGCTGAACCGCGGTGCCCGTCTGACCGAATTGATGAAACAGCCGCAATATTCGCCGCTGACCAATGCCGAAATTGTCTGCGTGATCTTTGCAGGCACCAAGGGCTATCTGGACAAGGTTCCGGTCAAGTCCGTAGCCCGGTACGAGGCAGGGTTGCTGAAACATTTGCGGTCCAACCATGCCGATCTGTTAGCTTTTATCACCAAGGAAGACCCTAAGATCAAAGGCGACGCCGAGGCCCGGATCAAAGCCGCTTTGGATGCATTCGCCAAAGATTTCGCCTGAGACTTCATAAGGATTTAGGCGCATGGCAAACCTCAAGGCCCTGAAAAACCGGATCGCGTCGGTCAAATCGACTCGCAAGATCACCAAGGCGATGCAGATGGTCGCCGCCGCCAAGCTGCGCCGCGCGCAGGATGCCGCCGTGCAGGCGCGGCCCTATACCGACCGGTTCAACGCGGTCATGGCCGGGTTGGCATCGGCGGCGGGCGGATCGGCCACTGCGCCAAAACTTTTGTCCGGCACGGGCCGCGACATGGTACATCTGCTGGTGGTGCTGACCGCCGAACGCGGGCTGTGCGGCGGGTTCAATTCGTCGATCAGCCGTCTGGCGCGTGCCCATGCCGAAGCGTTGGTGCGCCAGGGCAAGACCGTCAAGATTCTGACGGTAGGCAAAAAGGGCCGCGAGGCGCTGAAGCGCGACTGGGCGTCCAGCATGGTGGCGCATGTCGACTTTACGGCTGTGAAGCGGATCGGATATGGCAATGCCCAAGCGGTTGCCCGCGACGTACTGTCCCGTTTTGATGGGGACGAATTTGATGTGGCGACCCTGTTCTACAGCCGCTTTGAATCCGTTGTCACGCAGATCCCCACCGCTCAGCAAATCATCCCGGCCAAATTCGAATCTACCGGCCCCGCCACACTGTACGATTATGAACCCAGCGAAGAAGCCATTTTAGCCGACCTGCTGCCGCGCGGCGTGGCGACGCAATTGTTCGCGGCGCTGCTGGAAAACGCCGCATCCGAACAAGGTGCGCGGATGTCGGCGATGGACAATGCCACCCGCAACGCGGGCGATATGATCGACCGTCTGACAATCGTGTATAACCGCTCGCGTCAGGCCAAGATTACCAACGAACTGATCGAGATTATTTCGGGCGCGGAAGCGCTCTAAGAGAACCGGAGAACACACAATGGCAAACGCAAAAGGTAAGATCACCCAAGTGATCGGCGCCGTCGTGGACGTGCAGTTTGGGGATCATCTGCCACAGATCCTGAACGCACTGACCACGGATAACAACGGTAAGATGCTGACACTTGAAGTGGCCCAACATCTGGGCGAAAACACCGTGCGGACCATCGCGATGGACGCGACCGAAGGTCTGGTGCGCGGGCAGATTGTGACCGATACCGACAGCACGATCACCATGCCGGTGGGCGATGGCACCTTGGGCCGCATCCTGAATGTGGTGGGCGAGCCGATCGATGAAAAAGGCCCGATTATTGCGACTGAGCGCCGGTCGATCCACGCGCCTGCGCCGGAATTTTCGGCCCAGTCGACAACCTCCGAAGTGCTGGTGACCGGGATCAAAGTGATCGACCTGCTCGCCCCCTATGCCAAAGGCGGCAAGATCGGCCTGTTCGGCGGCGCTGGCGTGGGCAAGACGGTGCTTATTCAGGAATTGATCAACAACATCGCCAAAGTGCACTCGGGCTATTCGGTATTCGCTGGCGTGGGCGAGCGGACGCGTGAGGGCAATGACCTGTATCACGAGTTTATCGACTCGGGCGTGATCAACATCAATGACCTGACCAAGTCCAAAGTGGCGCTTGTCTACGGCCAGATGAACGAACCGCCCGGTGCGCGGATGCGTGTGGCTTTGTCCGGCCTGACTTTGGCCGAACAGTTCCGCGACCAGTCGGGCACTGACGTTTTGTTCTTTGTCGACAACATTTTCCGCTTTACCCAAGCCGGTTCCGAAGTGTCGGCTTTGCTCGGTCGTATCCCCTCTGCCGTGGGTTATCAGCCGACGCTGGCCACCGACATGGGCACGATGCAGGAACGGATCACATCCACCAAAAACGGCTCGATCACCTCGGTGCAGGCGATATATGTGCCTGCAGACGATTTGACCGACCCTGCGCCTGCGACATCATTCGCGCACCTCGACGCGACGACCGTTCTGTCGCGTGCCATCTCGGAACTGGGCATCTATCCCGCCGTGGACCCGCTGGATTCGACCTCGCGCCTGCTCGACCCCGCCGTGATCGGTGAAGAGCATTACACCGTGGCGACCGATGTGCAGAAGATCCTGCAGCGCTACAAGTCGTTGCAAGACATCATCGCCATCCTTGGGATGGACGAGTTGTCAGAGGAAGATAAACTGACCGTGGCCCGCGCGAGGAAAATCCAGCGCTTCCTGTCGCAACCCTTCGACGTGGCCAAGGTGTTCACCGGCTTTGACGGCGTGCAGGTGCCGCTGGAAGAAACCATCGCCTCGTTCAAGGCGGTGGTTGCCGGTCAGTACGACCACTTGCCCGAAGGGGCGTTCTATATGGTCGGCGGGATCAAGGAAGTGGTGGCCAAGGCCGAACGCATGGCCGCAGCAGCGGCGTAAGGAACTGAAATGGCAGACACCGTGCAATTCGATCTGGTTTCGCCTGAACGGCGCCTCGCGTCCGTTCAGGCCCGCGAAGTGCAAATCCCCGGAGCCGATGGCGACATGACGGCGATGCCCGACCATGCGCCAACGATCACCACTTTGCGCCCCGGCGTGCTGCGTGTCGTGCATGCAGGCGGCACCGATGACTATGTTGTTTCGGGCGGGTTTGCCGAGATTACAGCGACGACCGTTTCGGTGCTGGCCGAAGAAGCGCTGCCCAAATCCGAAGTGACCCAAGCGATCTATGACCGCATGGTTGCCGACGCTAAGGCCGCGCTTGAACTTGCAAAAAACGAACCATCGACGATTGATGCAGCCGCCAAAACGCTGGCCGATGTGACCGCGATTGCCGGTGCAGTTGGGTTAGCGGCGCGCGACTAGAATACGTCTTAGCGTTGGATATGCTGCAAAAGGCCCCCTAACCGGGGCCTTTTTCCTTTTTATCCCCCCAGATTTGCCGCAATGTGACGCTAAATCTTTTAGCCAGTTGCAACTTGGGTTCACCGCCGCATGAAACGATTCAAGAGCAATTCGATTGGAATCGATCAGGGAGATGTCGTCCTGTTTTCAGATTTCGAACATGATGGGGTGATGTGGAAAGGTGACGGACCGCGCCAGACCCGCGCCTATGTGCAGTTTGCTGAAACTTTTTTGGATATCCCCGCAGTGCGGGTTTATCTGGCGATGTGGGACATTTCCAACGCAGGCAATGCGCGGGCTGATTTGATTTCCGAGGATGTCACGACCAATGGCTTTGCCATCGTGTTCCGGACATGGGGCGATACAAAAGTGGCCCGGGTCAAGGTCAGTTGGCAGGCCATAGGACCGCTGCCGGATGACGAGGTTTGGCAACTGAACTGACGCCGTCACGCCGCCGAATACATACCTTCGTAAATCGGCGCTAAAGTGTCGACATCCAGCAATGACGAGATGGACGTGCCGTTCCAGGTGTTCAGGATCGCCTGGGCAAACAACGGCGCGCTGGGCACGATGCGGATATTGGTGGCCTTCAACACGGCAGCGGTGGGTTCAATCGTGTCTGTGATGACCAGCGATTTCATCACCGAATTCTGTATCCGTTCCACCGCCGGGCCGCTCAGGACGCCGTGGGTGATGTAGGAATGCACCTCGACAGCACCGGCTTTTATCAGCTCTTCGGCGGCTTTGCACAGGGTTCCGGCGGTGTCGCAGATGTCGTCGACCAGAATGCAGCATTTGCCGGTCACATCACCGATCACCGTCATATCCGACACTTCGCCCGCCTTTTCGCGGCGTTTGTCCACAATGGCCAGCGGCGCATTTATCCGCTGCGCCAATTCGCGGGCCCGGGCCACGCCACCCACATCGGGGGACACGACCATCAAATCATCCATCCGGTCGCGGAAATTATGCGCGATATCCAGCGCGAAGATTGGTGAGGCATAGAGGTTATCCACCGGAATATCGAAAAACCCCTGAATCTGCGCCGCATGCAGGTCCATCGTCAACACCCGCGCCACGCCTGCTTCGGTCAACATGTTTGCGACCAGTTTGGCAGTGATCGGCGTGCGCGATTTGCTGCGGCGGTCCTGCCGGGCATAGCCGAAATAGGGGATCACGGCGGTAATGCGCGCGGCGGATGACCGGCGCAGGGCGTCCACAATAATCAGCAATTCCATCAGGTTATCATTTGCTGGGCGTGATGTCGGCTGGATTACATACATATCCTCACCACGGACATTTTCGTACACTTCGACAAAAATCTCGCCATCATTGAACCTTTCAACCCGCGCATCGACCAACCCCACGGTCATCCCCCGGTGCATTGTCATCCGCCGGGCCACAGCGCGGGCCAGCGATTTATTGGCGTTGCCGGAAATCAGTTTGGGTTCAGTCATGGAAGCCATATGCGCGGTCCTCTGGCAGGGGTCCACTGTTGCTGGTCGCAACAGATTCGTGACGTTGACACCGCCTAACACAGGCTTAGGGTCGGGCAAAGCAAGCCTGTCAGGGAAAGTGTGAAAATGCCGCATATTGACTACTACTTCGCGCCAATCTCGCCTTTTACCTATCTGGCCGGGACCCGGCTTGAGGGGATCGCGGCGCGTCATGGGGCGACGATCACCTATAAACCGCTCGATATCATGGCGCTTTTTGCCCGCACCGGCGGCTTGCCACCCAAGGACCGGCATCCCAACCGGCAAGAATACCGGATGCAGGAAATTCGACGGCAAGCCGCAAAATTGGGCCTGCCGATTAATCTGAAACCTGCGTTCTGGCCCGCCAATGGTGCCCCTGCGGCCTATGCGATGATCGCCGCACAGCGGGCAGGAGGCGGCGATCTGGGCGCATTGATCCATTCGTTCCCCCGTGCCGTCTGGGCCGAGGATCGCAATATCGCCGACAGCGATGTGATCCGCGATTGTCTGGCGCGGGCCGGGTTTGACCCGGATCTGGCTGACCGGGGCATGTTTACCGGAGCCGAGATTTACGAGACCAATTTAGAGGAAGCGGTAATACGCGGGGCCTTTGGTGCCCCATTCTACATCACGGATAAAGACGAACGATTTTGGGGGCAGGACCGGTTGGATGATCTGGATCTGCATCTGGCAGGCAAACTCTGACCTATGCGGTGACCATCGGGCAGGGACCGCCCGCCCTGATCATCCATTGCTCACTGGCGCGGCACGAGATGCTGTTGCCATTGGCGCGGATGTTGCCGCATCGCGTCACTTTGTTCGATCTGCCCGGCCATGGCCGCAGCCCGGATTGGGATGGGGTGGCAGATTATCACAGACTTACCACGTCAATTGCGGCTAAGCTGGCCGCACCAGCATCACATCTGATCGGGCATTCGTTTGGCGCGACTGTGGCCCTGCGACTTGCCATTGAGAGGCCCGATCTGTTGGCGCGACTGACCCTGATCGAGCCGGTATTTTTTGCCGCAGCATGTGACGAGCCCGAATATCCAGCCCATGTCGCTGGCTTTGCGCAATTTGTTGCGGCCATGGCGCGGGGTGACCGGACCGGCGCTGCACGGGTCTTTACTGATACATGGGGCGCGGGGGGATGGGACCAGCACAGCGCCGCGACGCAGGCCGGAATTGTGCGGCGCATCCACCTGATCGAGGCCACAGTTCCGGCTATTGAACATGACAATGCCGGAATGCTTAAACCCGGTCGCATTGCCGGGATCGTGGTACCGGTAACATTGATCCAAGGGGCCAATTCGCCCCCGATCATCGCTGCAATTCATCGGGTGCTGGCGGGGCTACTGCCCCAGTCCCGGTTGGTGACCATTCCGGGTGCGGGGCATATGGTTCCCGTCACCCATCCGCAAGAGACGTTCAAAGCGCTGAATTTGCCCCGAATGCCGCCAATAGCTGATCAACGCTAGCCTCAGTCGCGGACCAGTCACACACAAACCGGGCCGTCAACATTTCGTCCGGTTCGCCGGTCTGGTGGTCGCCATCATAGATGTAATAAATGACCCCGGATGCGTGCAACTGCTGATGTAACTTGCGGGAAAAGCGCACGAAAACAAGGTTTGCCTGCGGTTCAAACGCGATCTCAACTGACGCGATCTGACGCAGTCCGGCGACCAGCCGGGCCATGCGGGCATTGGCGGCGCGGGCCATATCCAGCCACAGATCATCGGTCAAAAAGGCCAGCATTTGCGCCGATAGATAGCGGTGTTTGGAGAACAGATGCGCCCCGCGCTTGCGGCGCAACTCAAATTCCCAAGCTTGTGCAGGCTCAAAGATGATACAACATTCGACGCCCAGCAGCCCGTTTTTAGTGCCACCAAAGCTGACGGCATCAATCCCGGATTTCCAGGTCATTTCGGCCGCCGAACAGCCCAGATGCACCAGCGCATTGGTAAAGCGTGCGCCGTCCATATGGGTCTTCAGTCCGTATTCACGGGCCACCCCGGTCAACGCCTGCAGCTCGGCCAGGGTATGCACCGAACCTTTTTCGGTGGCCTGCGTGATCGAAACCGGCCCCCGCTGCGGCCCGTGCACGCCACGCGTGTTTTCCCTTAGGATTGCCCGGCGCAAGGCGTCGGGGGTCATCTTGGCATTTTCGGTCGGCACAAGGGTCAGTTTCGCGCCGGAATAGAACTCGGGCGCGTTGCATTCGTCTTCCTGAATGTGAGAGATATCCGCGCAAAAAATCGTCTCCCAAGGCTTTGAAAGTGTGGCCAAAAGCAAAGAATTTGCAGCCGTGCCGTTTGCGACCAGGTAAACCGCCGCCTCTGGGGCCTCGAATATTTCGCGCACGCGGTCGCGCACGACGTCCATCATCGGTTCTGCGCCATAGCCGCTGGCATAGCCCGTATTGGCCTTGGTCAACGCGTCGATAACCTTGGGATGGGCGGGTCCGGCATTGTCAGAGGCGAAAAACATTCAGATCGGCTCCTCGATAATATGATCTTCCCATTCATCCTCGGGCACTTCGAATTCCGGGATGGTCAGCCCCTGCACCGACACGCCCGCATCATGGACTGACTGGGAATTGCCGCTGTTCAGCGGATGCCACGGGAACAACGGCCGCCCGTGATAACGCAGGCGGTAAGCGCAGGTTTGCGGCAACCAATACAGGTTGGCCTTGATGGTTTTGGGATTTAGAACAATGCATTCGGGAACGAACTGATGCCGGATCGGGTATTGCGCACAATGGCAGGATTGATCGTCCAGCAGGCGGCAGGCGACGCGGGTCAGGACCACTTCGCCGGTCTCTTCATCCTCAAGCTTGTTCAGGCAGCATTTGCCGCAGCCGTCACACAACGCCTCCCATTCCTGGGTCGTCAGCTTTTCCAGCGGTTCGGTTTCCCAAAACCGGCGGCGCAGGCCGGTGCGGTCAATGGGGTCGTCAGACATCTGACAGAATCTCGCGGGCGCGGGCGCAATCGGCATCCATCTGAGTGATCAGCGCGGGTAATCCGTCGAATTTCAGTTCGGGGCGCAGGTAGTCGACCAAGGCGACGGACAGGGTTGCGCCATACAGATCACCCTTGAAATCAAAGATATAAGTCTCACAGTTCGCTGTATTCACTCCAAACATCGGACGCACGCCAATAGAAGCCGCCCCAGTGAATTCGCCCTGATGCGGTCCGTCCAGCACATCAACCTTGACCGCATAAACCCCAAATCGCGGCGGATGCAGGCCGGCGATGGACATGTTCGCAGTTGGATAGCCCAATTCGCGCCCGCGCTGATCGCCACGAATGACCGGCCCCTCGATCCGGTGCCAATGGCCCAGCATGGCGGCGGCGTCGCGCGGACGACCATCGGTCAGGGCGGCGCGGATGGCGGTCGAGCTGACCTCGGCCTGCGCCAGACTGACCATTGGTGCGATGGTGACACCAAAGCCCATATCCGCCCCGAACCGGACCAGATCAGCGGCGTGGCCGGTGCGGCCTTTACCAAAACAAAAGTCGCCTCCGACCACAACATGTGTCAGGCCCAACTGGTGTTTGAGGATCTGACTTGCAAAATCCTGCGCAGAAAGGCCGGAAAGCGCCGCATTGAAGGGCAATTCCAGCAGTTTTTCAACCTGAAGCTTTTCCAGCCGGTGCGCCCGGGCGGCGGCATTCATCAGCCGGAAGGGGGCAGCGTCGGGGCGGAAGAACTGGCGCGGATGGGGTTCAAAGGTGAGCACGCCCAGCGGGGCCTTCGTCGCCATGGCGATGTCGCGGGCGATATCGATCACCGCGCGGTGCCCGAGGTGCACGCCGTCAAAATTGCCGATGGTGGCAACGGCCCCTTTGTCGGCGGGGTCAATGAAATAGGGGTCGCGGATGATGCGCATGGCGGTTGGGTAGCCTGCCTGCGGGCGGGGTGCAAGCGGGCCGCTTGTGGGACCCGCCGCACGAGGCGGCCTGTCAGGGCCGACAAGCAATCAATCGAACTTGCGGCTGGGCGCCATGACCAGCGCCTCGCCGACCAGCACCTTTTTGCCCGCAACCAAACAGCGCGTATCCAGCGTGACGCGGCGTTTGGCATGATCAATTGCCAGTACTTCGACCTCGGCCAGAACCACATCGCCGGGCCTGACCGGGGCCAGAAACCGCAGCGACTGGCCTAGATAAACCGCGCCATGGCCGGGCAGTTGTTCGCCGATCACTGCAGAAATCAGCCCGGCGGTGAGCATACCGTGGGCGATGCGGCCCCCAAATATGGTGTCTTGGGCATAGGATTCGTCCAGATGCACGGGGTTGTGGTCGGTTGTGACCTCGGCAAACAAGGCGATGTCATGGTCGGTGATTTGCTTTTGCAGCGACCGGATCATGCCGATTTCGATGTCTTCTATGCAAATCGTGCCTTTGGGCATATTGTCCAACATCAGCGCCTCATGCGGTAACTATCGTTCGTAATGCTGCAAATATACGAAATATAATTACCGAGCAAGCGCAGAAATCAGCGCAAAAATCCGATGCTGAAGGTCGGGGACAGCATTTCGACTGCCAGATAGGCCTCGAGCCTTGCCGGATCGGGCTGATCCGTTGTGCCGGTTTCAACCGCCGCCAACCCGCCGGTGATGAAAAGCGAATCCAGATCCTCGCCCATTGCGCCCTGAATGTCGGTCTTGATTCCGTCGCCGATGCAAATGATCCGCGCATCTTCGACGCCCAACGCCGTCAGCCTGCGCCGCGCCAGATCATAGATCGGCGGATGCGGCTTGCCGAAATACAGCGATTCGCCGCCCATTTCAGTATATAATTGCGCCAAAGCTCCAGCGCACCATTCGCGGGATTCGCCCCGGTCCACGACAATGTCGGGATTGGCGCAGAGCAGTTTTAGGCCCATCTGTTTAGCCAGCAGGAACTGCGGGCGGTAGATCGCCGGGTCGGCGAAGGGGTCGAACGGGCCGGAGCAAACAATGCCAGTGGCCTGTTCCAATGGGACCTGTTCAATCATCACCGGGCTATCCAACAGCCTCATCGGTTCGAAAAACGCCTGATCGTGGTCTTCGCCGATAAACCAGACCTTGTTGCCGACCACGCCAGTAAACATCGCCGCACGGGCGGAATCGCCGGATGTGGCGATCACATCCCAAGCGTCGGCGGGGATGCCCAGCTTGACGATTTGTTCGGCCACAGGCCCGCGCGGGCGGGGGGCGTTGGTGACCAGAACCACGCGGCCACCCCGCGCCCGGAACCCCTGCATCGCCGCCACCGCCGCCGGAAAGGCGGTCAAGCCGTTATGCATGCAGCCCCAAAGGTCGACAAATGCCGCGTCATAACGGTCTGATATGTCTGCGAAATTTGTGATGATCTGGGACATGTCGATTACAGTTTCAGCATCGGGATGATCTGCTTTTTGCGGCTCATCACACCAGGCAAGACCACCGTATCGCCGGTTACCGTCACGCCAAACGATTTCTCGGCCAGTTCTTTTGTCAGCGCATTCGGGATCAGCATGGTGGCTTCTTCGCGCAGAATGTCGACGACGAACAACAGCACCTGATCTGCACCGTCCTCTTGCGCCACCGCCTCCATCGACGCCATCAACGACGCCTTGCGGTCCAGAACGACCTGTGGCGACGTGGTTTCCAGCACAGACACGCGCAAATCCTTGCCGGCAACGGTGTATTCCTTGCTATCCATCCGCAGCAATTCGGCGTCGCTGAACCGCGATACATCCGACTTTGCCGCAAACATTTCGGCGGCGTATTCGGGGATTGCGATTTTCAGTTCAACCGCCAGCCGTTCGGCAATCTGCCGGTCCACGGGCGTCGTGGTGGGCGAGCGGAACTCCAGCGTGTCAGACAGGATGCACGACAGCATCAGCCCTTTGATCGGGTCGGGCGCATGGCCCGCGTGGCCACCCATCAATTGGTACATCAGCGTGGCGGTGCAGGCGAGGGGCCGGATGGTGATTTCAATCGGCCCTGCAGTTTCCAGCCCGCCGACCAATTTGTGGTGGTCGATGATGCCTAGGATGTCGGCATTGTTGATGGATGCAGGCAGTTCGGCCGGATTATTGGTATCAACGATCACGACCTTTTGCCCCGGCTCAACATCGGTCAGCAGGGCAGGTGTGTCAAAGCCCCAACGGGCCAGCACGAACTGCGCCTCGGTGTTGGGGGTGCCCAGCACCCGGGCCTCGGCGGCCCCCGGGGCGTGGTGCGACAGGAACCAGGCCCAGATAATGGCGGACCCCGTACAATCGGTGTCCGGGGATTTGTGGCCGATAACGAGAGTGGTCATAGGGCAAGGTCCTGAGATGGGGCTGTTTCGGGCGGCGTATAGACTGACGCCGCCCGATTGTCACCCTTTACGCATGTGGCGCAAAGCGCAGTTGCCGCAGGAACCGCAAGAACCCCGAACCTCCATTGTTGCGGACCGGGTCAGGAGGCCGGGTTGGCGCATAAGTCAGAAACGGAGCGCCGGGTGGCGGCAGGATCAGGCGCAACGATTCAGGCTGGCTGCGCCGGATGACGTGTTTTTCTTCGAATGGAACGGATGGGTTGGAATCGACCCGAAGGTCGTGCGGATAGAATGGGGGGTACATGATTTAATCCTAGATTTTTGGGGAATGGCGCGGGGGGGTACCCCGCAGACGTGGCTGCGGGCGCTCAAATGGCGCAGAAATGAAACCTCGTGTGCATGTGCAGCCTCCCAGAATCAGGATTTATGGATGCTACATAATGCCGCAGCCACTCGCCGCATAGCCCCTAAATCACGGCCGGTAGGATTTCGCCGAAAACGTGGCAAAACCGGCTCAAGGTCTGCTTGACAGACTCACTCCGCCTCCCTAATTACCGCCGTGTTGTCACTCGCCACGGCTGAGTGCTAACGGGCCGCCAAGGGGGCCATAGATATTAACTTTGAGCCAAGGAGCTACAAAGATGGCATTTACACCGCTGCATGACCGGGTGCTTGTGCGCCGCGTTCAGGGTGAAGAAAAGACCAAGGGCGGATTGATCATCCCCGAGAATGCCAAGGAAAAGCCCGCCGAAGGCGAAGTGATTTCCGTTGGACCGGGCGCCCGCAAGGATTCGGGCGAGCTGATCGCACCGACCGTCAAAGCAGGTGACAAGATTCTGTTTGGCAAATGGTCCGGCACCGAAGTTACGATCAATGGCGAAGAGCTGCTGATCATGAAGGAATCCGACATCCTCGGCGTCCTCTGATCCATTCATCACATTTAAGGAGCTACATAAATGGCTGCTAAAGACGTAAAATTCGACACCGATGCGCGCAATCGCATGCTGCGCGGTGTCAACATTCTGGCCAATGCGGTCAAAGTGACACTGGGCCCCAAGGGCCGCAACGTGGTGCTGGACAAATCGTTCGGCGCACCGCGCATTACCAAGGACGGTGTGACTGTCGCCAAGGAAATCGAACTGGAAGACAAGTTCGAAAACATGGGCGCGCAGATGGTCAAAGAAGTGGCCAGCCGCACCAATGACGAGGCCGGCGACGGCACCACCACCGCGACCGTGCTGGCCCAGGCCATCGTGATCGAGGGGATGAAGTCGGTCGCAGCAGGCATGAACCCGATGGACCTCAAGCGCGGGATTGACCTCGCGACCGCCGCTGTCGTGGCCCATATCAAAGCCGCCTCGCGCCCGGTGATCGACACCGCTGAAGTTGCCCAGGTCGGTACGATTTCCGCCAATGGTGAGGCCGAAATTGGCCGTCAAATCGCTGATGCGATGCAGAAAGTCGGCAACGAGGGTGTGATCACCGTCGAAGAGAACAAGGGCCTTGAGACAACGACCGAAGTGGTCGAGGGCATGCAGTTCGACCGTGGCTATCTGTCGCCCTATTTCGTGACCAACGCTGAAAAGATGCAGGCCGAGCTGGAGGATGTTCTGATCCTGCTGCACGAAAAGAAACTGTCGTCCTTGCAGCCGATGGTTCCGTTGCTGGAGGCTGTCATCCAGTCCGGCAAACCCCTGCTGATCATTTCCGAAGATGTCGAAGGCGAAGCCTTGGCGACTTTGGTCGTGAACAAGCTGCGTGGCGGCCTGAAAATCGCCGCTGTCAAAGCCCCCGGCTTTGGCGACCGTCGCAAGGCCATGCTGCAGGACATCGCCATTCTGACCGGTGGTCAGGTGATTTCCGAAGACCTGGGCATGAAGCTCGAGTCGGTGACGATTGATATGCTCGGCACCGCCAAGCGCATCACCATCACCAAAGACGAAACCACGATCATCGACGGCCATGGTGTGAAAGCTGAAATCGAAGCGCGCGTTTCGCAAATCCGCGCCCAGATCGAAGAAACCACATCCGACTACGACAAGGAAAAATTGCAAGAGCGCGTGGCCAAACTGGCTGGCGGTGTTGCTGTGATCCGCGTCGGCGGCATGACCGAGATCGAAGTCAAAGAGCGTAAAGACCGCGTTGACGATGCCCTGAACGCGACCCGTGCGGCCGTGCAAGAAGGTATCGTTGTCGGCGGTGGCGTGGCTTTGGTGCAGGCTGCCAAGGCGCTGGACGGCCTGAAAGGGGCGAACAGTGACCAGGACGCCGGCATCACGATCATCCGCAAGGCGCTTGAAGCGCCGCTGCGTCAGATCGCGCAGAACGCTGGTGTTGACGGTGCGGTTGTTGCGGGCAAAGTCCGCGAGTCGACCGACCTGACCTTTGGCTTTAACGCCCAGACCGAAGAATATGGCGACATGTTCAAGTTTGGCGTGATCGACCCGGCCAAGGTCGTGCGCACCGCACTCGAGGATGCGTCCTCGATCGCCGGTCTGCTGATCACCACCGAAGCGATGATTGCTGACAAGCCTGCTGACAAGTCGAACGCTGGCGGCGGCGGCGGCGGTATGGGTGGCATGGGCGGTATGGACGGAATGATGTAATCATTCCGGCATGTGCCGACCGAGTTCAGGAAAAGCCCCCGGGAAACCGGGGGCTTTTTCGTTTTGCCGGTTTTGGCCCCGGAATTGCCCTCCGTTGTGGCCAAGGTATGGAATTCCATACTCGCCAATCAACCCTAAGACGCTTCACTCTTTGCCTGCGCTCAATTTACGGGCGTGACGG
>JANOQM010000041.1:0-11924 GCA_031422295.1 Rhodobacterales bacterium | reverse complement strand
TACATGGAAGATGGCCCTGCCGCCCCGACCCATTTGAGCCCGTTTCCGCAGCACGATCTGCAGCACATCGATGCCTACTGGCGCGCCGCAAACTACCTGACGGTGGGGCAGATTTATCTGCTCGACAACGCGTTGATGCGCGAGCCCCTACGGATCGAGCATGTCAAGCCGCGCCTTCTGGGGCATTGGGGCACGTCGCCCGGGCTTAATTTTATCTATGCGCATCTGAACCGGATCATCAAGGCGCAGGATGCCAATGTGATCTATGTCTGCGGGCCGGGGCATGGTGGTCCGGCGATGGTGGCGAACACCTGGCTGGAAGGCACTTACAGCGAGTTGTACCCCGACGTTTCGCTTGACGCGCAAGGCATGCAACGGCTGTTCCGGCAGTTTTCATTTCCGGGTGGCATCCCCAGTCATGCCGCCCCGGATGTGCCGGGGTCGATCCATGAAGGCGGCGAGTTGGGCTATGCGCTTTCGCATGCGTTTGGTGCCGCCTTTGACAACCCCGATCTGATCGTCGCCTGCGTGGTCGGCGATGGCGAGGCCGAGACCGGGCCGCTGGCCGCCGCTTGGCATTCCAACAAGTTCCTCAGCCCGGTGCAGGACGGGGCAGTGCTGCCGATCCTGCATCTGAATGGCTACAAGATCGCCAATCCGACCATTCTGGGGCGCATTCCGCAGGCGGAATTGCGGGCGCTGTTCGTCGGCTACGGCTATGAACCGATCTATGTCGAGGGCGATGACCCCGCGCTGATGCACGCGCAGATGGCTGCGGCGCTTGACGCCGCGATGCAGCGGATCAAGGCAATCCAGAGCGCCGCCCGGGCCGATCCGGCAGGGGCGTGGCCGCGCCCGACATGGCCGGTGATTATCTTGCGCAGCCCAAAGGGCTGGACCGGGCCAAAGGAAGTGGACGGGTTGAAAACCGAAGGGTTCTGGCGGTCGCATCAGGTGCCACTGTCGGGTCTGGCCGATAACCCTGACCATCTGGCACTGCTCGAGGATTGGTTGCGCAGCTACCGCCCCGAGGAATTGTTCGATGCCGAAGGTGCGCCGGTGGCCGCGATCCGTAGCACCACCCCGACGGGCGGGCGGCGGATCAGCGCCAATCCACATGCCAATGGCGGGGCCTTGCGCCGCGCGCTCGACATGCCGGACTTACGCCAGCATGCGGTCGCGGTGGCACATCCGGGGGCCGTCAGGGCCGAGGCCACGCGGGTGATGGGGGATTTTCTGCGCGCGGTGCTGCAGGCTAACGCTGCCACCCGCAACTTTCGCATCGTCGGCCCCGACGAGACCGCGTCGAACCGGTTGCAGGATGTGTTCAAAGTGACCGACCGGGCTTGGATGGACACCATCCTGCCCGAAGATGTGCAGTTGGGCCGCGCGGGCCGGGTGCTGGAAATTTTGTCCGAACATACCTGTCAAGGCTGGCTCGAAGGCTATCTGCTGACCGGGCGGCACGGGCTGTTTTCCTGCTATGAGGCGTTCATCCACATCGTCGATTCCATGTTCAACCAGCATGCGAAATGGCTGGATGCGGCCCGAAACATCCCGTGGCGGCGGCCGATTTCATCGCTGAACTATCTGTTGACCAGCCATGTCTGGCATCAGGATCACAACGGTTTCAGCCATCAGGACCCCGGATTCATTGATGTGGCGCTGAATAAAAAGGCCGATATCGTGCGGGTTTACCTGCCGCCTGACGCCAATACGCTGCTGTGTGTGACTGACCATGTGCTGCGGACCTGGGACCGGATCAACATCATCGTCGCGGGCAAGCCACCGCTGTGGCAATGGCTGTCGATGGAACAGGCCGTGGTGCATTGCCGGGCGGGCATCGGCATCTGGGACTGGGCGGGGCACACGGCGGGTGAGCCCGACGTGGTGATGGCTTGCGCCGGTGACGTGCCGACGCTCGAAACCTTGGCCGCTGTCAGCATCTTGCGCGAACATCTGCTAGGCCTGAATATCCGCGTCGTCAACGTGGTCGATCTGATGGCGCTACAACCACGGGAGGTTCACCCACATGGCCTGTCGGAGGCCGCGTTCGATGCGCTGTTCACCACCGACAAGCCGGTGATCTTTGCCTATCACGGCTATCCCTGGACGATCCACCGGCTGACCTATCGGCGCAAAAACCACGCCAACATGCATGTGCGCGGCTATAATGAAGAGGGCACGACGACAACGCCGTTCAACATGACTGTGCTGAACGGCCTCGACCGCTTCCATCTGGTTCTGGACGTGCTGGCGCGGGTTCCTGCAGCCCAAGCGGCGGGCAGCGCGCTGCACCAGCTCATGCAGGCCAAATTGCTCGCGCACCACGCCTATATCCGCGAACATGGCGAGGATATGCCGGACATCCGCAACTGGACTTGGAAGCCCGCGCCGCAATAAAGCTGCGAAATTCGTAACCCTCATGGAGGATCGTACGACCCTGCGTCCGCAACGCATTTTTCGGTAGCTAAAGCCCGGGCTTGCGTCAATATTGCCTGTGTTCCGTCTGTCCTAAGGATGCCTTTTGTTCAAATTCCGCCTTGTCGTACTGGCAGCAGCCATAAGCCTTTCGTCAAACGCCCTGCCTGCGGCCGCGCAGGATCAGGCGTTTGACGCGATCATCAAACTGGCACCCCCCACAGGGCCTGGCGCCCGGGAGCCCGCCTTGGCGACGTTGCCGGACGGGCGCATCGCAATGAGCTGGACCGAGCCCGCGGACCAAGGCTATGCAGTGCGGGTTGTCACCGGCGACAGCAGCGGCTGGGATGCGCCGCGCACCGTGGCGCAGGGCACTGATTTCTTTGTGAACTGGGCGGATTTTCCAACTCTGACGGCCGTGGACAATGGCACACTCGCCGTTCAGTGGCTCCGGATCAACGGCGATACCGATTATGCCTATGACGTGAACATCGCATTGTCGGCTGATGGGGGGCAGACCTGGGGCGAACCGCTGGTGCCGCACCGCGATGGGACCGAGCGGCAGCACGGCTTTGTCACGCTTCTGCCGGTAGCCCCCGATCAGTTGCGGGCGATCTGGCTGGATGGCCGCAATTACGGCTCTGCCGACACGTTTGCGCTGGCCGAGGGCGCTGCGGACGCGATGCAACTGCGGACAGCGACGATCACCGCCAGTGGTGAGATGTCCGAAGACAGCCCGCTTGATCTGCGCACCTGCACCTGCTGCCAGACCTCGGCGGTAGTGACGGATAGTGGCGCGCTGTTGGTGGTCTACCGCGACCGGACCGAGGCCGAGATCCGCGACATCGCCATTGTGCGGCAGGTGGACGGGGTCTGGTCCGAGCCGGCCATCGTCAGCGCCGATGGCTGGGAAATCGCGGGCTGTCCGGTGAACGGCCCCGCTATCGACAGCGCGGCTGGGCGGACGGCGGTGGCGTGGTTTACCGCCGCCGACAACGCGCCAAAAGTTTCGGTCGCGTTTTCCGATGATGACGGGCTCAGTTTTGGCCCGGCGCTGCGCATCGATCAGGGCTCTGCTACCGGCCAGGTCGATGTGATCCAGCGCGAGGATGGCGCGGCTTTGGTCAGTTGGCTGGAATATACCGCGATTGGCGAGGCGCTGCTGCTGTGCCATGTCACGCCCGAGGCCGGGTGTGACCGGCCCAAGGTGCTGGCGATTGTGCGGTCCGGGCGAAGCATGGGCTTTCCCCGGATGACGATGGCGGCGGATGGCCTCTATGTTGCCTGGACCGAACCTGTTGCCGCGCCGCAAAACCCCGAGGAAGATTCGACAGTCCGGATGATCGTGATCCCGCCGGGTGACCTGCCGTAACGGCAGACTTGTACTGCGGCCCTCTGCCTTGTGTCAGGTCCACTTTCAATGACGCCCGAAGGTCTGTCCGGTCGGGCTGAGTTTCACCACGACAGAGGTATCGCCTTCCAGATCGGCCAGGATCGGGCAATCTGGCCGGTGATCGCCGTTGCAACCTACGGCGAGGTGTTCCAGCGTGGCGACCATCTCCTCCATCTCGCGGATCTTCCGCCGCAATCCTTCGATCTGTTCCAGCGCCAGTTGCTTGACATCCGCGCTGTGCCGCGCGCGGTCGCGCCACAGCGCCAGAAGCTCGGCGATCCGCTCGACGGTAAAGCCCAGATCGCGGGCGCGGCGGACAAAGCGCAGCATCTGCACGTCGGTCGTCGTATAGGTCCGGTAGCCTGACGCCGTGCGCCCCGCCTGCGGGATCAGGCCGGTTTCCTCGTAGTAGCGGATCATCTTGGCCGATACGCCGGATGCCTTGGCAGCTTCACCGATATTCAAGATTGTCTCCTTCACGCTTTGACGGGTTGAAAGCGCCGCAGCCGCAGCGCGTTGCCCAGCACAAAGACGCTGGATAGCGCCATCGCCCCGGCGGCAAAAACCGGCGACAGCAGGATGCCGAATGTGGGATACAGCACCCCTGCCGCCACCGGGATCAGGGCGGCGTTATAAATGAACGCCCAGAACAGGTTCTGCCGGATATTGCCCATCGTGGCCCGGCTCAGGGCGATGGCATCGGGAATGGCGGTCAGCCGTCCCGACATCAGCACCACATCGGCGGCATCAATCGCAATATCGGTGCCGGTGCCGACGGCGATTCCGACATCGGCCTCCGCAAGGGCAGGGGCATCGTTGATCCCGTCGCCGACATAGGCCAGCTTGCCGTAGGATTTCAACCGCTTGACCGCTGCCACCTTGTCGCCCGGCAACACCTCGGCCACCACCTCGTCAATCCCCAGCGGGCCTGCAATGGCCTTTGCAGTGCGGGCATTATCGCCGGTAATCATCACCACCTTCAGCCCAAGCGCATGCAGGGCCCTGATCGCGGCGGGCGTGGTGTCCTTGACCCGGTCGGCCACGGCGATGATGGCGGCCAAACGCCCGTCAATGGCGGCATAAAGCGGCGATTTGCCCTCATGGCCCAGCTTAGCCGCCTGATCCGCGAACAGGGCCACTTCCAGCCCAAGTTGCGCCATATACCGATCCGCACCGATGTCGATCCGCTGGCCCGCGACATGGGCCACCACACCGAACCCGGTCACAGAGTCGAACTGCGTGACGGCAGGCAGGGTGAGCCCCTCATCCTCTGCCGCCTGCACGATGGCCCGCGCAATCGGGTGTTCCGATTTCGCCTCCGCCGCTGCCACAGCGGTCAGCACGGTGCCGCGTTCAAAACCCGGCGCCAGTGTCAGATCGGTCAACACCGGCTTGCCCTCGGTCAGGGTGCCGGTCTTGTCAAGTGCGACCACCTTGACCCCTTGCAGCGCCTGCAAGGCCTCGCCTTTGCGGAACAGCACGCCCAGTTCCGCGCCGCGCCCGGTACCGACCATGATCGAGGTGGGGGTGGCCAGACCCATGGCGCAGGGGCAGGCGATGATCAGCACGGCCACGGCATTCACCAGCCCCAAAGTCAGCGCCGGGTCGGGGCCAAAGATCAGCCAGACCGCAAAGGTCAGTGCGGCAAGGCCCATCACCACTGGCACAAACCACATGGTAATCTGGTCGACCAGCGCCTGAATTGGCAGTTTGCCGCCCTGTGCCGCCTCGACCATGCGGATGATCTGGGCGAGCATCGTCGCCTCGCCCACGGCGGTCGCGCGAAATGCCAGTGCCCCGGTCTGGTTGACCGTGCCGCCGGTGACCTGTGCGCCAATGGTCTTGGCCACAGGGACGGGTTCGCCCGAGATCATGCTTTCGTCGATCCAGCTGTCGCCCTCAATGACAACGCCGTCCACCGGCACCCGCTCGCCGGGACGGACCTCGATGATGTCACCGGGGCGGACCTCGGCGATGGGCAGATCCACGGGGCCGCCATCGCGGCGCACCAGAGCGGTCTTGGCCTGCAACCCGATCAACCGCTGGATCGCGCCGGATGTGCGGCCCTTGGCGCGGGCTTCAAGGAAGCGGCCCAGCAAGAACAGGGTCACGATCACCGCCGCCGCCTCGTAATACACATTGATCGTGCCCGCAGGCAGGAGTTGCGGCGCAAAGGTGGCGACCAGCGAATAGCCATAGGCCGCCGTAGTGCCGACCGCGACAAGGCTGTTCATGTCGGGGGCAGCTCGCCACAGGGCGGGGAAACCTTTGAGGAAAAACCGCCGTCCGGGGCCAAAGAGGACAAGGGTGGTCAGCACAAACTGCACCAGCCAGCTTGCCTGCATGCCGATGGTGTTCAGGATCAGCATATGCACCGACATGAACAGATGCGCCCCCATTTCCAGCGCAAACACCGGCACGGTCAGCACGGCGGCCAGCGTCAGATCGCGCTTCAGGCGCGCCTCCTCTCCGGCCTTGCGGGCCGCAGTCTCCAGATCGGCGGCGGGGGACCGTGCGGCGCGGCGGGCGTCATAGCCTGCGTCCCTGACCGCCGCCATCAGCGCCGTCTCCCCGGCCGATCCGGTGATTGTCGCCCGTTCGGTCGCCAGATTGACCGCCGCAGATGTCACCCCCGGCACCGACTTTAGCGCCTTTTCGACCCGCGCCACGCAAGAGGCACAGGTCATCCCCTCGATCTCCAGTTCGACGGCTTCCGACGGCACGCCATAGCCTGCATCCTCGATCGCGGCCACCAGCAGGCTGCGGTCAACGACTTCAAGGGTGATGATCTCGGCCCGTTCGGTGGCCAGGTTCACATTCGCCTCTGTCACACCCGGCACGGCCCGCAACGCGCGTTCAACCCGACCCACGCAAGAGGCACAGGTCATGCCTTCGACCGGCAAAGTCAAAGTCACCGGCGTGTCGCCAAGGAGGGATTTCAGTGGAGCATTCATTGCGACGTTCTTTCCTGCCATTACATATCTCCCGACTCAAATGGGGCTTCCCATCATGGGAAGGTCAAGGGGGGATGTCAGAAAAGAATATTGGTTGTCGCCCTTGACCTTCCAACAGTGGGAAGCCCTATCTCACTATAAATGAGACAGCATCCAAGGAGACCATCATGCAGTTCCATATCGAAAACATGACCTGTGGCGGTTGCGTGCGCAGCGTGACCAAAGCTATTCAGTCGGTCGATCCGACCGCCCAAGTCAGCGCCGACCCCGCGACCCACAAGGTCGATGTGACAACCACAGCCCTCCGTGAAAAGCTGGAAGCTGTGCTGGCAGACGTCGGCTACGCCACAGCCTGAACCCCAAAGAAAGAGAATCCCGATGAAAAATCGCACCTTCGCCCTGATTGCTGCCGCCGCTGTCGTCGTAGCCGGCGGCCTCGCCATCGCCCAGACCACCACCGAAGAGACTCCGATGGAAGGCATGGACCATTCCGGCATGAATATGGACATGGACATGTCCGACATGGGCGGCATGGACCATACCACGCTGATCCCGCCCGAATTCGCCGAAGACCCGGCCACGCTGGCCTATGCCAAGGCGATGAATGACATGATGGCCGGGATGATGATCCCCTATACCGGCGATCCGGATGTGGATTTCATGCAAGGGATGATCCCGCATCACAAGGCTGCCGTCGATATGGCGATTATCGCGCTGGAATATGCCACAGACCCCGAAGTGCGCGCCTTGGCCGAAGCCGTGATCGTGGCACAAGAAGCTGAGATCGCCCAAATGACCGCATGGCTGGCTGCGCGCGGTCAGTGACCGCAAACTGACGCCAAACCAGGCGGGGGCGGATCGGCGAGCGGTCTGCCCCCGCACCCATTGTTAGCGGCAGACATCCTCCGCCTACCCGTTGTGACCGGGTAGCATGGTCAAATAGCGGGTGCCGCAGGTTCTGACAATTTCGCGCCTAACCCATGCCATGTAGGCCATGCGCATTCCCCGTCAGCAGGAATGGGACGACGACAGGGGCGACGATGGCAAGGATCAGCACACGCTCCCATATCCTGCGCAATCTGTGCAACAGCAGGGCGGACAGCATAATGACAAGAGCAACCTCAAAACTGGCGAAGATATCGCCGTAGTAACGGGCATCCCAATAGCTGACCGGACTGCGAAAAACCCAGTCGGTCAGCGGCCATAACTGGCGTCGCGCGTCGTCATTGTGGGTTATAAAATCCACAAGAGCGTGGAGCAGACCCGACCCAGCGAGTGCGCGCAGAATGACGGAACCGCGCCAGATTGCCAGACCCAGCAAAGCCCCCCAGACCAAGAATCCGTGATCGACGGCAAAGACCGCTTGCCAGCCTGCTGAAAAGTACAGCTGGCCGAATACCACATGCTCCGGAAGGCCCAGAACCTGCGTGGACCACAGGACCATTACCAACATAGGGATATCCGGCACAAGACCGCCTGCCAGCGCGGCCAGCGTGACGCCGGGTGCCATAGGCCGGGCGAAGACCGCAGCGCCGAGCAGCATGTGGGACGGCGTGTTCATCGCGTCAGCATGCAACAGGTGCCAGTGATTGTTCGTCGGCAATGACACGGCGCAGCATAGATGCCGGAACGGCGCCTGTAAGGACCGTACGGCCAATAACCAGACCCGGCGTTCCGATGAAACCGAATACATCGGCGAGAGCGCGTGTCCGGTCGAGTTCGGCCTGCACCTCTGGGGAACTCATGTCGCGGGCCAGACGCGCGGTGTCGAGGCCGACATGGGCCGCAACTGTGAGGACCAAAGCCTCGTCAGCGACAATGGGTGTCCGCATGAACCTTTGGCGCAGCAGCTGTTGCAATCCTTGTCGTGCGGCGGCAACAGATGCCCTTGCGGCCAGCTCGGACGGCGGGCCGAAGATCGGCAACTCGTGCTGAACCAGCCGCAGACTATCCGCGTTGGCGGCAAAGATTTCGTCAAGATCACGTTCCAACGCGCGGCAATAGGGACAACGAAATTCACTGAAATAGGCGATGGGAATCTGCTCTGGCGGGCTGTTGGCCCCAAAGAGCGCCCCACAAAGATCATCCTTGATGGCCTCTGCCCTTGCCCATCGTGCCTCTGGATTTCCTTCTGTCGACTCAAGGCCGATAAAAGCGACTGACCCGGTCGAAACCTGCCCGCCTGTATCAAGGGTTCTGAACGGCGGTAGCCCGTCGATATCAACGTATGTCAGGCCGCGACCGGATAACCGGTCCCACGGCACAGCCCGCAAACCATAAACGGTCCCGATCACCCCTCCAGCGATCAAAAGATTACGACGACCTTTGTTCACAGCACCGTCACCAACGTACCTGTCGGAACCTGATCGTATAGCTGGATCACATGGTCATTTAGCATTCTGATACAGCCGTTGGACACCGAGGTGCCAATGGTCGATGGTTCGGTCGTGCCATGGATGCGGAAATAGGTGTCCACACCATTCCGGTAAAGATACAACGCCCGTGCCCCGAGCGGGTTTTCCGGCCCGCCGGGCACGCCATCGGCAAATTGCGCATAGCGGTCGGGGTCGCGGCGGATCATGTCGTTGGTCGGACGCCAGGATGGCCATTCCGCCTTGCGTTCGATAATCGCGGTGCCGGTGAATTCCAGACCAGCGCGCCCGACACCCACGCCATAGCGCATGGCGCGTTCGGGTCCGATGACATGATACAGATAGTAAAGGCGCGGGATGACGATAATCTGGCCCGGCGTATATTGCTCACGCACAAGGACCTCCCGGGGTTGAAACTGTTCGGCCAGAACAAATGGTTCTTCGGTATGGGCACGCAGAACGGCGGGGGTGGTCAATAAGGCGGCTGCAGCGCCGCCAATGGCAGAACGTCGGGTAAACATGTTGTCTCCATGAAGCAAACGGGAAAGAGAGGTGTTTGTTCAGGACAGCAGTCGCGGAGGCGGAGGTTGCGGGGCAAGAGCCCGACCGAGGATGCGCAGGCGCGACGGCGCGGAGGCATAAGCCCCCGAAATCTGGTCAGGCGGTCGGGCCGACGTCGCGGGTGCGAACACCCACTGACAAGGCCCTTGACCGTCGCCGCACATAAAGTCCTGTGTGCCGACGTCGATAACCGTGGCGCTGTGAGTATCGGCGCTGAATGGGTTAGCAGGTAGCGCGCCGGGCAACGCGGCGAGACAAAAAACTAGGCAGATCATCAGAACCAGAAGTCGCATGACCGCAGTTTATCTGTCACCCTTGAATTTTCAGTCAATCACAAGGCGGTGAGGTCGAAACAAACTTCGGGGTCGATACCGTACGGATACGACTTCACCGGCTTGTGACACCATCCGGGCTCAAAGGATTTGACTTTGCCACATGGGCAAGGATCGATACAGGAAAAAAGGCAGAATATGCGAACACGTCGCCGAAGTTTTCTCGCTTTCGTTGCAGCCGCGCCGTTCATTGTAGGTCAGCAGACACTGGCCTCGCGGGACACTGATGGCGCTGTGCGCAACAATATTTCCGCTTTCCGTTTGCATGAATGGCTTGAACATTTCGATGCGCTTGGTCTGGGCCTCATCATATGTGATACGTCGAACTACCCGACCTCAGTGCCACTGACCGACGAACTGACGCGCCGTGGCTATACCGAAGTTGTGGAAAAACGTGAGAACCCAAGCTGGGCCCCGACGCCGTCCTGCGGGAAGGCAATCGTGAATGGCCCGCTTTTGTTCTGGGTGGTGATCCGATAAACCCGCTGGGAACGCGGGCACTGTATTTGTCGTGGCAGTATTACCGGATTGATGGGACACAGGATACACGCAAGATCGGTCGCCGCGGATCGAACGCCTGCATCGGGCTGTATAATGAACACATCGAGCATGTGTATGACCTCGTGCCGGTTGGAACCAAGGTAAAGCTGATCTGACGTGATAGCGATGATGACCCCCAGCGCACAAAGTAACTGCCGCCAGCCGCGGCAGGGCTCAGTGCTTGCGGGGCTGGCGCGCTGGGTTTTGCTGGCCTGCCTGTTGGTCTCTGTCCTGATCGGCCCGGTTGAGACCGTGACGCCATCACAGGACGATCATCCCGGAGCCATTGCAGCCAAACTGGCGGACACCGCCCCACAGCCACCGGCGCATTGCGATCCGGGACCTGTATGCGCGGCTTTTCTTGTCCCGGTAATTGTATCGACCAGCCAAATAACGAGAGTCTTTGGTGTTGTCGTCCGGGCGCGGGACAGCTTTCTTCGCCCCTTTGGCGGCCCGGCTATCGATCTTCCTCCCCCACGACGTTTCGCCTGACCGCAGGGATCACTTGCCCGAATAGCCCAATTTCAGGTTGTTATGGTGCAAACCCGACTTCGGACTGGGTGGTAGTCCCAACAATTTCTGATGAACGGAATTCGCAGCTACCGGACGCCGGTTTGCTGCCAACCGGTTCAAAGCAACCCCAAAAATAGAAAACGGTGGGCAGATACAATACATCAGGCAAAACAGGCATTCTTGCCGCAGTATTTTCAACGGCGGCAGTTGCCGCGTTGGCCCATTCCGGGGCGACCGGGATCGTTCTGGAGCGGATGAACGGCATGACGGCGATGCGCGACATCATCGGTGAACTGGCCCCCATGATGCAGGGCGAAGTGCGCTATGACGCTTTCACGGTGTCCGAAAGCGGCGACATCATTGCCCAACATGCAGGCGAAACCATGCTGGCCCTGTTCCCGGATGGCAGTCTCGAGGGCTTGACCTATGCCAAACCAGAGATTTGGGCCAAGTGGCAGGATTTTGCGAATCTTGCCGAAGAGCTTCGGGTCAGTGCTGAGGCCATGTCAAAGGCGGCGCCGAATGAGCTTGAACCGGCTGTTGCGGTCACCGACCCGATGGCCGGAATGGATCACTCTGCCATGGCCATGCCGCCCGAGGCACCCGGCGAAAACGGCTTCACCGTGGCGGAACTGATGGGATACGCGGCGCAATCCGAGACGGTCCCGGTCCCAACCTCCGACTGAACCGTCCCGGGTTTGCCGGAGACCAGGTAGTCCGTCTCACGCGACCATAGTGAGTGTATTCAGGTTTGCATGAGACACGCCTCCTCTGCCTCTGCGGGTGGGATATTTCCGATAGGCTCAGGCAGGTGGCGATTATTGAACCAGTCGACCCA
>JANOQM010000040.1:0-104919 GCA_031422295.1 Rhodobacterales bacterium | reverse complement strand
GCCACAACACAACGGCGCAGTCCAAGGCGCCGGTGGTCGTGGCGCAAAACACAGCGACAATGACCTTGGTACCGGCAGGAACGGTCGATGAGACACTGACAGGCAGCACAGTTGACGAAACGCTGGTCAAGAAGCCGACCGTCGAGGCATCCAGCATCGAATAGCGCGATGGCGGGCCTGATTGGCCCGCCGGTTTGCATAACGCCTCAGATATGGATCGACTTGGCGAATGTGCCGAGAGCTGCTTCACGCACGGCTTCGCTCATGGTCGGATGCGCATGGCAGGTGCGGGCCAGATCTTCGGCCGCCGCACCAAACTCCATCGCTACGCAAATCTCATGGATCAGGTCGCCCGCCATCGGCCCGATGATATGCGCCCCCAAAATGCGGTCGGTCGCCTTGTCGGCCAGGATTTTGACAAAGCCGTCACCGGCGAAATTCGCCTTGGCCCGGCCATTGCCCATGAAACTGAACTTGCCGACTTTATAGGCGTGGCCTTCGGTTTTAAGCTGTTCCTCGGTCAAACCGACGCTGGCCACTTCGGGGTGGGTATAGATTACACCGGGGATGACGCCGTAATTCACGTGCCCGGCCTTTCCGGCCAGAATCTCGGCCACAGCGATACCTTCATCTTCGGCTTTGTGCGCCAACATCGGGCCGGCAATTGTGTCGCCGATCGCATAGATACCGTTGATATTGGTCGCATAATGCGCGTCAGTGACGATCTGCCCGCGCGGGGATATTGTCACGCCCAACGCATCCAGACCCAGCCCCGCTGTATACGGTTTACGCCCGGTGGCGACCAGCACGGTATCGGCCTCCAGCGTGGCCGTGCTGTCGTCCTTGCGCAGCTTGTAGGTCAGCGTGGCCGTGGCCCCTTTGACCTCAACTCCTTGTACCGCAGCGCCCATGATAAAGGTCAGGCCCTGTTTGGTCAGCAATCGCTGGAACGCCTTTTGCACCTCGGCGTCCATGCCGGGGGTGATCGCGTCCAGATATTCGATCACGGTCACCTTGGACCCCAGCCGCGCATAGACTGACCCCAGTTCCAGCCCGATGACGCCCGCGCCGATGACAGCCAGATGCGCGGGGATTTTGGCCAAAGTCAGCGCCCCGGTCGAGGTGACGATGATGTTTTCATCGACGGTGACGCCGGGCAGGGCGGACGATTCCGACCCCGAGGCGATGACGATGGACTTGGTTTCGTAAGTGGTGTCACCCACCTTGACCTGCCCGGGGGCGGGGATGCTGGCCCAGCCCTTGATCCAGTCAACCTTGTTCTTTTTGAACAGAAATTCGATGCCGCCGGTATTCTGGGCAATTGTGTCATCCTTGTAGGCCAGCATCTGCGGCCAATCGACGGATGTCGCGGCCTTCAGGCCCATCTTGGCAAAGTTATGCTCGGCCTCGTGCAGCATGTGGGTCGCATGCAGCAGCGCCTTGGACGGGATGCAGCCGACGTTCAGGCAGGTACCGCCCAGCGTATCCCGCCCCTCGACCACTGCGGTTTTCAGGCCGAGTTGTGCCGCCCGGATTGCGCCGACATAACCGCCGGGGCCTGCGCCGATAAAAATGACATCATAGCTGGGCATGGGGGTAACTCCTTGAAAGCGTCAGAACAGTGATATGCCGATCATCAGGAAGGTGGCGATCAGGCCCACAAACCAGATAATCGATCGCCAGGGGGCGAGGCCAAAGTAGTAGGCCGGAACATAAAGGACGCGGGCAATAAGGTAAGCCCAGGCGCAGTTGCCGGTAAAGCCGTTGCCCTTGTCCCCAAAGGTAACGATGACGACGGCGATGGTGAACAGGATCAGTGCTTCGAAGTGGTTGTTCATCGCGCGTTGCAGGCGGCCCGGTTTGCCGGTGAGTTCGATTTTCTCGTCACGCGGGCCCATCGCGCGGTGAGGGCCGATCTGCAGGTTGGCGGCGATGGAGAACAGCGCGAACTGCACCAGTTGCAGGAGAGCGGTATAGGCGAGGACGGTGAGTTCGGTGGTCATGGGTTTTTCTCATACTTTATGGCAAATGACGAACTGACCTGTAATGTAATTCCCAAAGCTCCCAGCCTGTGGAGTTGGCGAGGCAAGATGTCAACAGACGTCATCGCAAAACCGTCAAACTCTGCGTCAGTCCAGCTTTCATCGATAAAAATGCTGAGTATAGCGAACTCAATAGACTGGAATGCTTCACAAATGTTACCTGAATGAACGATACGATTAAGGATGCTATCAATCTGGCCGGTGACTGTGTGAACTTTAGTGTCAGCTCGAATCTCCCAATAGCCGCGCTTCCGGATTTCGGTTTCGCCATTCAACGCTAAGTAAGAGTCGCCAGCTTTTGCATGATTATCCGGATTAGCTTCAAGCGCTTCAGTTAGCGACTTCGGGTCTAGGGCTTGGCCCATAACACTTAGACGTATTTTGTAGTCCTTCAGCCTTTCAGGATTTTGCTGCGACATCACAAATCCATCAACAGCCGCCTCGGATCCTCCAGCGCCTCTTTCACCCGCACCAGAAACGTCACCGCCCCTTTGCCATCGACGATCCGGTGATCATAGCTCAGCGCCAGATACATCATCGGGCGGATCACGATCTGCCCCGCCACCACCACCGGACGGTCCTGAATCTTGTGCATCCCCAATATCCCCGATTGCGGCGGGTTCAAAATGGGCGAGGACATGAGGGACCCATAGACACCGCCGTTCGAGATGGTGAAAGACCCGCCCTGCATGTCGGCCATCGACAGCTTGCCGTCGCGGGCCTTGACCCCCAGCGCATTGATCGCCTTTTCGATGCCCGCGAAAGACAACTGATCGGCGTCGCGCACCACGGGGACAACCAATCCGGTGGGCGTGCCGACCGCAATGCCCATGTGGACGTAGTTTTTATAGACCACTTCATCGCCGTCAATCTCGGCATTCACGTCGGGGACTTCGTGCAGGGCGTGGATGCAGGCCTTGGCGAAAAATGACATGAAGCCGAGTTTCACCCCATGCTTTTTCTCGAACAACTCTTTGTAATCGTTGCGCAAAGCCATGATCGCCGACATATCCACCTCGTTATAGGTGGTCAGCATGGCGGCGGTGTTCTGCGCCTCTTTCAACCGGCGCGCGATGGTCTGGCGTAGCCGGGTCATTTTCACGCGCTCTTCGCGGACGGCATCGGCCACGGCCACTGCGGCGCGAGGGGCCGGTGGGACGGCAGGCGCAGGCGTGGCTATCGCGGCCAAAACATCCTCTTTCATCACCCGCCCATCTTTGCCGGATGCGGTGACGGCATCGCGCGACAGATTGCTTTCGGCCATCAGCTTCTTGGCCGAAGGGGCGTCTTCGGTGTCTTTTTTGGCAGGCGTGAGTGGCGGTGCGGCGACGATCGCGGGCTTAGGTTCGGCCGGTGGGGCCGCTACGGCCCCTTCGTTGATCGTGGCCAACAGGGCCGCGACCCCAACCGTCGTCCCCTCGGCGGCAATAATCTCGCCCATGGTGCCAGCCACGGGCGAGGGCACCTCGACGGTCACCTTATCCGTCTCCAGTTCGCACAGCATGTCATCGACCGCGACCGCATCGCCCGGTTTCTTGAACCATGTGGCCACGGTCGCCTCGGTCACGCTTTCGCCCAATGTGGGCACTCGGATTTCAATGCTCATTGCTTGGTTCCTTCGATCGTCAGCGCATCGTTCACGAGGGCTGCTTGTTGGGCTTTGTGCATGCTGGCAAGGCCCGTCGCGGGCGAGGCCGACGCGGGGCGGCCGACATAGGCTGCCCGTTTATGGTTGGCGGTGATCCGGCTGAGGACCCATTCGATATTGGGCTCGATAAACGACCATGCCCCCTGGTTTTTTGGTTCTTCCTGACACCAGACCATGTGGGCCTGCGGGAAGCGCTGCAATTCCTTGACCAGTGACAGCGCCGGGAACGGGTAGAATTGTTCGATCCGCATCAGGTAAACGTCCGTGATGCCGCGTGCATCGCGTTCCTCGAGCAAGTCGTAATAGACCTTGCCCGAACACATCACGACCCGTTTGATCTGGGCATCGGGGGCGAGTTCGGTGGCCGAATGGCCGTGCTGGGCATCGTCCCACAAGACGCGGTGGAAACTGCTGCCAGTCTGGAATTCCTCGGCTTTGGACACCGCCAGTTTGTGCCGCAGCAAAGATTTTGGCGTCATCAGGATCAGCGGTTTTCGGAAGGTCCGGTGCAATTGCCGCCGCAGGATGTGAAAATAATTGGCGGGCGTGGTGCAATTGGCGACAATCCAGTTATCCTGCCCGCAGGCTTGCAAAAACCGTTCCAGCCGGGCGCTGGAATGCTCCGGCCCTTGGCCCTCAAACCCGTGCGGCAGCAGGCAGACCAGACCGGACATCCGTAACCATTTGGATTCGCCCGATGAAATGAACTGGTCGAACATGATCTGCGCACCATTAGCGAAATCGCCAAACTGCGCCTCCCACATCACCAGCGCGTTGGGTTCAGCCAGTGAATAGCCATATTCGAACCCAAGGACCGCATATTCGGACAACATGGAATCGATGACTTCGTATTTACCCTGACCTTCGCGGATATGGTTCAGCGGGAAATAGCGCTCTTCGGTATTCTGATCGATAAATGCCGAATGGCGCTGTGAAAACGTGCCGCGCATGCTGTCTTGGCCAGACAGGCGGACGGGGTAACCCTCGAGTGTGAGCGAGCCAAAGGCCAGTGCCTCGGCTGTGGCCCAGTCGAACCCGGTGCCGCTGGCGAACATCTGCGATTTGGCCTCAAGGATCCGGTCAAGGGTTTTGTGCAGCGCGAAATCTTTGGGCGCTGTGGTCAGCGCGCGGCCGATTTCAGCCATAGTTGCGGGCTTGATCGAGGTCTTGCCGCGCTGATATTTCTTTTCCTTCATCTTGTCCAAATGCGACCAGCGGCCATCCAGCCAGTCGGCCTTGTTGGGCCGGTAGGTTTTGCCGGCTTCGTATTCTTCATTCAGGCTGGCCTGAAATTGGGTTTTCATATCCTCGATCTCGCCCTCGGGGATCAGGCCATCGCGGACCAGACGCTCGGTGTACAGCGTGAGCGTGGTCTTTTGTTTTTTGATCTTCTGATACATCGCGGGGTTGGTGAACATCGGTTCATCCCCTTCGTTATGACCAAAGCGGCGGTAGCAGATGATGTCGAGCACCACGTCCTTGTGGAACCTCTGCCGAAACTCGACGGCGACCTTGGCGGCATGCACCACAGCCTCTGGGTCGTCGCCGTTCACATGAAAAATCGGCGCTTCGACCATCAGCGCGATGTCGGTGGGGTAGGGGCTGGAGCGGCTGAAACTGGGCGACGTGGTAAAGCCGATCTGGTTGTTGACGATCACATGGATTGTCCCGCCGGTGCGGTGCCCGACAAGGCCGGACAGACCCAACCCTTCGGCGATGATCCCCTGACCGGCAAAGGCAGCATCACCATGCAGCAGGACGGCCATGACTTTGGTGCGGGTCGTGTCGCCCTTTTGCGCCTGTTTGGCGCGGACCTTGCCCAGAACGACGGGATTGACAGCCTCGAGGTGGCTGGGGTTGGCGGTCAGCGACAGATGCACGGTATTGCCATCAAATTCGCGGTCGGATGATGCGCCAAGGTGATATTTCACATCACCCGACCCATCGACATCCTCGGGTTTATAGCTGCCGCCCTGAAATTCGTTGAAAATCGCGCGGTAGGGTTTGGCCATGACGTTTGCCAGCACCGACAGGCGGCCCCGGTGCGGCATGCCGATGATGATTTCCTCGACCCCCAATGCGCCGCCGCGTTTGATGATCTGTTCCATCGCCGGGATCAGGGATTCAGCCCCATCCAAACCAAAGCGTTTGGTGCCCATGTATTTGACATGCAGGAATTTTTCATAACCCTCAGCTTCGACCAGTTTGTTCAAAATCGCCTTGCGGCCATTTTGGGTAAAGGTGATTTCCTTGCCGTAGCCTTCGATCCGCTCCTTGAGCCAGCCCGCCTGTTCGGGGTCGGAAATATGCATGTATTGCAGGGCGAATGTGCCGCAATAGGTGCGCCGGACCAAAGCGATGATCTGGTTCATGGTGGCATGTTCAAGGCCCAGCACGTTGTCGATGAATATCGGGCGGTCCATATCGGCGGGGGTGAAGCCGTAGGAGGCGGGGTCCAGTTCCGGATGCGGCTTGATATCGCGCATGCCCAGCGGATCCAGGTCGGCAATCAGGTGGCCGCGGATTCGATAAGCGCGGATGATCATCAGGGCGCGGAGTGAATCCAGAACGGCGCCCCGGATTTGGGCTTCGGTCAACTGGACGCCCGTTTCGGCGGCTTTGGCAGCGATCTTTTCGCCCGCAGGTTTGGGATCCGCAGGCCACTGACCATCCAGCGCGTGAGTGTTGTCGTCAGACGGGGTCGGTGGCCAGTCGGCACGGGCCCAACTGGGCCCTTTAGCCTCGGCCCGGGCGGCGGCGGGGGTATCGCCCAACCCGGCAAAGAACGCGGCCCAGGATGCATCGACAGCACCAGGATTATCGGCGTAGTGGGCGTGAAGTTGTTCAATATAGTCCGCGTTGTGGCCTTGAAGAAAGGACGAGGCGTGGAATACTTGGGTGGGGGATTGGTCGGTCATTTTGGATGAGCTTTCAATCGTTTAGAGGGCGTGTGCGACAGATGGCGGCGGGCTGTGTCGATGTCATCAAAAGTTCTCACCTGAGCTAATCCTGACAAAGACCGTATCCAGACCGGTGATCGGCGGGTCAGCCGGAAAAGGCGGCACATACCGCATCACATCTATGGTGATTTGGGCATTGACCAGTGGTAGTTTCGACTGCCCGCCGGATATAAATAATATGTCCGAGATGGCCTTAACGTCTGCGTCGGGCATCAGGGCCGCCGCGACCTCGGGCAAGAGCGGGCCTGAAAACTGACATTTCAAATTGCGCATGTCGGGTGAAGTGGGAAAGTAAAATACGGCAACCGTTGTGCCAAGGCGAAACAATGACTGGTCCTTTAAGGTGAACTCTGCCCGGCCTCTTGCATCAGCCATATTAGCATTTAGCGCTGCGGCATCGGGCGGTGTTGGTGGTATGTATACGACCATGTATTCTGCCTCCCCAATCGTCCAAAGAGCGGCTGTTCGCTCTGCCGGTTCGGTGATCGGGGTCCATCCTGCGGCCACAAAGGCAGCCTCGATCACTGCCGGATCGCCCGTCGCATTCAGGCAGGGGGTGTAGATCGGGACTTGGGCGTGAACGGTGGTGGGCCCAAAGCCAAGGCAGACCATAACAGTCGCGATGCGCCGGGCCGTCAGTAAAGCAATGCCACAGAACGTATGGACGGCAGTCGGCGCGCGCCCCACGGGTGCGCCGGGATTGTCGGCATGGCGGGCGTGGAGTTGCTCGATGTAATCCGCGTTATGGCCCTGAAGGAAGGACGAGGCGTGGAACACTTGGGTCGGGGATTGGTCGGTCATTGGGGGACCTCATGAGGGTTGGGACCGTAACGGTTGGGGCCGGGGGAAGAACGGCGTGCCAGCCAAGTGGTAACGGTGATCATCGCTACAACGGGCAGTAGCCACGCAATGAAAAATGCCAGACCGCTCTGCGGAACACGAATAGTTGGGGGCATGTCAATGCCCCCGGGCAACGCTGACGCATCAATCGGGACAACAGTTGATGTCAGAAAAAAGACTAAAGCCGCGAGTACACCTGCAACAAAAGGCAAGAGACAATTCCAACCTGCGCGCCCTGTATCATGAAGTCGACGCCACGCGGCCGCGAACCAAGGCAGCACCATAAGGACCAGAAAAATCGAGCCGAGCAAACCTCCGTTATAGGATTGCTTAATGCCAAGACTCTGGTTTTGCTGGCCGGTCTGGTCGACACTGATCCTGAACTCTTGCGTCACCGTCGGGCCAAAGATGGCACTATTAACGATGACAAGTGCTATAGAAACCAAAAGAACGAAAAGTATAAATTTCCAAAACTCAGATCGCGAGGCGCGGCCCGAAAATTGGAACGATTTTGTCATGCATGACTTTGTCGCTTCGAACAGACCCATAACTACTCCGTGGGGTGGGGTTCACCCGGCAGTTGCATCAAAGCGGGTTGAACCCCGCCACAAATTTCACTTCCCAATCGCCTGCAACACCGCCTCGCCCAAGCCTGCCGGGCTGTCGGCGACGATGATGCCTGCGCGTTTCATTGCCTCGATCTTGCTTTCGGCGTCGCCCTTGCCGCCCGAGACGATTGCACCCGCGTGGCCCATCCGGCGGCCCTTTGGGGCAGTCCGGCCAGCGATAAACCCGGCGGTGGGTTTCCAGCGGCCTGCTTTGCGTTCGTCCATCAGGAATTGGGCTGCGTCTTCTTCGGCAGCGCCGCCAATTTCGCCGATCATGATCATCGAGTGGGTTTCCGGGTCGGCCAGGAACATCTCAAGAATATCAATATGTTCGGTGCCTTTGATCGGGTCGCCGCCGATGCCGACGGCGGTGGATTGACCCAGCCCTGAATCCGACGTCTGCTTGACTGCCTCATAGGTCAGGGTGCCCGAGCGCGAGACCACCCCCACCGACCCGCGTTTGTGGATATGGCCGGGCATGATCCCGATCTTGCAGGCCCCTGGCGTGATCACGCCGGGGCAGTTCGGGCCGATCAGGCGGGTTTTAGTCCCTTCCAACGCCCGCTTGACCTTCATCATATCAGCACCGGGATGCCTTCGGTGATGCAGACGACCAAGGGCATGCCTGCGTCGATGGCCTCGAGGATACTGTCCGCGGCAAACGGCGGCGGCACGTAGATCACGCTGGCATTGGCCCCGGTCACAGCCATCGCCTGATGCACGCTATCAAAAACTGGCAGGTCGAGGTGGATCGATCCGCCCTTGCCGGGGGTGACGCCACCGACCATTTTGGTGCCATAGGCAATGGCCTGTTCCGAATGGAACGTGCCTTGGGATCCGGTAAAACCCTGACAGATCAGGCGGGTATGTTCATTGACGAGGATAGCCATGATATGTCCTTTAGCGGTCCGACAAGAGGCGGAGATTGAATAATGTGACGCGACCCTGTGGGGTGCTGCCACCGATCAGAACGACGGCGGTCGTGTTACGGTAAATGGTTCCGGGGCCAAGCGGGGTTTCGACGAACTGACCCATGGTGGCGAAGGTTGCGGTGGTCTGCTGTGGTGCATCTGTGGTGCCAAACACCATGGAACAGGTCCGGCCCTGACCGGGGCCATCCTGCAACTGGAACGACACATCTTCGGTCAGGCTGAACATGGTCGGCGTGCCCCGTGGCGAGGGCATCGTGATGCCGTTGGCGGCCATCAGGGCGGGGGCATTGGCAAAGCCGGGCAGGGACGCGCCACAGACAGCGTCAAACAGGGCAACCGCGCGGGCGGCGCTGATCTGGGCGGGGGCCGCGCTGATCGGTGTGACCGGGGTGACGGCAGGCGTGGCCGTTTCGACTGGCACGGTGCAACCGGCCAGCCAAAGGGCCGTCAGGCACAGGATCAGCGCAGAATTCTTCATTCGCCGTGGCCTTTTTGGGTCAGCGGGGTCGCTTTGCGGCCCCTGTCGGATGGTTTGCCGCCCGCCCGGTCAGGCGCGCGGCGGAAAGGTTATTGCGCCGGCCCGTACGGCGATTGGCTTTGCGGGCCGCAGCGCACCGGAATTTCGGACTGGCCGCCGAGGTAGGGAGATGAGTTCAGGCCGCAGCCCATGGTAACGCCGATGGAATGCACGTCGTTGCCACAGGCCGCTAGCGCGGCCAGCAGGCCAAGAGCAGTGAGGGGTTTGGTCAGTGGTCCGATCCGGGAAGTCATGTCATGTGCCCTTTCCATCTGGCAGCAGCGGTTATGACGGAGCCGGCTGTGCCGTCCGTCTGGGCCGCAACTAACAGCCAAGGCTGTAAAGCCTGGGTTAATCGGAGGGGAAATTGTGACGTATTGCAGGGTCATATTGGTCCGGAGGTGATGGGATTGCAGTGGTTTTAGGGTTTTGGCAGTCGGATTCGTGAAAAATCAAACGCGCCGCAGCTTTTTGGAGAATGCCGATCTGATGACCCCGTCTTCATTTCTCGCCGGTTTCTTCGACATTTGTGGTGACGACAATGAACGAACCCAAAAGGAGCGGGGCCAGATCAATGACAGGCGTGACACCGACCGCTAAAATGCCGCCAGGTGGAGAGGCGATCCATGCGGCGATCATTGGTCTTGCAAACCCTGCCGGGTCTGCTGGTGCAAATGCCGGACCGTAAGCCTGAAGCAAAGCCGATTCCGCGAATGCAATTGCAGCCTGATCGCGCAGACCATCGCGCCCAACCGCGCATCGGGGGAAGTTGTCGCCCACACTAAGCAGTGCAAAAACACTGCGATTTGCCGCTGAATACAGGTCTTGACCTTCGATTGTCGTCTCAAATTTGAACCCGGCAATCAGCATCTGCTGCCGCGCAGCCCCGACATCTGGGATGTTATCCAGACAAATGCTAAGTGCCTGCGCCAGCCGGGAACCGTCAACCGGACCACCAGTGGTCGATTGAACCGAATGCAACTGGTCAGGCGCAGATGTGTTTGTAGTCGGCGCTGCGGGCGTTGCAGCAGGCACTACGGCACCCTCTTCGCAGGCGGCGAGGAGGCCAAAAAGCGCAAGGGCTAGGGTGGCTGGGCGGAGCAGTTTTGTGGCGAAAGAGACGGTTCGGGTCAAAGGAAGAACTCCAGCAAGGGGTTACTCGGTATAATAGGTCAGGGCCGATCCGCCCTGTCCGGTGTCGTCGCAGGTGGGGTCGTTGCCATCGCTGGACAACACGATGTAGTCGGCCGGTTCGGCGTCGGAGGAGAACAGCGCGCAGCCAGTCTCGTCGGGTTCGACAAGCACCTCGCCGCCATAGGTTGTCGTCATCAGGTCGGCGGCCACCGCGGCTGCCTGCGGCATGCTGACCACCGCGTTCGAGACGATGCATACTCCCTCGGCCGGGCTGATCATCGCGTAAGTCTCGTCCAGCCATAGCGTCGTCATGCCGCCGTCATCGATATCGGTCTCCCACCCCGCCGCCGCGATCTGCTCAATCGCGCCTTCGGTCCCGTAGGCGATGCAATTGGCCAAAGCCGCCCGCATCAGCATGTCGGGGGCAGAGACGGACAGCCCCTCGGCGATGGAGTCGAGGGGGGATTGGGCAAGGGTGGGGGTGGCGAGTAGGGTCAACAAAGAGAGGAACCAAATAGGCATTTTGGGATTTTTCGTAGTCGGAAATTTCATTTCAATTCACACCTTTGTCGAGTTTCGGCTGGCTATTATTCATTGCTTGAATGAAGGCCGTTACGATTCCAGCTATTGGATAATTTTCTGTGGGTTTGTCCGAGGTAACAACGATGGAACCCGCAAAATTTGGTGAACGTCCCGAGTAAGGTGTTTCATTGAAGTCCGTTACTTTTTCCCATTTGACTATAATCGAATTCGAGTGAATGATTTTCCCAAAGACTTCCTTCAGGCTTTCGCCAGTTCCAGCAACCTTTGAGTTTGGCCATAAAGCACCATCTCCGATGGATGAAGAGACCAATCCACGTCTCTCAAGAAATCTCCGCCCATGAAACCCAAGCTCTAGCATCTCACCAATAATCTGATCGTCGACAAGCTTCCTCAGGCTTTGGTCCGACGGAAGTACTGCAGAACACATACAAATGAGCCGCACTGCTGCATCCTGCGCACGCTTAGAACTCTGAAAGTCCAGCGCATCTAGAGGCTCGATCTGGCCCATATCTACCCCTTGACCGCCTTCACAATCTTTCTTGCCGCATCGCTCAGATCATCTCCGGCAATCACATTCAGCCCGGAATTGCGGATGATGTCCTTGCCCAGTTCGACATTGGTGCCCTCAAGCCGCACCACCAGCGGCACTTTCAGCCCGACCTCTTTCACCGCCGCAATCACCCCTTCGGCGATCACATCGCAGCGCATGATACCGCCGAATATGTTGACCAGAATGCCTTTGACGTTCGGGTCAGAGGTGATGATCTTGAACGCTTCGGTCACCTTTTCACGGGTGGCCCCACCGCCGACATCCAGAAAATTGGCAGGCTCGGCGCCATAGAGCTTGATGATATCCATCGTGGCCATCGCCAGCCCGGCACCATTGACCATGCAGCCAATTTCGCCGTCCAAGGCGATGTAATTGAGATCAAATTTCGACGCGGCCAGTTCCTTGGGGTCCTCCTCGGTTTCGTCCCGCAAGGCGGCAATATCGGCGTGGCGGTAAATCGCGTTGCCGTCAAAACCCATTTTGGCATCAAGGCATTTCAGATCGCCTTTGTCGGTGACGATCAGCGGATTGATCTCGAGCATTTCCATGTCTTTATCGACGAACAACTTATACAGGATGCCCATCAGACCGACGCATTGTTTGACCTGATGGCCGGTCAGCCCCAGTGCAAATGCAATCCGGCGGCCATGGAAGGCCTGATAGCCGGTGGCAGGATCGACCGAAAAGGTCAGGATTTTATCGGGTGTATCGTGGGCGACCTGTTCGATGTCCATGCCACCCTCGGTCGAGCAGACAAAGGATATGCGCGAGGTCTGGCGGTCGACCAGAATGGCGAGATACAGCTCCGTCGCAATCTCGGCCCCGTCCTCGATATAGACACGGTTCACGGTTTTGCCCGCGGGGCCAGTTTGGTTGGTGACCAGCGTGCGGCCCAGCATTTTCTTGGCCTCTAACGCGGCCTCTTCGACTGATTTGGCGATACGCACGCCGCCTTTTTCGCCTGCATCAGCCTCTTTGAACTTGCCTTTGCCACGGCCACCGGCGTGAATCTGTGCCTTGACAACCCACAGGGGCCCGTCGATTTCGCCCGCCGCGGTTTTGGCATCTTCGGCCCGCAGGACGGCACGACCGTCACTGATCGGCACACCGTACGACCGGAGCAATGACTTGGCCTGATATTCGTGGATGTTCATGAACGGACCCTTGTTGCCATGATTTGCGTCGTTGAAGCACAGTAAGGCCAATGAAAGAACAAGGATTTAACGTGAGTCGGGTAAAAACCGACATTTGTGATCACACGTTTTCAGGGTGTGATCACAAAATCGATTTTTGGGTTGGGGGGATGATTCGATTAGTTCAGGATCACCATGAATAACCCGGCGTCGCCCTGCACCATCTGGTCGAACCGGGCCAGGCTATCCCAGCTGATCAGCCGCCCGATCCGGGCATAGGGCAGCAGGTCGGCCCCCTGGATCATGCCAATAATATCTACCGACGGCGGGTTTTCCATCAGCATGGCAAGGTCGATCCCGGCCCCGGTGCCCATGCGCCAATGCGGGATGAGCAGCTCCCCTTTCAGCACAGCCTCGGCATCGGCCAGAACCATCCGCCATGCGGCCCCGGTATCGGGCGGAAACACGATCGGCAGGGCCGAGGTTTGCAGTTTATTGGGAATCCATTCGGCGTCATTATCCTGTTCTTGTGCAACGCGGTCCCAGAAGGTCTGGTTATCGGCGATCATGCCGATGAAATGCGCATGTGCCGCGCGCGACCGGGTCACGTCGGGCTGCCCCTCGATGGCACCGAGGAACATCGCGGCGAGGTCAACGTAATTACCGAACTGACCGTCATAGCCGTAGGGGTCGGGCATGGTATTCAGCGCATTCAGGTCGGCGATGGAATTGCGCACCTTGTCAATCGCTTCGCCCGGGCCAAAGGCCAGAAAGGTGTCGCTGATCCCCGCCAGCAGATGCGCATAGGCCGACAGCCAGGCGGCATCGGCGGTGTCAAAACGGATCACGGGTTTGGACGCAGGTTCAAAGCCGCCATTCATCGCCATGCCGGTAATCTCGATCAGGCCTTCGCCCGCCTCGCGGCTGTCGGACATATTGATGTCAAACCAAATATCGGCGGTGTTGATGGTCACGCCGACATCGGATTCGTCGGTAATTACGGAAAGGGCATCGATTGCGGCGTTCATGTCGATGCTGATTTGCGCGAACATGCCTTCAATGATCGCCCCGGTAAAGGGTTCGGGCGACAGGTTTTCCGGGATCGGCAGGCGCAGAACCGGGATGTCGGCAAGGTCGGTCAGGGCGGTGGTCAGCCCGGTGCGGTAGCGGGTTTGCAAGGCGGTCTCGATCGCGGTCAGAAACCGGACGCCGCCAAGGGCAAATTGGTCGGACGGGGTGGGGGCGGGCAGGGCGGCAAGGGCCGCCTCAGTTGCGCGCAGGCCGGTGCTGCCGATCTGGGCGGAGATGTCGGATTGGGCAAAAGCACTGGTGGCAGTTGAGAGCAGCAGGGCGGTGGTCAGGGCGATCTTCATGGCAAACTCCTTTTATGATAGCTTGAACGTAGTTCATGAACGGCGTTCAGTCAAGCGGTAAAAAAAGGCACCCCTGAGGATGCCCCGATAGATAATGCTTAGGCCAGAGCAGGATCAATTGCCTTGCAGGCCGCGACCAGACCTTTGACCGCTTCGACCGATTTGTCGAACATCGCCTGTTCATCGCGGTTCATCTTAATCTCCACCACTTTTTCAACCCCGCGCGCGCCGATCACCGTAGGCACGCCGACGTAGAACCCGTTCAGGCCGTAAGCCCCTTCGACATGGGCGGCGCAAGGCAGGACGCGCTTTTGGTCCTTGAGGAACGCCTCGGCCATTTCAACAGCAGCGGTGGCGGGGGCATAGAACGCCGACCCGGTTTTCAGCAGGCCGACAATTTCCGCCCCGCCATCGCGGGTGCGCTGCACGATCGCGTCGAGTTTATCCTGCGTGGTCCAGCCCATGGCGACCAGATCAGGCAGGGGGATGCCCGCGACCGTGGAATAGCGCACCAGCGGCACCATCGTATCGCCATGCCCGCCCAGCACAAAGGCGCTGACATCACGCATCGAGACGCCGAATTCGAGCGACAGGAAATGCCGGAAGCGCGCCGAATCAAGCACGCCCGCCATGCCGCAGACCATATGCGCGGGCAGGCCGGAGTATTGCTGCAGGGCCCAGACCATCGCATCCAACGGATTGGTGATGCAGATCACGAAAGCGCCGGGGGCGTGTTTCTTGATCCCTTCGCCGACCGATTTCATCACCTTCAGGTTGATGCCCAGCAGGTCATCCCTGCTCATCCCCGGTTTGCGCGGCACACCGGCGGTGACAATGCACACATCGGCGCGGCGCAGGAATGCATAATCATTGGTCCCGGTCATCTCGGCGTCAAACCCGGCGGCGGGGCCGGATTGTGCGATATCCAGCGATTTGCCCTGTGGCACCCCTTCGGCAATGTCGAACATCACGACATCGCCAAGTTCCTTGAGTGCGATCAGGTGGGCGAGTGTGCCACCGATTTGTCCGGCACCGATGAGGGCAATCTTGGGTCTGGCCATAAAGGCGGCTCCTGTTTGCAGTTAACTTTGGGCTGTGCGTAAACCTGTGTGATGGGCCGCGCAAGGGCGCTGCACTGCGGCGCGCGGGCGGGCTGTTGCGCATCGTTCTAGGCTGATTGCGCTAACGTATTATGAAAACAAACGCGAAAACGCGGTTGCTGTCGGGCTTTTCCGCCAGTCCTGTAAAAACGAAAAACCCGCCAGTGCGACTGGCGGGCCAATGACCGGCAAATGGGCAGGATGCGTTACGAGGCAGGATCGGTGTTTGGCAAAGCCTCGGCCAGATACTGATAGGACTGGCCCGATGCAACAAGGCAGGTCGGCCCGTCGGGTGTGGTCACGGTGATGGTCCATGATCCGGTTTCGGCGGACGCAAAGGTTTCGACCACGGTATTATTGGCCCCGAGGGCAATTGATTGTCGGCTTTCGCCGTAACCGGTGGCAAGGCGGGCCACCACTACATCATGCGCACCACAATTGGTGGTTTGTGCGAAAACCGGCAGGGCAGCCCCGGGACCAAGGCCGATGGCCAGTGTCAGGGTTGCAGCGAAACGGGTCATGGTCATTTCTAGTCACCTTATTCTGGCAGGCGCGGGGCCGCGTGGCGGCACTGGGTATCCGGGCCATGGGGTTACACTGACGGCTCAAAACTGGCGGTCGCTTGTCCATTCCTGCGCGGCGGCCCGAAAAGGGCGGCCCTGTCTGGTGCGGCCTTATTGCGGTCATGCTGCCTGATAACCCGCTTAGAACCAGTTAACGCGCCGTTCGGGGCCCCATGCCACCTTGCAACTTTGATCCGGCCACGCGACGTTGCCGCCAACTGACTGCGGACCAAAACCGGGAGAGTTTGATGGCGCTATTGATTGCAGGTCTGGGACTATGGGTTGTGGCGCATCTGTTCAAACGATTGTCCCCCGGATTGCGCGCGCCGATGGGCAAGGCGGGCAAGGGCGTTGTGGCAGTGGCGCTGGTCGCGTCGGTGGTAATGATGGTTTACGGCTATGGTGCCGCTGAGGGGACAGTGTATTGGGGCCGCAACCCGGCACTTGTGGGCGTTAACAATCTGCTGATGCTGGTCGCGTTCTATATTTATGCGGTCGGCGGCCCCAAGGGCTCACGCGTCTGGATCGGCACCAAACTGCGTCATCCGCAACTGATTGGTTTCTCGATCTGGGCCTTTGCGCATTTGCTGGTCAATGGCGATGTGCCGTCGTTTGTTTTGTTCGGCGGGCTGCTGATCTGGGCGCAGGCCGAGATTCTTCTGATCAATGCCCAAGACGGCCCATGGACCCCGCCACCACGCGCCGCGCTGCGCAAGGAAGTGATTTATATCGTGGCTTCTGTAGTTGTGGTGGTTCTGATCATGTTGATCCACAACTGGCTGGGATATCAGCCTTGGGGGTAGCGAAATGAAACTCTACCGATTTTTGTCCGAGGACGACACCTCGGCGTTTTGCCACAAGGTCAGTCTGGCCTTGTCCAAGGGCTGGGAATTGCACGGATCGCCGACCTATGCATTTGACGGGGCCAATGGGATCATGCGCTGCGGGCAGGCTGTGGTGAAAGATGTGGCGGGGGACTATTCCCCGGACCTGAAACTGGGCCAACAATAGCGATGTCGGGGACCAAGACGAACCCAGGCCGGTTTTTCGAGGATTACATGCCGGGACAGGTGATTAGCCATGCGGTGCCGCGCACCTTATCGGGCGGCGAGCGGGCGTTGTATCACGCGCTATATCCGGCCCGGCATGCGTTGACCTCATCAGATGCATTCGCCCAAAGCTGCGGGTTGGCGGCGGCCCCGTTTGACGAACTCGCGGTATTTCATACGATTTTCGGCAAATCCGTGCCAGATATTTCGCTGAATGCCATCGCCAATTTGGGCTATGCCATCGGGCGGTGGCTTGCGCCGGTCTGGCCAGGGGATACACTGACGGCCCAGTCTACGGTAATCGGGGTTAAAGAAAACGCGAACGGATTGTCTGGTGTCGTCTGGGTAAGGACCGTTGGGCGCAATCAACATATGGCTGTGGTGTTGGAGTTCGTCCGCTGGGTCATGGTGCGCAAACGGGGCAACGGGGCCGCCCCTGTGCCGGTGATGCCAGACCTGCCCAGTGTGGTGCCTGCGGCCGATCTGGTGGTGCCGGCGGGCTTGGATTTCTCTGGATATGATTTTGGTTTGGCGGGCGAGCCGCACCGTCTGGGCGATTATCAGATTGGCGAGATTATCGACCATGCGGACGGTGTCACGATTGAAGAGGCCGAGCATATGCTGGCCACCCGGCTGTGGCAGAACACTGCACGCGTGCATTTTGACCGCAACGCCCGCGACGATGGCCGCCGCCTGATCTACGGCGGGCATGTGATCAGTCTGGCGCGGGCCCTGTCATTTAACGGGCTGGCCAATGCGCAGTTAATCGTGGCGCTGAACGGCGGTACCCACGCGAACCCGTGTTTTGCGGGCGATACGGTGCGGGCCTGGTCCGAGGTTTTGGATACAGCCCCGACCCATGCCCCCGGTATCGGCGCAATCCGCCTGCGGACTGTCGCCACGCGGGGGGCGGCAGGGGTGATAAAGGCGGCGGACGGCAGATACGCGCCAGACGTGCTGCTTGATCTGGACTACTGGGCCTTGATGCCGAACTAAGGCAGACCGCCGCCGTGCCTTGCAAAATTGCTTGCAATGTCGGCTGAAGTTGCCCAGCGTAATCCGACATTTTTGTCCTAAGTTTACGAAAGGTTTCCTATGTTCAAAAGACTTTTATTTAATGCTATTTGTGCGGGTTTTCTTGCCGGCGGTGCCCATGCAGCTGGCTGCGCTTTGGAAGGCGGGGAACCGATTGCCGAAATTGAAGAACTGCACCAGCTGCTGCTGGATCAAGAATACCCGGTTTTTGCCGAACGGATTCAGGCGCTGACAAATGTATCAGCCGGCGAGGGCATGCAAAATGTCGCCAATGCCTTTCCCGGTGGCTTTCAAGGCTGCACGACGATCCTGCAGCGCCGCGACGTGGGCGGTATGGTCCAATCCTTTGTGGTCTTTTACAGTGCGTCCGGACCGCTTTTTGTCTATTGGTGGTCAGCCACCATCAATGGAGAGTTCAAGGTCTTTAACTTTTACTTGAACAACGAGCCGAGCAAAGTTCTGGAACGGATGCGCTGATGCGGCAGGACATCGAACCCGCCGTTTGAAAGCGAGACGACATGTGGCACAAGGTCTATGCCGTAAGCCGATCTGAGGGATGACTTTTTGGTTTGCGCCGGGCAAACTAAGCAGGCGATGACTTTCGCAGTCTGTTACAATTTGCTTTGGGGGCGATGATGCGGCGTCTGCTTTTGGTTCTGTTGTTTTTGGCTGGGGCGGCACAGGCCGAACAAGCAGCCTTTTCGCGCGACCGTGCTGCGGATGATTTTGTCCGGGCCAATCTGATCTGGGTGTTTTACCATGAGGTCGGTCATGCGCTGATCGATGTAATGAACCTGCCGGTTCTGGGGCCGGAAGAATCCAGCGCTGATACGTTTGCTGCCCTGATGATCGACGGGCTGTGGGAGGACGCAGCCGCAGTTGATATTGCCACCCAAACTGCCCGCGCCTTTGAGCTATACGATGAGGATTACAAGAACCGCGGCTTTGAGACGACCACTTGGGACACCCATGGCCTTGAAATGCAGCGCTATTATCATCTTGTCTGCCTTATCTATGGGGCCGATCCCGAGGTCCGCGAACCGATGGTCAGCGCGTTAAGCCTGCCGGATGACCGCGCCGGATATTGCCCGGATGAATTTCTGTTGGCCAGTGACAGCTGGCGCAATGCCCTGCAATCCATGACCCAAAGCAAGGCCACCAAGGGGCTGCGCCTGATTGGCGGCAATCTGGGCGATCCGATTGCCCTGACCCTAGCGGATGAAATTCAAAGCCTTAACCAGTTGTACCATCTGCCAGAATGGATCGAAGTGCGGATTGAACCGTGCGGCGAGCCGAACGCGTTTTACTATGAGGACAGCCGCAGCATCACGGTCTGTACCGAATACACCGAAGATCTGCTGCGGATCTACAAGGACACGTTGAAGTAAATCTGTGATCACACCCCTGAATGCTGTGATCACAACGCCTAAGTTTGCGCAATCAGTGACAGAAATTCGCCCATTCAGGCATTGCCAAGTGATGACTTGGTAATAAAATTGGTTCACAAGCCCAGTTAAGTCTAGTGTCCAAAAGGAAAATGCCATGGCCGACGTGAAACGGGCCCCTGGTCCGGCCAACCGCCCGTTATCCCCGCATTTGACGATTTACCGCCCGCAATTGACCTCGATGACGTCGATTCTGGTGCGTATCACCGGCAATGCGCTGCTGGTGGCGGCGCTGTTGGTGATCTGGTGGTTTGTGGCCGCCGCAACCGGACCGGCCGCATTTGCCCGAGCCGATTATGTGATCACAAGCTGGTTTGGTAAACTGGTGATGCTGGGATCGATCCTCGCGCTGTGGTATCATCTGCTGGGCGGGATACGGCATCTGATCTGGGATTCCGGACGGATGCTGGAGGTCAAGCAATCCGAGCAGTTCGGGATATTCATGCTGGTCGGGTCGGTCGTGCTGACTATCCTGACCGTTCTGGTGTTGTGAGGGTTACATGGCATATCTGACAGACCGCAAGCGCGCTGTAGGGCTGGGGTCGGCCAAAACCGGGACTGAACATCATTGGCAGATGATGGTGTCATCAGTGGCCTTACTTGGGCTGATCCCGCTGTTCCTGTTCACCTTTGGCGGAATCGTCGGGGCACCCTATGCCGAAGTTGTCGCATATTATTCCCGGCCGTTTCCGGCCATTGTGGCCGGGCTGACGTTTGTGGTGGGGTTCATCCATTTCAAACAAGGCGTGCAGGTGCTGATCGAAGATTACGTGCATGGTTTTGCCCGCAAAGCGCTGATCATCGGCATGATCTGCCTGAGTTACGCCGCCGCAGCGACTGGCCTGTTTGCCATCGCCCGCATTGCACTATAACTGCATCGCCTTTAGTTTGCCGGAGCACTGAATATGGCCGCTTACGACTATGAAACCCACGTTTATGACGCCATCGTCGTGGGCGCTGGCGGCGCTGGATTGCGGGCGACTTTGGGCTTGGCCGAACAAGGCTTGCGTACTGCCTGCATCACCAAGGTTTTCCCGACCCGCAGCCATACTGTGGCCGCACAGGGCGGGATCGCTGCGAGCCTGTCCAACATGGGCCCCGACAGTTGGCAGTGGCATATGTATGACACTGTAAAGGGGTCAGACTGGCTCGGCGATATGGACGCCATGGAATATCTGACCCGCGAGGCCCCCAAGGCGGTCTACGAGCTGGAACATTACGGCGTGCCGTTTTCCCGCACTGAAGAGGGCAAGATTTATCAGCGTCCCTTTGGCGGCCACACCACTGAATATGGCGAAGGCCCGCCGGTGCAACGCACCTGCGCCGCCGCCGACCGCACTGGCCACGCCATTCTGCACACGCTGTATGGCCAAAGCCTGAAGCAGAAGGCTGAGTTTTACATCGAGTATTTTGCGATTGATCTGATCATGTCGGCAGATGGGGTCTGTCAGGGTGTGCTGGCATGGAAGCTGGATGATGGCACGATGCATGTGTTTTCCGCCAAAATGGTGGTGCTGGCGACGGGGGGCTATGGCCGCGCTTACTTCAGCGCCACCTCAGCCCATACCTGCACCGGCGACGGCGGCGGCATGGCGGCCCGTCAGGGACTGCCGTTGCAGGATATGGAATTTGTACAGTTCCACCCGACCGGCATCTATGGCGCGGGCTGTCTGATCACCGAAGGGGCGCGGGGCGAGGGTGGCTATCTGACCAATTCCGAAGGCGAGCGGTTCATGGAACGCTATGCGCCGACCTACAAGGATCTGGCGTCGCGCGATGTGGTGTCGCGCTGCATGACCTTGGAAATCCGCGAAGGGCGCGGTGTGGGCAAGGATAAGGATCATATCTACTTGAACCTGAACCATCTGCCCCCCGCCACCTTGCATGAACGCCTGCCCGGCATTTCCGAATCCGCCCGGATTTTTGCGGGCGTCGACGTGACCAAACAGGCAATCCCGGTGCTGCCGACGGTGCATTACAACATGGGTGGGATTCCGACGAATTACTGGGGCGAGGTGCTGAACCCGACTGCGGACAATCCTGATGCCATATCGCCGGGCCTGATGGCCGTGGGCGAGGCGGGATGCGCGTCGGTGCATGGGGCGAACCGGCTGGGGTCAAACTCGCTGATTGATCTGGTGGTATTTGGCCGGGCCGCGGCGATCCGGGCGGGGCAGGTGGTTGATCCAAAGGCCGCCAATCCTGACCTGAGCCGCGCCAGTATTGATGCGGCCTTTGGGCGGTTTGACGGGTTGCGACACGCCAAAGGCTCGGTCGGTACGGCCGAATTGCGGCTGACCATGCAAAAAAACATGCAGGCTGATGCTGCCGTTTTCCGCACCGACGCAACTTTGGCCGAAGGCATGGCAAAGATGGAAAAAGTCGCCGCCGGGATGAGTGATATCAGCGTTACGGACCGCAGTCTGGTCTGGAATTCTGACCTGATGGAAACGCTGGAACTGACCAACCTGATGCCCAACGCATTGGCCACCATCGTCGCCGCCGAAGCCCGCAAGGAAAGCCGGGGGGCCCATGCGCACGAGGATTATCCAAACCGTGACGATGTGAACTGGCGCAAGCATTCGCTGGCCTATGTTGATGGGTCACGGGTGAAACTGGCGTCTCGCCCGGTGCATCTGGAACCGCTGACAAAAGAAGAAGACGGCGGGATCAGTCTGAAAAAAATCGCTCCGAAAGCGCGGGTTTATTGAGTAGTGGGCGGCGCAAGTAAACCAATAGCGGACGAGTTGTTATTGCATAACACCAGGGGTCGGGGCCAAAGAGACGTGATCTTAACCAAACAAGGACCTGATCAATGCGTTTGCTGCTGATCTTGGGGTTGCTCGCCCTTGCCGCCTGCGACCCTGTGCCCATTTCGCCCGAACGTGCCGCCGATATCTGCGAGGCGCAGGCCCGCGCGGCGCAGGGGCCGACCGGGTCTGTCACGGTCGGGGCCAATTCAAACACCGGCCCATTCACCAATGCCGAAATTGGCCTGAGTGCCGATTATCTGGCTGGGCGTGACCCGGTCGAAGTCTATACCCAATGCGTCATTCAGCGCACCGGAACCGGACCGATCCGGCCACCCCGGCTGCGGTGATGATCAGACTGAAAAAGGAACTCCGATGAAACGCTTTATTCTTACGATCTGCCTGACCGTGATCCCCGCAATTTCCGTGGCCCAAGATGCAGCAATGACTGCAGCCACCACACTGATCGCGCCCATGCTGGAGGAAATCGCGCCCGGCGCGCCCGGCGTCGCCCTGACTGGTTGCGTCGTTGCCAATGCCACGCCGGAAGAACTTGCAGCCTTGGCAGCCGCAACCGGCCCAAGCGACGAAGTCGGCACCATGGTGTCCGCCATTCTGGCCCGCCAGCCGACCATAGATTGCGCGACAGCGGCACTGGGCGGATAAATACCCTATATTTACCGAACCTAAACCCCTGCTGCAGCAGGGTCAGGGCGCTGTGTCGCAGCGAAACAACTGGCCCCGCAGGCAACGTGCGGTTACGATTGAAGAAACGATATAGGTGCCCTATGGTCCAACTGACCCTTCCCAAGAATAGCCGGATGACGGTGGGTAAAACCTGGCCCAAGCCCGCTGGCGCCGTGAATACCCGCAAGGTGCAGGTGTATCGCTGGAATCCGGACGACGGGCATACCCCGCGTCTGGACACCTATTTCGTCGATATGGATACCTGCGGCCCGATGGTTCTGGACGCGCTGATCAAAATCAAGACCGAGATTGACCCGACGCTAACGTTCCGCCGGTCCTGCCGGGAGGGGATATGTGGCTCTTGTGCGATGAATATCGACGGGATCAACACGCTTGCTTGCATCTATGGGCTGGATCAGATCAAGGGCGATATCAAAATCTATCCGCTGCCGCATATGTCGGTGATCAAGGATCTGATCCCCGACCTGACCCATTTTTATGCACAACATGCGTCTATCATGCCGTGGCTTGAGACGAAGTCGAACACCCCCGCCAAGGAATGGAAGCAGTCGGTGGACGACCGCGCAAAACTCGACGGGCTGTATGAATGCGTGATGTGCGCCTGCTGTTCGACATCCTGCCCGAGTTATTGGTGGAACGGCGACCGCTACCTTGGTCCTGCATCACTGTTGCACGCCTATCGCTGGATCGTGGATTCACGGGATGAGGCCACCGGCGAGCGGTTGGACGAGTTGGAAGACCCGTTCAAGCTGTACCGCTGCCATACGATCATGAACTGCGCCAAGACCTGCCCCAAGGGGCTGAACCCGGCCAAGGCTATCGCAAATATCAAGCAGATGATGGTGGAGCGGGTGATATAGGCCCGCTGGGCCGACTAATGACTGTCAGGCAAAGGCCGCCGTCAAAGCGATCTCGATCATATCACCAAAGCTGCGCTCGCGGTCTTCGGCGGGCAAGGCCTCGTGGGTCAGCAGGTGGTCGCTGACTGTCAGCACGGCCAGGGCGCGGCGCTGATAACGGGCGGCGAGGATATACAGCTCTGCCGCCTCCATCTCGACCCCCAGAACACCGTGCCGCTGCATCTGTTCGTTCAGATCGGGGCGTTCGTCGTAGAACGTGTCGGATGAATAAATCCCGCCGACATGAGTCTTGACCGCCTGGCCTTGGGCGGCGGCCCAAGCGGCCTGCAGCAGTCCAAAATCGGCACAGGGAGCAAACGCCAGTTCTTTGAAAATTGTGCGTGACGGGGTCGAGGCGGTGGATGCGGTCATCGCCAGAATGACATCCCGGATTGCGACTTGGGGCTGCATTCCACCACATGACCCGATCCGGATCAGGGTTTGTGCGCCGTAATCCCGGATCAGTTCGTTCACATAGATCGACAGCGATGGCATACCCATGCCCGACCCTTGGATGGTGACGCGGTGCCCGCGCCATGTGCCGGTAAAGCCCAGCATGCCCCGGGTCTGGTTGACGCAAACGGCATTGTCCAGAAATGTCTCGGCGGCCCATTTTGCGCGGTAGGGATCGCCCGGCAACAGCACTGTTTCGGCAATCTCGCCGGGCTTGGCTCCGATATGAAAGGTCATGCAACTTACTCGCTGTTGTCGGGGTAAAAGATTTTGATAGGTCGGCTAGCAGAAACAACAAACGGGGCCAAAGCCCCGCTGCTGCGTCTTTATCTGTCGCAGAACTGCAAAAGATCAGATCGTGCAATCATCCAGATTGCCGCCACTTTTCTGCAAATCCAGCACCCAATGCGGCTTGCGGCCACGTCCGGACCATGTATCCGACGCATTGGCCGGACTGCGATATTTCGCAGGCGATTTCGGTTTGGCGGGCTGGCCTTTGCCACGCCCGGACCCCTGTAGTTCGGCCAAAGTAAAGCCATGTTCTGCAGCGGCACGTTCAACAGCCTCAAGCGCTGCTTTCTTTTCGCGCGCAGCCACGGTGGACAATGCTTTTTCAACATTGGTCCGCAGCGACAGCAGGTCTTTGCGCGACATTGCGTTCAGGTCAGTCATTTCTATTCCTTAGAATTTGGTGAAGTTGGCCTATACTTGGCTACATCATTACACCAGTCTATTCTGCACATGGATATACAAAAGTGCAAATACCAATAGCATCGAGATAGCCATTTGCTGTCGCACGGCACTGTTTTGGCGACTTTTTGCCGATTTTTCTGGTCCGCGCCTTCAGACCGCAGCGCAAGGCTGGGGCATGGCTAGACTTACAATATCGGACATGATCCGGTTCAGTTCAAAATCTTTTGGTGTATAAACCTTTGCCACGCCCAGCCCGCGCAATATGTCCGCATCCGCCTCGGGGATGATCCCGCCCACCACAACCGGCAGATGACCGAGCCCGGCCTGATCCAGCCGGTCCATGACGTCGGCCATCAGCGCCAGATGCGATCCGGACAGGATGGACAGGCCAATGACATGTGGTGCCTCGGCCCGGACGGCGGCGACAATTTCCTTGGGCGTCAGCCTGATCCCGGCATAAGTAAACTCCATCCCGCAGTCGCGGGCGCGGGCGCTGATTTGTTCTGCGCCGTTTGAATGGCCATCCAGCCCCGGTTTGCCCATCAGGAATTTCAGCCTGCGCCCAAGGACTTGGCTGACGCCATCAACCTGCGCGCGGATCTCGTCCAGCCCTTCGGTCTGGTTTGACGGGGCGACGCTGACTCCGGTTGGCCCGCGGTATTGGCCAAATACGGCGCGGATCACATCGGCCCATTCGCCCGTTGTGACGCCCGATTTGGCGCATTGGATCGAGGGGGGCATGATATTCTGGCCCTGCGTGGCGGCCTGCCGCAATGCGGCCAAGGCCCGTTGCACAGCGCTGGCATCCCGCCGCTGCGTCCAGTCGGCCAAACGGTCAAGCTGATCTGATTCCGCATCCGGATCGGCCTGCATGGTGGTGCCTGTGCCCGCGGTCAATGGGCTGTCTTCGCCCAATTGCCAACGGTTGACCCCGACAACTGTGGTCTGACCAGATTCAATTGCCGCAATCCGCGCGGCATTACTGTCGACCAGCCGTGATTTCATATACTCAATCGCCCCAACCGCCCCGCCCATTGCATCGATCTGCGCCAATTCGGCCCGCGCCCCGGTTTTCAGCGCCTCGACTTTGGCGGTAATCGCCGGGTTGCCGTCGAACAGGTCATCGAATTCCAAAAGATCGGTCTCATAGGCCAGAATCTGTTGCATCCGCAGCGACCATTGTTGATCCCAGGGGCGCGGAAGACCCAGCGCTTCGTTCCAGGCGGGCAATTGCACGGCGCGGGCGCGGGCATTTTTCGACAAGGTCACAGCCAGCATTTCCAGCAGGATGCGGTAGACGTTATTTTCAGGCTGTTGTTCAGTCAGGCCCAGTGAATTGACCTGCACGCCATAGCGGAACCGCCGATATATCGGATTTGAAATGCCATAACGATCACGGCAAATTTCGTCCCACAACTCGGTAAACGCGCGCATTTTGCACAGTTCGGTGACAAAGCGGATACCGGCATTCACAAAGAACGAAATGCGCCCGACCATGGCGGGGAATGCATCGGCTGACACCTTTTTTCGTAGATCGTCCAGAACCGCGGTGGCTGTGGCCAAGGCAAAAGACAGCTCTTGTTCAGGCGTCGCGCCGGCCTCTTGCAGATGATAGGAACAAACATTCATCGGGTTCCATTTGGGTAAATGGTCTTGGGTCCAGGCGGCCACATCGGTGATCATTCGCAAGGACGGTGCGGGCGGGCAGATATAAGTGCCGCGCGACAGATATTCCTTGATGATGTCGTTCTGCACGGTGCCTTGCAGCGCTGTCAGGTCAGCCCCCTGTTCCTCGGCCACAGCCACATACAGGGCCAGTAACCACGGGGCCGTTGCATTGATCGTCATCGAGGTATTCATCTGATCCAGTGGGATATTGGCGAACAAGGTCCGCATATCGCCCAGATGGCAAATCGGCACGCCAACCTTGCCGACCTCGCCCTGCGCCAGCACATGATCGCTGTCATAACCGGTCTGGGTAGGCAGATCGAAGGCCACAGACAGCCCGGTTTGGCCGCGCCCCAGATTGGCCCGATAGAGCGCATTGGACGCCGCGGCGGTGGAGTGCCCGGCATAGGTGCGAAACAGCCAAGGGTGGTCTTTCATCGTCATCACGTGTTCCCGGAATCGCAAGATTATTACGTTTGTGAACCTCTAGCGGACATTTTATGCCAATGTCAATTCGCAGCACCGCAGCGGCACGGGATTTACGGCGGTCCTGTTAACTGTCACGGTCCCGGCATGAATACCTATGTCGTCATGCCGCTCTGGCTTTTCATTCTGGTCCTGCTGTTCGCAGTGGTCACCTTTGCCTCGCATTTCCTGTTCCCGTCGGTCCGGTGGTTTTTTCGCAAACGGATGGAACGGGCCGTGGCCCGGCTAAACTTGCGGCTGCAACGCCCGATCGAGCCGTTCAAGCTGGCCCGGCGGTATGACATGATACAACGGCTGATCTATGACCCGCAGGTGACGCAGGCCATCGTGGAACATGCGGTATCCAACAAAGTGCCCGAAAATGTGGCCTTTGAAATGGCCCGCCGCTACGCCCGCGAGATTGTGCCGTCATTTTCCGCCACGGCCTATTTCACTTTTGGTATCCGCCTGACCAAATGGCTGTCGCGGTCGCTGTACCGGATCAAACTGGGTAATTTTGACCGCGAGACGCTGGAAAAACTCAGCCCCGATGCGACGGTGATTTTTATCATGAACCATCGCAGTAATATGGATTACATGTTGGTGCCCTATCTGGTGTCAGGGCAGGGCGCGCTGTCCTATGCCGTGGGTGAATGGGCCCGTATCTGGCCCCTGTCGGCGATCATCCGGGCGCTGGGCGCGTTCTTTATCCGGCGTCGGTCGCGTGGCAACCTGTATCGCAAGGTGTTGGCCCGTTATGTGCAGATGGCCACGGCGGCCGGGGTGACCCAGGCCGTTTTCCCCGAAGGCGGGCTTAGCCTGACCGGGCGGTCAGCACCGCCTAAACTGGGGCTGCTGAATTACATCATCGAAGGTTACAGCCCCGGTGGGCGCGACGTGATCTTTGTCCCGGTCGCGCTGAACTATGACCGGGTGCTTGAGGACCAGTTCCTGATTGCCGCTGATAAATCTGGCGTGCGCCGGTTCCGGCCGCCACTCATGACGGTGGTCAACGGCACCTTATGGCATTTCTGGCAACGCATTATTGGCCGGTTCAAAAAGTTTGGCACCGCGTCAGTCGGTTTCGGCAAGCCCTTGTCGTTGGCCGAGTTTATCGTGGGCCGGACCGGCGATCCGACCGAGGCTGTGGCCGCCGAACTGATGCTGCGGGTGAATGCAGTGATCCCGGTTTTGCCGGTGCCGTTGGTTGCGCGGTTCTTGCTAGCGGGTGAAACCACTGTGCCGGGTTTGACCGCGCGAATTGCCACCGCTTTGGTACAGCTGAGCGGGTCCGGGATGACCCTGCCGCGCCGCAATGCAGCGACGATTACAGCGGATGCCGTGGAAATCCTGCAAAAACGCGATCTGATCCGGCTGTCGGGTGATCAGGTTACGATGACCGACGGTGCGGGGCATGTGATTGAATTCTATGCAAACTCTATCGAACATCACTTTTTGCTTCCGGCGTAAAAGCAATAAAATTACAAAAATAAGCAAAATACTATTGCAATATTACTAAGCCATTCGTAATTCTGGACTCAAAGCCGCCTGATTCTGCAGCGCGGCATCAGCTGAGGCCCCGAATGGAGACGATGATGGCGCTTGATCAGAATGCCGCTGCGGCTTTGGCGGCGAAAAAGCCGCTGTATGCCGTGGGCGAAATGCCCCCCTTAGGCCACGTCCCTGACCAGATGTATGCTTGGACCATCCGCCGCGAACGGCATGGCGAACCCGAACAGGCGTTCGTGGTCGAAGTGGTGAACACCCCCCGCCCCGACAGCAACGAAGTGCTGGTCATGGTGATGGCCGCAGGTGTCAATTACAACGGCGTCTGGGCTGGCCTTGGTATTCCGGTCAGCCCGTTTGATATCCATGGCAAACCCTACCACATCGCCGGGTCCGATGCGTCCGGCGTGGTCTGGGCGGTGGGTGACAAGGTCAAGCGCTGGAAAGTCGGTGACGAGGTGGTCATCCATTGCAATCAGGACGACGGCGATGACGAGGAATGCAACGGCGGCGACCCGATGTTTTCGGAAAGCCAGCGCATCTGGGGCTATGAAACCCCGGATGGATCGTTTGCCCAGTTCACCAATGTGCAAAGCCAGCAATTGATGAAACGTCCGCAGCACCTGACATGGGAGGAGTCGGCATGCTACACCCTGACCCTTGCCACGGCCTATCGCATGTTGTTCGGCCATACCCCGCATGAATTACGGCCCAGTCAGAATGTGCTGGTCTGGGGGGCATCGGGTGGCCTCGGGTCCTATGCGATCCAGCTTATCAACACCGCCGGTGGCCATGCGATTGGGGTTATCAGTGACGAGGATAAACGCGATTTTGTCATGTCGCTGGGCGCAAAAGGCGTGATAAATCGCAAGGATTTCAACTGCTGGGGCCAAATGCCGGTGGTGGGCACGCCCGAATACAAGGCTTGGCTGACCGAAGCGCGCAAGTTCGGCAAGGCAATCTGGGCGATCACCGGCAAGGGCGTCAATGTCGACATCGTCTTTGAACACCCCGGCGAATCCACCTTTCCGGTGTCCAATCTGGTGGTCAAGCGTGGCGGGATGGTGGTGATTTGTGCGGGCACCACCGGCTATAACCTGACGCTGGATGCCCGCTACTTGTGGATGCACCAAAAGCGCGTGCAGGGGTCGCATTTCGCCAATCTGAAACAGGCAAGTGCCGCCAACGACCTGATGTTAGAGCGGCGGCTGGACCCCTGCATGTCAGAGGTTTTCAGTTGGGACCAAATCCCTGCGGCGCATACCAAGATGCGCCGCAATGAACACAAACCGGGGAACATGGCGGTGCTGGTCCAATCGCCCCGCGTGGGGATCAGAACCTTTGCGGATGCGCAGGTTTAACCGCGCCCGATTTCATCCCCGCCCGACAAACGGCATTTTTGTCGCCATGATGGTCTGGAACAGCACATTCGCCTCGGCCGGTAATTCGGCCATGCGCAGCACGGCATCGGCCACCAGACCCACATCCATGGTGAATGGTGTCGCCCGACCGGCAGCTTTTTCCCGCACCAGCAATTCCTCGACCATCTCGGTCCGCGCATTGCCAATGTCGATCTGGCCGCAGGCGATGTCAAAGGCCCGCCCATCATAGGCCAGCGTTTTGGTCAGCCCGGTCACGCCATGCTTTGTCGTCGTATAGGTCACAGACCCCTCGCGCGGGGCATAGGCGGAAATCGAGCCGTTGTTGATGATCCGGCCCCCCTGCGGCGTCTGATGCCGCATCAGACCGAACGCCGCGCGGGCGCACAGGAACATACCGGTCAGGTTGACGTTGACTGCATTCAGCCAATCCTCGACCGGAATCTCGTCAATCGGGGCGGGTTTGGTAAAGATGCCGGCATTGTTGAACAACACATCCAACCTGCCAATACGCGATTTGAAATCGGCAAATGCGGTTTCGACCTGCGCCGGGTCGGTTACATCGCAGGGCAGCGCCACGGCGTTGGGATGGGCCGCCGCGATGGCGTGCAGTGGTTCAGGGCGACGGGCGATCAGGCCGACCGTCCAGCCATTTGCCAGAAAATGGTCGGCCACGGCCCTGCCAATGCCGCTGCTGGCCCCGGTGATGATCGCGGTTTTCATATCTCGTCTCCTTGCAAAATCAATGCGGTTGCGGGCACCTCAAGGTCATCAATGCCCAGTGCAAATTTCGGTTTGGCCAGCATCGGCCGGACGACCCAGCGCAATTCGCGCATCGACCGGGTGATGGCAACATAGGCCAGACGTTTCCACAACGGCTGGCCTGCCTCGATCCGGCCCATGCGCGATGCGGCATAGATATCCGGGCCAAACACCTGTACCGTATCCCATTGCGATCCTTGCGCCTTGTGGATGGTGACGGCGGCCCCGTGCAGAAACGTCGCGCCCATCTTGGCTGCAAAGGGCACAAAGGGTTCTTCGTCGCCTTCCTGTTCAATCTTCACAATGCTGGCGGCGGACACCTGCGGGTCTTCGGCCCCCAGCACATGCAACCGCGAGAACCCCGGTTTGCGGCCCGGCCCCAGATAAATCACCTGTGCGCCTTTGATCAGTCCCCGCGCCTCAAGGTCCAGCCGTTTCTTGCGGTGTTTCAACGGCAATTCGATGCCGTCGCAGATCAGCGGCTCGCCTTCCAGCAGCGCATCAGCGGGGGCGTTGAACGCGGCACGAAACGCATGGATCAGGCGGATGCGGGTGGCGTTGCGCCAGACCAGCACCGGTGAGCGGGCCATCAGATCGGCCTCGACCCTTTGGGCAATCACAACGCGCGGGTCGCGGCGGGCGGCATCCTCGATCATCCGCTCGAACTGGTCAAAGCTCAGGTCGGGGTCGCCCAAGGCATGCGCCAGATCAAGGATTGGGTTGTCAGCATCCTGCCGGTGAATGCGCGACAGGGTCAGGATGCGCTGCGCGGGCAGGGTGTCAAACACCATGCCGCCGGTCGATTGCACGGGCGGCAACTGGGCTGGGTCGCCAAACAGCAGCAGCGTGGGAAAAATCTCTTTCAGATCCGTGAATTGCTTGTCGTCCAGCATGCTGCTTTCATCGACAAATCCGATGTCCAATGGCTCGTCCCGCCGTGACCAGCCGGTGATGAAATCCGACCCCCGCAAGCCAGCCGAGGCAAGGGCGGCAGGAATCGAACTGAAGGTCTGGTAGGAATTGAACGCCCGGTCGAGGGCGATATCGGTCAGCCCGTCAATCACCGGACGGTCGCCTTGGCCCGCCAGCCATGCAGCGACCTTTTCGTATTGCGGGTCATAAACCGGCGTGTACAGAATGCGGTGGATCGTAGTGGCTGGCACACCTTGGTTGCGCAAAACGCTGGCCGCTTTGTTGGTGGGGGCCAGAATGGCCAGCGTCCGGCGGTCCTTGCGGCGTTTACCTTCCCAATCACCTGACACGATATCGACGCCCGCGTCTTTGAGGGCGCGGTACAAGGCGGCCAGCAACATTGTCTTGCCAGACCCCGCCTTGCCAATCACCGCCATAACGCTGGAGGTGTCAGTCTGCGGCGGGGTCAACAGACTGTCGTGCAGATCAACGCCGGATTGGCGCAAGGCTGCCGCCAAAGCATCCCAGGCGTCGGCCTGATCAGCGGAAAAGGTAAGGGCGGGGGCGTTCATGCCCTGACCCTATCTGGCCGCGCGGGTGGGAACCAGAGGTCAGGCGCTCATTTGCAATTCAAGGATTGGCCCGAATGAGCGGTCAAACCATGCCTCTGACACAGCCGAGGATAGCCCGGCGCGCTGCAACACCCTGGCCCGGTCGGCATGCGAATAGGCCCACAAGCCGACGCTGATCTGGTCACGCCCCTGCCCTGATGACCCCAGCACATCGGGTGACGCGCCGATCATGCGGTAAATCCGCACCATCCGCGCGTCAAACACGCCAACGAAATGCGACAAGTGAAAGGCCCGCATCAATTCGCCCCCGGCCAGCATCAGCGCGGCGGCAACCCGGCTTTCGGCTTGGGGGGCCAGACAAAACCGGGTGCATTCCCAGATGAACGGGCTGCGGATGGCAACCCCATCTGTCAGGTCGCGGAAATGGTCATTGACCATGGTCCGCCCGGTCGTGGGCAAAAACCGCATCGACCCGCCATGCCGCCCGCCCGCTCCTTCCCAGATCACATACAGCGGGTTCAGGGCGTCGTAGTCATCCTGTTCCCATCCCTTGTCATCCACCTGCACCGGCCAGCCTAGCCGGGTCTGAAACTGATCCGCCCGGTCGCGGAACATGCTGTCGCGCAAGATCGGAAACTGGTGAAGATCGTTGGCGTAAACATAACGTAGCATGCGTGCCCCCTGAGCCGAATAAAGTCCCGTCTGATGGGACCGCACGCTACGGCAACATAGGTTAACAAGGGCCTAGCCCCACGCAACTTTATCGTAAATCAAGGGTTAACGAACCGCGATGGTCTTGAGATGTGCATCGCGTCCGGGCCAGTCGCCGGGCGCGCCGCGCGATGTCGTGCCAACAATGATCAGCCCCTCAAGTATGGCACGCGCCACGGCATGGGTCGTGTTCATCGCGCCCAGTTTAAACCGCGCACTTTCAATATAGGCCCGCAAAGTATGTTCCGAAATCGACAGCATATCAGCCACTTGGCCCCGGCTATAGCCCATTGCCAGAAAGGTCAGCGCATCAATTTCGCGCGGCGACAGGCCACGCGCGGGTTCGGGCACCCGGTTTTTCTCGAACTCCATCGCCTTGAGATTAAAGTAATGCGCAATCAGGATCAGTTCCCGCTGGTGCGCCTTGGTAAAGCTGGCCCAGTCCTGATCGGAACAGTTATGCGAGACTGTGAATAGCGCAAACTGGCCATTCGGCCCCCGGATCGGGATCGAGAATCCCTGATTGCCAACCCCATGCGCGATAGCATCCTGCTGAAACGCCCGTGCGGCCTTGGCCGTCCAATCGAGCTTTTTCCAGTCGACCGGGTGAAAGCGCTGAAAACAGCCGATAACCACCGGGTCAATCCGCAAATAGTCCATATCGACATAACGCTGGACCCATGCAGGAGGGTAGGTGCCGCAGCCATATTGTTCGCCGTCAGAACTGACCCAATGATAAACGATGTGGTCGACCAGATAATGATCGCGCAAATCAATTATCAAAGACTGAATATCACCTAAGGTTTCAGCACGTTCCACCCGGCCGAGATAAGATTCGAGTTCCAGCACTGTCCCCATAAACCGCTGTCAGCGTCCCTTCGCCTGTCAGCGACGCAATCTCGACCTGAGCGACCAGCGCAGTTTCCCCTAACTGTGCTGCAAGCATTGGTAAGTCGTTCTGTTCTGCAAACGCCCTAAGGTCGGCAAGTACGTCGATGATCCATCGTTGTTGTGTCATCACTGTCATCCCCATTAGTTAATGAACCATTAACAACCAAGTCTAGCATTCCCAGTTTGCCGTTAATATTCACCAACTTACCCTCGCCAGATATGGGGAGGGGGCATATGCGCAGGGCGTTGTAATTGCTGACCTTAGCGGCGCACGACCTGAAATGCCGCCGATGCCAGCCAGCCCGCCACAACGGCAATGGCCAGTGACATCAACCCATAGACGAGGGGAAGGTCCTTGCTCAGATTAAACAGCCAGCGTTCAACCCCGACTTTTTGCACGACGATGCTGGTCTCGTAACTGTCGACCACCCGGCCATCACGGGTCAGAAAGATCCGGGTGACATAATTGCCTTCAATCAGATTGGCGGGCAGGGCAACCTGGGTGCGGAACAAGGTTTGTTGTTCCAGATCGACCGCCCCTTCCAGCACCTGATACTGGTTCTGGCCCGCCCTGATCCGGATCAATGCATCGGTATAATCGGACGAATTTTCAACCAGCGCCCCAACAGACCGGATCGCACGCGGGATCGAGATGGAATTGCGCAGGTCTTCGGTTTCGCTAAGGACATCGCCCAAGGGGCCAGTTGTGGCGACGGCGTAAAATGACGGGGCGGCATCAACATCGACGGCGGCAGTGTTTAGCCAGATGCCATAGCGCCGGTCTTTGTGCCGCACCGTGACCGGCACCAGTGGCCCAGACACGGTGATCACCACCCCCAATAAACTGCCCACTGGAATTGGAGCATCGCGCTTGACTGCCCCGAAAATCAAAATCTCGGACCCGTCAAAGTTGGCGGTAATCGCCACTTCATCATTGCTCAGACCCAGCACGATTTCCTCGGCACTTGCGGGCATGGCGAGGCTTAGTATAGCGGCCAACCAGCGGATCATGGACCGGGTCACAGCGGCGGCCCCACTTCGATCGAATACAGCTCGGACGGGCGGACCAGCAGGCCAAAAGTCAACTGAATGCACACTGCCAACACCAAAAGCGCGAGCAGGATGCGCAGTTGTTCAGCCTTCATCCTAGCCCCGATCCGGGTGCCGATCTGCGCCCCGATCACCCCGCCCAGGATCAGCAGGACAGCCAGCACCAAATCAACGGTGTTATTGGTCACCGCATGCAGTAGGGTGGTAAACGCAGTCACAAAAATGATCTGGAACAGCGAGGTTCCGATCACCACTTTGGTTGGCATTCCCAGCAGATAGATCATTGCGGGCACCATGATGAACCCGCCGCCAACCCCCATGATCGCGGCCAATATGCCCACCAGCAGCCCCACCATGATCGGCGGAATGACCGAGATATACAGGCCCGAGACCCGGAATTTCATCTTGAACGGCAGGTTATGGACCCAGTTATGTTTGGTCCGGGGTGCGGGTTTACCTGTCTTATGCGCCCGCCACAGCGCCCGCAAACTTTCGATCAGCATCAGCCCGCCGACAATGCCCAGAAAAACCACATAACACAATTTGACCAAGAGATCGAGTTGGCCTTGTGATTTCAACAGGTTAAAGATGAATACGCCCAGAAATGACCCGGCCAGCCCGCCGACCAACAGGACCGACCCCATCGGAAAATCAACCGTTTTGCGCCGCAGATGCGCTAGCAGGGCTGAAAATGACGAGGCCACAATCTGATTGGCCGATGTGGCCACTGCAACCGCCGGGGGAATGCCAGCCAGAAACAACAGTGGGGTGATCAAAAACCCGCCACCGACCCCAAACATGCCCGACAAAACGCCGACCAACCCACCCAGCCCCAGCAAAAGGAAGGCGTTGACTGAAACCTCGGCAATGGGGAGGTAAATCTGCATTTATCTGTCCGGGGGCCTGTGCTGTCCTTGAAAGCACCGATAGCCCGGGAATTCTATCCCCTCTGGAACTATTCGATCAGTCCAGTGGGTTACAGGTCACGCAAATAGCGGCGCAGAACCTGTTCCAGCTTGGCGGCCCCAATCGGGGCCATGGCTTTGGTGTGTTCATGGCTGATATTTTCGGCACTCATCCCCGCCGCCATATTGGTGATGACGGAAATAGCGGCGGCTTTCAGGCCCAGAAAACGGGCCAGAATAATTTCGGGCACGGTAGACATGCCCACGGCATCTGCCCCCAGCAGTTTGATCGCCCGGATTTCGGCGGGGGTTTCAAACGACGGCCCAGAATACCACGCATAGACGCCTTGGGCCATTGTCACGCCTGTCGATTCGGCGGCTGCGATCAGCCCCGCGCGGATCGCGGGATCATAGGCATCCTTCATCGGGACAAAGCGGGCATCGGTGGCCTCGCCTATCAACGGGTTCAGACCAGAGAAATTGATGTGGTCTGACAGGCACATGATCGACCCGGTGGGCATGTCGGGGCGCATCGATCCTGCGGCATTTGTGGCGATGACGGTTTCAGCCCCAAGCGCCTTGAGCACTTCTAGCGGCAAACGCATGGCGTCGGATTTGCCATGTTCGTAATAATGCGCCCGGCCGCCAAAGACGGCGACGCGCACCCCTTCCAGATCACCGATCACAAGGTTTGGATTATGCCCCGACACGCCACCACCCGGAAAACCCGCCAGGTCGGCATAGGGGATCGCGACACCCGTCACCGCCCCCGCGATATGGCCCAGACCGGACCCCAGAATCAGGCCCAGCCGCACCGGAGCGGCCCCCGCGCGGTCGCGGATCAGCCGTACTAGATCAGCGCTCTTTGACATAGGGTTCGCCCCCCGCACGCGGCGGGATCGCTTTGCCGATGAACCCCGCCAGAATGATCACGGTCATGATATAGGGCAGCGCACTCAGCAACTGGCTTTGCACTTTCATCCCGATCAGGTTTTCGACCACGTCAGGGCGGGTTTCCAGCGCTTGCAGAAACCCGAACAGCAGGCAGGCATACAGCGCATACCATGGCCGCCATTTGGCGAATATCAATGCAGCCAGCGCGATATAGCCGCGCCCGGCAGTCATTTCGCGGATGAAACCAGCGGCAGGTTCGGCGGTGGCCAACTGCGCTCCGGCAATGCCGCACAGCACTGCGCAGATTGCCACGGCGGCATAGCGCAGGCCCACGACCGACACGCCCGCAGTATCCACAGCCGCCGGATTTTCGCCCACGGCCCGCAAGCGCAGGCCAAACCGGGTGCGGAACAGAACCCACCAGGTAAACGGGACCAGCGCGAAGGCGACATAGACCAGCACGGTATGACCAGAAATCAGGTCGGCATAGATCGGGCCAAGCACCGGGATGCCACGCAACGCCTCGGCAAATGGTAATGTAATCGGGTTGAACCGGGCCGCCCCGGTTAATGACGGCGTGCGCCCGCCCTCGGCAAACCACGCCTGCGCCACCAGAACAGTGATCCCCGAGGCCAGAAAGTTGATCGCCACGCCCGAAATCAGCTGGTTGCCCCGGAAGGTGATCGAGGCGAGGCCGTGGATCAGCGCCAATGCCAAAGACGCGCCGATACCCGCCGCCAGCCCGACCCATGCCGACCCGCTGACCGCCGCAATCGCCGCCGACATAAAGGCAGCAGTCAACATCTTGCCCTCAAGCCCGATGTCGAAAATCCCGGCTTTTTCAGAATACAGCCCGGCTAGACAGGCCAGCAACAACGGCACGGCAAAGCGGACCGTGGCGTCAAGGATGGGTAGCAGTGTGGTCAGGTCCATGCCCTATTTCCCCGCTTTGACGGTTGCAGGCAAGGGTTTGGGCGCGCGGCGCAAGGCCAAGAATATCCGCTCCAGCGGCATTCGCACCATATTGTCCAAGGCCCCGGTGAACAGAATAACCAGTGCCTGAATGACAAGGATCAGTTGCACCGGCACAGTAGTATCTTGGCTCAGGATCGCGCCACCCTGATACAATGCCCCAAACAGGATAGCCGCCAGAAATATCCCGAACGGATGCGACCGGCCCATCAGGGCCACGGCGATGCCGATGAACCCGGCCCCTTCGGTGGCGTTCAGCACCAGCCGCTCGGCCTCGCCCATCACATTGTTCAGCGCCATCATTCCAGCCAGCGCCCCGGACAGGGTCATTGTGATGATGATGATCTTGGTCGGATTGATGCCTGCATATTTCGCCCCATCCTCGGAATGCCCAAGGGCGCGGAGCTGATAGCCTAACCGCGTGCGCCAGATCAGTGCCCAGACGCCAATGCAGGCGGCGATGGCCACTAGAAAGCTGACATTTGCTGGTGCTCCGCGTGAAAATTCTATGCCTAGCGGCGCGAGCATTTCGTAAAAGTTGGGCAAGTTCGTAGGTTCGGGGAAATTGCCGGTGGCCGGTTCCATTACGCCGATGGGTTTCAGCACATTGACCAGCAGATAGTTCAACAGTGCGGCCGCCATGAAATTGAACATCATGGTGGTGATCACAATATGGCTGCCGCGTTTGGCTTGCAGATAGGCCGGGATCAGCGCCCATGCTGCCCCGAACAGGGCTGATCCGGCAATCGACCCCAGAATAGCAAGGGTCCAATGTGGCCATGGGATGTAAAGGCAGACCAGCGCCACCCCAAGGCCGCCCAAGGCTGCCTGCCCATCGCCGCCGATATTGAAAAGCTTGGCATGAAAGGCCAGCGCGGCGGCCAGCCCGGTAAAGATGAAATTGGTGGCGTAATACAGGGTGTAGCCCCAGGCGTATTTCGACCCCATCGCCCCATCGACCATGATGCGCAGGGCTTTGGCCGGACTTTCGCCAATGGCCAAAATGACCAGCGCTGACAGGATCGCGGCCAAGAGCAGACTGATCAGCGGGATCAATATGACATCGGCCCAGCGTGGCATTTTTTCCATCAGGCGGCCTCCCCTTTGATCCCGGCCATGAGCAGGCCCAGTTCACGTGCGTTGGTCTGGGCGGGCAGGCGTTCGCCCATGATTTGTCCGTCAAACATCACGGCAATACGGTCGGACAGCGACATGATTTCGTCCAGTTCGACACTGACCAGCAAGATCGCCTTGCCCTGATCGCGCAGGGCGACGATTTGTTTGTGTATGAATTCAATCGCCCCGATATCCACACCCCGGGTCGGCTGGCCGATCAGCAGCAGGTCAGGGTTACTCTCAATTTCGCGTGCAACGACGATTTTCTGCTGGTTGCCACCAGAAAAGTTTTTGGCAGTCAACAGCGGGTTCGGCGGGCGCACGTCAAAGCGGGCCATTTTGGCAGCGGTATCGGCACGGATCGCCTTGTTATTCATGAACAAAGCATTTTTTTGATACTTTGCATCATTATGATGACCAAAAGCGATATTTTCCCAGGCCATGAAATCCATGATCAGGCCTTCGCTCTGGCGGTCCTCGGGCACATGGGCGATGCCCATGGCGCGGCGGGTCTGGCCGTCGGATTTGGCCCCGGTCAGGTCCAGCGGAATGCCGTTTAGCAGGATGGTCCCGCTGCCCTTGCGATAGCCGCCTAAAACCTCGAGCAGTTCGGATTGGCCATTGCCCGCAACACCCGCGATCCCGAGGATTTCGCCTGCCCGAATGTCAAAACTAATGCCTTTGACGCGCTGGACCTTTTTGGCGTCCGTCACCGACAGGTTCTGCACTTGCAACACCGGCGCACCCAGTTTGGCCGGGGGTTTTTCGACACTCAGCAGCACCTTGCGACCCACCATCAGTTCGGCCAGTTCGGGCGGGCTGGTTTCAGAGGTTTTGACCGTGGCGGTCATCTCGCCCCGGCGCATCACTGACACGGTATCGGTAATCTCCATGATTTCCCGCAGCTTATGGGTGATCAGGATGATCGTCTTGCCCTCGCGCTTCAGGTTTTCCAGAATGCGGAACAAATGATCCGCTTCGGCGGGGGTCAGCACGCCGGTCGGTTCGTCCAAAATCAGAATATCGGCCCGGCGATACAGCGCTTTGAGAATCTCAACCCGCTGCTGCATGCCGACGCCGATTTCTTCGACCAGCGCATCAGGTTCGACGTTCAGCTCATATTCGTCGGCCAGCTGTTTAAGCTGGTGGCGGGCTTTGGCCAAGGACGGGCGCAGCATGGCACCATCTTCGGCCCCCAGCACTACATTTTCCAGCACGGTAAAATTCTCGACCAGTTTGAAATGCTGGAACACCATGCCGATGCCCGCAGCAATCGCCGATTGGCTGTCGGGGATCAGGGTTTTCTTGCCGGCAATGAAAATCTCGCCCGCGTCGGCCTTATAAAACCCATACAGGATCGACATGAGGGTCGATTTGCCCGCACCGTTTTCACCGATAATGCCGTGAATCGTGCCGGGCATGACGCGGATCGAGATATCCTTGTTGGCCTGCACCGGGCCGAACGCCTTGGATATGCCGCGCAATTCGATTGCCGGAATTTGGTCTGCCATGCCCCGCCCCCCTTGCGACAGGGGCCGTGCCGCTACTGCAGCACGGCCCCGTTCTTATTAACTTTTACCAGACAATCAGAACGTCAGCGCCGGACAGCTATCGTCGCTGGTGTAGTCGTGCACAACCAGTGTCCCTGATGCGATTGCTGCGGATGCGGCATCAACGGCGGTGATCATTTCCGGGGTCAGCAATTCGGCATTGAATTCGTCTGCCGCATAACCAACGCCGCCATTCGCGATACCCATCACGTTTATGCCGGTCCCCACATCCATTCCTGCGGTGAAGGCTTCGTAAACTGCATTGTCAACGCGCTTGAGCATCGAGGTCAGCACTTCGCCGGGGTGGAGGTAGTTCTGGTTGGCGTCCACACCGATCGACAGGATATTGCTGTCAGCGGCGGTTTGCAGAACGCCCACACCGGTGCCACCGGCAGCGGCATAAACCACGTCAGCGCCCTGGCTGATCTGGGCCAATGTCAGTTCCGAGCCCTTGACCGGGTCATTCCATGCAGCTGGGGTGGTGCCGGTCATGTTGGCAATCACCGTCGCATCGGGGTTTACCGCCAACACGCCTTGGGCATAGCCGCAGGCGAATTTGCGGATCAGCGGGACGTCCATGCCACCGATGAAGCCAACAGTGCCGGATTCCGACGCCATGGCAGCCAACATGCCAACCAGATAGGATCCTTCATGTTCGTTGAACACAACCGACCGGACGTTCGGCGCATCGACGACCATGTCGATGATCACGAACTTGGTGTCAGGATAGTCTGCAGCCACAACACTCAGCGGGGTTGCAAAGCCAAAGCCAGCCATGACGATGGGGTTATTGCCTGCTTCGGCAAAACGACGCAGCGCCTGTTCGCGCTGGGCATCGGACTGAAGTTCGGTTTCAGCAAATGTGCCGCCGGTTTCTTCGGCCCAACGGGTCGCACCGTTGAAGGCGGATTCGTTAAAGGATTTGTCGAACTTGCCACCAAGGTCGAAAATGATGGCAGGGTCGGCCAATGCGGCACCGGCGGACAGAGCCAGTACAGCGGTCGCACCGAAGAATTTTTGGATGAAGGTCATAGATGTCTCCCAGGACGTTTGTTTTGGGGGCTTTTGGGCAGGGGCCCGTTTCCCCACGACAGCGATCCGGCGATTTGGCCGGAACATGGGCAAATAAGGCAACGTGGGGCGGGCAGGGTCAACAGGATTCTGTGAAAATCGCATCAGTTGCATCGTTCGGGGCATGCCGATCTGGAAACTGACGCTGGGTCAGCAGCTTAAACCAGCTTTTGCAGAATCAGGGCCGCAACCCGATTGCCCGTCAGGGTTGCATAATACCCGGGACGCCGCCCGACCTGTGTATAACTTGCGGCGGCATACAGGGCTTTTGCCGGGTGATTGTCCTCGGCCACTTCCAAAAACGCCTTTTCCGCCCCGGCAGCCCGGGCCTGTGCCTCGAACGCGGCCAAGGCCGCCCGCGCATGGCCCCGGCGTTGAAGGGCGGGATCGGTGGCCAGAGTCAGCACCTCTGCCTCGTCCAATGTAACCCGGCCCAGCACAAAGGCCGTGGCATCGCCGGTCAGAATGATGCCCGGACTGGCCAGCAGTGCGGCAAATTCCAAGGCCGACCAGCCCCGCGTGGCGACAAAGGCCCGGGCATGAGTGGTGGCCAGTGTATCCGGAGTCATGACAGCAAAACAGGTGCGGCATCCCGCGACGGGGCCGCATCGGGCGGGCGCACATACAGCGGTGCGGGGCGGGGCTGAGGGGATATGCTGCGGTGCGCAGCAATCCGGGCAGTTGCGCCGATCAGGTCAGGGACCAAGCCGGGTAGGATCGCCGTCCCGATGTCCGCCACGGCAACAAGCTGCGGGTCGTGGGACTGGGTGATGGTAAAGGTCTGGACATAGGCCATGCCACGCGGGGCAGAGATGGCAACAGTAACCGGGCGGGGCAGGCCATATGCGGCGGCGTCAAACCCGCTGACACCAATGGCCGGGATACCCAACCCCAGGGCCAGACCCCGGGCCGCAGCGACCGATATGCGGATGCCGGTAAAGTTGCCGGGGCCAATGCCGACGCCAATCGCTGTCAGGTCTGACCAGCCCAGCCCGTGTCCGGCCAAGACCTGGTTCAGCATACCGACCAGATGTTCGGCCTGGCCTTTGGCCATCGGATCGACCCGGACCGCCAGCAGGTCATCGCCTGACAGCAAAGCGGCGGCACAATGCGCCGCCGTTGTGTCGAATGCCAGTATCAGACTAGGCCGCAACAGGCCGCACCTCGACCACCTCGGGGATATAATGGCGCAGCAGGTTTTCGATCCCCATCTTCAACGTCAGGGTCGACGACGGGCAGCCCGCACAGGCCCCCTGCATGTGCAGATAGACGATGCCCCGGTCAAAGCCGTGAAAGGTGATGTCGCCACCATCCTGCGCCACGGCAGGGCGGACGCGGGTATCCAGCAGTTCCTTGATCTGGTTGACAATGCCAGCATCCTCGCCCGTGTGCTCTGCATGCCCTGAGGATATTTTGCCGCCCTCGATTACCGGCTGACCCGACTGATAATGTTCCATCACCGCGCCCAGAATGGCCGGTTTGATATGGTCCCATTCGGCACCCTCGGCCTTGGTCACGGTGATGAAATCAATACCGAAAAACACGCCTGTCACTTGGCCGGTTGCAAATATGCGCTTGGCCAAAGGCGATCCTGCGGCTGCGGCCTCGTTCGGGAAATCGGCTGTCCCGACGTCCAGCACGGTCTGGGCGGGCAGAAACTTCAGCGTGGCCGGGTTCGGGGTAGATTCGGTCTGGATGAACATCTTGGCAAACCCTTTTTGTCAGATTTCAGATATGCGCCCGGACATCGGTCAAGTCAAGGTTGGGACGGGCCAATTCTTGGAACGATTCTAAAACGCCTAAGGCCAGCCCCTTGCGGAACTGGCCTCGGCGGAACCAAACCACCAGATTTAGCGGGTGGTCACTTCAAAGGTCTGCGTTGCAGTGACTTCGCCAGCAACGGTTAACACGGCAATGACGTCATTGCGCGGTGGTACGCCCAGGTTGATGCGCAGGTCCGCATTGGCGCCTGCATTTACGGCGATCTGGCCCAGCAATGCGCCTTGGGTACCTGCGTTGTAGTCATAAATCGCCACGGTGCCAGCACCAGTTGTGGTGACGAGTGCGACGTCAAATACAGAGTTGGCTTCGACAGTTGTCGATTGGCTGAAATAATTGCCAGCCGAGTTGAACGGCTCGGCTGCGGCAAAGGTGGCTGCGCCGACAACAGCGGCAGCGGCAAGTGCGAAAAGAGTCTTGGACATGGTTGTATTCCTTAAAGGGGTTATCGTTGTTTCGGTCATCAGCGGCGCGGTGTCCGCTGTTGATGAAAGACATCTGGGCATCATTTCCGGCGGCAAAAGGTCCGGTCCGATCACGAAAAGTCGTGACTTTTGTGATGTCGTTTCCCCCTTGAAACTGTCACAATCCTGACGTGTAGGCGGTTATGTGAGGCGCTGAACAGCGGTTCTTGCCGTTGCGCACCAAGGGGCCCCGGTAATGGTAACGCTGTGCGCACGTCGACGTGATCTGAAACCTTTGACGCGATAATGTGACGGTGATTTCTTGGCCGAGGCAGCGAGATGGGCCGGATTTGGCCGATGAAACTGCCTAGTTTTTGGGCAATCTGTCCTGCGGGTCAGGTAATTTCTTCCAGCCGCTCTTTCGACATATCGCCGGGCACAATGGTTATCGGGATCGGCAGGCTGCCAATGACCCGGGTCAGTTGCGTGACCAGCGGCCCAGGCCCTTTGTTATCGGTGGCGGCCCCCAGCACGATGATACCAATCGCGCCATCCTCGCGGATCTGGGCCATAATCTCGGGGACAGGCTCGCCTTCGCGGATCACCAGTTCAGGGTCCACGCCTTGCTTGTCGCGCATCCATTTGGCGAAAACCTCGAAATGCACTTCGATCCGCTCGCGCGCCTCGGCCCGCATGATTTCGGCCACGCCGGCCCATTGTTTGAAGTCATCGGGCGGGATGATCGACAATATCTGCACGCCGCCGCCAGTATGGGCCGCCCGCATCGCGGCAAAGCGCATGGCATTCAGGCATTCGCGGCTGTCATCCAGCACCACGAGGAATTTGCGCATCATGCCCCTCCCATATCCCAAACGCCACTGTGCCGGAACGGAGGCTGCGTCGCAATCTAATCCTGCGTGCGACATAACTGGCAAAGGCTATGGAAAATGCGCCCGGGCGGGGTGTCCCGGGCGCATTCTGATCACCGGCGGGGACAGGGCCGATGCGGCTGCCGTTGCGTCTGCAAGGTCAGCCCGGCTGCGACAGGACGGACAATCCGCAGCAGCACACCGTGTTTATGGCCCGAGTCGGATTCCGATTTGTGACAGTTTCAGGCCTCGGTCAGCAGCTTGGTCAGGTCAAACCGGTTGTTGGACATCTGCAGTTTGCCATCAGGGTCGCGTGGCCATTCAGCCTCGGGTCGGTCGCGGTACAGCTCGACCCCGTTCTGATCCGGGTCGCGCACATAAATCGCCTCGCTGACCCCGTGATCGGCGGCCCCGTCAATCTCTATCCCGGCGCTGATCACCGATTGCAAAACCTGCGCCAGTGATTTGCGGTCCGGGTACAGGAATGCTGTGTGATACAGACCAGTGTGGCCCGGTGGCGGCGGGCTGGCCCCCAAGCTTTCCCACGTGTTCAGGCCGATATGGTGGTGATAACCCCCGGCGGATAGAAACGCCGCTTGCGTGCCATAGCGAGTGACAAGTTCAAACCCTAAGATGTTGCAATAAAAAGCAATCGCCCGATCAAGGTCGGCAACCTTCAGGTGGACATGGCCGATGCGGGTAGTGGGGGGTGCTGTGAATGACATGGATCAAGGTCCTTTTGTTTGATCCACCATACCCCTAATCAGTTCCGCACAGAACTGTGATAAGATTCACCGACACTGTGCATTATTACACAAGTTGGCCAATGTGCCGTGCTACCGCATCCCGACAATCTCATATGTCCGTTGCAGAACCGGTGCGGCCAAGACCCGCGCCTTGTCTGCACCCTGCGCCAAAATCCGATCAATTTCTGCCGGATCGGCCATCAACCGGGCCATTTCAGCTGAAATCGGGGCGAGCCTATCGACGGCCAGATCGGCCAACGCGGGCTTGAACACGCCCCATCCGGCCCCGGCATATTGGGCAATAACCGCATCCGGTGTGATGTCAGACAAGGCGGCATAGATATCGACCAGATTGCGCGCCTCGGGCCGGTTGTCCAAATCTGACAAGTTATCGGGTAAAGGCGCAGGATCTGTCCGGGCTTTCTTGAACTTTTTCGATATGGTGTCGGCATCATCGGTCATATTGATGCGCTCCATATCGGACTCGCCGGATTTTGACATCTTCTTGGTCCCGTCACGCAGGTTCATCACGCGGGTGGCGGGGCCTTCGATGACCGGTTCGGTGATCGGAAAGAAATCGACTTTATAGTCATGGTTGAACTTGGCTGCGATATCGCGGGTCAGTTCGACATGTTGTTTCTGATCATCGCCCACCGGCACATGGGTCGCATGATAAAGCAAAATGTCGGCGGCCATCAGCGCCGGATAAGCATACAGGCCCAGCGATTGCTTTTCCGCATTCGCCCCGGCCTTTTCCTTGAACTGGGTCATCCGGTTCATCCAACCCAGCCGGGTCACACAGTTGAAAATCCAACCTAATTCGGTATGGGCGGATACTTGGCTCTGGTTGAACAGGATCGACCGTGCCGGATCAATCCCGGCCGCCAGAAAGCCGGCGGCGACCTCGCGGGTGGCGGCGCGCAGGTCGGCGGGGTCCTGCCAGACGGTGATCGCATGCATATCGACGACACAATAGATCGTCTCGAAATCCGGCCCCTGCATGCCGACGAACCGCTTGATCGCACCCAGATAATTGCCCAGGGTCAGGCCGCCCGATGGCTTGATGCCGGAAAACACACGGGGTGTGAACTTTGGCTGTGTCATCGGGGTCAACTCACTGGATAAAAGGGTCTGTCTCGCTTACCCATGCCCCCAACACTCGTCAAGGAGCGCAGCAGTGAATACCCAAAACCCGGTCAACCCAATCCCGCCGGTCATCATCGGGCTATGCGTTGTAATCTTTGTCGTGGAAGCAGCCCTTAGCCTTGCCGGGGCTGGTTTGATCGGCGGGCAACTGGGGATCGGGTGGCGCAATAATGCCATAGCGGACTTTGGTTTTTCCCCGGCTGTCTGGGATCAGGTGACTGAACGAAGCGATTATTCCTTCGACATGCTCAAACGCTTTGTCAGTTACGCGTTTGTACATGGCAGCTTTACCCAGGCATTGTTCGGTGTGGCGATCCTGTTGGCCTTGGGCAAGTTCGTGGGAGACGTGTTTCATCCATTGTCTGTCCTCGCGATATTTGTGATTTCCGCGGTGGTTGGCGCAATCGCCTATGGGATCGTCATGGATGGCCGTTACCCATTGGTTGGTGTGTATCCGCCCGATTACGGGTTGATCGGGGCCTTCACCTATATCCAGTGGCTGCGCCTTGGGCAGATGGGTGAAAACCAATTGCGGGCGTTTCAGATGATTGGGTTTCTGATGGCAATCCAGTTGCTGTTCGCCCTGCTGTTTGGCGGTGATCCTACATGGGTCGCCGATGTGGCGGGCTTTGCCACCGGATTATGCCTGTCCACCCTTGTCGCCCCCGGCGGCTGGGCGGCGTTCATGCGGCGGATGCGAAACCGCTAGCGCCGGGTCGCCTGCCGGAAATCCTGCAACCTGAATGCACCCAGCAGTTGGCCAAAGCCGAAATAACTGACAATTCCGATGCCAATCAGGGCGGCAAGCGCCACGTAACGAATTGAAGTTGTTGTAAAAAGTAATGGCGTCATAACGATCTGACCCGTCAAAAGCACCGCCGCCATCAGGGCCGCTGCCACTATGATCCGCCAGATCCGCGCCTTGAACCGTGCATCATACCGCGCTGCATCGCCCATTTTGCGCGACCCATACCATAGCTGGCCGACCATCGCCCAGGATGACAAGGTTGTGCCCAATGCGGCGGCGATAAAGCCGATGTAAGGGGCCAGTCCCATCGCCAGTCCGGCGTTCACGACCAATGACAATAGCGCGTAATTGAACGGGCGGCGGGTGTCTTCGCGGGCGTAAAACAGCGGCTGCAGGACCTTTTGCAGGATGAAGGCGGGCAGGCCAAGGCCATAGACAGCGACCGCCAAAGCCGTGGCAGCCGTATCGTCGCTGGTAAATGCACCGCGTTGAAATAGAACGGAAATCAACGGAATCGGGATGACAACCAAGGCCACTGCGGCGGGGATTGTCAGGGCCAAAGATATCTCGGTCGCGCGGTTATACGCCTCCCGCCCGCCGGTGTCATCACCCGCCCGCAAGCGGCGCGACAGGTCGGGTAGCAGGACCACGCCGATGGCCACGCCGACGACGCCGAGGGGGAGTTGGTAGAGCCGGTCGGCGTAGGTGAGCCATGCGACTGCCCCGTCGAAGAAGCTGGCGACTTGGCGGCCGACCAGGAGGTTGATCTGAACTACTCCGCCGGCGAGAGCAGCGGGGGCAGCGATGATAAAAAGTCTTTTTAATTCGGGGGTTAGGTGGGGTCTGGCAATTTTCAGCGTGAACCCGGCCCGTTTCGCCGCCCACCAGACCAGCGCCAGTTGGGCGATCCCGCCAAGGGGCACAGACAGTGCGAGCGTTGCGCCGACACGCAGGCCCAATGCCTGATCCAGCCCCATTCCGAGGGCGTCTGACGCAGGTCTGCCGAGCAGGGCACTGATTATGATTCCCAATATAAACACCACATTCAGCAGCACCGGGGCGGCGGCGGCGGCGGTGAAACGGCCTGCGCCGTTGAGGACGCCGGAGATTAAGGCTGTTAATGAAATGAACAGAATATAGGGAAACGCCAGCCGTCCGTATTCCACGGCAAGGTCAAAACGTTGGTCCCCGACAAAACCGCTGGCCATCAGCCAGACCAGTCCGGGCATCGCGATGATGCCGATCACGGTAAAGATCAGCAGGACAAAGGCCATGCCGACAAAGGCGTCCTGCGCGAACTTCTCGGCCCCGTCATTGCCCTCTAACTTCTTGGAAAACAACGGGATAAAGGCCATGTTGAAGGCCCCTTCGGCAAAGAACCGGCGGAACATATTGGGCAGGGAGAAGGCCACGAGGAAGGCCTCGGCGATGGGCCCGGCCCCCAGATATGCGGCGATCAGGATGTCGCGGGCAAAGCCGAAAACGCGGGACAGGAGGGTCCAGAACCCGACGGTCATGAAGCCGCGCAACAGGGAAATGGGTTTCATTTTTGGCCGCTTGTTGGGGTCATAGCCGCGGTGGTAGCGGATTGAGGGGGGGAAGAATAGGGGGGCATCTGTCAGGTTTCCGGGCAGAAGCTTAAGGTTTTCCGTGCAGATTTTGGGGGTGGTTTGGGGGCGCGAAGGGGCTTCTGTCAGGTTTTGGGGGAAAAGCTTAAGGTTTGTTATTTGTGTCCGGGACAGGCAGGAAATCGTCGGTTGCGGCCCGGTTGAGGAGGCGGATGGGTACTGAAAATCGTCGTTGCAAAAATGCGTAATTTGTGTAATTTACACATAACTGAGGAGATCACGCAGATGCGCACCATAGACGTTCAGGCGACTGAGTTTGCCCGCAACTTTCCCAAGATGAAAGAGGACGTGCGCGAGCATGGGGTCATTACTGTGAACAGCCATAACCGCATGGTGGGCGCGTTCATTTCCCCCGCAGTCCTGACCGAACTGGAAACCCTGCGCCGCCGTAACCGCGAACTGATCAAGGTTGAGGAGGCGGATGAGGCGTTCTTTGGGGCACTGGATCACGCCGTGGCAACCTACGACTAACCCATGGCCTTTCCCACGCCGCAACCCGGCCTTGTGATCGGCTACGATTTCCTGTTCCGCGAACAGGCCGATGCGGGGCAGGAGAACGCCAGCAAACCCCATCCCTGTGCGATCATTCTGGTGGTGTCGCAGGGCCATCAGACCCGGGTCAGCCTGCTGGCGATCAGCCACATGGTGCCGCGCCCGGGCGAGGAGCGGTTCCGGCTGAAACTGACAGGGGCCGAGTGCCGCGAGATGGGTCTGGACACTGGGGACCACTGGATCAACCTGCGTGATATCAATGCGTTCGACTGGCCGGGGTATGATCTGGTCCGCGCCGCGCCGGGGGGCGGGTTTGTGTATGGGCGGATGTCGAAGGGGACATTTGCGCGGGTGGTGGAGGGGGTGAAGGTTTGTGCGGGGAGGCGGGTGGTGGGGCGGGATTAGGGGGTAAGCGGAAAGACTGCTTATGTAACCACAAGGATATATGTGAGCAAAGAAATAGTCAGTAGCACTGCCGACGATTCGCGGCTAGCATTCCGGAGTTCTCACGCCAAAGAGGTTGAAATGGATGTTTCTGAAATAGTAAGATTGGCAGAATGGTTCAGGGAAAATACAAAGCAGGTTGAAACTCTCTATTTAGACTTGGTAAGTGTCTTACAGAATAACGCTCAGCAGTCCGCTCAGATGCCAGTTAAAGCTGCTCTAGATAGTTTGTCAAAAGCTCTCGCTGAAATGCCTACACAAGAGCTTTCGACTTTACAAATGAGAGTACTTGACAAACTGGGCGTCGCAGAGCTTATCGGAAAGGCTGGGGAGAGCGCTCTAAACACTAAGGTGCGCGCGACAACATATGATCCTGCGACTACGCATTCCTCCATTGCGTCTGATGCGCAATCGATAGAAGAAGCACAACGAAGACTTCTAGCCCTAAAGAACTCTGCGGAGGCTTTAGGGCTAAAGAGTGAATTAAAGTCTGACACTATCGACTCATATACGATTAACGTAATTTTTCAGGGTCAGGCTTCTATTGAGAATGTTAGAGATTGGAAAAAAAGCGCTGCCGAATGGGAGTTAATTATGAGTGGCGTCGCGGGCGTTGCCGGAGAAAGACCAGAGGATGTGAGGGTTCTTGGCACAGCGAACGGGTCGATTATCTTTACTTTAAGTGCTTCCTCGCTGGTTACAAAGATTTTGGCAACAATTTCAAAACACATCGCAGAAATCGCAAATCGTTATTTAGACTTTCAGTTAAAGAGAGAATCACTAGACCGTTCGCGTATGTTGACTAAGGTCATGAAAGACGAATTACTTCGCCAAGAGACAGAGAGCCGATCAACAGGACAGAGGAAAATAATAGAGGCTGTTAAGAAAATTGTGCCAAGCGCAAGCCCCGAAGCTCTCAGCAATTTAGAGCTAGCTGTCAGCAAACAGATCGCTTTCAGTGAACAAGGTGGCGATGTTGATTTCATACCACCAAATAATATCGACGAAGATTCCGATAGTTACGATAAGGCATTGGCGATCGATGTTGCTAATATTCGCAAATTGATCGAAGAGTATCAGACGGTCAAACAGCAAGTTAAGTTGCTTGGCTTTGACAGCAAAATAATAGATGATGAGAAATGAAATTACTCACCCCATCGCCCTCTCCGCCCCCAACTCAATCGCTTCCCTTAACTTCCGCTCCAACGCCTTCTGTTTCCCTTCGGTATGATACTTCAACCCGAACATGTCCTTGACATAGAACGTATCCACAACCTGCTCGCCATATGTCGCAATCACGGCGGATGCGATATAGACGTTGTTGAACGCCAAAGTGCGGGTCAGGTCATACAACAACCCCGGCCGGTCCCGCGTATCCACTTCGATGATCGTGTAGATCTCGGAGCCTTCGTTGTCGAAGGTGATGGAGGTCGGCACCCGGAAGGCCTGTTCGCGTTTCTTGATCTTGTCGCGGTCTTTCAGCGCGTCGCGGGCGACGACTTCGCCTTTGAGTGTGCGGACGATCATCTGGCGCAGGCGGGGCAGACGCGCTTCGGCGTAGGGGTGGCCGTCGGCGTCCTGCACCCAGAAGATCGCGGTGGCGTAGCCGTCTTTCGATGTATAGGTCCGGGCGTCCACCACGTTGGCCCCGACCAGCGCCAGTGCCCCGGTCATCCGGGAGAACAGGCCGGGGTGGTCGGCCATGGCAAAACAGGCGCGGGTGGCGTCGCGGTCGGGGTCGGGGTGCAGGTCAATCTTCACTTCGGATTCAGTGAGCCCCCGCAGCAGCCCGGCGAAAATCGCATGGGCGGTGGTGGACAGGCCCTGCCAGTAGGGGCCGTAGTGGCGGGTCGTCTCAAGGCGCAGATCCGCGGCGGGCCAATCGGCGAGCGCGTCGCGCAGGGCGCGTTTCGCCTCATCCTCGCGGGTTTCGCGGTTCATCGCCTCGTGACCTTCGGACAGCGCCGTTTCGGTGGCGCGGTAGAGGCCGCGCAGCAGCATGGCTTTCCAGTTGTTCCAGGTCCCCGGCCCAACCCCCCGGATATCGCAGACGGTGAGGACGGTGAGCAGGTCGAGCCGTTCTTTGGTTTTCACCGCCTTGGCAAAATCCCGCACGGTGCGCGGCTCGGAAATATCGCGCTTTTGCGCCATGTCGGACATCAGCAGGTGATAGCGGACCAGCCATTCGACCGTCTCGCAGTCCTTTTTACTCAAGCCAAAGCGCGGGGCGACTTTGCGGGCGATCTGGGCGCCAAGGACGGAGTGATCCTCGGGCCGGCCTTTGCCGATGTCATGTAGGAGGAGCGCCAGATAGAGGACATTGCGGTTGACGCCGGCCTTTAATATCCCCGACGCGACGGGCAGTTCCTCGATCAGTTCGCCCCGCTCGATCTGGGATAAGTTACTGATACATTGGATGATATGTTCATCGACCGTGTAGTGGTGATACATGTTGAATTGCATCATTGCGACAATCGGGGCAAATTCGGGGATGAACGCATCCAGCACCCCCAGTTCGTTCATCCGGTGCAGGGCGCGTTCGGGGTTGCCGTGTTTCAGCAGCAGGTCGAGGAACAGCTGGTTGGCGCGCGGGTCGTCGCGCAGGCGGGCGTCGATCAGCTTGAGGTTGGCCGCCAGCAGGCGCATGGCGTCGGGGTGCAGCAGGGTGCCGGTGCGCAGCGCCTCTTCGAATATGCCCAGCATATTCAGGCTGTCCACGAAAAACGCGTCGTCATCGGCGATGGTCAGCCGGTTTTGTTTGATTTTATAGGGAAACCGCGCGGTTTTCTTGCGGCCCAAGAGCCGTTGCAGCATCGGTTCGGGCTTCATATGCGCGGCTTCTTGCGCGGTCAGGAAGATCCGGGTCAGTTCGCCGACCCGGGTGGCGTGGCGGAAGTAGCCTTGCATGAAATGTTCAACGGCCCTGCGCCCGCCACCATCTTTGTAACCCATGCGGGCGGCGACATCGACTTGCAGGTCGAAGGTCAGCGTATCCATCGCCCGCCCGGTGATCAGATGCAGGTGGCAGCGGACCGCCCAGAGGAAATCTTCGGCTTTGGCGAAGGTTGCGTATTCATCGGGGGTGAACACGCCGCGCCCCACCAGATCGGCGGGCTGGCGCACGTCATAGACATATTTGCCGATCCAGTAGAGCGATTGCAGATCGCGCAGGCCGCCTTTGCCCTCTTTGACATTCGGCTCGACCACATAGCGCTGGCCGCCCTGTTTGCGGTGCCGTTCGGCGCGTTCGGCCAGTTTCGCCTCGATGAAATCAGCGGCGGTGGTGCGAAACAGGTCGGACCAGAGCCGGTCATGCAGGTTTTGGGCCAGTTCCGCATCGCCGGCCAGAAACCGCAATTCGACCAGCGAGGTGCGGATGGTGTAATCTTCGCGCGCCAGACGGAGGCAATCCTTGACCGTCCGGCTGGCATGACCGACCTTCAGCTTCAGGTCCCAGAGCATGTAGAGCATGCTCTCAATCAGGCTTTCGGCCCAGGGGGTGATTTTGTAGGGGGTCAGGAACAGCAGGTCGACATCGGAATAGGGCGCCATTTCACCCCTTCCATAGCCGCCGACGGCGATCAGCGACAGTTTTTCGCTGTTGGTCGGGGTGGGCAAAGGGTGCAGCCAGGTCTGGGCGACGGACAGGACCGTGGTCACGATCTGGTCGGTCAGCCAGGAATAGGCCGCCGTGGCGGGCCGGGCCGCAAAGGGCGCGGCGGTAATGCCGGCGGCAATCGCGGCGGTGCCGCGCTGTCGGACGGATTGCAGGATGCGCACGGTTTCGCGCCGGATAGCTTTGTCATCGGGGCATGTGGCCAGGGCTTCGGCGAGGGCAGTTTGCACAGCCTTTGCGTCGAAAATAGCAGATGCCGGACAAATCAGATTGTCCGGCATCAGGGCTGGTTTTGCCGGGCTGGCCGGGTCAGAACCCGGCCCCACCAAAGCTGCGGGGGGCTGGTTCAAGGATAGTCACCTGATTATTGCGGACCTCGGCAATCGCCAGACCCCGTTCATTCGTGCCGTCTGACAACAGCCGGAAAATCCCGGCAGTGCCTTGGAACCCCTGGCCTTGGGTCAGCGAGCTACGGCTGAGGGCGTTGGCGTCGCCACGGGCGACCAGCGCCCCGATAGCGGCAATGCCGTCATAGGCCAGACCCGCCAGCGGATGCGGGGCCTCGCCGTAAGCGGCGGCGTAACGGCCCTCGAACAGCGCCGACAGCTGTTGATCGGGCAGCGCAAACAGCCCGCCTTGCAGCCCCGGCAAAGCCAACGCCTGCGGTGTCGCGTTCCAGCGGGTCAGGCCGATGTAGCGAGTTGTGGTGGTGCTAAGCCCGGCCTCGGGCAGGGCGGTGGCCAGCATCGGCAGGTCGGCATTGACCCCGGCGGTCATAAAGACCGCATCGGCCCCGGCGGCCAGTGCGGCGGCGGCGATGCGCGGGGCGGCGTCGATAATGCCCTGCTGTGACAACGGATAGCTTTGGACCCCGGCGACCGAGGCCCCGTTGTTGCGCACGGCCGCCGCGATGGCATCACGGCCGACGGTGCCCTGCAGGTCATCGGCATGGACGATCATGTAGCTTTGAATGCCATTGCGCTGGCTGTAGCGCACCAGCCGTTCGGCGGTGTTGCGGAATGTCGGGCCGAGCACAAAGACATTGCCCCCCGCGATGGTGGCGTTGTTCGAAAATGACAAGATGTTGACGCCGCTGCTGGCCACGGCCACGCCTGCGGCATTGGCATCTTCGGCATAGAGCGGGCCAAGAATGATCTGTGCGCCATCTGCCACAGCGGCGACAGCGGCCTGTGCCGGATCAGCGGCGGTGGAATAGACCCGCAGGTCAATCTGCACGCCGTTCAGATCTCCAATGGCAAGGCGGGCTGCGTTTTCCAGATTGCGCGCCAACAGGTCATCGGTCGGATCGCCCGATCCGCTGGGCACCAGCAGGGCCACCTGCACCGGCGCACCCGCGGCCAGATCGGGGCCGTCCGGCCCGGTGTTCTGACCAACGCCGGGTGGCACGCAGGCGGCCAGCAGGCCTGCCGAGAGCAAAGCGAAAATCCGGGTGACTGCCTTGCGGCGGCTGAACAAACGGGCAAACATGGTGACACACTCCCTCTAGGTGGCCCCTTGTCCGGACCCTGCTGGCAGGGCAAGACAGGGCGGGCAGACCGACTAAGTCTTGGGATGCTATCATAAAGCAGGCGATACAAGGGTCTAGGTATGAATTTCGATCCCAAGCCCATTTCCGCCGGTCTTTATTTTGTGGCAACCCCGATTGGCAGTGCGCGCGACATCACTTTGCGCGCCTTGGACCTGCTGGCCGGGGTCGATGTGATTGCCGCCGAGGATACAAGGACGGCGCGTAAACTGATGGATATCCATGGGGTGCCGCTGCGCGGGCGGATGATTCTGGCCTATCATGACCATTCCGGCGACGGCATGCGGGCGCGGATTGTGGCGGAAATCGCGGCGGGCCGGTCGGTGGCCTATGTGTCCGAGGCGGGCACTCCGCTGATCGCCGATCCGGGCTATGCCTTGGGCCGGGCAGTGATTGCGGCGGGATTGCCCCTGATCGCGGCTCCGGGTGCATCAGCTGTGCTGGCAGCACTGGCCGTGTCAGGCTTGCCAACAGACAGGTTTATGTTTGTCGGGTTTCTGGCAGCGGCGAAAGTGCAGCGCGAAACCGAGATCGCGGCGCTGCGGGATGTGACATGTACGATGATATTTTATGAAAGCCCAAAAAGAATTCATGAAATGTTCTTAAGTTTGGGGGAAGTACTGGGGGGAGGACGGGTGGCGGTGATGTGCCGGGAATTGACCAAGCGATTCGAAGAGGTGACGCGTGGGACGATTTCTGACCTGATTGCCGCCACCGACGGCAAGGTGATCAGGGGTGAAATTGTGGTGCTGGTTGGCCGCGCTGGTGCAGTTGATGTCGTGGTGCAAGATGTGGAACAGGCGTTGCGCGACGCGATGAAAACCATGCGCGTCAAGGATGCCGCAAATCTGGTTGCAGGGGCCATGGGCCTGCCGCGCCGCCATGTCTATCAATTGGCCTTAACGTTGGAGAACGGAACATGAGTGGTGCGGCTGGGTATTATGCGGGCTATGTCGCCGAAGATATTGTCGCACAGGATTATCTGCACCGTGGCCGCCCGGTGGTCCATCGCCGCTGGCGTGGCAAGGGCGGTGAGATTGACCTGATTGCCCGCGAAGGCGATTGCGTCGTGTTTATCGAGGTCAAGAAAAGCAGCAGCTTTGATGCGGCGGCTTTGCGCCTGGGGCGTCGGCAGATGGACCGGCTTTGCGCTGCGGCCAGTGAGTTTCTGGCGGGGGAACCGCGGGGCCAGCTGACCGATATGCGGTTTGATCTGGCTTTGGTCGATGGGCGCGGCGCGATGCGGATTATCGAGAATGCGTTTGGCGAGGCGTGAGGTTTAACCACTAAGGGCGGCTGGTGCTGCGTGATTGATCGGGCGGCAATGACCGGCGGGCCGATGACCGTGGCGGCCGATATCCAGCCATTGCACCATCGCCATGCATGGGCCATGTATCCGCTGCAGACCGTTCGTTGCAGGGATTGGGGCCATGTCGCTAAAAGTTGCCATTCAGATGGACCCGATCGGGCCGATCAATATTGAGGCTGATTCGACATTCCGGCTGGCCGAAGAGGCGCAGGCGCGGGGGCATTCGCTGTTTTATTATACCCCAGACAGATTGGCGTTTCAGGAAGGCCGGGTGACCGCGCGGGGCTGGCCGTTGACTGTGCGCCGGGTGAAGGGCGATCATTATACTTTGGGGGCCGAGGCCGAAGTTGATCTGGCGGATTTCGATGTGGTCTGGCTGCGGCAGGACCCGCCGTTTGATATGGGATATATTACCACGACCCATATGCTGGACCTGATCCATCCCAAAACGCTGGTGGTCAATGACCCGTTCTGGGTGCGCAATTTCCCGGAAAAACTGCTTGTTCTGCGGTTTCCCGACCTGACTCCGCCCACCGCCATTGCCCGTGATCTGGCGACGTTGCGCGCGTTTCGGACCCGGCATGGCGATATCATTCTGAAACCCCTGTATGGCAATGGCGGGGCGGGGGTGTTCAAGCTGAATATGGCGGACGGCAATCTGGCCTCGTTGTTCGAGATGTTCAGCGGCATCAACCGCGAGCCGTTGATTGTGCAGAAGTTTTTGCCGGCCGTAGCCAAGGGCGACAAGCGGGTGATTCTGGTGGATGGCGTGCCGGTTGGGGCGATCAACCGGGTTCCGGCGCAGGGCGAGACCCGGTCGAACATGCATGTCGGCGGCCGCCCGGCAAAGATCGACCTGACCGCCCGCGACCATGAGATTTGCGCCCGGATTGGGCCTTTGTTGCGCGAAAAGGGCCAGGTTTTTGTTGGGATTGATATTATCGGCGACTGGCTGACCGAGATCAATCTGACCTCTCCCACCGGCATGCAAGAGATGGAGCGGTTTGATGGCGTCAATATCGCGGCCAAAGTCTGGCAGGCGATTGAGGCGCGGCGGGCGGGCTGAGATGTCCCGCAGGCTGCGCCTGAACGTCGCCCTGATGCGTTGGTTCGTTAAGCCTTTGTTGCGCCGTACCGGCACGCCGGAAAAGGCCGCCCGGGATTTTGAGGTTTTGGCCCGGTGGATGTTCCGCCCGCCGCCGCTGACCTGCCATTTGGTCCAACCTGCGGGTCGATTGACACTGCACCGGATCAGCATTGGCCCAACAGCCCTGCGCCGCGTGGTTTTATATTTACATGGCGGTGCGTTTTTATCTGGCAGTGGCCGGTCGCATTCTGGCCTGATGGCCCGGCTTTCGCTGCTGTCGGGTGTTGAGTTTTGCGCCCCGGATTACCGCCTGCTGCAGGATGCGCCGTTTCCGGCGGCTTTTGATGATGCCGTGACTGCATGGCACGCGTTGATGGATTTGGGCTATGAACCGCAAGATGTGGTGCTGGGCGGGGATAGCGCCGGGGGTGGCCTTGCCCTGGCCCTGCTGGCGCATTTGAGCGCGATGGGCCAACGCCCTGCCGCCGCCTTTGCGTTTTCACCCTGGACCGATCTGACCTTGCAGGGCGAAAGCATTGCCCGGCTTGGCCCGGCTGATCCGATCATTCCGGTTGAGCGGATGGCCGAAGTGGTGGGGCTGTATCTGGCGGGCGCTGATCCGTGTGACCCCCGCGCCTCGCCTTTGTTTGCCGCGCTGTCAGACCCGCCCCCGGTGTTTTTGCAGGTCGGATCGACCGAGGCGCTATTGTCGGACAGCACCCGGTTTGCCGATCATCTGCGCGCAGCCGGGGGGCAGGTGGACCTGCAGATTTGGCCCGCTGCCCCGCATGTCTGGCAAATTCTGGATGGCTGGGTGCCCGAGGCGCGGGCCGCTTTGCGCGATGTCGCTGGGTTTATTCAGACTTCTTTCGCCAAAGCCAGCCGGTAGCTGACCGCTTCGGCCACATGCGGCTGGCGCACATCGTCTGATCCATCCAGATCGGCGATGGTGCGGGCTACCCGCAGGACCCGGTGATAGCCCCGCGCGGTCAGTCCGAACCGTTGCGCGACGCGCAGTAACAATTCGCGTCCTGCCGTGTCGGGTGTGGCGATTTCCTCCAACAACCGCCCTTCGGCATCGGCATTGACCCGGACCCCGTCGACCGCCGCAAACCTTTCGGTTTGCACCGCCCGCGCGGCGGCGACCCGGCCTGCGATCACCGCCGAACTGTCGCCGGTTTCGGGCAGATCAAGGTCACGGAAGGCGACGGGCGGCACCTCGACCCGCAGATCGAACCGGTCCATCAGCGGGCCGGAGATGCGACCCAGATATTCCTCGCCGCAGACCGGCACCCGCGCACAGGACCGGGCAGGGTCGGTCAGATAGCCGCATTTGCAGGGGTTTGCGGCGGCCACCAGCATGAACCGGCAGGGATAACGGATATGCGCATTGGCGCGGGCCACCACCACCTCGCCGGTTTCGATCGGCTGGCGCAAGGTTTCCAGCACGGCACGGGGGAATTCGGGGAATTCATCCATGAACAGCACGCCATTATGCGCCAAGCTGATTTCGCCGGGTTTCGCGCCGCGTCCGCCACCGACGATGGCGGCCATGGAGGCGGTGTGATGCGGGTCGCGGAACGGCCGCGCCCGGCTGATCCCGCCTTCGTCCAGCAATCCAGATAACGAATGGATCATCGAGGTTTCCAGCGCCTCGACCGCTGTAAGTGGCGGCATGATCCCCGGAATACGGGCCGCCAGCATGGATTTGCCGGACCCGGGCGAGCCGATCATCAGGAGGTGATGTCGCCCTGCGGCGGCAATTTCCAGCGCCCGTTTCGCCCGTTCCTGGCCTTTGACATCGCGTAGATCCCGCGCGCCCGGTTCCAGCCGCACTTCACCTGGCACGGACGGGCTGATGGTTTGTTGCCCGGTGTAATGCCGGATCACTTCGGCCAAGGTAGAGGCCCCGATCACTTCGGTCGCCCCAACCCAGGCCGCTTCGGCCCCGCAAGCCTTGGGGCATAGCAGCATGCGTTCTTCCTGTGCTGCACACATGGCGGCGGGCAGGGCGCCAATGACCGGGATCAGTTTGCCGCTGAGGGAAAGCTCGCCAAGCGCAACCGTCCGTTCCACCTCGTCCAAGGGCAGGATATCCAGCGCCGCCAGCAGGGCCAAGGCGATGGGCAGATCGAAATGCGAGCCTTCCTTGGGCAGGTCGGCGGGCGACAGGTTGACGGTGATCCGTTTGGACGGCAGGGCGATGGCCATGGCGGTCAGCGCCGCGCGGACCCGGTCACGCGCCTCGCTGACGGCTTTGTCGGGCAGGCCGACAATGGTGAACGACGGCAGGCCGGGGCTGATGGCGCATTGCACTTCGACCAGCCGCGCCTCGACCCCTTCGAAGGCTACTGTATAGGCCAGCGCCACCATTTTCCTGCTCCCGTCACCTTGGTTAACGCTTAACCAAGGAGAGGTTTAAGAATGGTTAACTTCTGCAGGTCCTGGCCATGCCCGCTGTGGCCAGTCGCGGTCGTAGACCGGTTGATCGGCCCCATCGGCCAGTCCCATGGCCCGCCAGCGCCGGAACGACGGATGCGCCAGATGGGCGGTCACATAGGCCGCGGCGGCGGGGCTGACCGGCAGGTTATACCCGGCGATCCGGGCGGCCACGGGGGCAAAGAACGCGTCGGCGACAGAGTAGTTGCCGCAGAGCCAGTCAGTTTCGGACCAAGTGATTTCACGGGCATGGGCCCAGATGGTTTCCAGCCGGGCAAGGTCTGCCAGAACCGCATCGGGGGGCGCGCAATCGGTGTAGGATACCCGCAGGTTCATTGGGCAATGGCTGCGCAGGGCCCCGAAACCGGCATGCATCTCGGCGGTCAGCGCGCGGGCGGTGGCGCGGGCGCGGGGGTCTGCAGGCCAATGCCCGGCGCTGGGGTGCCGGGTGGCCAGTTCTTCGGCAATCGCGACGGTTTCGCAGACAACAGTGCCGTCTGCGGTGCGCATGGTCGGGACCAGCCGGGCGGGGGCGAAATCGGCCAGAACCCGCGCCGGTTCGTCGGAATACAGCCGTGCCAGATGGGTTTGGACCGGAATGCCGAACGCATCAAACAGCAGCCAGCCGCGCAGGGACCAGCTGGAATACGATCGATCGCCGATGGCAAGGTGGTAGGTCATGGTCGTGTCTCCTTTGACTTGCGCCGGGGGTAATTCCGCTTATGTCAGGGACGGCGAGATATAAGGGAAGTGGCGCATGGTGTGGACGGTGATGGTAACGGCGGCGGTGCTGTTGATGTATTTGGTCTTGGGCGGTCTGGTCAGCCGGGCGAGGCAAATGTTTGGCGTGCCCGCCCCGGCGATGACGGGTGACCCGAGGTTTGAGCGGATTTACCGGGTGCATCAGAACACCGCCGAGCAGATGATCCTGTTTTTGCCCAGTTTGTGGATGTTTGCTGTATATGTCTCCGATCTGTGGGCCGGGCTGTTGGGCGTCGTGTTTCTGGCGGGCCGGGGGATTTATGCCATGTCGTATTTTTCGGACCCGGGCAAACGCGCGCCGGGGTTCTTTCTGGGGATGTTCGCCTGTCTGGCCCTGCTGATTGGGGCGGTGATAGGGGTATTGGTCAACGGCTGAAAATGGTGTTTTGTGCGCCGGTCCATCACAAAGCGTGATTGATCCGGCCCACTGACCAGCCCGGCGCGTCCCATGTCAGTTCAGTCACTGACAGATTGTCGATCTTATGGCCAAAGACCTGCACAGCACTGACCCCGAGGGCGCGTTGCAGTGCCGCCAGGATAGGGCCGAAATGGGCGACGATGATCAGGCTGTCATGGTCAAGGTTCCGGTCGAGTGCCGCCCAGACCCGGGCGGTCACATCATCCCAGCATTCGCCGTCCGGGGCGGCAACGGCGCCGGGGGTTTCCCAGAATGCCCGGATCAGGGTCGGATTATCCGCCTCGGCCTGCGCGAAACCCTGCTGTTCCCATAGGCCGAAATGGATTTCCCGCAGGCCCGGATCATGCGGCAGGCGGGGCCGTGTGGCGCACAGGCAATCTGCCGTGGTGACGGCGCGCCCGAGGTCGGAAGAGATGACCGGGGCCTGCGGCAGATAGGCGTTCAGCCGCGCCAGTGCCGCAGTGTCGGACAGGTCGGCAGGCAGGTCGGTCCAGCCGATCATGGTTTTGGCATGGGTCGGGCCGTGCCGCACCAGAAACAGCCGGGTCACGACAGAGTGCCTTTGAGGACCAGTGGCAGCCCCGCCATCACCGCCACCACCAGCCCGGCCCGTGTGGCAAGATCGCGGTTCAATCCGCCCTGGGCAGTGCGAAACCGCCGGGCCAATGCATTGTCGGGGACAATGCCCATGCCCACTTCGTTCGAGACGATCACCACTGAGGCGGGGCAGGCCGCGAGGGCCGTTGTCAGACCGGCAAGCGCTGCGTCGGGATCGGCGTCAGTCAGGATCAGATTGGTCAGCCAGAGCGTGGCACAGTCGATCAGCACGGCCTCATCCGCCGTTACCCCGGCCAGCACTGCGGCAATATCCAAGGGTTCCTCGACCGTGCGCCAGCCCGGACCGCGCTGGGCCCGGTGGGCCGCGACTTTGGCCGCCATTTCAGCATCCCAGACTTGCGCCGTGGCAATATAGACCGGGGCCAGACCGCTGCCCAGAACCAGCGCTTCGGCAAAGCTGGATTTACCGCTGGACGCACCGCCTAGCACCAGACTGAGTTTCGGCAAGTTCATCGAGGAAACTTTCTTTGATCCATCAGCGTTCACCTTTCGTAATTGATTGTGACTAACAGGTTACCGTCCTGTGACAAGTCGGCCTTTCGGATGGGGGTTTGAGATGGCAAACGATGGCTACGCTGACCGACACATGACACGCGGCGCGATGAAAGCGGAACTTTTAGACGCCGAAACCGAATTGCGCCTGGCATATGCTTGGCGCGATCAGCGCGACGAGGCCGCCCTGCATCGCCTGATCACTGCCTATATGCGTCTGGCGATTTCCATGGCGTCGAAATTCCGGCGCTATGGCGCGCCGATGAACGACCTGATCCAAGAGGCATCGCTTGGTCTGATGAAAGCCGCCGACAAGTTTGATCCCGACCGGGGCGTGCGGTTTTCGACCTATGCGGTCTGGTGGATCAAGGCCAGCATCCAAGATTATGTGATGCGCAACTGGTCGATGGTGCGCACCGGATCGACTTCCTCGCAGAAATCCCTGTTTTTCAACTTGCGCCGGGTACAGGCCCGGCTGGAACGTGAGGCCGAGGCAGCGGGCATCACGCTGGCTGGCCATGAATTGCGCCAGAAGATTGCCACTGAAGTTGGCGTGCCCTTGCATGATGTCGAGATGATGGAAGGCCGGTTGTCCGGGTCGGATTATTCGCTGAACGCCACCCAGTCATCCGAAGACGAGGGCCGTGAGTGGATTGAGGCGCTGGAGGATGACGGGGTTCAGGCCGCCGAAAAAGTTGAAGCCAGCCATGATGCCGAAACCCTGCGCCAATGGCTGCTGACCGCGCTGACCTCGCTGTCCGACCGCGAAAGGTTTATCGTACGCGAGCGCAAGCTGCGCGAGGAGCCGCGTACTTTGGAATCGCTGGGGATTGAACTGGGCCTGTCAAAAGAGCGGGTCCGCCAGTTGGAAGCAGCGGCCTTTGGCAAGATGCGCAAGAATCTGGAAGGTCAGAGCCGCGAGATCGTGCATTTCATTCAATGAGGTTTGTGGCGGTTTTACTGGTCTGCGCCGGGATCGCTCCGGTCCAAGCCCCGGCCCAAGATGCGCCTTGGGCCGGGGCTGATGTTCTGGTGCTGGGTGAAGTGCATGATAACCCGGCGCACCACCTGTATCAGGCCAAGATCATTGCCACGGTGCGCCCGACGGGCTTGGTCTTTGAAATGCTGACCGCCAACCAGATTCTGCGACTGAGAGAATGGGATGGTGGCGACGTTAGCGAATTAGGGGAAGTTTTGCGCTGGGAGGCTGCTGGCTGGCCCGATTTTGCGATCTACGCCCCGGTTTTTGCGGCCTCGCCGGGATCGCTTGTGCTAGGTGCAGCGATATCGCAAGACCGGATGCAGACGGCAATCGACGCAGGTGCAGCCGTAGCCTTTGGTCCTGATGCAGTGGAATTTGGCCTGACGCCGCTGACCCCCACTGACCAACAAGCCCGCGAGGCAGAGCAGGCAGCCGCCCATTGCGGTGCTTTGCCGCCAGACCTGCTGCCCGGCATGGTCGAGGTGCAACGGGTGCGGGATGCGTCATTCGCCTGGGCTGTGATCGACGCCTTTGACCGCCTCGGCGGCCCGGTGATCCTGATTACCGGCACCGGCCATGCCCGCACGGATATCGGGGTGCCAGCCGCGATACGCGCCGCCAGGCCGGATTTGCAGGTCTGGTCGCTGGGCCAGATGGAAAGCGCTGATCCTGACGCGCCGTTTGATGCGGTCAATGTGACTGCGCCGCTTGACCGGCCTGATCCCTGTCTGGCGTTTGAGTAGCCCCGCGATTGCACCGGTTGCCGCATCCGACTAATGTGGCCCGAGACTTTCCGAAGGGACGCAAATGCTGGCCGGAAAACACATTCTTCTGATCATTGCGGGCGGCATTGCGGCGTTCAAGGCGCTGGACCTGATCCGCCGCCTGCGCGAGCGGGGGGTGACGGTGACGCCGGTGCTGACCCGGGGCGGGGCGCAGTTTGTGACGCCTTTGTCGGTGTCGGCATTGGCGGGGGTCAAGGTTTACACCGATCTGTTTGATCTGACCGCCGAGGCGGAGATGGGCCATATCGAGCTGTCCCGTGCCGCTGATCTGATCGTTGTGGCCCCGGCCACCGCCCATATCATGGCCCGGATGGCGGGCGGGCTGGCGGATGATCTGGCCACGACATTGCTGCTGGCTACCGACAAGCGGGTGTTGTTGGCCCCGGCGATGAATGTCCGGATGTGGACCCATGCGGCGACGCAACGCAATCTGGCGCAGTTGTTGGCGGATGGGATTCTGGTCGTCGGGCCGAATGACGGCGATATGGCTTGCGGTGAATATGGACCGGGCCGGATGGCCGAGCCGCTGGAGATTGTGGCAGCGATTGAGGCGGCTTTGGCGGATGGGCCGCTGAAGGGGGTGCATGCGCTGGTCACCTCTGGCCCGACGCATGAGCCGATTGATCCGGTGCGCTATATCGCTAACCGCTCGTCCGGCGCGCAGGGCACGGCGATTGCGGTGGCTTTGGCGGGGTTGGGCGCAGAGGTGACTTTTGTCACGGGGCCCGCATCGGTGCCGCCGCCATTGGGGGTGCATGTGGTGCGGGTCGAGACTGCGGCGCAGATGCTGGGCGCGGTGCGGGCCGCATTGCCTGCCGATGTGGCGGTGTTTGCGGCGGCTGTGGCGGATTGGCGGGTGGCGGCGTCGGCGCAGAAGATCAAGAAGCAGAAGGGTGCTTTGCCGGTTTTGGAATTTACCGAGACTGACGATATTTTGGCCGAGGTGGCGCAGATGCAGGCCGGTCGTCCCCGGCTGGTTGTGGGCTTTGCTGCCGAGACAGATGATGTGCTGGCCCATGCCACGGCCAAACGGGTCCGCAAGGGCTGTGACTGGATCGTCGCCAATGATGTGTCGCCTGCCACCGGGATCATGGGCGGGGCTGAGAATGCGGTGACGTTGATTACGGCGCAAGGGGCTGATGCGTGGCCGCGGATGGCCAAGGTCGAGGTCGCACGGCGGCTGGCGCTGCGCATTGTGGACGCATTGAAGGAAGAACTTTGATGCGCGCCGCGCGGGGATATTTAGGAACAAAAGAATGACAAGGACACAAATGTGCAGGTGATCCGGCTGGTTTGGGATGACGGGGCCGACTGTGACCTGCCATTGCCCGCCTATCAGACCGCGGGGGCGGCGGGGGCGGATATTTGCGCCAACCTGCTGGCCGCAGACCGCGCGGCCGGGCTGACCATTGCGCCGGGCGCGATCATGCTGGTGCCGACCGGGCTGCGCATGGCGGTGCCGGTGGGGTTTGAGGTGCAGATCAGGCCGCGGTCGGGCCTTGCGTTGAAGCATGGGATCATGTTGCCCAATGCGCCGGGCACGATTGACAGTGATTACCGGGGGCCGGTGGGGGTGATTGTGCTGAACGGGGGGCCCGCGCCGTTTGTGGTGACGCATGGGATGCGGATCGCACAGATGGTGCTGGCCCCGGTGCTGCAGGCCGGGTTTGTGATGGTGGCGGCGCTGTCTGAGACGGTGCGGGGCCCGGGCGGTTTTGGGTCAACTGGGGTGGGATCTTGATCCTTGTTGCGGTGATGGCGGCCGCCTTGTGGGGGATCGGGGCGGCGATGGGCACGCCGCGTGGCCCCCGTTTCGTGATGCTGGGGCTGTTGTTTGCGGCGGTTCTTTTGGGGCAGCTTGTGCTGCCGGATGGGCATCCGTTGCGCGAGGCGACAGGGGGGGAGCCGGCGCTGTGGTTGTTGATATTGGGGTTTGGTGCGGTGGTCTGGGCCTATCGCGCCGGGCTGGGCTGGTTGCGGGGCCGGGTTGAGCCTGCGCCGGAGACTGTGGTGCCGGGCCGGTTTTCGCAGACCGAACTGGGCCGCTATGCCCGCCATATTGCGCTGCGCGAGATTGGCGGGCCGGGGCAGAAGGCGTTGCGCGACGCGAAGGTGCTGGTGGTGGGCGCGGGCGGGCTGGGGTCGCCTGTGTTGCAATATCTCGCCGCTGCCGGGGTCGGCACCATCGGGCTGATTGACGATGATCTGGTCGAGAATGCCAATCTGCAGCGGCAGGTTATTCATACGGATGCGATGATCGGAACCCCCAAGGTGATGTCGGCGGTGGCGGCGATGGTCGCGCAGAATCCGTTCGTCACTGTCCGCCCGTATCAGCGCCGTCTGACTGCTGACATCGCGGCGGGGTTGTTTGGGGAGTATGACCTGATCCTTGAGGGGTCGGATAATTTTGAGACTCGTTATTTGGTGAATGCGACCTGTGTGGCCTTGGGTAAGCCGTTGATTGCGGCGGCTTTGACCCAGTGGGAGGGGCAGATATCGGTCTATGATCCGGCCCGTGGTGCGCCGTGTTATGCCTGTGTATTCCCGGTGGCCCCGGACCCGGTGCTGGTGCCAAGTTGTGCCGAGGCCGGGGTGTTGGGGCCGTTGCCGGGGGTGGTGGGCGCGATGCTGGCGGTGGAGGCGGTCAAGCTGATAACCGGGGCCGGTGCGGGGTTGCGCGGGCGGTTGCTGATTTACGATGCGCTGTATGCTGAGGTCCGGATTATCGGGGTGAAGAAGCGGGCGGATTGTCCGGTTTGTGGGGCAAAATGATCCGACTTGTGGGACATGGTTTGATTTTACTTGTCCTGACCGTTCTGACCCAACTCGGCGGGCTGGCCTGGCTTATCGCCTTGCCATTTCGCCGCCGCTGGCTGGTGTTTCCGTTGGCCTATGGCCTGATCTGGGGGCTTGCCTATGTGTCAGCGCCTTTGGCGGGCCGGGTGCCTTTGCCCTGTAATGGCGAGGTTTTGCGCATGCAGTCGCCGCTGTATTGCGTGCTGATGCGCCAGTATGTGACACCCGAGATGGCCGATCTGGCGCAGGACACAGCCGATATCGTTGCTGCCGCCTATCCCGGCACGGTCACTTTGGCGCTGGACGGGAATTTTCCATTTTTCGACGGCATGCCGCTGCTGCCGCATGTGTCGCATGATGATGGAGAAAAGCTGGATTTTGCCTATTATTACAGTGACCCCGATGGCACATACCTGCCGGGGCGGACCCGGTCGCCTGTTGGCTATTGGGCGTTCGAACCGGTGGGCGCGGACCCATGCCCGCCGGTTTGGTTGACCCTGCGCTGGGATATGGGCTGGCTCGCCCCCCTGTTCCCCGACAGGCGGCTGGAGCCGGGGCGCACCGCGGCTTTGGTCAATGCCCTGCTGGCCGATCCACGGACGGGCAAGGTGTTCTTTGAGCCGCCGCTGGCCACGTCGCTGGGTCTGGCTCATCCGCGATTGCGGTTTCAGGGCTGCCGTGCTGCCCGGCATGATGACCATGTGCATGTGCAGTTATAGGGCTACTCCGTCACCGTGAACGGGGCCACGGCTTGTACGGCGTAGTGGTCGTCGGCCATGAGCCGCGCTTTGTAGTGTCCCGGTGTCAGTTCGGCGTCATACAGGTCGGGGGTGCGGGTCATGTCCCCCTCCAATGTCGCCCCGGTATAGGCGAAGGCGAGGGAGTTGTAGAGGTCGGGTGAATAGCCTGCGGCGGCGGCGATCGCTTGGGTGTTCCCGTCAGGTTCCTGCAGGCCGGCGATATCCGGATCGGCCAGACGAATGGCCGCGATCGTCTGGTTGAAATCGACCTGCACCCCGCCATACCAGATATTATAGGTCATGATCCGGAGTTCGACGGGGTCCGGTGGGCTGGCGGCACTGGCGATCAGGGTGAGGGGCAATGCGATCCGGGGCAGGCGCATCGGCAGGCTTATTTTGGTGCAGCTGAGGGCAGGTGAGGCGGATCGGGTAACAGAATTTGGGCAATAGCCCGCAAAATTGCCGGGGCGGCGGTAGGGATTGTGCAACTGGCGGCTTGCCAAGGCTGTGCCAGACGCCATACTCGGCCCTTAGTTCAACACCGGGGAGTGATGTGAGATGAAACTGTTTGCCACCTTTGCCGCCAGCGCCATGCTGCTGGGGACCGCCGTTCTGGCGCAGGACCTGCCCGATCTGGCAGGCCGCGAGATTGTTGTCGTGACCGAAAACGCCTATCCGCCGTTGCAGTTTGTCGATGCGTCGGGTGCGGCTGTCGGTTGGGAATATGATGCGATGGCCGAGATTGCGGTGCGCCTGAACGCCACTGTGGTGTATCAGAATGTCAGCTGGGATGCGATGATCCCTGCCGTATCCGAGGGCCAGTTCGATATGGGCATGACCGGGATCACGATCCGTGATGACCGCAAGGAGCTGGTCGATTTTTCTGACAGCTACATGACCAGTCAGATGGTGATGATGGTGCGCGGTGATGAGGAACGGTTTGCCGATGCGGCCAGTTTCGGGGCCAATCCGGAGTTGCTGATTGCGGCCCAGGCCGGGACGACCCCGTTTTATGTGGGTGTCTATGAAGTGCTGGACGGCGATGAGGCCAATCCGCGGATCAAGCTGTTTGAGACCTTTGGCGCAACGGTTCAGGCCCTGCAGGCGGGCGATGTTGATCTGGTGCTGACCGATGGCACCGCGGGCAATGGCTATGTGGCCGCATCGGATGGCGGGCTGAAAATCGTGGGTTCGCCGCTGGGCACCGAGGATTTCGGGTTCATCTTTCCCAAAGGGTCCGATCTGGTGGCACCGATGAATGCAGCGATTGCGTCGATGCAGGCGGATGGCACGCTGGAGGCGCTGAATACCAAGTGGTTTCTTGACTATTCGTTCGGCGAATAAGGCGCGACTTGCCGGTTCTGGCCGGCGGTGCTGATGACCGGACCTGTGTCGCAGGATGAGGATTTTCCATGGTGGCTCGTCATCGTTGCGGTGGCGGGCGTTTTCCTGTTTGTCCGGGTCGCCACGAATGCAGATTATTCCAATGTGCTGGGCGTGATGGCCAAGGGCATCTGGATTACCATTTATGTGACCCTGATTTCCTACACATTGGCCTGTTTGCTGGGGCTGGCACTGGCCCTTGGCCAATTGTCGCGCTGGATTGTTCTGCGCCAGATCAGCCGGTTTTATGTCGAGGTGATGCGCGGCATTCCGATCATGGTGTTGCTGCTGTATGTGGCCTTTGCGCTGTCGCCCGGCCTGATCGCCCTGTGGAACTGGATCACGGCCCCGCTGGGCATGGACCCCGCCACGGGCCGGGATTTTCCGTTCATCTGGCGGGCGGTGATTGCCCTGACCCTGGCCTATGCGTCGTTTCTGGCCGAAGTGTTCCGTGCGGGCCTGTTGTCGGTGGACAAGGGCCAGATCGAGGCCGCCGAGGCGCTGGGCCTGTCGCGCTGGCAACGCTTTCGCCATATCGTGTTCCCGCAGGCGTTTCGGACTATTTTGCCCCCGTTGGGCAATGATTTCGTGGCGATGATCAAGGACAGTTCGTTGGTGTCCGTGGTTGGCGTGGCGGATATTACCCAGCTGGGCAAAACCTGGGCTGCGGGCAATTTTCGCTATCTTGAGACCTATAATGTGATGGCGCTGATTTATCTGACCATGACGATTTGTCTGTCGCTGGCGCTGCGGCGGGTGGAAAAGCGGTTGCGGGCGAAATCACAAAGATAGCTTTGGCTGAAAGGTGCCTCCGGCGGGGATATTTTTGAACAAAAGAAACGGGTGGACTGGTAGCTGACCTGTGGGCGGCTTAGGTTTCGGGCAAAGGAGACTTGCGATGACCAATCCGCTGCTGACCCATTGGGAGACCCCGTTTGGCCTGCCGCCCTATGATCTGATTTCTGACGCGGATTATGCCCCGGCAGTGGATGCTGCTTTGGTTGAGGCGCGGGCGGCGATTGCGGCGATTGCCGGAAATAGTGCGCCGCCCGGTTTTGCCAATACGGTCGAGGCGCTGGAACTGGCGGATGCCCGGCTGAACCGGGTGTTATCGACATTCTGGACCGCCGCCGGGGCGGATTCCAATCCGGCACGTGAGGCGCTGGAGCGGGATTTTGCGCCATTGCTGAGTGCCTATGGGTCGGAAGTATCGTCCAACAAAGCGCTGTTTGCCCGGGTTGAGGCGCTGTGGTTAGGCCGCGAAGATTTGGATTTGACCCCTGAACAGGCCCGTGTGCTGCTGCTGACCCGGCGTGGCTTTGTCCGGTCTGGCGCGCAGTTGGAGGGGGCCGCGGCGGACCGGATGACGGCGGTCAAATCCCGGCTGGCGGTGTTGGGCACCGCGTTTACGCAAAATCTGTTGGCCGATGAACGTGCCTGGGTGATGCCTTTGGCCGAGGCCGATCTGGTGGGCTTGCCGGATTTTGTGGTCGCCACCGCCCGGGCGGCGGGTGCGGAAACGGCTGCGGGCGGGCCGGTTGTGACCCTGTCGCGGTCGCTGATCGTGCCGTTTTTGCAGTTTTCGCCCCGACGCGCCTTGCGTGAGCGGGCCTATGAGGCCTGGGTGGCGCGGGGCGCGAATGGTGGCGTTACGGATAACCGAGAGATTGCGGCGGAGACTTTGGCGCTGCGGCATGAACGGGCGGCGCTGTTGGGCTATGGCAGTTTTGCCGATTTCAAGCTGGAAACCGAGATGGCGGGGACACCGGGGGCGGTGCGCGATTTGCTGATGCAGGTTTGGCAGCCTGCCCGTGCGGCGGCACTGGCTGATGCGGCCAAGCTGGAGGCGATGTTGCATGTGGATGGTGTGGCCGGACCGTTGCAGCCATGGGATTGGCGGTATTATTCCGAAAAGCGCCGTCAGGCGGAGCATGATCTGGATGAGGCGGCTTTGAAGCCGTATTTACAGTTGGAACGGATGATCGAGGCGCAGTTTGCCTGTGCAAACCGGCTGTTCGGGCTGGAGTTTGCGCCGGTTCAGGCCCCGCTGTATCACCCCGATGCCCGGGCCTGGGAGGTGACGCGCGCGGGCCGCCATGTCGCGGTGTTCATCGGTGACTATTTCGCCCGTGGGTCCAAGCTCTCCGGGGCGTGGTGTACGGCCCTGCAATCGCAGCAGCGGCTGGCTGGGGTTATCGCCCCGCATGTGATCAATGTCTGCAATTTCGCTAAACCCTCGGCGGGCGAACCGGCGCTGTTGTCCTATGACGATGCCCGCACTCTGTTTCACGAGTTCGGCCATGCATTGCATCAGATGTTGTCGGATGTGACGTATGAGAGCATTTCGGGCACATCCGTGGCCCGCGATTTTGTCGAACTGCCCAGCCAGTTATATGAGCATTGGCTGGAAGTACCTGCCGTTCTGTCCGAATTCGCCACCCATGCGGTGACGGGCGAGCCGATGCCCAAGGATATGCTGGACCGGATGCTGAACGCCGCGACCTATGACATGGGATTTCAGACGGTGGAATATGTGTCATCCGCCTTGGTCGATCTGGCGTTTCACGAGGGGTCTGCGCCTGCTGATCCGATGCAGAAACAGGCCGAAGTGCTGGAGAGTCTGGGGATGCCGCATGCGATCCGGATGCGCCATGCCACCCCGCATTTTGCGCATGTCTTTGCCGGGGATGGATATTCCAGCGGCTATTACAGCTATATGTGGTCCGAAGTGATGGACGCTGATGCCTTTGCCGCGTTCGAGGAGGCGGGTGATCCGTTTGATCCGGTTTTGGCCGCAAGGTTGGAAAAGCATATCCTGTCGGCGGGTGGGTCGCAGGATGCGGCCGCGCTGTATACTGCGTTCCGGGGCCGGATGCCGGGGGTGGAGGCGCTGCTGAAGGGGCGGGGGTTGCTTAGCCCCGCTGTCTAGCCTCGGGGTGGCCTGACCGGATCCTTATGGATCAGCACGTCGCAGCGCGGATAGGCTGTCACGATGGCCCGGCGCAGGGCGGCGCCGATGGCATGGGCGTCGTTCAGGGTTTGTGTGCCGTCCAGTTCGATATGCAGGTTGACGAAAATCCGCGACCCTGCGACCCGGGTTTTCAGGTCGTGAAAGCCGTGGATGCCGGGGAAATTGCCCGCAATCACTTTGATCCCGGCGATCACCGCCGGATCGGCGCGGCGGTCCATCAGCGCGTCCCACGCGCCTTTGCCGATGCGGACCGCGCCGACCACCATCAGCCCGGCGGCGATCAGCGCCACGGCGCTGTCGATCGTGCCGAGCCCGAATTGCGCCGAAGCCCAGAGCGCCAGTATCGCCCCGAAATTCGGGATCAGGTCGCCGATGTAATGCAGGCTGTCGGCCGCGACAACTTTGCTGCCGGTGCGTCGGGCGACGCGGCGTTGCCAGAACACCAGCCCCAGCGTCAGGATGATCGAGACCAGCAAAATCCCGATGCCGGTGGTTTCGGCCCTGAGGCGGGCAGGGGTATCGGACAGCAGCCGCAATATCGCCGCTGTGGCGATCAGCCCGGCGGACATCAGGATGAACACCGATTGCCCGAGGGCGGCCAGATCTTCGGCGGATGTATGGCCAAAGGCGTGGTCTTCATCCGCTGGTTTGGCGGCATAGGCGATGGCGGCCAGCCCGCCCAGTGACATCAGCAGGTCCAGCGCGGAATCGGCCAGAGTGGCCGCGATTGACAGCGACCCCGTGGCCCCAAGCCCCCAGATTTTGGTCAGAACCAACACCAAAGCTACAGCGACGGACAACAGCCCGGCAGACAGGTTCAGCCTGTTTTCATGGATGATCTGCATGGTGGCCTTGCTGGCGGGTCTATCCCTGCGGTTCTAGTCCCGAAGCTCGGCCGCGTCCACGCCCCAGAGTGCGGATTTAGGTGCCCAGCCGCGATAACCCCCGGCGGAAATCCAGCACCAGTCGGGCTGACATTCCCCCAGTTCGGCCACAACCCCCTGTTCCAGCAGCGCATTCTGGGTGGCGGCAGGATCAGGCTGGGCATAGAGGGCTTGCATGTCGGTCTGCACGGTGACTGTGCGATTGCCCGACAGCATGGCATAAATCATCCAGCCGCCAACGCCTTCGTTATCGACGACCCGCCGCCAATGGCCGTATTCGGCGACAATCTGCAATGGCATTTCTTCGCGCAGGAACACCCAGTCAATCCGGTGCGACATCGACGGGCCGCGCCGGGCGTTGCCTTCGTTGGTTTTCAGCGAGACGTAGCGCGGCAGGGGCAGGTTGGTTTCGGGGCCGAGAGCCGTGCCGGCGGGCTGCGGCAGCGCCTCAGGTAGGGGTTCGGTCTGCGATGGGGGCAGGGCTGCAATGACGGCGGGGGCAATGGCAGGCGCTGTTTCGATCACGGGCCGGGCCTGTGGGCGCAATTCCTGGGCCAGTCCTGTTGTCGCCAGCCCCAGGGTCAGCCCGCAACAACACGCCACAGATGACATGGCTTTCCACATGTTTTCGCCCTTATTCCTGCCACATCGCTTGCGGGTTCTTGTGCCGCGCATCGCCTGCATGCAAGTTGCCCTATAAGACACCGGTTTGAAAGCGCGGGAGTGATGGCAATGCCAAGCAAGCGGTTAAGTGTTGTCGTGACGCGACGGTTACCCCAGGCGGTCGAGACGCGGATGACCGAATTGTTTGATGTCGCGTTACGCCCCGACGACACACCGATGACCCGGGACGAATTGGTGGCCGCCATGGCGCAGGCCGATGTGCTGGTGCCCACATTGACCGATCAGATTGACGCGCGATTGTTGGCGCAGGCCGGGCCGCAGTTGAAACTGATCGCCAATTACGGCGCGGGGGTCGATCATATCGATGTGGCGACGGCCCGCAGCCGCGGCATTCTGGTGTCGAATACGCCGGGTGTGCTGACCGAAGATACCGCCGATATGACGCTGGCGTTGATCCTTGCCGTGACCCGGCGCATCCCCGAGGGGCTGGCCTTGATGCAATCGGGCGGCTGGACCGGCTGGGCCCCCACCGCCATGCTGGGTGGCCGGGTTGGCGGGCGGCGGTTGGGGATATTGGGCATGGGCCGGATCGGGCAGGCCGTGGCCCGGCGGGCGCGGGCGTTTGGCATGCAGATTCACTACAACAACCGCAAACGGTTAAGGCCAGAGGTCGAGGAGGCGCTGGAGGCGACCTATTGGGACAGCCTGGATCAGATGGTGGCCCGCGTCGATGTGCTATCGATCAACTGCCCGCATACCCCGTCGACCTTTCATCTGATGAACGCCCGGCGGCTGAAACTGATGAAACCAAGCGCGGTCATCGTCAACACCTCGCGCGGCGAAGTGATCGACGAAAACGCCCTGACCCGGATGCTGCGGGCGGGCGAAATCGCGGGCGCGGGTCTGGATGTCTACGAACACGGGGTCGAGATTAACCCGCGCCTACGTGAATTGTCCAATGTCGTGTTGCTGCCGCATATGGGGTCGGCCACGGTGGAGGGCCGGATCGAGATGGGCGAAAAGGTGATCATCAATATCAAGACCCATGCCGACGGGCACCGCCCGCCCGATCTGGTGGTGCCGGGGATGTTGTGAGGGGGTAATTTCACCTTTGAGCCAGCCGTCAGGCATATTGCCCATCCTTTCAGCTCCCGTTAGAACCGTTCGCATGACCCAAACCACCGCCCTTTTCGTCACCCGCCTGTATCGCGCCGCTTTGTCCGATCTGGGCAAGGCGCCCAAACCCGCCGATCTGGAAGATGCCTGTCTGGGCATTGCCGAAGATGATGCGGCGGGGCAGAAGTGGTGTCAGAAGAACGGCTTTCCGGGCTATACCAGCTATGCGTCGTTAAACGACCTGCCTTGGCGGTTCCCGATTTTCAAGGATCTGGTCCGCGTGCTGGACGGGCATGTGGCGGCATTCGCCAAGGAATTGCAGTTCGATCTGGGTGGCAAAAAGATCAAACTGGACAGCCTGTGGATCAATATCCTGCCACAGGGGGGCATTCATACCGGGCATATCCATCCGCATTCGGTGATCAGCGGCACGACTTATGTGACCATGCCCAAGGGGGCCAGCGCGATCAAATTCGAGGATCCGCGTCTGGGACTGATGATGGCCGCCCCGCCGCGCAAGGCCAAGGCCCGCGATGACAACCGCAGTTTCATTTATGTCGCCCCGGAAGCGGGTGATGTGCTGTTATGGGAAAGCTGGCTGCGGCATGAAGTGCCGATGAATATGGCCGACGAAGACCGGATCAGCGTCAGTTTCAACTACGGCTGGGGCTGAAACGTTAGTCGGTTTGGGGTGCAGCCTGCTGCGCCAGATAAGTATCCATCGTCAGATCAAAGCCAGCGCCGGTGCTGATTTGCGGATCGGACGGGATTTGGCTGTCGCGGCCCTCCCATTCTTCGATCAGGGCGGTGGCAATGGGAAAAGCGGCCCGGAAATCGGCGGTCTGGCGCAGCGCCTGATCAAAATAAGCCTCGCCAAACCAGGTCCAGTCGCGGTTATCTGCGCAGCCGAACGAATTGCGGCTGGCAGAAGCCGCAGTGATGATCAGCCTGTTGTCATCGGCCAGATCATCAATGAACGACCCCGATTTACAGGCGGACAGGACCACGGCAGAGCTGCGGATGCCGCTGTCATCCAGCATCTGGTCCAGAGCGGAGGCCTGCAGGTCTTGTGTTCCAAATTCATAAAAGCTGAGTGAAAACAGATCATGATCGCCATGTGAGGTCATATACAGGACAAGGATATCCTGATCGGGGTTCATGGCCGCGGCCAAAGCCCCGAGTGCTGCCTGAATGTTTGGCACATTTGCCAGCGGATAGCGGTCGGGGGCCTCATTGCTGTTGACCAGTGTGATCGTGCGATGATCGGCGTCGTACTGGCGGGTTAGAATGCCGCCCACTGCTTCGGCTTCGTGCAAGAACACATTTTGATATGCCGTGCCGCCGATGATCAGGGCGAACACCTCGATCCGGGTTGGATCACCTGTGCGCAAGCCGTCGGTCTGGGCGGCCAGCAGGCTGGGCTGGGCGTAATAAATCCGCTCAACCTCGGGCGGGGTATAGTCGGCATAATCTTCGGTGTCACCATAATCGGGTTCCCAGATTGGTTCGACCGGCAAGGTGGCCATGGCCCCGAACTGCAGACCAAACAGCACAACGCTGGCGATCATGCCGCGCCACAGGGATTTGCCCCCGGAGTTCATGTAAAGCCGGATGATAAAGATAATGGTCGGCAGCAGGATCGCGGCGAACCCGGCGAGCGCAGAAAAGACCATCCAATTGGCATTCTGCGGCACGGTGACATAAATAGCCAGCAAGATGCCATAGCCGATGGCGGTGGTCAGCGGCACACCGAACAACAATGCGCCGATCAGATCGTTGCGCCGGGTAAGTACCGCCCCGCCCGTCAGCGCCGCAAGCGTGATCAGCATGGCCGAAAACATCGCCGAAATGCCGTAGACCGAAACGCCTGCCGCTGGCCCGGTGACCCAAAGCTCGAGCAGGGCAAACACCACCATGTGGAGACCGGTCACGAGGATGATCTGCGTCGGGGTTGGCCGAAGTGCGGCGCGGTCAAAACGCAGAAAGCTGATGGCGCGCAAAACCTGGCGCAGGTTGGACAGAAACAGGCGCATTTGGGTTGGCCCTTTGGATGGATTTTAATGGGGTCATGCCCGCAAAAGGTGGCGATTTTTTGTCCGCTGCGCCAGATGCCTGCGATTGGCCAAGGGGGCCGGACGTGGTTGGCCACCCGACTGCGATGAAACAAATCGACCGATCCGCTCTGTGCTGTTACCCTGAGGACAATGCGTGGCCGGTTTTTGGAGGAAAGCTGGTCGCGTGACAGTCTGGGAGGACAGCATGACGATTTATCACAGCGCCTTTGCCGATATTGATATTCCTGCAGTTTCGATCACGGATTACATTATTCCGGCGCTGATTTCGCGCCGCGATATGCCGGTGCTGATTGACGGGCCAACGGGCCGGGCGCTGACCGGGGCGATGTTGCTGGACCTGATCCGCAGGCTGGCGGGCGGGCTGACAGCGCGGGGGTTGGGACCCAGTTCAACAGGGGGGCATGTGGTGGCGCTGATGGCCCCGAATATTCCCGAATATGCTGCGATCTTTCATGGCGTGGCCTATGCGGGTGGGACCATTACCACGGTCAACCCATTGTATACGGCTGACGAGCTGCGGTTTCAGCTGAACGATGCGCGGGCCGATATTCTGATCACCATCCCCGCGTTTCTGGACACGGCCAAGGTCGCCATTGCCGGTACGGGTGTGACTGAGATTTTTGTGCTGGGTGACGGCGATGCCACGCCGTTTGCCGCCCTGCTGGGTGCGCCACAAATGGCCCAGACCCCGGTCGATCTGGACCAGCATACACTGGTTTTGCCCTATTCATCCGGGACCACCGGCCTGCCCAAGGGGGTGATGTTAAGCCATGCCAATCTGGTGGCCAATGTCGAACAGTTGCGGGTGGTTTTCCCGCTGGACGTTGGTGAAACATCCATCGCGGTTCTGCCCTATTTCCACATTTATGGCATGAACGCGATCATGAACCCGTTTCTGGTGCAGCAAGCGGTGCAGATCACCATGCCTCGGTTTGACCTCGAACTGTTCCTGCGCCTGATCGAAACCCATAAAGTGGCCAAGGTTTTCATTGTCCCGCCGGTGGTTTTGGCCTTGGCCAAACATCCGATGATCGACAATCATGATCTGTCATCGCTGAAGGTCGTGTTTTCCGCAGCGGCCCCGCTGGGTGCCGAATTGGCAGGGGCCTGTGCGACCCGGCTCAAGTGTGACGTGCATCAGGGCTATGGGATGACGGAATTATCGCCGGTCAGCCATTGCATCAAAACCGGGCAAAACCGCCCCGGTGCGTCTGGTATCGCTTTGCCGTTGACCAAATGCCGGATTATCGACCCGGAAGGCGGGCATGACTCAGCCCCCGGTGCGGCGGGCGAGCTGTGGATCAAAGGGCCGCAGGTGATGCAGGGTTATCTGAATAATCCCGCTGCCACCGCAAACACCATGGCCGACGATGGCTGGCTGAAAACCGGCGACATCGCCCGGATCGACGAAGACGGCTATTTGTTCATCGTCGACCGGCTGAAAGAACTGATCAAATACAAGGGCTTTCAGGTGGCCCCTGCCGAATTGGAGGCCTTGCTGCAAACCCATCCGGGTGTCGCCGATGTGGCCGTGATCGGCCTGCCAGATGAAGAGGCAGGCGAAGTGCCGATGGCCTTTGTCGTGGCGCGGGCTGGGCATCCGCAAGACGCCGCCGCATTGCAGGCCTTTGTCGCGGGCCATGTCGCCAGCTATAAACAGATCCGGCAGGTGGCGTTTATTGAGACGATCCCGAAATCGGCATCGGGTAAAATCCTGCGCCGGGTGCTGAAGGCGCAGCTGGTGCAAGCCTAACCGCTGGCCTAACCGCTGGCCTAACCGCGTGGCGGCCAGTCCGGGTCAATCGTGCCTTGATTGATCCGTTCAATTAGGGCCGCCTCGTAATGCGGCATTGTGTGGCTGATCCCGCCCGCCCCTTTCAACGTCAGGCCGCGCACTGACCCTAACCGCCGGAACCCGGCCTGTTCGGACAGGACCGCGCCGATGATATCGTCGCTATGCACCAGATTAAGAACCCAGTTTTCGCCGGGGATAGGCGTTACGCCGAAACATGGCCGGGGCGGCGCGAAACAAACCGTGGGCACCTGATAGTGACAGCCCAGAATTTGCGCCGATCCGGCCCCCAGCGAATGCCCGATAATAAACGACGGCTGCCGCGCGCCCATGAAAATTGCCACATCCAGCGCGTGCCGGGCAAAGCCGAAATGCCATGTCGCCGCAGCAATGCCCGGATTGGCCCCGGCCCAGCCGACCTGCGCCCCTTTGGCGTGAAAGGCCCGCAGGTTATAGTCGGTCCAGTCGCTGAACTCATTGGTGCCGGGGATGACCAGCACGTCATCCATGGTAAGGTAAGCCTGCGCCCCCTTGGTTTCCTTGGCCTTGAGCGGCGGCAGTGCCCCCGCCCCCAAATAGGATAGCCGCGCCAGCTCTGCGGCCTTTAACAGTGGCAACCGTATCATGACGCGCCCTCCATTGACCTAGCGTCAACAGGATTGCGCCGAAATTGCGCGCCCGTCCAGTGCGGCAAACCTGACCGGGCTATGCGGCGGCCATGATAGAAACCGGACAATGCTGCAGGGTCTGGTCGGCAATTCCAAGTTTGCGCAGGGTTGGCAGGAAATGGTTGAACCGCGCCACGTCGCCCAAGGCAGCAACGCCGATGCAGTATTTGGAACAGCCTTTGACCGGGCGCACGTGAATCTGCCGCAACACCTTGTCGGCCAAGCCACGCCCCAATGCAGATTTGGTTTCCACAATGAACACATCCGGCCCGACATCCAGAAACCCAGCCTGATTGCGATAGGTCAGCCCGGTGTCGATGGTCATCCGTTCGCCGCCGGATTTCGCCACCAGCGTGATCCGCTGATAGCGGTTGTTCAGGCTGGACCGCAGGTCATAGGCAAAGTCCTTGTTGTAATGCGTGCGATAGGTGTCGCGGGCAAAGGCGTAAGAGGCGGGCGCAAGCCGGGTTTCGGGGATCATGTCCAACGCCATGCGGTGCTTGAGCGTCAGGCCGCGCAAGCCTTTGAGTTTCACCTCAAGATAGGCGAGATTTGCCTCGACATAGCGCCGCGCCCGGACTTTGAACAGCCGCCGCATGCCGCGCTGATGTTCGTAATAGGACGAATGCCCGGCATCGTCGAAATAGCGGGTGTCATAGGTAAAGGCGCGGCGCTGGTCGATCTCCAGCACATCAAAATACGCGGTCAAGGCCGGGGCGATCTGGTCCAAAGTGGCGCGGCGGATCACATATTTGTTGTCGATCCGGGCCATCATCGCCGCTTTGTCGTTCAGCGCCGGCAGGCCGATGGGGGCGAATTGGTCGGTAAAGCTGGCCAGCAGCGGGCGGGGGAAATGGAGTGTCATGATCTTGGCCTTATGCCCGGAAATAAACGTTAAGACGGGCCAGATCGTTGACATAATTCAACTCGATAATCTGAAAGTTCATCACATCGACCCCCAGCCGCGAGGACAGTTCTACCCGCATACGTTCGGTATCGGACAGAACATGCGGATCAATCCGGTCGAGCGTCACTTTGGCTGAAGATACGGATTTGAGGATCCGGGGATGGTCCAGCACCCAAGCCGCAATCAGAACAAAACCGACAATTCCCAGCACCAGCCACAGCGTTGTGCCCTGCACCGAACAGATCACCGCGATGGCGATAGCGCCGAAGAAATACGAAATTTCGATCTTGCTGATCGCTTCGGAGCGCAGCGAGAACAGGGCGAGGATCGCAAATAACCCGAACCCGGCGGCGATTGAGAATTCGACACTGGACAGGATGGTCAGCACCGCAAAGGCAAAGACGTTGAACATCGACGCGGTGGTCGACAGTTCCTTGTCGCGGTAACGCCGGTAATACATGCCAAAGATCAGCATGATCATCGCGACACAATTGATTGCCAGACGAGATATGAGTTCCCAGTTGGGATCGGTGAAATCCGGTATCCGCACGACAGTTTCCTTTTTGGCTGACCGCAGCCGCATGTGCGGCTTGTCATGGAACTGTCATGAAAATGTCATAATTGGACCAGTGGCGGGCGGGTCCATGGTCTGGCCAAAAGCCAGCCAATGGTCTGAGTGGGTTCAGACCAAAGTCGGTACGGAATCAGCGGTAAACCTGATCTTCGGTGGGAAAGCTGCGGGCGCGGACCTCTTCGGCGTAGCGGCGCACCGAATCTTCGATCATGGGGCCCAGTTGCCCGTAAACCTTGACGAATTTCGGGGTCCATGGGTTCAGGCCCAGCATATCCTCGAGCACCAGAATCTGCCCGTCGCACTGCACGGACGCGCCAATGCCAATCGTCGGAATGGCAATGTCGCGGGTGATTTGGGCGGCAAGCGGTTCAACCATGCCTTCCAGCACCACGGCAAAGGCCCCGGCATCGGTCACTGCATGCGCGTCGGCCAGGTGCAGCGGCCAGGTGTCCTGATCGCGCCCCTGGGTTTTGAACCCACCCATGATATGCGACGATTGCGGCGTCAGGCCGATATGCGCCATCACCGGAATGCCGCGTTCGGTCAGGAAATGGATGGTTTCGGCCATGCGTTTGCCGCCCTCGATCTTGACCGCGCCACAGCCAGTTTCCTTCATCACCATGGCGGCGTTGCGGAAGGCGACATTGGGACTTTCTTCATAGCTGCCAAACGGCATGTCGACCACGATCAGCGCCTTTTTGGTGCCCCGGACCACGGCCTTGCCATGCATGATCATCAGGTCCAGCGGCACGCCCACGGTGCTGTCCATCCCATGCATGACCATGCCCAGACTGTCGCCCACCAGAATGAAATCGGCATAGCGGTCAACGATCGCCGCCGTATGCGCATGGTACGAGGTCAGCGACACGATCGGTTCGCCGCCTTTCCTTTTTGCAATCTGGGGCACGGTATTGCGGCGGATATTCTCGGTCTGGATGCTCATTTTCGAACCTCGCGTTGGTCTATTAACAAAACGTCACCGAATTGGGCCGAGATCATGATACCCAGATCGCGGGTCGGCGGGCCGAAGGTCTGGGGGTCGACGATGTCCACGGCTTTCAGGGTCGCCCGCGGTTCGGCGTTGATTTTAGTGCGGATTGCGGTGTCGATCTGTTCGACGCTTGCCCCTTGGTTGGCCATAGCTGCGGCCATAACCAACGCTGCATTCAGCACCACGGCTGCCGCCCGGTCCTGCGGGGTCAGCCGCATATTGCGCGACGACATCGCCAGCCCGTCAGGTTCGCGCACAGTCGGCACGCCGACGATGCCGATCGGGATATGCAGGTCGCGGACCATGCGCCGGATCACCGCCAGTTGCTGGTAATCCTTTTGTCCGAAATAGGCGGTATCCGCGCCTGCGATGTTGAACAGCCGGGCCACAACCGTGGTCACACCCCTGAAATGACCGGGGCGGATAGCCCCATGGTAGAGGCCCGCCAGATGTGTCGTCTCGACAATGGTTTCATCGCCGGCGGGATAGATTTCAGGGACTTGCGGGATGAACACTGCGTCGCAACCGGCCCCGGCCAGCAGCGCCAGATCGGTCTTTTCGGTACGCGGATACAGGTCCAGATCCTGGGAATTGCCGAACTGGCTGGGGTTCACAAAAATCGTTACAACAACGCGCGGATGGTCCACCCGGGCCGCCGCGATCAGCGCCATATGCCCCGCATGCAGCGCCCCCATCGTCGGCACCAGCCCCACGGTTTCGCCCGCCAGCCGAAAGCCGGATACGGCGGCCCGAAGCTCTGCGATTTTGTGGCAGACGATCATGGTTGCAGCCCCCTGCCACAGGTGTAACGCCAAGGGCAGGGCGCTTCAAGGCAAGCTCAGGACATCAGTCGTTTCAGGGCCGGGATGCGCGCCACCAGCAGGATGTCGAACAGCAGGACCGCCAGCAGGGTCAGCCCGACCATGGGAAAGGCCAATGACAGCAGCAGGGTCATCAGCACGGCCCCCTTCCACAACGGCATGTCATGCGGCAGCGGCGGGGCCGCAAAGCGCAAGGCCCCGGCAGGCCGCCGTTTCCACCACATCACCAGCCCGGAGGTGGACATGAAGATGATCGACGCGCAGAACAACGTGTTCAACGCAAGGTTCCAGTTGCCCATGTCGCCTTCGTGGAAGGCGATGCCGTAAGCCATCATTTTAGCATAGACCGAATAATCGGCGTAGCCTACATCAACCAGCACCTGCCCGGTGTATTGGTCGATATGCAGGGTCCGGTCGCCTGTCGGGCTGGGGCCGTCATTGCTCATGCTGTCATGGCTGATGGTCCAGACACCGGTCGCATCGCCCGGAATGTTCAGCCAAAACCGTCCGACAAAGCCCAGTTGCCGGGCAAAGGTTGCGGCATTGTCCAGGGTCACCGGGCCGGGAATGGCGGCCATTCCTTTGAGCGAGCCGGATTCGGGCAGGGGTGCCAGTTCCAGCGGCCAGGGCACTTCGGTTTCGCCCGCGTGATTCATGCTGGAATGGATGTCATCCGACAGCGGCGTGTCCCATTTTTCCGCCGGGAAAGTATTCCAGGCCTGCACGAATTTCTCGCCCCAGATGCCCGCCCATGACAGGCCCGAGACGAGAAAGACCAAAAGCAGGGCCGAGGCCCAGAACCCGATGCTTTGATGCAGCGATTTCCACAGGGGTCGTCCGCGAGCCGCAAAGTTTGGGATCAGCACGAACCCAAACCCCGCCCCATTGCGCGGCCACCACAGATATAGCCCGGTGACGATCAGCACGACGCCAAAGCCTGCCGCAATCTCGATCATCCGGTCACCCACGGTGCCGATCAGCAATTCGCCGTGGATTTGGTTGGCGAAAGTATACCAGCTGTCGTCAGCCACGAAACTGTCAACGATTTCCGCGGTATAGGGGTTGACCAGAACGGCTGTATCCACGTCACCCACCTGCGCCCGGAACAGGGCCACCCGGCCCGGTGCGCGGGGTTCGATATACTGGGTCAGCGTGGCGTTTGGGAAGTCGGCCAGCACCGCATCGGCCTGTGCTGAAACCGCCATCACATCGCCACTGATCACGATAGCGGTGCGTTCGCCATTCAGTTCGGTGATCGAACTGACCCAGATCATGATCAGCCCGGTGACGGCCAGCATGATCAGGAACGGCGCCACATACAGCCCGGCGTAGAAATGCCAGCGCCATGCGGCAAAGTAGAGTTTGTTGACAGTGGGGTCGGGTGGCAGTGGGCCAGCCGTCGGGTCGATGGAAACCATCGTGAATTCTCCTGTGAAATGAAAGCCTTGGGTGGGGTTCAGATCACGAGGGATGGGGGTGCGCGGGGTTGGATCAGGCGCGGCACGGCGGCGGCGTATTGCGGGGCTGCATCCAGTTTCAGATGGGCGGCGCTGGTCTGATCGGGCTGATTCAGGGACCAGTCCGGCAGGGGCAGCGTGGCACTGACCGCATGCGCGCTGGCCCAGGCGCAATCCGGCATGGATTGCGGTGTAGCGGGGTCGTCCGGCGCGGGCAGGATCGTGCCATCAGCCAAAAGCGCCACGCGCGTGACCCCTGCGGGTGTACAAAGCTCGATCACCCATGATCCGTCAGCCGTCCGCGCGGCCATGGTCCCGGCAGGCAGGACTGCCGCCGCGAACAGCCCTAGCAGCAGGGTCCACAGGACCAGCAACTTTGGGCGATGGGGCAGGTTTTTGCGCATGAGGCTGGATAGCCCAAGGCAACCCCCAAGGCAATTCCTGACCCCGGCCTTGGCTGACAAAACCGGCCGATGTCGTTTTCGGCTGGCAAAGGTCGGGCAGACTTGTCGTGTCAGGGTCTGTTCGGGCAAAAGGGACGCAATGCCCACAGGAGTCGCGCGATGAAAACCCATGTTAAAGCGTTGGTCGTCGGTGGCGGTGCCGTGGGCACATCCATCGCCTATCATCTGGCCAAGGCTGGCTGGGCCGATGTGATGTTGCTGGAGCGGGATGAGTTGACCTCTGGGTCAACCTGGCATGCGGCGGGGCTGTTGCCGCTGTTCAATATGTCGTTTGCGACGACGCATATCCACAAATATTCGGTCGATTTTTATAAATCGCTTGAGGCCGAGACCGGGTTGAACGCCGGGTTCGCCGTGGTGGGCAACCTGCGCATGGCCCAGACCAAGGCGCGGATGGACGAATATATGGTCTATGCGACCACTGCCGAAACCTGCGATGTGCCGTTTGAATGGCTGACCCCAGCCCAGATCAAGGACCGCTGGCCGCTGGTCCGGACCGAAGACCTTGAGGGCGCGATTTTCCACCCCACCGATGGCTATATCAACCCCGCCGATGTGACGATGGCGATGGCCAAGGGGGCGCGGCAGCATGGGGCGGTGATTGAACGGCGCTGGCAGGCGGATGGGTATAAGTGGACCGGCGATCATTGGGAGGTGACTTGTACCAAGATGGTTGAGCAAGGCGGTAATCTGGTTCCGTCGGACGAACAGATCGTCATTCATGCCGAACATGTCGTCACCGCGACAGGCAACCATGCGCAACGCACCGCGCGGCTTTTGGGGATCAAAAGCCCCGCCATTCCGGTCGAACATCAGTTCATCGTCACCGAACCCGACCCGATGCTGGTCGAATACCGCAAGACTAACCCGCAGCACCCGGTTTTGCGCGATGCCGATGCGAAATGGTATGTGCGCGAGGAACGCGGCGGGTGGATTTTGGGACCATATGAAAACGGTGCCCCGGCCCGGTTCGAATATGGTGTGCCGGACTCGTTCAGGGCCGATCTGTTCCCGCTGGCTTTGGACCGGATCGAAACCGAATACATGTCGTTCATCCACCGGATTCCGTCGTCGGAAAACGTGGGGCTCAAGGACGATTTCAACGGTCCGATCTGCTATACCCCCGATGGGAACCCGCTGGTCGGCCCCGCACCGGGATTGCGCAATATGTGGCTGGCCGAGGGGTTTTCGTTCGGGATCACCGCCGCTGGGGGCACCGGATACTACCTCGCCCAGATGATGGTGCAGGGCGAGGCGGAGATCGACATGGCCTCGCTTGATCCGAAAAGATTCGGCTCTTGGATGACCACTGAATATGCTGCCCGCAAGAATGAGGAATGCTATTCCCATGTCTTTATCCTACATCACCCGGATGAAGAGCGCGAGGCGTGCAGGCCTTTGCGCACCGCCCCGGCCTATGACCGGCAAAAGGCCCGGGGGGCGCAGTTTGGGCATGTGAACGGCTGGGACCGGCCGAATTACTATGCGCCACAGGGGTTTGACGACCATTCTTCGCGTAGTTTCCGGCGCGGTGGCTGGTGGCAATATGCGGTGGAGGAGGCCAAGGCCATTCGAAATGGCGTAGGGCTGATTGATGCGACAGCCTTTACCAAGCATGTGGTCAAAGGGCCGGGGGCCACGGCGTTTCTGGATTGGTTTACGACGAACAAGCTGCCCAAAGTTGGTCGGATCAACCTGACTTACGCACTGACTGCCGCTGGCACCACGCGGACCGAATATACTATCGTGCGGTTGAAGGATGACGAATATTATCTGGTGTCTGCAGGGGCTTGGACCGATTACGATGCGGACTACCTGCGCAAGGCGGTGCAGGATATGGAGCCGCAATTCGGCCGGATCGAGGTGCAGAACGTCACCACGCAATGGGGTGTGCTCGCCATCGCCGGGCCGAAGTCACGCGATGTGTTGAAGGCGGTGATCAAGGACGCGGACCCCGAAACCGCGCTGAGCAACAAACGTTTCCCGTGGCTGTCAGCCAAGCCGATTGAACTGGGCATGTGCCCGGTCAATGCGATCCGGGTGGCCTATACCGGTGAATTGGGCTGGGAATTGCACCATCCGATTGAAATGCAGAACTATCTGTTTGATTTGCTTGAGAAAGCTGGCGAACCGCATGGGATGAAGCTGGTCGGCGCGCGGGCGCAAAACTGGCTGCGGCAGGAGAAATCCTATCGCGCCTTCGGCACCGAACTGGGCCGCGATGCGACGCCGCTGGAGGCGGATTTGCCGCGGTTTGTGGACCTGACCAAGGATTTCCATGGCAAGGACGCGATGCAAGCCATTGGAATCCGGTCAAAATGTGTGACGGTGCTGATTGACGGCCCTGCCGACGCCGACCCCTGGGGCAAAGAGGTGCTGTTCGCCCCGGACGGCACCCGCGTCGGACGGTTGACCTCGGGCGGGTATTCGGTGGCGTTTGGCAAGAGCATCGGTATGGGCTATGTCCGGCCAGACCTTACACAAGTCGGCCAAAAGCTTAAGGTCCGGATGTTCCGCGAATTATGGGACGCGGTGGTGGTCGAGGACAGCCCTTATGACCCGGCGAATGTGACGATCCGGATGGATGGGTAGGGAGGGCAATCTGCCAATCCTACGCCCGTTTGCGGCGTAACCAGCGCCGCCACACCGCGATCCTGCGCCGCCAGCGGATGATCAGAACTGATACGGGGCCCTGCAGCACTGGCACGTCAAGTGCCAGCAGCATCAGGCCCAGTGGCAGCATCCAGATGCCCAGTATTGGCAGGAACGAAAACACACCGCCAAAGATCAAAACCAGCGCGATTGGCAGCCGGATCAACATGACCCGGTTGGACCGCATGCCGCGCACAAAACCGGCCAGCGCCGGAAACCGGCGCTGAATCAGTTCAAACTGGCGGGCCAGCCTTTTTCCCCGGCGAGTCATGCGCGTCGCGTCCTCCCGCGCATAGACATGGTGGAGCAATGTGGTTTCGGCAAGGACAAGTTGACGTAGCGACAGCGCATATCTTGCAACAGCCTGTTTACCAGTGGCCGCTATTCGGCCATCAGCGCCTGCATCACCTCGGGCTGCATCATCACTTCGATCATGCCGCTGTCCTGCATCTGGGTCTGGGCCAATTCCATCCCGCCGCAATCCATCGACAGTTGCATGGCCAGTTCATCACTCAGGACCGGATCCATCCCTTCGGCCATGGTCGCCATTGAGCGGATTTCGGTGGCGGCCCAATCCTCAAGCGCTGTGACATAAGCGGCGACCCCGGCATCGCCATTGACGGCACGAATGCCGTCAATGGTGCAGGTCGCCACGGCATCCATTTCGGGGGTCCATGCGGTATCGGGCAGGACCGCCTCAATCTCGGGCACGCGGGACACCATGAAGGCCTGCATCCGGGTGGCCTGCGCCACGGACGCATCGCGGTAGCGGTCCAGCATGTCGGCGCGGGCCAGTGAGGGGATCAGGCCGCAGAACAGCGCAAAGGCAAATTTCGAACGGCGCATGGTTAATCTCCTGCATTAAATCATCTGGTGAGAAGGCTAACAGCCCAATCCCGTTGCGGCAATAATGCCGTTTACCCGAACCGCGCCGGGGCTGTGGCCGTGATAGTGGCTGCATCAATCTGCGACGCTGCGCCCGACACCAGATCGGCCAGCAACTGACTGGCGGCGGGTGCGGTTTGAAAGCCGTAGCCGCCTTGCCCTGCGCACCAGATGAATGTCGGATCCTGCACCGATGGCCCCAGCACCAGTTGCCGGTCTGGCGCAAAGGTCCGCAAGCCCGCCCAATTGGCCAGCATCCGCGTTACGGGTTCGGTTACATGCGCCTCGTACCGCGCCAGCCCTTCGGCCAGCACCATGTCATCGGCATAGGCGTCATGCGGATGGGTCAGGTCCTCTTCTGCAGGCGACACGATCAGCGCCCCGGCGTCGGGTTTGGCATACCAATCCTCGCCCGGCCCATGGATCATTGGCCATTTGCTGACGTCCAGTCCACCGGGGGCAGGGATGCGGGCCATGGACCGGCGCAACGGGGTGAGCCCGATCGGGGCAATCCCGGCCATACGCGCGATAAGATCGGCCCATGACCCTGCGGCGTTGACGATATGGCGGGCGTCATAGGTTTCGGTATTGGTGGTCACGGCCCAGCCAGTAGCGGTGCGATGGATCCCTGTGACCTGAGATTTCAGGATGATCTGCCCGCCCTGGGTTCGCAAGGCCCGGGCGAAGTTCTGCATCAGAAGGTCAGTGTCGATATCTAATGCGCCGGGGTGATATGCGGCCCTGTCCACCACAGCGGGGTTCAATATGGGCACCACGTCCCGCGCCTCGGATACTGAAATATCCTGCATTTCCAGACTGATCCTATCTTTGGCAAAGGCGTCTGCCTGTGCAGCCGACCCGACCATCAACTGCCCACGCGGGCTAAGGACGCCGCCATGTTCGGTCGCCAGATACGCCTTGCTCGCCCGGTTAAGTGCCACCACGGATGGCAAACCATAGGTTTCCTCGAACATTGCCGCGGACCGGCCTGAGGTGTGATAGCCTAGGGCGGGTTCCTGTTCCAAAAGGGTCACTTTGCCCAAATGTGCCAGCCGCGCGCCTGCGGATAGTCCGGCGATACCACCGCCAATTATCAGAAAATCAATCATGCGTCCTCGGTTCGGTCAGTTGGGGGGCGTCGGTCCCGATCACACAGAGGAGCAGGCGCTGACCGGAACGTTTGGCGTCCCGATCAGGTTTTGGGTCCAAAGTCTATCGTGACTGGCCTTTGGGTCTGTCCTCGAAAGATCAGGTCGGGTAATCGCCGATCATCCCTTCCAGATAAAACGTCATCCCGGTCAGTTGCTCGTCCGTCGCCACTTCGCCATCGGCCAGAAACACGGTGCCGTCCTGTTTGTTCATCGGGCCGGTGAACGGGTGATAGGTGCCCGCCGTGATTGCATCGACCATGGCCAAAGCTTCGGCTTTGACCTCGGCGGGAACCGCGTCGCTGATTTCGCCAATCACGACCTCGCCTTCGGCCATGCCGCCCCAGTTGCGTTCAGAGACCCATGTGCCGTCGATCACGGCCTGCACCCGGCTGACGTAATAGGGCGCCCAGTTGTCGATGATCGCCGAAATCCGGGGGCTTGGCGCGAAGGCCGACATGTCGGAGGCCTGACCAAAGGTGAACACATTGCCCGCCTCGGCCGCCGCTGCATGGGGTGCGGTCGAATCCGTATGTTGCAGGATCACGTCAATGCCCTGTTCGATCATGGCTTTGGCGGCGTCCGCCTCTTTCGCCGGGTCAAACCATGTCAGCACCCAGATCACCGTCATTTCAACTGCCGGGTTGACCTTGCGGGCATGCGCAAAGGACGAATTTATGCCCTGAATGACCTCGGGGATCGGGAAGGACGCGATATAGCCGATCTTGTTGGATTTGGTCATCCGGCCCGCAATGGTGCCAATAACGGCGCGGCCTTCGTAAAAACGGGCGTCGTAGGTGCTGACGTTATCGGCGACTTTATACCCGGTTGCATGTTCGAACTTCACATCGGGGAATTGGGCTGCCACGTTGATCGTGGGGTCCATATAGCCGAACGAGGTGGTGAAGATCAGTTTGCAACCCGCAAGGCACATCTGGGTAATTGCGCGTTCAGCATCGGCGCCTTCGGGCACGGTTTCCTGAAAGATCGTTTCGACCGCACCACCGAACGCCTCGACCACGGCCAGACGGCCCTGATCGTGCTGGTAGGTCCAGCCGCCGTCGCCCACCGGGCCGACATAGATAAAGCCAACCTTGAGCGGGCCATCCTGGGCGCGCACGGGAAAGCCCAATGTGGCCGCAATCGCAGCGCCAGCACCGGACGCCAGCAGGGTTCTTCTTTTCAAAACGGTAACTCCCTTTTCAGGCCAGGGTTTATCCCCGGCGGTTTGGTTTGTCGTCGCCTCGGCGTGAGGCTCGTGTATGTGCCTCAGCGTGAGGCGTGGAATATCCGGCCCAGTGATCCGGGGGCAGCGCGCGCCGCCCCACCGCGCCCGGCGGACAGGATGACCAGCGAGATTATGGTTACCAGATACGGGGCCATCGACAAGAGTTCGGCAGGGATCGGCACGCCCGCCCCCTGCATGCGGAGCTGCAAGGCACCGACGCCGCCAAAAAGATAAGCACCGATCAGCAACCAGCCCGGTCGCCAGCTGGCGAAAACCACAATCGCCAGCGCAATCCATCCGGCCCCGGCCGTCACCCCGACCGTCCATTGCGGCACCAGAATGATCGACAGATAGGCCCCGCCCACACCGGCGCAGGCCCCGCCGAACAGAATGGCCAGCAGCCGCACGCGCCGCACCTTATAGCCCAATGCATGGGCGGCATCGTGGTTTTCGCCCACCGCGCGCAGCACCAGCCCGGCGCGGGAATAGCGCAAAAATCCCCAGACCCCGGCACAAACCCCGATCCCCAGGTAAACGATGGCATCATGCTGAAACAGAACCGGCCCCAGCACCGGAATATCGCGCAGCAGCGGGATATGCAGATCGGTGACTTCGGGCGCCCGGATACCCTGATAATTCTGGCCCAGCAGCGATGACAGGCCCAGCCCGAACAATGTCAGCGCCAGACCCGTTGCCACCTGATTGGACAGCAGGACCTGGGTGCAGAACCCGAACAGCAGGGCCAGCCCTGCCCCGCCTGCCGCAGCGCCGACAAACCCGATCCACGGCGACCCGGTGGCGACGGCGGTGATGAAACCGCAGATTGCGCCAGTGATCATCATCCCCTCGACCCCAAGGTTCAGCACCCCGGCCTTTTCCACCACCAGCTCGCCAATCGCTGCCAGAAGGATCGGGGTGGCGGCAGAAATCATCGCGGCCAGCAGCAGGATCGGGCTGATTGCGGACAGGTCCATTATGTCTACCACCAATATTGAGGCAGGGAGTTTGCAAGGCCCGCGATAAGGAATGCAACAAATGAACTTGCGCGGGCGATTCGCAGGTCCTTTTCGGTGCGCGGAGGGGCATCCGGCATAATCGCGATTGTCGGGCCGGAAAGTCCGCAAAGGAGACCGTAAGAAAGCGCCCCTCCAATCAGAACTGGCCCGAAGAAAATCAGAAAGAGGAGCGGACTGCCTAACGACAGCAAAACAATCATGCTTAAAGCCAACCACAGCGCCGGTACTCCAAGACCAAGGAGAAAGCCCGCGATCATCTGGACAACAATCCCGGCCCAATTCCACGCCGTAAACCGCGAAGTGTCCATTAGACCGCCCCCCGCACATTCAGACGCAGCCGATAATTGGTTAGCACATCGAGCCCCAGCAGGAAAAACAACAGCATCCCCTGAAAAATCTGGATCGCCGCACCGGGCAGGTTCAGGGTCTGTGCAGCACCTTCACCGCCAATATAGGTCAGCGCCATCAGCAGCCCGGCAAACAGAATGCCGACCGGATGCAACCGGCCCAGAAACGCCACGATGATCGCGGTAAAGCCGTAGCCTACGTTGAAATCAATGCTGATCTGGCCGGACGGACCCGCCACCTCGAACAGCCCCGCCAGCCCCGCCAGCGCACCCGACACCCCCATGCAGACCACCACCAACCGGCCCGGATTGACGCCGGAAAACGCGGCGGCGCGCGGGCTTTGTCCAGTCAGCCGGATATTGAACCCCAGGATGTGGCGCTGAAAGATGATCGTGGCGCACAGCACGGCCGTCAGGGCCGCGACCACGCCCCAATGCAGCCCCGACCCGGCAATCAGATCCGGATTGGACGCAGCCGGATATTGCGACAGATTGCGCGACCCGGGAAACCCCATGCCGTCGGGGTTTTTCAACAACCCCAGCGCCATTGAGGCCAATAGCTGTTCGGCGACATAGACCAGCATCAGCGACACCAGAATTTCATTGGTGCCAAACCGCACCTTGAGCAGGGCCGGGATCATTGCCCATAGAATTCCGCCCAGCGCCCCCGCAAGCACCATCAGCGGGAAGATATACCAGCTCTCGGCGGGATAAAACGCCAGTCCCACGGCGGCCCCGCAAATCGCGCCGATGATATACTGCCCCTCGGCCCCGATGTTCCAGATACCCGCGCGAAAGCCGAAGGAAAGCCCGATAGCGATCAGGATCAGCGGCCCCGCCTTGACCAATAGCTGGCCCCGGTAATAGCTTGCAAATTCGCCAAACAGCGGGTCCCAGAATATGGTACGGATGGCCAGCACCGGGTCTTTGCCCAGCAGCGCAAACAGCAACCCACCCGCAATCATGGTGGCCAGCACGGCCAGAAGTGGCGTGGCAAAGGTCCAGAATTGCGACGGCTGCGGGCGTTTTTCGAGGCGTATCATCGGGCGGCACTTTGGGACTGAGGACGGATGCCTCCGGCGGAGGTATTTTTGCAACTCCGAAATGGCAGTCTGCTTATGATTTTCGGAGTTGCGCAAATACCTCTGCCAGAGGCTTGAAAGTTCTGTGCCTCACGCCGCCACATGTGCGGCCTCCAGATCATGTGCGCCACCCAGCATCAGGCCGATCTGGTCTACCGTCAGCCCGGCGGTGGGGCGGGGCGCGGACAGCCGCCCGCCGTTCAATGCACAAAACCGGTCGCTGATTTCCATCAGCTCGTCCAGATCCTGACTGACCACAATCACCGCGGCCCCGCCTGCCGCCAGATCAAGCAGGGCCTGCCGGATGGCCGCCGCCGCCGCCGCATCGACCCCCCAGGTCGGCTGATTGACCACCAGCACATCCGGGGCCTGCATGATCTCGCGCCCGATGACGAATTTTTGCAGGTTCCCGCCGGACAGCGACCGCGCCGCATTGGCCGGGCCGGGGGTGCGCACGTCAAACCGGGTGATGATGGATTGCGCAAACTGGCGGGCTTTGGTCCAGCGCAAAAAGCCATGGCTCGACAGCCCCTGCCGTTGATTTCCGGTCAGCAGGGCGTTTTCCGTCAGGCTCATATCCGGGGCGGCGGCATGGCCCATGCGTTCTTCGGGGGCGCAGAGCAGGCCGCGGGCCCGCCGGGCGTTCGGCCCCAGATGCCCGATCGGCGTGCCGTTCAGCCGGACCATCGCAGCCCCGCTACGCATTTCGCCGGACAATACCAATAGCAGTTCATCCTGCCCATTGCCTGCCACGCCGCCAATGCCCAACACTTCGCCTTTGCAGACGGCCAAGGTGATATCGTGCAGGGCGGTGCCAAACTGGCGCGGCGGCCGGGTCGCAAGGCCGGTCAGTTCCAGCGCCACTGCACCCGTTGCCCCGGGCTTGCGCTGCGGCACGTGCAAGGTGCTGCCGACCATCATTTCGGCCATGGCCCGGGCCGATGTATCCTGCGGCACGCACGCCCCCACCACCTGCCCCAACCGCAGGATCGTGGCATGGTCACATAACGCCCGGATTTCCTCGAGTTTATGACTGATATACAGGATCGACGTGCCTTCGCTGCGCAGTTTGCGCAGGGTCTGGAACAGGATGTCTACCTCTTGCGGCGTCAGCACCGAGGTCGGCTCATCCATGATCAGCAGTCTGGGGTTTTGCAGCAGGCAGCGGATAATCTCGACCCGTTGCCGTTCGCCCGCAGACAGATCACCCACGGTGCGCGCGGGGTCCAGCGGCAGGCCGTAAGCCTGCGATACTGTCCGGATCCGCGCCGCCAGCGCCCCCATTGCCGGGGGCTGTTCCATCCCGAGCGCGATGTTTTCAGCCACGTTCAGTGCGTCGAACAGCGAAAAGTGCTGGAATACCATGGCCACCCCGGCGTGCCGCGCGGCGCGGGGTTCGGTGGGTGCATAGGGCTGCCCCAGCAGGGTCATTTGCCCCCGGTCCGGTTTGACCAGCCCGTAGATCGTTTTGACCAGCGTTGATTTGCCCGCCCCGTTTTCGCCCAGCAGCGCGTGGACCTGGCCCGCGTGGATGTCGAACGACACGGCGTTATTGGCCACAACGCCCGGATAGGCTTTGGTCAGGCTGGCAAGGCGCAGCAGCACATCGGTCATCCGGCCTTTTCCCCCGCCCCAGACGCTGTGAAAGTCGCCGCAGTCCTGAGTAACGCTGCGGCCACCCCCAAGGCAATGGCCTGTGGGTGCTTGCCAAGGGCCGGATCGCCGATCGGGCAGGCGATCCGGGCAATCTGCGCCGGACCATGCCCCAGATCGCCCAACCTGGCCTTGAACCGCGCCCATTTTGTGGCTGATCCGATCAGGCCAATACTGCCGGTGGGGTGGCCCAGCAAGGCGTGGCACAACGCGAGGTCGAGCGCGTGGGAATAGGTCAGGATCAGGTGGTCCGCATCGCCGGGCGCATAGCGGGTCACGCTGGCGGGGTCGGCGGCGATCAGGCGGGTGATATCCGCGCTGTGGTCGGGGAACCGTTCGGCATGCGTGTCGACCCACGTGATGGTCAGGTCAGGCAGCGGGGCCAATACGCCGATCAGCGCCCGCCCGACATGGCCTGCGCCGTAAATCCAGACCGGGTGGCGGGGCAGGGGCGTGGCCTCGGTCAGCCAGCCATGCTGGACCTGCGGCGCCGATCCGGCAGGCAACAGCGGCAGGCGGGCGGGGGGCGGCGTGCCGGGGATCAGCGGGCGGGCATAGGCGGGCGGGTGACCCGCGTCAAAGCATTCCCACACCAGACTGACCGACCCGCCGCAGCATTGTCCCAGGGCAGGACCCAGCGGGATGGTGCGGGTCCGGATTGCGCTGTCTGGCTGCATCGCCAGAGCCTCTTGCAGCGCCATATGTTCCAGCGCCCCGCCACCGATGGTGCCCGCTTGCCCCCCCGGCCAGACCAGCATCGACGTACCCGCCGCGCGCGGCGCAGACCCGGCGCTGCGGGCAATCAGAATCCGGGTGACCGGGCCATGGGTAGCAATGGCGGCACTGATCTGGTCCAGATCAAGGCTCATGCGCGCACCCGGTTCACCGCGGCCAGAACCCGTTCCGCCGTGGCGGGTGCATCCAGCGCCGGATAACCCGGCCCGCAGGCCCTGATCGCATCAGACAAGGCCAGCAGCGCCGAGATGCCCAACATCAACGGCGGCTCGCCCACGGCCTTGGACCGGAATACCGTTTCTGCCGGGTTCGGCTGGTTCCACAGGGACACATTGAATATTTCGGGCCGGTCCGAACAGGCCGGGATTTTATAGGTCGATGGGGCATGGGTGCGCAAAGCGCCTTTGGCATCCCAGACCAATTCTTCGGTGGTCAGCCAGCCCGCGCCTTGCACATAGGCCCCCTCAATCTGGCCGATATCCAGAACCGGGTTCAGGCTGTTGCCGGTGTCATGCAACAGATCGGCGCGCAAAATGCGGTTTTCGCCAGTGAGGGTGTCGATCACCACTTCGGTCACGGCAGCGCCGTAGGCGAAATAGAAAAACGGCCGACCCTGTCCCTTGATCCGGTCCCAGCGCAGATCGGGGGTTTTGTAAAACCCGGTGGCCGACAGGCTGACGCGGTTCAGGTAGCAGGTCCTGGCGGCCTCGGCGAAAGGGATAATCGTGCGGCCAATATGGACCATGCCGTTTGCAAACCGGACCAGATCGGGGGTGGTCTGGTGCAGGTCGGACAGACAATCAGCCATCCGGGCAATGACCGTATCGCAGGCAATCTGGGCGGCCATGCCATTCAGGTCAGAGCCTGAGGAGGCGGCAGTGGCCGAAGTATTGGGCACTTTGGCGGTGTCCGTAGCGGTGATTTTGATTTGGGCTGTATCGACCCCGAACCGGGCGGCTGCGACCTGTGCCACTTTCTGAAACAGGCCCTGGCCCATTTCGGTGCCACCGTGGTTCAGGTGGATTGACCCGTCCTGATAGACATGCACCAAGGCACCAGCCTGATTGAGATGAGTCAGAGTAAAGCTGATCCCGAACTTGACTGGGGAAAACGCGATGCCCTTTTTCAGGATCGCATGGGTCGCGTTCCAATCGGCCACCTTTAGCCGCCGTGCGTGATAGTCCGAAGAGGCAAGCAATGCCTCGGTCATCCCGTGCAGTGCGAAATCGATGACTTCCATCCCGTAAGGGGTTGTTTGGGCTGATATTTCCACAGCCTTGGGCGAGTGTTCCGCGCCAAAGCGTTTGCCTGTGCCTGCGCCTTTTGGCGCGGGGGTGGCATAGTAATTCAGGCGCCGTACCGCGACCGGGTCCATCGCCAGCGCATGCGCCAGATGGTCGATCACCCGCTCCATCCCCAGCATCCCCTGCGGGCCGCCAAAGCCGCGAAACGCAGTGGCCGACTGGGTGTTGGTTTTCAGCCGATGCGAGGTGATCCGCGCGGAGGGCAGCAGATAGGCATTATCCGCATGCAACATGGCGCGGTCGGCCACCGGCAGGGACAGGTCCAGCGCCCAGCCGCAGCGGGTGTAATGGCTGAAGTCCAGCGCATGGATGCGCCCGTCGGGGCCATAGCCCAGATCGTAGTCAATGCGGAAATCATGCCGTTTGCCGGTGATGATCATGTCATCATCGCGGTCATAGCGCATTTTGCAGGGCTTGCCGGTCAGCCTTGCGGCCACGGCGCAGGCGACGGCCAGCGCGTTGCCTTGCGATTCCTTGCCACCAAAGCCACCACCCATCCGGCGAACTTCGCATCGGACGGCATGCATTGGCAGGCCAATGGCATCGGCGACCTTGTGTTGGATTTCGGTCGGGTGCTGGGTCGAGGAATGCACCAGCATCTCGCCGCCCTCGCCGGGCAGGGCCAGTGCGGCCTGTCCCTCCAGATAGAAATGTTCCTGCCCGCCGATGTCGATCCGGCCTTGCAGCCTGAGGGGGGAGGTTTTCAAGGCAGTGTCGATATCGCCTTTGGTCCAGATCCGCGGGCCGTCTTCGAACCGGGAGTTGGCGGCAAGGGCGGCGTCGATGGTCAGGATCGGTGCTTCTTGCGCATAGGTAATCTGACCCAGACGCGCGGCCTTGCGGGCGGCGAGGTGGCTGGTGGCGATGACCAGAAAGATCGGTTGGCCGAGGTAGTGGATCGTTCCGTCCGATAGCAGTGGCTCGTCATGGGCGCTGGGCGAAACGTCATTGGTAAAGGGCAGGTCGGTGGCCTGCAGAACCGCGACCACGCCGGGGGCCGTGCGGGCGGCGGTCAGGTCGATGCTGTCGATCCAGCCCCGGGCGATCTGCGACAGGCCAAAGGCCAGATGCAAGGTGCCGGTCGGTGTGGGCAGATCGTCGATATAGCGCGCCTGTCCGGTGACATGCAGCGGCGCGGAATCATGCGGCAGAGCCAGGGTCATGCGCGCACCTGCAACACGTCGGTGGCCTCGCCCTGGGTTTCGGCGAAATAGCGCAGCAACAGGTTTTGTGCAGTCTTCAGCCGGTAGTCCGCCGAGGCGCGCATGTCGGACAATGGGGTGAAATCGGCGGCAAAGGCGGGCAGGGCGGCGCTGATGGTGTCACTGGTCCACGCCTTGCCAGTGAGGGCGCATTCCACCGCAGTTGCCCGTTTCGGAATCCCCGCCATGCCGCCAAAGGCGATCCGGGCCGCCTGAACTTTTCCAACCCCAACGGTGATATTGAACGCTCCACACAGCGCAGAAATGTCCTGATCGAACCTTTTGCTGATTTTATAGCATTTCATCGCCGGGGCGGTCAGGGGCAGGCTGACAGCCTCGACAAACTCGCCCGGCGCGCGGTCCTGTTGGCCGTAGCCCCGGAAAAACGCCTCGAGCGGGATATCGCGGCGGGTATTGCCCCGGCGCAGATGCAGGGTTGCGCCAAGCGCAATCAGGGCGGGGGCATTGTCGCCGATGGGCGAGCCATTGGCGATATTGCCGCCGATCGTGGCCGCATTGCGCACCTGCACCGATCCATAGCGCCGGATCAGTTCGGCATAGGACGGATGGTGGGGGGCGATGGCTGCCAGCACATCTGTCATGGTGACGGCGGCCGCAATGCGCAGTGTATCGGCCGTGTGCGTGATGGTTTGCAGATCGGCGCAGCGGTTCAGAAACGCCACTTTGGGCAGGTCACGCAACTGCTTGGTGATCCACAGACCGACATCAGTGGCCCCGGCGATCAGGGTGGCATCAGGGTTTTCCAGATACCATGCCGCCAGTTCATCTGCGTTTTCGGGCAGGAAGGGTGGGTTGAAACCCACCTTACCCGAGACGTCCTGCGCGTCGTGTGGGTTCAAACCCACCTTACTTTGATCAGCTTTCATCCAGTCCGGCACCGGTTGTCCCGCCGCTGTCTGTGCGGCCCGGATGATCGGCGCATAACCCGTGCAGCGGCACAGGTTTCCGGCCAACTGGTCATCGTGATCATTGTGGCTGTTCAGATGCGCCACAGCCATCGACACCACAAAACCGGGCGTACAAAACCCGCATTGCGACCCGTGGTGATCGACCATGGCTTTTTGAACCGGATGCAAAGCGCCGCCCGGCCCGGATATCCCCTCGACTGTGCGGACCGCCTTGCCTGCCAGTTGCGGCAACATCAGGATACAGGCGTTCAGCGCCCGTGACCCCGTGCTGTCAGTCACCATGACCGTGCAGGCCCCGCAATCGCCTTCGTTGCAGCCCTCTTTGGTGCCACACAGTCCCCGGTCCTCGCGCAGCCAATCCAGCAGGCTGCGCATCGGATCAGCCCCGGTGCGCACGGTCTCTCCGTTCAGAAGAAACGCGATATCCATCAGTTAACCTGCCGCCTTACCCGATCATCCGGGGCTGTTGCTTGGTCGATGCGGCGTAGACCATGCGCCCGTTTTTTGCCTGATGATGAAAGCCTGACAGCCGTGCTTTGGCAAGGCCTTGTTTCAGGCTTTCAGCCGCCCTTTGGACAGCTTAGGGTCATACCATGATCAAAACGCCCCGATTCATCCACCTGCGCGTGCATACCGAACATTCCCTGCTGGAAGGGGCGGTGCCGGTCAAGAAACTGCCGGATCTGGCCGCCAAGGCCGGGATGCCTGCGGTGGCGATCACCGATACCAACAATATGTTCGCGGCCCTGGAGTTTTCCGAGACTGCTGCCAAGGCTGGGGTGCAACCGATCATCGGTTGCCAAATGGATCTGACCTATGCCGGGGCCGACCCCGGTAAACGCGCCGAGCCGCCTGCGCCTGTGGTGTTATTGGCCCAGTCCGAAGCCGGTTACATGAACCTGATGAAGCTGAATTCCTGCGCCTATCTGGACAAGGGCGGAGAGTTGCCGCAAGTCACGCTGGATAACCTGGCCACCTATTCTGCCGGGATCATCTGCCTGACCGGCGGCCCGGATGGACCTGTCGGCCGGCTGTTGCGGCAGGGACAGGCCCCCAAGGCGCAGGCCCTGTTGACCCGGCTGGCGCAGGTTTACCCGGATCGGCTGTATGTCGAACTGCAGCGCCACCCCACCGATGGCGGCCTGCCGGATGCCGAGCGGCTGTCGGAACAGGGCCATGTCGAAATGGCTTATGCGATGGGCCTGCCACTGGTTGCCACCAATGATGTGTATTTCCCGAAATCATCGCTGTTCGAGGCGCATGACGCGCTGATCTGTATCGCCCAAGGTGCCTATGTCGACCAACAAGACCCCCGCCGCCGATTGACTCCGCAGCATTATTTCAAATCCGAAGCGGAAATGGTCACGCTGTTTGCGGACCTGCCTGAGGCGATTGAAAACACGGTCGAAATCGCCCGTCGCTGTGCGTTTCGCGCCTTCAAACGCGATCCGATCCTGCCGCGATTTGCCCAAAACGAGGTGGCCGAGCTGCGCCGTGTCGCGCAAGAGGGGCTGCGTGCCCGGCTGGCGGTGATCCCGCTGACCGGGACGGTTGAGGATTACGATAAGCGGTTGGAGTTCGAACTGGGCGTCATCGAGCAGATGGGCTTTCCCGGCTATTTCCTGATCGTCGCGGATTTCATCCAATGGGCCAAGGGGCAGGGCATTCCGGTCGGCCCCGGGCGTGGGTCGGGCGCGGGGTCATTGGTGGCCTATGCGCTGACCATTACTGACCTTGATCCGTTGCGCTATAACCTGCTGTTCGAGCGGTTTTTGAACCCCGAACGTGTGTCGATGCCCGACTTTGACATCGATTTTTGCATGGACCGGCGCGAGGAAGTGATCCGCTATGTCCAGGGCAAATATGGCCGGGATAAAGTGGGGCAGATTATCACCTTTGGCGCGTTGCTATCAAAGGCCGCAGTCCGCGACGTAGGCCGGGTGTTGCAGATGCCTTATGGGCAGGTCGACCGGATTTCCAAGATGATCCCGGTTGAGGGGGTCAAACCGGTTTCGATTGAAAAAGCGCTGGCCGATGAGCCGCGCCTGCGTGAGGAGGCCAAAAGCCACGAGGTCGTCAAGCGCCTGCTGAACTATGCCGGACAGATCGAGGGGTTGCTACGCAATGCGTCCACCCATGCCGCGGGCGTGGTGATTGGCGACCGGCCGTTGGACGAACTTGTGCCGCTGTATCAGGACCCTCGGTCGGATATGCCCGCCACCCAGTTCAATATGAAATGGGTGGAAGCCGCGGGGCTGGTCAAGTTTGACTTTCTCGGGCTGAAAACCCTGACTGTGATCCAGAACGCAGTGGAACTGATCCGCAAGGCGGGTCGGGCGCTGAATGTGACCGCCGATGGGGTGCGGTTGTACGAGCCGCCCGTTGGGTTTGAATATGATATCAACGCGATCCCGCTGGACGATGCGCGCAGCTATGATCTGTATGCCCGGGCCAAAACGGTCGCCGTGTTTCAGGTGGAATCGTCGGGGATGATGGATGCGCTCAAACGCATGAAACCCACCTGTATCGAGGATATCGTGGCGCTGGTGGCCCTATACCGCCCCGGTCCAATGGAGAATATTCCGGCCTATTGCGAGGTCAAGAACGGGCTGAAACCACTGGTATCCATTCACCCATTGATCGATCACATCCTGACCGAAACCCAAGGCATCATCGTTTATCAGGAACAGGTGATGGAAATCGCGCAGGTGATGGCGGGCTATTCGCTGGGCGGGGCCGATCTGTTGCGCCGGGCGATGGGCAAGAAGATTGCCGAAGAGATGGCGAAAGAACGCCCCAAGTTTGAGGCCGGGGCCAAGGCCAACGGGGTGTCCGCCGATAAAGCCCGCGATGTCTTTGACTTGCTTGAGAAATTCGCCAATTACGGCTTTAATAAATCCCATGCCGCCGCCTATGCCGTGGTCAGCTATCAGACTGCCTGGCTCAAGGCGAACCATCCGGTTGAATTCATGGCGGGCGTGATGAATTGCGATATTCATCTGACTGACAAGCTGGGGGTGTATTTTCAGGAGGTCCGCAAAAGCATGGGGCTGGGCTGGGTGCCGCCGTGTGTGAACCGGTCGGAAGCCACGTTTTCGGTGACCGGGGGCAAGTTGGTCTACGCTTTGGGCGCGTTGAAAAACGTCGGCGTTGAGGCGATGCGGCTGATCGTGGCCGGGCGCGGCGACAAGCCGTTTGCCACATTGTTCGATCTGGCCCGCCGGGTTGATCTGAAACGCGTCGGCAAGCGGCCGCTGGAAATGCTCGCCCGGTCGGGCGCGTTTGATGTGCTGGACCCGAACCGCAGCCGTGTTTTTGACAATCTGGACGCGCTGGTGGGATATTCCGCGGCGATCCAAGAGCAGAAAAGTTCAAGTCAGGTGTCGCTGTTTGGCGAGGCGGGCGATGATCTGCCGGAACCGCGCCTGCCGGGCGCACAGGATTGGTTGCCTGCGGAACGTCTGTCTGAGGAATTCAAAGCTATCGGGTTTTACCTGTCCGGCCATCCGCTGGACGACTACATGGCCCCTTTGAAACGCAAGGGCGTGCTGACATTGGACGAGGTTACAGCCCGGGCCGACAAAGGCGCGTTTGTTGCTAAAATGGCGGGCACTGTGGCCGGGCGGCAGGAACGTAAATCGGCGCGCGGCAATCGCTTTGCCTTTGTCCAACTGTCCGATCCGTCCGGGCAATACGAGGTCACGATGTTTTCGGATACGCTGGAATCCGCGCGGTCCTATCTGGAAACCGGCCAGCATGTCGTGATACAGGTCGAGGCGACGATGGAGGCTGATCAGCTGAAACTGCTGGGCCGGTCGGTGGCCCCGATTGACACGGTTGTGGCTGATGCCGGGGGGGCGGGCCTGCGGCTGTATCTGCGCACGCCCGAGGCGATTCCGGCGGTTGCCACTATATTGGAGGCGGCCCGGCGTGACAGCAAAACTACCGCTGGCCGGGGGCCGGTGTATTTTTGCCTGATGGACCCCGCATTGCCTGGCGAAGTCGAGATCGACGCGGGCACCGAATATCCGGTGACGCCGCAGATCAAGGGGGCGTTGCGGTCGCTGATCGGGGTGATCGAGGTGGAAGAGGTTTAGCGCCCCCGCAGATGCCAGCTGCTTTGGTAGACGCAGCCCGGGTTTTGCGATATACCGCTTTGGTGCCCGGTCTTTGCCGCTGACCGAAAGCTGTCATTGGGGGATTACCTTTTGAAATCACATGCTTTTGTGGCAGTTATGCTGTTGCTGACCGCCTGCGCCGATCCGTTGCAAAATGTCGAACGGCTAGACGAAGTGGTCTTGGCCGAGGGTGCAGCAACCGCATCACTTGCCCCCGGCGCGGGGGATACCGCCGATGCGCCGCTGGTTGTGGATCAGCTGTTGGCCGGGCCTGACGCCGCCGGACCTGACGCCGCCGGACCTGATGCCGCGGGGCCTGACGCCGCCCGGCCGGTCGTCGCAGATGCGCCGCAGCGCCGTGGGTTTCTGGGGTTGTTCGGGTTGCGTGCCGCTGGTTCTGCCACCGCTGCGGACGCTGCATTGCCCTTGGCCGCCGGGCCGCGCGTTGGCGCGGGCACAGGTCCCGATGCCCTGCAAGTCAGCCCCGGCAGTTTGCTGCCCTATGGCCAGATCGCCACGGTCTGCGGCCTGTCCGAGGCCGATATGGGCAGCCGGATTGCGGTCGCCTCCGGTTATGAAATTTACGATACGGCGGCCAGCACCACAACTCTGCGCGTGCATTACATCACTGGTTTCCCGGATGGCTGCGCGCGGATTTTCAGCGCCGCCCTTGTGCTGTTCGGCGATGTCGGCACGCACGAGGCGATCCGCTATCTGCCCGCCAGCAGCGGCATGTCCTATTCCGCCACTGACACCGCCTATGAACAGGTCAAGGCGCAGTTTTGTGCCGCCCCGTCCGGCCAGCCCTGCGGGCGCAATCTGGACCGGTTATCCGGGCATACGACCTTTGTGACGATCTATGAAACCTTCGGCACCAATCCCGAATGGGGTGAGATTTTTCTGCATGACGGGCAGGTCATGGCGATTGACGTGCGCCGGGGTTCCTGATCGGAGCTGACTACCAATGCGGCGGGGGTTGGTTGGCGGCGGGCGCATCACCCGCTGCGTCGCGGTCCTGATCCCGTTCGATCAGCTGGGCAACGCGCCGGGTGAGCAGCGCAATCTCGCGCTCTTGCCGGGTCACAACGTCTGACAGATCCTCGACCACGCGGGTCAGGTGGGCGATGCGTTCTTCCAGAGGGGTCAGGTCGGTCATGCGCCCGTAACAATCCCTGAGCCGGGGCATTTGCAAGGGCTTTCTTGCCCCTGCCCCCCGCGCGGGGTAAAGGCAGCCCGAACTGTTCCGCAGGATGACGATCATGGCCAAGGATAAAGCACCACGCCGCCCGCAGGCCGAGACGCCCAAGGGGTTTCGCGACTATTTCGGCGCGGAAGTGGCCGAGCGGAATGCGATGCTGGCCAAAATCTCGCAGGTCTATGAGCTGTATGGGTTTGACGCTTTGGAAACCTCTGCGGTCGAGACCGTCGAGGCTTTGGGCAAGTTCCTGCCGGATGTCGACCGCCCGAATGAGGGGGTGTTTGCCTGGCTCGAGGATGCCGACTGGCTGGCCTTGCGCTATGACCTGACCGCCCCGTTGGCCCGGGTCTATGCGCAGTTTCGCAACGATCTGCCGACCCCCTATCGCCGCTATGCGATGGGTCCGGTCTGGCGCAATGAGAAGCCGGGGCCGGGCCGGTTTCGGCAGTTTTATCAGTGCGATGCGGATACGGTAGGGGCGGCGAGCGTGGCGGCAGACGCCGAGATTTGCGCGATGCTGGCGGATGTGTTGGAGAAGGTGGGGATCGCGCGGGGCGATTATATCATTAAAGTCAATAACCGCAAGATTTTGAACGGATTTTTGCAGGTAGCAGGACTTTGGGATCCCCTCGACCCAGAAAAACTCGCGGCTGTGCGTGGAGTTGTTTTGCGAGCAATTGATAAGGCCGACAGACTAGGGCCCGAGGGAGTGCGGGCACTACTTGGTGATGGGCGTAAGGATGAGTCAGGAGATTTTACAAGCGGCGCTGGCTTAAGCGAAGAACAGGTCAACAATTTTATGTATTTGATTAGCGTCGAGCGTTCGATAGCTGGTTCGGTTCGACAGATGGTTCCGACTAGACCCACTGCATTCGAGAGGGAGTCAAGGATTTTTGAACCAAACAAAGGTGGAGAAAACCCCAACTACGACAAGCTCAATTATCTAAAGCAATTGTTGTGGAACTCCCCCGTGGGAATGGAGGGGGTTCAAGAACTTTATGATATTGCGAAGTCGGCCTTTATGCTTGGCTACCACTCAGATCGCATACTGATCGACACATCAGTCGTCCGCGGCCTCGGCTACTACACCGGCCCGGTTTATGAGGCCGAACTGACCTTTGACATTACTGACGACAAGGGCCGCAAGCAGCAGTTCGGCTCGGTCGCCGGGGGTGGTCGCTATGACGATCTGGTCAAGCGCTTCACGGGCCAAGAGGTGCCAGCGACGGGTGTGTCCATCGGGGTGGACCGGCTGTTGGCCGCCCTCCGCGCCAAGGGGCGGGGTAGCAAAGCGGCCCTTGGCCCCGTGGTTGTGACCGTGATGGACCGTGACCGGATGGCGGATTATCAGTCCATGGTCGCTGACCTGCGCAATGCGGGCATCCGGGCCGAAGTCTATCTCGGCAACCCAAAGCAATTCGGCAACCAGTTGAAATACGCTGATAAACGC
>JANOQM010000039.1:0-15157 GCA_031422295.1 Rhodobacterales bacterium | reverse complement strand
CGATCACCTCCAGCAAATGCGAGAGCGACCGCGCCAGACGGTCGATGCGCACCACTACCAGCGTATCGCCCTTGCTAATCCGCTCGAGTACGCGGGCCAGCACGGGCCGCGCGCGGTTCCCGCCCGAGGCCTGCTCCTCGTGGATCTCGACGCAGCCCGCAGATTTCAGGGCCTGCGACTGGGGCAGGGGGGTCTGATCTTCGGTCGAGACGCGGGCGTAGCCGATCAATGGCATCAAAACAGGCCGTTTGCAGTTTCCGATATCACCAATAAACGACCGTTTGTAAACAGATGCAATCGCATTCTCGTTAGCTCTGTTCAGCGGAATGCCCTTGGTTTCCTGAGCCTGAGCGCGATCAGAGAGTACCCGCCGACCATCGCGTGCGCGTACTATGTAAGGTGTGGAGGCACCCATACGGAAATCACTTGGGTAAACTGCAAAATAGCCATATTTTGCACATATGAAGCCTCAAGCGCCTGCCTTACATGATGAATCTGGTGTTCGCCCCAACGATGCTGAGGAGGTTGAACAGTCGTCCGAGGACGATCTGTGGTTCCTGCCCGGTCCGATGGAAGACGAGCCGGACTATTTGCTGCCCGGACCAAGGGCCGAACCGAGTGAAACCGAGGTGCTCGACGATTGGCGGAAAGCAGAGGCCGGCCACGCCGCGCGTCTTGCCCGTGCTGCCGGTCGCGTCGGTGCGCTGGACGACCGCCTGAAGCGCGGCCCGGATGGATGGCGGCACAGGCTTGCCCTTATCGAGGTTGCCGACCTTAGCTGGTTTGTGGGTGACCGCATCGGCCCGGACCGGTTGGCGCTCTGGATTTCCTTGCGCCTGTCCAGTTTGCAGGACGATACCGCAGTGCTTGCGCGTGCCGGTTGGGCCGTGCGACGTCTGACCGGTGGGCCTGGGCCGGAAGTGGACCTGTCCTCCTTTCTCGACCGCCGCGACCCGGAGAATGTAGCGGATGAAGCTGAGCCCTTCGAGGGTCGTGCGAGTGGTTGGCTCGACCTCATGTCACAAGCTGCCGATCTGCACCCGATCACCCGCGCCTGCACGAGCTTTCACCTTTGGAATTTGGCAGGTCTCGGGCAGCGCGGCGACCGGATGGAAGCGGCAGTCACCGCTGCGCGGATCGCGGCTAGTGAAGCAAGAGGGGCAGTTTTTGCGCCATTGGCCATGGGCGCGGCGGGGGGATTACGAGCTGGTGGTCCACCGGCAGACCGCTTGGCGCGGTGGTTCGACGGCGTGGAGTCGGCATGCCTGACCGCGATGCGGCACCTTGATGATATTGAGGCTTGGGCTGCGCGGGCAGAGGTCGAGATGACGCCGCTCTCGGGCAGGACGCCCCCAGCCTTAATTGGCGCGCTGACCGAATGGCCACTCGTCTCAGCCCCCATGGCTGAGGCAATGACCGGCGCCAGTCGCGCGGCCGTCCAGCGCAACCTTGCCTGGATGGAAGCCCGTGGGCTGATCCGCGAAGTTACAGGGCAGGACCGTTACCGGATGTGGCGCGCCTTGATCTAAGTTGCAATTGAAGGACAAATTGTAGCTCGCCCGCCCGACGGTCGGGCATCGTTCGAAACCCGCCACGATCGGTGCTCGATCTTGTTCCTTTCGGTATGCGCCTTCTTTGCGCAAGCCATCCACTGGTTATCGAGCCTGAATCCAGGTTGTTGACTTGGAGCTACTCCAGGTCGCTAAGCAGTGATTCTGTCAGGAGAAGAACATGACAATCCAGGAAGCCGCTGCCGCCTCGGGGCTAAGCATCGACACGATCCGGTTCTACGAAAAGGCCGGGATGACGCCGCCTGTGCCGCGGGATGCGCGCGGGTGGCGGACCTTTCCGCCATCGCTGGTTGAATGGCTGACGAACCTGGCGCGCCTGCGCGCAACCGGCATGCCCATGGTCGAAATGCAGCGGTTTGCCAGGCTGGTGCATGCGACGCCGTCGCTTGAAATCATCGCCGAACGCCTCGCAATCTTGCGCGGACACAACGTTTGTCTTGCGCGGCGTCGGGCAGAACTTGAAGCGGCGCAGGAATATCTTGATCACAAGATCGCTGTGTATTCCGGGAAGGACACCAGATGACCCATCCGATGAACGTAACGCTTCCTGACGGGGGCATCATTCCCCGGCTCGGCCTTGGAACCTGGGCGATTGGCGGGCGCTGGTCGGCGGGCGGAGAACCCGCCGGTTGGGGAGAGACCGACGACGACATCTCGCGCGCGGCAATCCGTGCGGGTGTGGAAGCAGGGGTGCGTCTTTTCGATACCGCACAGGCTTACGGTGCCGGTCACTCGGAGCGGCTGCTGGGCGATGTGCTGTCCGCGCACCCCGAAGTGCGGATCGCAACAAAGGTGGGTCTGGTCGTCAATGAGGAGGCCCGCATTGTGGAGCGTGCGACAGTTGATCCGGACGAGATTGAGGCGTCTGTGGATGCCTCTCGCAGGCGATTGCGCCGTGACCGGATCGACATTGTGCTCTTGCATCTCAACAGCCTTGCCGTGCCCGAGGCCACCCCGATCTTTGATCGGTTGGAACTGTTGCGGGCCAAAGGCCGGATCGGGCATTTCGGCTGGAGCACTGACTTTCCCGCCAATGTGGTTGCGATGGCCGGGCGGCCAGGATTTGCAGTCATCGAACATGCGATGAACGTCTTTTTCGCGGCTGATGCCATCGGGGCCGAAATCGCGAAACACGATTTGCTGCCCTTGATCAGGTCGCCGCTCGCCATGGGACTTTTGGGCGGCCGCTACGCGTCCGGACATCGGTTCGGCCCGGACGACGTGCGCAGCCGGACGGCGGATTGGATGGACTATTTCAAGGACGGTCTGGTGACCGCCGATCACGGCGCAAGGCTCGACCGTCTGCGCGACCTGTTGACCGCTGGCGGCCGCAGCATGGCGCAGGGCGCGGTGAGCTGGATCCTTGCCCGGAATGTTCGGGCGGTTCCAGTGCCGGGCTTTCGCACGGTCGAGCAGGTCGAAGACCTGTGTTGCGCGCTGTCGAAAGGCCCGCTGGACCCGACAGAATTGACCGCCGTTGACGCGACGATCCAGCGCGCCCCCGAAGGTCCGCCGCGAGAGCGTTAGCGGAGGGGCGTCCGAGAGGTCCGGCCTTTTGGCCAGCGATTAGCAAGAGCTTGCCGTTTGGCGCCCCGCCGCTGGCGGACGAGTCTCTATGCATCTGGCCTGGCTACGAAGACCCATACTCTTGCCACTGCACCTGTCGTGAGGGAGACAAGCACGGAAAGCATCGCCAGCGTAAGAAATGCAAATTTCGCTGCCGCTGCGGCAGAATAGGTCAGCGCAAGCGGCTGCGGGATGGCTTGGGGTCGGTCCAGCATGACGAAAGACAGCAGGTTTTCCAGCACGTCAAAGCTAGCACCCGCCACACCCAGCAGTGCCGCTGCCAGACCCGCCCACCACCCCCAGACGCCCAGCCGGTTGATCCCCGCGCCCAACCGCGCCGCCAATGTGCCAAACAGCACAGACACGGCCATAACTGCCGCGATGAATCCGAAATCAATGTATTGGGTCGATACGTAAACCGGCAGTGTCCCGGCCTTTATCATCTGGGCATAGTAGCTTTCAATCATCCGCGCATCGAAGGCGAGCTGGCCGGTCGCGTAATCAACGGGATGCCCCGACGCGGCGTAGCTGGCGTCCAGACGGCCTTTGATCCATTGAAACCCGCCAAAAGCAAGCGCTGTTGCGCCCAGATGTGCGGCCAGCGGCAGGCGAAAAAGGACAGAAAACACACGATTCCCCATTTTGCATTCCATGGAATGTAAAATACATTTCTAGGTATGCAATACAAGGAACAAAATGCAGCAGCCCCTCTTCCCGCCCGACTCGGCCAACAGTTGGGTGTCGTGAGCACGCTTTACCGGGGGCTGATCGAGCGGCTTCTCGCGCCGCATGACGTGACATGGGCACAGTTCACGCTGCTTTTGCACCTCGCCCGGCGCGGGGGGGCGAGCCGGATTTCCGAAATCGCTGCGGCGGTCGAGCTGACGCAGCCTGCAGTGTCCAAGGTCGTCCAGAAGTTTGCGCAATTGCGGTGGATTGAAATTGGCCGCGACGACAACGACGCCCGCAACCGGCCGGTGCGCATCACGACAGAAGGGATGGCGAGGCTGGCCGCGATGCAGCGGTCATTTGGCCCGGTGTTCGGCGAGTTGCTGGACGGCTGGCAGCAGGCAGACCTGGAGCAACTGGTCGTTGATCTTGCACGGCTGACCGAAAAGCTGAACGCCCTCAGCGCGGCGGATCGAAAGCGGTGAGAAACGACAGCGCCGGTCTGGCCGGGCCATGATATTCAGGTGCGGCTCGATCCGTTTTGAAGGCACCGCCATTTGCCGCATGGGGGGCAAGACTGCCCTCTGGCGAGAACGGGGAACATGACGATAGCGGTAACTTTTCTGGATGACATCGTGCTTGCCCGTGACACGCCCGAGGCTTTACGCGCCCAACTGGCGCGGGAATTGCGGCGGTTCATCTTGTGCGGGGCCTTGGTGCCCGGCGCAAGATTGCCCGCGACGCGCATCTGCGCGCAGCGTCTTGGTGTCGGGCGGAACGTGGTGACCGAGGCCTATGATACGCTGATCTCCGAGGGTCTTTTGACAGCGCATCGGGGCGCGGGCACCTTTGTCGCCTTGCGCGCCGACGTCACCGGGCTGGCCGACCAATCGGCTAAGGCACCGGTCCCGCGTCCGGATCCTGCCGACACGCAGCGCGCAATTGCGTGGACCAATCGCCTGACGCAGGCGGACGCCGATCTGTGCGGCCAACCCGACACGACGCGCGCGTTCGTTCCGGGCGTGCCTGCTTTGCGCCAGTTTCCGGCAGATGCCTGGGCCCGCTCTGCGACCAAGGCCATGCGCGATCCGCAGGCGGCCTATCTGGCAGACACTGACCCGAGGGGGCTGCCCGCCCTGCGCGAGGCGATTGCGGCCCATGTTGGCGCCTCTCGCGGGATCGCGTGCAGCCCCGATCAGGTGATCGTGCTGACAGGCGCCCGGCAGGGCTTCGAGATGGCCGTCCGCTTGCTGACCGACATCGACGACCCGGTGATGGTCGAGGATCCTGGCTATGTCGAGGCCCGTGCCGTGGTGGCTGGCCTTGGGCGCAGGATTGTCGGCTGCACAGTCGGGCCACATGGCGCGCGTCTGCCGGCAGACTTCGGTGGGGCCAAGCTGTTCATCGTGACACCTGCGCATCAATATCCGACCGGGGGGCGGATGTCCCCGGCCAACCTGCATGCGCTGTTGGACAAGGCCCGGCAGCAGGACTGCATTCTGGTCGAGGATGACTATGACGGAGAGTTCCATCATGGCGGCCAGTCGGCTCCCTCGCTTTCAGGGATCGATGACCACGGGCGCACGATTCATATCGGCACCTTTTCAAAGTCGATGTTTCCGGGTCTGCGGCTTGGCTACATGATTACACCACCTGCGTTGAGCGACCCTATGGCCCGGCTGCGTGGAATCATGGACGGGCAACCCAGCAGCCCGTTGCAGGCGGTCATGGCTGCGTTCATCCGGTCAGGCGCCTTTGCGCGGCACCTTCGGCGCATGCGCGACCTTTACACACAACGCAAGGCCGAGCTGCAGGATGCGATAGACCGGCTGGGGCATGGCGTGCTGACCCCTTTGTCGTCGGACAGCGGGCTGCACCTGTCTTGCCAGATTCCCCCGGGCGTTGACGACGTGGCCCTTGTGGCGCTGCTGCGCGAGGGGGGCATCGGGGCTACGGCATTGTCGCCCTATCATCTTGCCCCCAACACCGCGCCGCCCGGGCTGGTAATCGGATTCGGTAATACCGAGGCCGGGCGGTATGATGACCTGATCCGGCAGATCGTTGCAGCGATCAAAGTGGCTCTGTGAAATCGTCGGGATTGGCGCTGATCGGTGGTCCAATTTTTTGGTAGGCATCGGCCAAAACCCGTCTTGCCCGGAGATCTGAGATGCCACCCAAGTCCGCCCCAACTTTTCCCGAAACCCCGTTCGAGCCTGCCCGGATCAATCAGGTTCGCCAGATCCGCGAGCGTGGCAGCTATGACCGCGACACCATTTTCCCGATCATCGACGCGGCGCTGATTGCCCATGTCGGATTTGTCGAAGACGGCCGCCCGGTAATCATCCCCATGGTGCATGGCCGCGACGGAGACCGCATTTTCCTGCATGGCCATCGCAAATCGCGGGTGGTCAGCCGGGACGAGGGCGAGCCGGTCTGCCTGGCCTTCACTCATGTGGACGGGATCGTTTTCGCCCGTTCCGTGTTCGAATCCTCGATGAATTACCGGTCCGCCATTGTACATGGCACAGCGCATCCCATCGAAGACGAGGCAGAACGCCTGCACGCGATGCGCGTGACCTCAGAGCAGGTGTTCCCAGGGCGATGGAATGAGGTGCGCGCGCCGCTGGAAAAGGAACTCAAGGGCACTGGCCTGTTCGAGGTACGCATCATTGCCGCCTCGGCCAAGGTGCGCCAAGGCCCGGTCGGCGACGACTATCCCGACCCCGATCCGAACATCTGGGCGGGTATCGTGCCGGTCGCCACGGCCTTTGGTGCCGCCATCCCGGACAGCAGCGTGACACCGAGCGTGGCGCTGCCCCGATCGGTTGTGGCATTTCAGCGTGGCAGGGTTCGCTAGGACATGGTCCGTCAGCCGACAAAGACATGGCCTGCCGCGACAAGGGCTGTCCGCGACCTTTCCCAGTCTTTTTGGGCAACCAGAACGTGTTCGCCGTCATAGGTGCAGACGACGAACACGCCGATGCCCTGCATTGACAGGGGTGCTACGATCGACAGCACAATTCCGGCCGCGTCAAAGGCGATGGGTCCAAGGCTGCGAAAGCAGCGCCAGTTCAGATCTGAGGTGACGCCTTGCGGGATACGGTCTTGCAGGCACACCACTGTCGTCTCATCACTGGAGCGCACCAGCGCAGCAAAGCCCGGACCGGTGAACCACGCAGGCACCGGCGCGCCGGCCGCGAGGCGCACAAGGCCGTAATCCCCGGCCACCTCTTGCAGGTTCAGATGTCGTGCTATTGTTTGGTCGGTCATCTCAAATCCTTGCGCATCAAAATCCAGTCACCTTCCGCATCGCTGCCGGGAAACGCCAGAAAGGCGCGCCGGTCCCATTCGGCAAAGCCGACCTGCTGATAAAGCGCCCGTGCGCCAGTGTTGAAGCTGCCCACCATCAGGGTGATACAGTCTGCCCCGGCAGCGCGCGCCAACGCCTCGGCCTCGGCCAGCATCGTCCGGCCCAGACCCTTGCGCTGATGTTCGGGGTAAAGGGCGAGCGCCGACAGATACCATGTTCCGGCCGCCACCCCCTTCAGCACGTTCAGTGGGCCCACAACCTCGGCCCGTGCGGCGTTTGTCGCCGGAGGGGTGGACAGGATGCAGCCGCACAAGGCGCCCGCGATGGACCCGCCTAACTCGGCCACGCGCCAGTTCCGGAAATTGCTGAAATGGCCGATTTCGCTGCGGATGATCCGGCGTCCAACCTCGAACGGAGACTGGCCAGGCTGTGCTGCCAGCCCCCACAGATGAGAGGTCAAACGGCGGGTCGCCATGTCGGCCAACAGCGCAAGGTCGGCACAGTCGTCTTCGACGGCGGCGCGAATTGCGGGGGGTTGGGTCGCTTGGGGGTCGAATTCCGTCTCATCATTCTTGAGCATTCGGCCAATCCGTCCTCTTTCATTCGTCACCTTTTCGCGCGCCGCAGATGCAGCCAAACATGCCAATCACCAGCAAATTCTAGAAATCATCTGGCTGGTCGGCACACAGATAATATCGACCGCCTATTCTTGTGCTGACGTTATCAGCAATCCAAAAGCCATCCCCGATGTCCCAAGCAGCTTCCTTGCATATTGGCGCGTCTGCCCCACCTTGCAGCCACGCAGGGTCATCCGAAATTTTAGGCAGCACAAATGTCTCTGAAGTGAGCCTGATTGTCCCAGCTGATCGCCACTGATTGAAAACGCCCAACTCAACGAAGCTTGGAGCCAACTTCAGCAAAGAAGACAGATTCAGATCTTGAAGCCAAATTGACGCTTGGGTCGATGGAGTGTCCGGTGCAGACAATGATGCTTTCGAAATAACTGTTTGCCAGAATGCACAACGTTCTACAGGGTCAGAAATAATCTTTCGAAAGCCTACAAAACCTGCCAGCGCACCAGAAGGACTCAGATAGACGGCTTCAATTGCGATATTTTCTCCGGATGCCTCAATCCAGTCTTCTGTGCAGCCATCCGCGCTAACCGCCCTGTCCCATGCACCGTCGGAGGCCAATTGAACACCAAGTCTTTTCAGGCAAGATGCTTTCAAGATTCTCATGGGGCAACGCCAGCTCCGTTTCGACAAATCAGCGAATACTGCGAGGTTCGCACTTTTCGCGTCGGCGGCCGGTCTGAGATGTGACCCAGTGGATTCTGTATGGTTTTCGGTCATAATTGTCCCTGCTCCCACTTGTTGGAGAAGGACATTCCCAGTGCAACAGCAACGCCAAGCACAAGAGGAGCTTCATCTTCCACGATGATGACGTAAGGATGGTATCTGATATGGCTTAGGAAAAGCAAGCGGACTAGCAGGGCGGTGGACAGGGACAGAAACGGCCATTTTTGGCATACTATTTTTGGCCATAGGGTTCTGTCCACGACGACCGCCGACTCTACAGACCGAAATGCCGATCAGCCAGCTGGCAAAAGCAGATGCAAAACTTTGGCATGAAGTTCGTGGGAAGCGCTGGCAACGATGGCTCCACTTGACGCCAAAGTTAGTAACTGCCCCCTCCAGTCGGTGATCGTGCCTCCGGCCTCCCGCACTACAGGGCACAGTGCGCAAATGTCATAGATGTCTAGATCGTCACCATTCAGGCAGATATCCACAAGCCCTCGGGCAAGCGCACCATATGCCAGAGTACCGCCATCGAAGACCCGCACACGCCCCGTCGAACGCAGGTTTTTGTAACCAAAGGCGCTTTCCTTCCTAAAGCTGTCTGGGTTGGCCAGGCTAATCACGGATTCGATGATATCCTGCCTCGAACTGCTACGCACAGGGCGCCCAGCGAACAGAGTGCCTTTTCCTTCCGCCGCTGCATAACGTGCGCTTAGTCCTGGCATATCAATGATCCCCAGAACCGGCACGCCGTCCCTGCACACGCTGATCAGCGAAGCGAAATTCAACAGTCCGGCTCCGAACTGACGGGTTCCGTCGATTGGGTTGAGAACCCACGTGAAGGCACTGCTTCCAGCATCGGATCCGTACTCCTCACCCAGTATGCCGTGCGATGGGAACTGTCGCTGGATCTGCTCGCGCCATCGCGCCTCGATTACCAAGTCTGCTTGCGTCAGAGATGAGCCATCCGATTTGTATTCCACAGCGAGGTCACTGCTCCATGCCTCGGCAGAAATATCTGCCGCCAAATCTGCAAGGCGGAGCGCCGTTATCATGAGACAATCCAGGTCAGGCATCGCGCCTCCAACAAAAGAAGAAGTTAGCCTGCCGGTTGTATCGGCTGACTGATGGCTTAGCAGGCTATTGAAGGTACTGGCAAAGGACTATTTTCTAGTTTCAAGCTCTTCCGAAAACACGGCCAACGCTGTATTTAAGGCATTGATTGCGGCGGGAAAACCTCCATACAAGGCCATCTGCCAGATAGTTTCAGCAATTTCAGTTTGGGTCAGGCCAGCAGTCCTGCCACCAGCAATGTGAACTCGCAGTTGAGGCGTTGTCTGTCCACCCAAGGCTGTCAGTGCCGCTATCGTTGCGAGGCAGCGATCACGAAGCTCCAGACCGGGACGGTCATAGTGTTGACCATAGACAAATCCAATCAGGTCTTGTGGCATGCGAGGCAAGAGTGCGCCGTAGCGCGCTTCCAAAGCCTCTTCTAATCCGGGGTTGTGCTTTTCCGAAAGTTCCTTGCCACGTTCGTAGGCGCTCTTCATATCTTATGCCCTCGATGATTTGCCTAAGGATAGGTTTCAGCTGCAACAGACCCGTCCAACATGGAGGGCAGCAGCAAGGTGCTGCCGAAAGCTGAGATATCGGCAAGCCCAGGGGAATACTGGGCCACCAATTTGGCTTCGCCGTCTGTGCCTATCTCAAAGAGGTACCCGGTGATCCAATCGTTCACCAACAAGTGCGTGCCGATCCGTGCCACACCGTCAATGTTGCCGATACCTGCAGACATGACGCTGATCGACTGATCTGCGAGATCAATAGACAACAGCGACCCCGGCTGAGACGTCGAGAAATCATCCTTCAGGCCATTTCCCCAAGAGCCGACCAACAGACGATCGCCGTCCAGCAAAAGGCCGTTAGGATGGCTCAGCATGTCGTTGGTCAGCCAAGGGACCATCTGCTCCGCTTGGTAGTGCCAGATACGGTTGGTCATAAAGTCACTGACAAAGGCCTGTTCTCCGTCCGAAGTCACGTCATTGAGGAACACAGCCCCTTCAACTTCGAGGCTTCGAACCACGGTTCCGGATTTCAGATCGATCTCGTGCAGCCTCGTCAGGTCGGCAACCAAGAGTGTTGTGCCTACGATCGCCATACCCTTCGGCGCATCGAGGCCCGTGATCCACTCTGGGTCTAGCAAGTCGCCCTCGGTCGAAAGAAGGGCTAGGGTACCGTCGCCATCGGCCTTGTTGGGATTTCCGCCTATAACGCTAAGAACGATCCGGTTCTGTGCGCTGTCGTAGATCGCGCTCTCGGGCATGTCGAACGGCCTGGTCGTCCAGTTTGTTGGATCGGCTTTTGCGCCGGTGGCCAACCCAACCATCACCAGCGTTGCAGATGTGAAAATCTTCTTCACGTCTTCCTCCATTTTCTGATGGAGCGACCGAACGTTATTCGATACTGATGTTGCAAGATGCATTTATTTAGTATCGAAAAGTGATACCAAGTGACACATGAAGCATCGCGAGGAGCACATGCAATCCGAACTCTTTGAGCTTCTGAAGACGGTCTTGAAGGCGCGCGGTGTGACCTATGGCATGTTGGCCGAACGTTTGACCCTTTCAGAGCCGACAATCAAAAGGATCTTCGCTGAACGCGACTGCAAGCTAAGCCGCATGACTGAGATATGTAGCGCTCTTGATCTATCACTCGAAGATCTTGTGGCGGAGGCCAATCGCATCGAAGTCCGCCCGTTGCAACTTGGAGACAGACTGGAGGCGCAGCTCGGTGATGATCGCCCCGCATTTCATCTATTCTTGCTGCTATTGGATGGAATGACGCCTGAAAACGTGCAGAAACACTACCTACTTGATGAAAAAGCTGTGTTTGCATTGGGCCGGAGGCTGGAAAAATTGGGGCTTGTCGAAATGATGCCCAACAATCGCATCCGACTTTCCGTCCAGGGTCCAGTTCAGTTCCGGCGCGATGGTCCTTTGCACCAAAGGTTGCTCAAGCTAAACATGGATTTCCTGCGCGCGACATATCTCGAACACGACACGGATCACTCCGCATTTCTGACACAGACTCGTCGCATGACGCAAAAGACTGCGCGCCACATCCTCAAACGGCTGCGCGAGGTACAAATTGAGCTGTCTGACTTGGCCCGCAAAGACCAGCTAACGCAACCAAACGACGCTTTGGACAGCTACAAGCTGGGGATAGCGCTCTCTCCGATAAGCTTTTCTGACCTACTCGTCCTCGAACCGAAGTAATGTGGCTCGCCGCAAGCGGTGACGCGGCTGAGTAGTTTTGCGGCTTCTAACGTTTTTTGACAGGCTTGGGAAAGCGTGAGGCATTTCTGGCCGATCAGAAATTCCGGAGCATCTCAGCTCAATCAGTCCGTCCATAAAGATGGGAACAGCGTCCTGTTTTCATCGCCATGGTTGCCGAACCATACACCGGGCAGCTTGGCTCTTTCATTCTGAAGCCGCAAGCCCCCCTTGTGCGGCCTTTGCACACGCATCGTCTATTCGTTGCGTCAAGCATCATCAGCTACAACCACACGTCCAGAAAACTTTTCAAGTATGTCGGCCGGTGGCGTTGCTTCAGTTACGAAAACGAGCGATTTCACGCCACTGGCGAAACGAACTATGGCAGATTTGCGGAATTTTGAACTGTCACCGACGATAAGCGCACAGCTCGACTGCTCTACGGCGGCTTGTTTCACTGCAACTTTTTCCAAGTCGTAGTCCATGGGTGTTCCGTCGCCATCTACGCCAGAAAATCCTATGATTGCAAAGTCAAAACGGAAACGCGCCAGCATTGCCAAGGTTGTCTCGCCAGCGATTGAGCCGTCGATTCCACGGACCGCACCGCCCATCACGAAAACATCGATACCTGGCCGTCCGGCAAGGATTCCTGCGGCGACCAGACTGACCGTGAAAACGCGCAATCGGCGTTTTTCGGTCAGCGCGTGGGCAACGGCTTCGACAGTTGTGCCGACATCAAGAAAGATGACGCTGTCTTCTGTAATAAGGGCCGCAGCCGCTTCCGCGATGCGCTGCTTAGCCTCAGCGGCTATTGTGCGCTTCTCGGCATAGCCCATGCGCACGGCAGTTTCGCGTATACCGACCCCGCCGTGAAACCTTTGCAGCAATTCGGCATCGTCGAGCCTGATGATATCGCGCCGCACACTCTGGGGTGATACCCCGAAGTCGCGCGCGAGGGCCTCGATCGTCGCAAAGCCCTGCTGGCTCACGATCTCGACGATCCGTGCCTGCCGTTCCGTAATCGGGCCTTTTGTTTGCACATCCATTGCGGCGACCACGTCGTTGACTCTCATAAATGTAAACTATCTTCCACTGCTCTTTGCAAGATGATATGCATCACGCAGCAGGAGAACAATCGTGAACACAGAACTTTTCTGGTCGGAGTCCGAAAACGCACTTTTCCGCAAGGATAGTCGCTATGACACTTGGGCGTTGTCGTGGCGTCCTTCTGACCCCCCAGCAGGCGCCGAGAGCGTAACCCAACTTGAGGCACTTGGCAGAATCGCTGCCAGCGGGGGTATGCGCCGCGTGCCTATCGGTATCATCGGACCAAAGGTCGCAACGAAGGAAGAGATGAAGATGGCTGAGTATCTGGGCGGTGCGATTGCTCGCCTTGGCCTTCAGCTGTTGTGCGGTGGCAAAAATGGTGTAATGGAATCAGCGTGTAAGGGCTGTTTTGAGGCGGGTGGCATGCCGATAGGGTTGCTGCCGGACGATGAGTGGACCGCTGCAAACGAGTACGTGGTAATCCCGATAGCCACCGGGATTGGGCCTGCCCGGAACGCCATCATAGCGCGAGGTTGCCAGGTACTGATTGCGATTGGCGGCGGCCACGGAACCTTGTCCGAAATGGCGTTCGGCTTGCATTTCAACCGCCTGGTTCTGGCGCTCGGAAATGCACCGAAAGTTGACGGAGCAATGATCTGCGAAACGCCGGATGACGCCCTTGAAAGGGTCGCCGCACATATTTTTCGACAGCAAGGCGTGTGATTTGTCATAAAACTTACATTTGTGATATGTATCGACCGTTGTGAGCGAAATCTTACATTGCTAGGTGCAGGAGCAGGAGTTGATTTGGTGCGTCTTGTGACAACTCTTTATCTGGTTTTTCTGATTGCGCCGATCCTACTGCTGCTGATGGGGTCTTTCGGTGAGGTTTGGAGCAACACCCTGTTGCCGCAGGGCTTTACACTGCGGTGGTATCTCGAAATAGTCCGTGACCCCAGCTTCATCCGCGCCTTCGTGACAAGCTTGCAGGTGGTGGCCGTAACGTGTCTGCTGAATTTTCTCGTCGGCTTGCCGCTCGCCTATGCCATCCACGCCGCTGCCCATCGTGGGGTTCGTCTTGCGGCGCGGTTGGCCGCAGTAATGCCAGTAGCGGCGCCGGAACTGGTTCTGGCTTTTGGTTTCATCCTTGTGTTTTCGTCAGACACGTTGCCTTGGCTTGGAAGTTTCTGGCTGTTGGCTGCGGCACATCTGGTTCTGACCTTGCCCTACAGTGTGACAACGTTACTGGCTGATATGGAACAGATGCGTCTGGGCGACTATGAAAATGCCGCTGCATCGCTGGGCGCGACCTTTCCACAACGTATGCGTGATGTGATTGTGCCGATGCTTTCGAGCAGCATCTTATCAGCAATGCTTGTCGTGGCTGCCCTTTCTATAGGCGAGTTTCAAATATCAAACCTGATTTCCGGGTTCCTGACACGGACATATCCTGTTGTTCTGCTTCAGGCATTTTACGGCGCTACGGGCTTTGCCTGCGCAGCAACGGTCGTCCTTTTGACACTTGCCACCTTGGCATCGGTTGCAAGTTCCCTTGCTGCACGCGGTTCATCAGCAGGGAGGTTCAGCTGATGCTGCAACTCGACAACGTGTCATTCAATTTCCCAAAAACAGATGTTGGCGTGCGCAACGTTTCGCTGGAGGTACAGCCGGGCGAACTAGTGGCTGTGATCGGCGCTTCGGGGTCAGGCAAAACCACTCTGCTAAACCTGCTTGCCGGCTTTTTAACTCCAGATCAGGGCCAGATCGTCATCGGCGGCAAAAACGTATCCAAGATGCCGCCAGAGGCACGCAATCTGGGCATTGTATTTCAGTCCTATGGCCTTTTTCCGCATATGCGTGCTTGGGAAAACGTGGCCTATCCTCTGAAAGTCCGCAGTGTCGCACTTGTTGACCGGCGCGCGCGCGCCATGAACGCATTGGAGCGCGTGGGCATGGGCAACCGTGCCGAAAACGGCCCGAGAGAGCTGTCGGGCGGACAACAGCAGCGCGTGGCATTGGCCCGCGCATTGGTGTTTGAACCAAAGGGGCTGCTTCTTGACGAACCCTTGTCAGCCCTTGATGCCAACCTGCGTGTCGAGATGCGTGACGAGATTTTACGGGTGCAGCGCGCGGCAGGAATAGCCACGCTGCTTGTGACCCATGATCAGGAAGAGGCGCTTTCTATCGCTGATCGCGTCGCGGTGATGCGCGACGGCAAGCTGGTTCAGGTGGGTCCGCCGCGTGAGGTGTACGACGCCCCGGTAGATGAAGAAACGGCGCGGTTTGTCGGTGATGCCAATCTGTGGCGCGGAACCGTTGTGGCACAAGGCCGGGTGCAAACCCCTGTCGGCACACTGGTCTGCGATACGGGCAGCCATGTGGCTGGCGCTGCTGTTGTCGTTCTGGTCCGGCCTGAAAACGTCG
>JANOQM010000038.1:0-5629 GCA_031422295.1 Rhodobacterales bacterium | reverse complement strand
GTAGCCAACGTCATGCGCCCTTACCTTGAAAGCGTAACGGCATGAGCCGCAATCTGGCGGCCTCCATCCGCGCCCGTCTTAAGCAGCGTGCAGACGTGGCAAAGCAAGACTTCAACCTGACGCTTACACATTACGGCTTGGAGCGGCTGCTATACCGATTGTCCATTTCCGCCCACGCGCCCAACTTTCTGCTCAAGGGGGCGCTACTGTTCTCTCTCTGGTACGACCTGCCGCACCGACCGACACGCGACGCCGACTTGCTGGGCTTCGGCCCCGATGACATTGACTCTGCTGTGGCGACCTTCCGCGAAATCTGCCAGATCGCGGTGGAAGACGGGATCGCCTTCGATCCCGCCTCGGTCAAAGGAGCTGTCATCCGTAAGGAAGCTGGCTACGGCGGTGTGCGGATCGATCTCCAGGCCAAGCTCGACGGCGCGCGCATTGCGCTACAGGTGGACATTGGATTCGGGGATGCTGTAACGCCAGCCCCGGAAGCGATCAGCTACCCGGTGCTACTGGACGACCTACCCGCCCCGCAATTGCGCGCTTACCCAAAATACACGGTGGTGGCTGAGAAGTTTCATGCCATATGCCTGCTGGGCATGACTAACACCCGGATGAAGGACTACTTCGACCTGTGGGTGCTTTTAGGCGAAAACACGCTTGATCAAGCAGAACTGCGCCGTGCTATCGAAGCCACGTTCAACCGCCGAAAAATGGCCATGCCCACCTCTCTGCCCGCAGGCCTGAGCGACGCTTTTGTGGCAGCCGCCATCAAGCAGACACAGTGGAATGCGTTCCTGAAAAAGAACCGACTCGACGCCATTGCGCTGGCCGACGTGGTGACACGGCTGCGCGGCGAGATTCACAAGGTCGGCGTCATCTGAACAGAAGTTCAGCCTGAACGGTTTTGATTCGGGCCGTGCTCCACAGCTGTCGCGGCGTTCTGCCGAGCATTCTTCGCGGCTGCACGGCGCGCCCGATACCCACGGTCGGATCGCATGAATGCTTCCAGCATGTGCGAAATCAAAACCACTGCATCCACCGGTTCGTGCAATTGGCTGAACTCCGCCGCATAGAGATCCAATTCATCCTTGAGCGCCGCCGGCACCGAGATCGTCAATTTCACCGTCTCGTGCCTGGGTAAAGGACCCAGTCGCAATTTGCTGGCAGACGTACTCATTGCGAAGACCCTTTCACAAAAACCAGTGGCTGATACGGTCGTAGGATCAAATCCTTGCTAACCATCACTCGCATCGGAAACCCAGGCCGAATCGTCAGCGTCGGCTGAATGCTCATGTTCCGCTTGGTCATCTCCTGACCAACCTGATTCACCGTGTCCTGCATGCCCTGCCGGGCGGCAACAACGACCCGGTTGCCATCGGTACGGCTCTCTGGTGTCGCTAGTTCGGCCCCCACACCCAGCAGCGTGGACAGCACCGCACCGGCAAGAATCCGGTCCCAGTGCCAATCAACACCATCCTCCAGCCCGGCATAACCAGCAGGGTCAATCCCCGGCAAGCGATCCAGCGCGATTGACGACGTATCAGGCAGGATCAAACGTGTCCAGACCAGAAGCACCCGTCGCTGTCCGAAAGCAACCTGACTGTCATAGCGCCCAATCAAGCGCGAGCCCTGGGGGATCAGCAGATATCGCCCTGTGGCCGTGTCGTAGACCGCCTCGGTGACATTGGCAATGATCTGCCCCGGCAAGTCAGAATTGATGCCCGTCACCAGCGCGGCTGGAATGACAGTCCCTGCCATCACCTGATAAGGCGAAACAGGCATCTGCAGGCTGGCTGGATTGCGTGTACCCGTGTCACCCGCATTCGCAACAAAGGCTGCCTTTTGTTCCTGCCTGTTCTGCGCAGCGGTCGGGTCGGCCGGTTGCGCGATGGTGGTCGCCGGTCCCATCGGATTGAACGACTGATTGCCCGACACCGGTGCTGATGGACTGCCAGCAGAAGCCATGCTCACAGTGGCTGCCGACTTGACCCCGTTACCGTTGCTCCTAAAAAACACCGTAGAGCGCGCCGCCTCTTCTGCATCACGCAGCCTCGTCAATCGATCCGCATGCGCCGGATCGTTGTACGCAGCAGATACATTAGCTTGGCGCTGACGTTCCGCACTGACGATAGCCGGCCCCAAATCACCCGGCAGCGGCTCGCCCAAAACAGGTGTGGCAGGTTTGACCGGCACCGGTATCTTCGAATAGTCCTTGGGCAACTGGTCTAGACTCTCGGCCCGCGAGACGCGGTCCACGTTGTACAACTCGGTCGCCGGATTGCGCTCGCGCTTATGCGACTGCAACGACCACAAAGTGCCTCCCAATACGGCGGCAGCCAGCGTTCCAGCACCGAACGCCAGCATGCGCCGGTTCAGCCGCACCACCGGACGCGGTGGGACACGCAGGGTCATGGTGTCCGGATCGACCTTTGGGAGTACCAGCGTGTCAGCCTTCGGTGTTGCGGGCGTGCTCATGCTCAGTTCCTCCGCACCGCGCTGGCAACCCCATCGGTGCGCTCAATGCGAACCACCTGAGCTTTGTCTGCCCCCAACCGCAGCTCGGCCGCACCAAATAACCGATCCACCACGAAGTAAGGTGAACGGAAACGGTAATTCACGAGCTGGCCATCACCCTGTGGCCCAACCACGAACAGTGGCGGCAACTCCCCCTGCGCGATACCCCCCGGAAACTGGATGTACACCCGCTGCCCGTCATCAAAGGCGCGCAGTGGTTTCCACGGCGGGCTGTCGCCAGTGATGGCATAACGGAACTTGATCTGCTCCAGCGATAGGCCGGAATCCACCGGTGCCGCTGCTTGAGCCTGTTGCGCCTGCTTCTGCAAAGCCAGCATCCGGTCCTTCGGATAATCCCAGGACACCGAAGCCATCCAGGGCCGCTGTTCCGCCTTGCTGAGTTTCTTCCATGCCGCACCGATTTCGAAAGTGCCGGCGACGATGCGGTAGTCCGGGGCTTTGTCTCCCTGCTTGTCGTTGGGAACGAATTTGACCTTGACGTTGAGCGTCAGGGTGCGAACGCTGCCGGTGAAGCTTTTGCCTTGTGCGGTGAAGTTGCCGATGTTTGACATGATGAAGTCCTTTAGAAGTTAACCAGGTCGCAACCATTGCGGCCTTGGCGTGATCCGATCGGTGCGGGTCCGGGCGCGCTGCACCTCGGATGAGGCCTCAACGTAGTGAAGGACCGGTAGGCACAAAGAATTTGTTTCGCGAGGAAGGCGCGCAGCGTCGGGGAAATTGTTTGGGCCGAACGGTTGCAGCGAACAAGCCCGAGGCGACGCCGTGCCCGTGCCAGGATTCACGACAAATACAAGGCCGCTGTGGGTGCGATCCTGACCCTAAAGGACGCATGGCCCAGGCATCACCACCGTGAAGACGTATCCCGGCACGTACCCAGGCGCAGTCCAGGTCAGTTCCGCAGCATCAAGGACGAATGCCCCACCGCATCGGTGCTGGCTTGATCGGTCTCGGCGTGGTCCGTTTGGACATGGTGGACGGCCCGTCGGTGAGCCATCGTCATTCATGGCGACCTGCCCGCCAGCAGAGAGGACGGTGCGACATTGCACAACCTGGCACAGCAAAGGCGATTCCACTCTGATGCCCCGCCCTGCGGCGGAGCGTGTTCAGGAAGTTTCGGACTCCCGGCTGCTGGAAGTCAAAACACGCGGGGCACACCTGCCGCGCGCGCCGCCCACAAAATCCCCGGCAGGGCTGACCACAAGCGCCCCAACTTTCGCAGCAATCCGAGACTCCATCAAAGCCCGCTGCGCCGCTACCAGCGTGACGGAGCTCTCGCAAACGACTTCGTGGTGATCGGACGCCTGAACGCAAAACGTCGCACTTCGCGCTCCCAACCGTTCAACCCACCCTCTCAGTTTCAGCGACGATCCCGGCGGGATCGGCCCCTTATGCTCAAGCTGGATAGTCCGGCCCACCACGACTTCCAATTCAGCATCTACATGCCGCTGCATCTCGCGGATGCAAATCGATTCAACAACGGCAACCAGGTAGCCGGTGGCCATGCATTCGATCAGTTTGGATGCGTAATCGCTTCCATGCGGAAGCCGGGCAAACAAGGCCCGCGCCGTCTGCTCAGGCGGCACGCTGAAGGTTTCTTCAAAGAATATTTCGCTGACGCCTTGATGGTTCATGGGAATTTGGGGAAAGGTTGTCGAAGGTGATCCGTTCCGGTAAATCCGCAAACCACGGCATCACCGAAACAACTTTCGATCCTCGCGCGATGGCATCGCGCGACCAATCCATCAGGGCGTGCCACAGCGTAGCTGGCACTCTAGCTGTGTTCATGGTGATAGCTCCTGTCCCTGTGGGACGTTGAAAGAGAACAAAAAGAAAACTGAAGAAGAATGAAAACTCGGTGTCGATTCACGTTCTGTCTGTTTGCATGCACGGCCCTCCTGTTGTTTCCAAAGCTGACCGGATTCCAAGATTCGGAGCCCGGTGTGGGCTTTGGTGGGTTCGGCGCAGTGACCTGGGCTGGTCCCTCACTGACAATCAGCGGCACGACTTGCTCGCTGCGCCAAGCCTGAAGGATCGCCTCCAGCAAGCCTTCTCCAGCGTTATGGATCTTGAGCTCCCGCTCCACGGCATTGCGGCACAGGGCCAAGCTTCCATGAGGATAGAACACCAAAGTGTTAGTCCTCTCCCTAAAAGGCTCACGAAATCTCATCCAGGCATCGTCAAACGCTCCACTTCTTTGGAAGCAATCTTTGAACAGATGACCGTCCTGGACGTCAAGTCCGTAGGTCATCGTCCAGTAGACCAGCAGGTCGTAGTTAAGCGAAATGACCGTATCGAACTCCTTGAGGAACTGGTACATGCCAGGCAATTGGCCGCTCACCAAGTCGTATTCAGGATGGACATCGCGAACGGCCTGAATCAGACACTCTCTGACATTCAAGTAGGCTTGATGCGTGCGGTCGTCCGGTATCTGCAGTGACTTGTTGACGTTGGACGCCTGCCAAACCAGTCGAAGGATCAACTCGAAATCGGATGTTCCAAAGAAGCGGAAGAGGCGATCCACATCATCTGCGAGCAAGCCTCTTCTCTGGGCATGATCTAGCAATGAGCCGTAGCCGAAGCTCGGTGACACGGCAATGCTCGCTCCATTGCCCAGCAGAATCGTGCCTCTATGGTATTTGGGGGCTATCTGTGCCCACTGCATCATGAAGTATGGCAAATCGGATTCCTCCAGTTTTTCGCTTGCATGACGATATTCCAACGGATTGCCTCGGACTTAAATGGTCAGCGCTCGCTGCGAAGCGAACCTAAGAAATGATGACTCGAAAGCCCGCAATGCCCAAAGAAGAAATTCACTCTCTCAGTAGATCGAATTGCCATGCTGCCTATTCCCAAGTCCAACTGCTCTGGTCAACCGAGGCGGATAGAGACAGCACGAAGCATTGCCATTCCCCCGGCACACTCATCCGTTTTACAAAGCTGACGCTTGGCAGCGCGCCTGGTGCTGGCCTGATCAAATGCCCCTGCAGCGGCAATGATCAGGCGACACGCCTCTTCTCTTTCAAATGACGCACATTGTCAGCCAAGACAGGTTCCTTACCCTTCGCAAGATCATCCAGAAAATCCGCCC
>JANOQM010000037.1:0-6144 GCA_031422295.1 Rhodobacterales bacterium | reverse complement strand
ATGGCGCGGCAAAAGTGCGGCGCTGAAAACCTTGGGTGGACTATTCACGATTGGGGCGGCGCGGCCCAGCTTTCCGGCGCGCTATCCGCTGCTGGCACTTGACCGGATGATGACCTGCATTCAGGGCGAGCTTCTGGATATTGCCACGCACGACAGCCCTCTGGCACGCCGCGCGTCGGATCATCTGCCAATCAAGGCCCGGCTGCGGCTGACCCCTGAAACGGCTCAGGGGCTTTGATGACGCTACTGGCAGTTCAGGTTTTGATATGGATTGTGGTTGGCGCGGGGGCGACCGGCGTTGCATCTTTTTTGGCGCATCGCTCCTACCGGCAGTTCCTGCGCAAGTCGCGTGGGCCCGCATCAAAGTCACTCCCGCGCGGCGATGTTGCGACAAAACTCGACATGCTGCTTGACCCGCTGGAGGCGCAGAACCCCCGCCAATCCGGCCTTGCAACTCTGCTCGACAATGCCGACGCTTTCGCCGCCCGCGCACTGTCGGCGGCGCAGGCGGGGCGCAGTCTGGACCTGATGTATTACATCTGGCGCACCGATGTGACCGGCTGGCTGCTGCTTGACGCCCTTGTTACGGCGGCGGACCGGGGCGTGCGCATCCGGCTGCTGCTGGACGATGTGAATGTGCAGGGGTTCGATCCCGCGTTTCTGGCGCTGACCGGGCATCCGCTGATCGAGGTGCGGCTGTTCAATCCGACGCGCAACCGGGGCCATGTTATTCGCCGCACGTTCGAAATGCTGCTGGGACTGGCGCGGTTCAACCGCCGGATGCATGGCAAGCTGTGGATTGCGGACGGACGGTTGGCGATCATCGGCGGGCGCAACATCGGCGACACGTATTTTGGCACCATGGCTGCCGACGTCCGCACCTCGATTGACGCCGACATGCTGCTAGTGGGGCCAAAGGTGGATGAGATGGGGGCGCTGTTTGACAGTTATTGGAACCTTGGGCTTTCGATGCCGATCCTTGCCCTGTGGCCCGGATTCAAGATGAACCGGACCGCCTTTCGCCACCGGCTGGCCCGCCACGTCGGGTCAGCCCCGTCACGCCGCTATCTGGCCCGGACGCTGGACAGTCGCACAGCAGAGGCAGTTCTGGCCGGGCGGCTGCACTGGACCGATAAAGTGCAGCTTCTGGCCGACCCGCCGGACAAGGCTTACGGCAACCATTCTGCGCCTTGGATGTCGACGGCCATCGCCGATATTCTGACCAACGCGAAGACAGAGGTACGGCTGATCACCCCTTATTTCGTGCCGGGTCGGGCGGGCATTGCGGGGTTGACCGCACTTGCGGCGCGGGGTGTCAGGGTCAGCCTTTTGACCAACGCGCTGGCGGCGACCGACATGCTGCTGGTTTACGGCGCCTACCGGCGCTACCGAACCGCGCTGCTGGCGGCGGGGGCGTTCATCCATGAATTCTCGCCTGTACCGAAAAAGGGCCGCAAACGCGATGTGCTGCACTCCAAGGTATTCGTGATCGACGGCACACAGGCCATCGTCGGGTCACTCAACTTCGATTTGCGCTCGGCGTTTACCAATACGGAGTTGGGGCTCTTGTTCGAACACCCGGCGCTGGTGGCAGACATCACAGGCATGATCAACACGCTGAGCGCCCCGGATCAGGCCTATGCCGTATCGCGCCCCGAACATGCGCTGCAGTGGGCCATAGCCCGGCCCGGTCAGCCTACGGTGATGTTAGTGGAACCCGAGGCGAGTGCGCCGCAGCGGGCGATTTCATGGCTGGTCGGGCTGCTGCCGATACAGGCCTACCTGTAAATGTCAGCCCGGCTCAGGCCGACACCGCGAATTCGGTCATCATGCCGGTCGACAGATGCGGCATGTGGTGGCAATGCAGCATCCAGCGCGCCGCCTCTCCGGCGTCCACCGCCACCGTGACCATCGCCATCGGTGGCACCTGCACGGTGTCGCGCATCGCGCCCGCAAAGCGCTTGCCGTTGATAGCCACCACCTGAAACGTATGCCCATGCAGGTGCATCGGATGCGCCATCATCGACATGTTGTGAAAGGTCAACTCGACCCGCTGGCCCGATTTGGCGGTGATCGGCGTGTGATTGCCCCAGCTTTGCCCGTTGATCGTCCAGAGATAGGGCTGCATCGACCCGCCGAGCATCAGCGTCGCGGCGGTGTCGGCCGGGCGGTCTGGCAGTGGCGTCATGGCGCGCAAAGCCGCCTCTTGCGACAGGTCCATGTCGAAAGCTGCCGCTGCTGCCTCGCCGACAGCCGCCAGTTTCTCCACGGCTCCCCCGGCGGTGGCAAGGATGATCCCCGTCCGCTCGACCGCCCCCTCGCGCAGCGCCAGCACCGGAAACGCCCCATCGCCGTTCGGCAGGTCAAGTTCGATATCCAGCCGCTGCCCCATCGCCAGCCCAAAGCGGCGACCTTGCAGGGGCTGCACCTCATGTCCATCCACCGCGACCAGCCGACCGTTTACTGCACCCGTGTCGATCCAGAACACCGTCGCGGCTGCGGCGTTGATGATGCGCAGCCGCACCCGGCCGCCGTTGTCGACCCGGATCACTTCGGGGTCATTCAAGGTGCGGTCATTCGCCAGATAGGCGTCAAAGTTGAAATCGTTCAGGTCCATCGCCATGCCCGACATATCCATGTCGTGCGGGGCATCGGGCGCAGGCGTCGCCGCACCCATATCCATCCCGGCCATGCTGCCATCGCCGCCGGTGATCTCGGCCAGAACCTCGGCTGCAGGGCGAAAGCTGAAGTCGTGCAGGAACATCACTACCTCTTGCCGGTCGGCGGTCAGATCGGCGGCGCTGCGCACGATCAGCGGGGCGGCGAGCAGTTCCATTTCCTGCACCGGCACATGGCTGTGCATCCAATAGGTGCCGGGGATCGGTTCATAATCAAACTCACGCATCTCGCCGGGTTTCAGCATCGGCCGCGGAATATCCGGCACGCCGTCCTGCGCATTCGGAGGAATCTGGCCGTGCCAATGGATGATTGTATCGGCATCCAGCGCGTTGGTCAGATCGACCCGAAACCGCTGTCCGGGGTCCAGCGTCAGGCCGCTGCCACCTTGGGCGTTGACCAGCCCCCAGACAGTGGCGGCCCGCCCGTCGATGTCCAGCGTGCGGCTGGTGGCGGTCAGCAGCAATGGCTTGTGGGTTGCCGCCCAAGCGCCGCGCGGCAGGCCAAGGCTTGCCGTCGCAAGCGCGGCAGTGGTGACAAAACTGCGGCGTGTCACGGTCGGGATCATGTGAAACTCCTCACGGTTTAGGATGCACCAACCATGACGGGATACAAGCGCGTGCGCCTTGATCTCGATCAGGGCCACTCCTGATCTCCCGGCCTGCGGATGAACGCCTGAACCTATAAATCGCATCACTTGATGCAAATCAACGACGCCTGCCGCACAGTTTGATCTGATGGACGGAACGAAACAGGAGCAGCACGATGAAACAAACGCAGATGTATTCCCTTTGCCTGATCGCTGGTCTTGGCTTCGCAGCACCGGTTGCTGCCCAGCAGGGCATGATGGACGGACGCGGTGGCATGATGGGCGGCATGATGGGCGGCATGATGGGCGGCGGCATGATGTCGGGCATGAATAGCTATGCCATGCGAACGTTTGATGCCGACAAGGATGGCACCCTGACGCCCGAGGAAATGACCGCCGGGATGCAGGCCGAGGTCAAGACCTATGACGCCGACACCAACGGAACGCTGTCCCTGGCCGAGTTCGCGGCGATGCACGCCGCCCATACAAGGACCATGATGGTCCGCGCCTTTCAGATGCACGACGAAGACGGCGACGGTCAGGTGACCGAAGCGGAAATCGCGACAATGGCGGCCATGATGCAGATGATGCTGAAACCGGCGGCGGGGCCGCAGGACGCGGATCATTCCGACATGACCGACGGCGACTGACACTTTTACAAACCCGTTTGCACGGCGCAAGGCTGTGCAGCAAACCGGAAAGAACCCCCGATGATGAATGGCTATGGAATGGGCTTTGGCGGCGTCTGGATGATCCTTGTGATCGTCCTGGTGGTTCTCGCAATCTTCGCTTTGGCAAAATATTTACGCAAATAGCAGGAGGAACGCGACATGAGCTACACGATTGACCGGTTGATAACCGGGGCCACGTTTGACGCGGTGGACAGCCGCACCCGCGCCGCACTGACCGCGAACGGGTTCGGTGTGTTGACTGAAATCGACGTGGCCGCGACGATGAAGAAAAAGATCGACGTGGATATGCCAGCCTATCTCATTCTTGGGGCGTGCAATCCGCAAATGGCTTGGCAGGCCATCGGGATGGAGCCGCGCGTGGGGGCCATGTTGCCGTGCAATGTTATTCTGCGGGCGGTCGACGGCGGCGTCGCGGTCAGCGCGATTGATCCGGTTGCGTCGATGCAAGCTATTGATAATGAACCGCTGCATGCGGTGGCGGGGCAGGTCCGCGATCTTCTGGCGCGGGCTGTCGCGGCGATCTGAGGTGTATCCGGTCGCAACCGCCACGCCCGTCAGGGTCATCCTGCCCGTGCTGATGCTGCCCGTGCTGATGCTGGCGGTGTTTACGATCTCGCTCGGGTTCGGGATATTGTTGCCACAACTGCCAGTGCTGATCGAGCGGTTGCTGGGCATTGACAGCACCCCTGCGCAGGTGGCGCGCGCCACCGGGCTGCTGACGGCGATTTACATGCTGGCGCTGTTCATCTGTGCCCCGGTCTGGGGCTGGCTGTCGGACACTTGGGGACGGCGGTGCGTGATGCAGATCGGGCTTATTGGTTTCAGCGCCACGATGATCGCCACCGTCTTGTTCGACACGCTGGCCGCGATTTACGTCGGCCGCGCATTAACTGGTATATTTGCGGCAGCGATCACACCAGTCGCCCTTGCGGCAGTCACGGATATGTCGGCGGGCAAAAAGACACTGGGCCGCAGACTGTCGTTCGTATCGATGGCGGGCATCTCTGGCTTTCTGTTCGGTCCGGCGCTGGGGGTGGTGTTGCAACGCCTGCCGGGCGGAACCGGGGCTGCAGCCGGGGCATTGACCGTGCCACTGCTGGCAACCGGCGGGTTGGCGCTGGTGGCGGCAATTGCGATTGCGGTATTGATTCCCGGAAGAATCATATCGGCGCAGAGGCTGGACGACGCATTGGTGCCCTCCCCTGCACCCCGGCTGATGTGGCACTTGCTGATCCTGGGATTTGTGGTGTCCGCCGGGGTTGGAGTGTTCGAAGTCGGCCTCGCCCTGCGCGGCAAGCAGGAGCTGGGGCTGACGCCGGTGCAGATTGCTGCAATGTTCACGACCTGTAGTCTGGTGATGATCGTGGCGCAGGCCGCAGTGTTTTTGCTGGTCAGGCCAGAGTTCACCCGATGGCTGGTGGCGCCTGCCTTTGGGGTTCTGGCTGTAGGGCTGTTCGCAGTTCCACTGGCGGGAAGTTTTGCGCTGATGCTGCTGGTGACCGGCGGCGTGGCGGCAAGTGCGGGAATACTATCGCCGATCCTGACCTATTGGATTGCCGCAGCGGCGGGCCATAAATCCGGTGCCGGGTTGGGCAAACAAACCGCGGCGGCAAGCCTTGGTGCGGCAGTGGGGTCGGCGGCGGGCGGGCTGTTGTACGATGTGACATGGCTGCCCAACGCCGCGTTTGTGTTGATGGCCGGGGTGACGTTGCTGGCGGTCTGGCCAAGCCTGCGCTTGCCGGGGCAGCTCATGCCCAAAGTTGCGATAGCCGTTTCTCTGACGAGCCGTTCTTGATTGTTTCAGGTCGCAGGCGCTAGCGCGGACATACTCACTGGCGCAGGGGGTTGGGACGACGATGCGCCATGTCCCCCGTGCCCGCCGTGTCCCCCGTGCATGAAGACATGCATCAGCAGACAAGCAGGTAGCAGCAGAAACGGCAAAACGGCGAACGCCTGCGCCCGATGTCCGGCCAACAGATAAAACCCGGCAATTGCCAGAAATGCGATCAGGACGATCTTGCTGCGGGACCAACCGGAACCGGGGCTGCCCTGAGTGTGCGTGCTGTGGTCCATGTTGTTCCTCCGGCGTGTTCTCTGCTTGCAGGTCTGATGGTCTCAAAACACCCAATTCTGGGCAGAGTGAACAATAAACGGACCGCCGTCGTTGATCTGCGTCAATCTTCGGTG
>JANOQM010000036.1:0-1633 GCA_031422295.1 Rhodobacterales bacterium | reverse complement strand
GGCAAAGGCACGGATGCCGGCAACGGGCGGCGCGGTGTAATCACCGCCGGCAAAATCACCAGCGGCAATCAGCGCCGATTTGCAGCCTTCCAGAAACAACCAATTATGCCGCGACACCCGCGCCGCGCCACAAAAGGGCGCGATCCGCTGCACCATGTCGGGAAATAACGCGCCCCATTGGAACGTCTGCAGCGCGCCCATCGAATGGCCGGTGACCAGCGCCAGCGTGGTGAGCCCAAAGACTTCGGTCACCAACCGGTGCTGCAGCAGCACATTATCCCGCACCGTCACCAACGGAAAGCGCGGCCCGTCGAACGGAGCCAGTGTGTTGCTGGGCGAAGATGAAACGCCGTTGCCCAGCATGTTGGGGATGATGATGAAGTATTTCTCCGGGTCCAACGCCATCCCCGGCCCGATCGCCCACGCATTGCTGTCGTGGGTGCCCATGTAATGGGTCGGATAGACGATCGCATTGTCGCGCGCGGCGTTCAGTCGGCCGTAGGTGCAATAGACAACGCGCACAGTTGGCAGCACCACGCCCGATTGCAGCGTGACATCACCGGCTTCGAAAATATCGCAGTCTGCCATAATTGGATCCCTCCGGCGAAATGGGTGACACGGTGCCGGCGAAGGGGCAAGCGAAGGGGGATGGGGCGCATTCTGGGAATACAGCTGCGCCCGGCTCAAATACGGGGTGACGAGGTGCTTTTTGGTGTTGGCGCACCAGCAACAAATGAAGTGTCGAAAATGGCCGTTTGCGTTGAACTGTTTAAAAGTTAGTATGCCCTGGCAAGGGGGAGCCATGATCAGATTGACCGTAATCGCATTGGCGGGATTGGCCACAGCGGCCTGCAACGGGGCGCCACCCAACACCGGGAATGCGAAAAACGTGATCAGGGCCGCAGATGAAGCCCTTCAACAAGCCGTGGGCAACAAGGACCTGGAGCGCATCATATCGTTTTACGCTGATGACGCGGTTATGCTGCCCACGGCCGAACCGATCGTGACCGGCAAGGACGCGATCCGTGTTGAGTGGCGGCACGTTCTGGGTATTCCCGGAATGCAGAACACCGGCGCCCTGAAGCATGTCGACGTGTCTGGCTCTGGCGACATGGCCTATACCCGCGGTATTTACACTGCCCGCATGGCTGGACCGAATGGAGAGCCGCTTGCCGAGCCGGGGAAATGGGTCTCGATCTGGAAGAAGCAAAGTGACGGCCAGTGGCGCATCGTTGTCGACATCTACAACACCGACGTCATGCCGCCAGTCCACGCCGCATCCACCGCCAAGGATCATTGAAGAACTGGCTCGAGTGGCTGCGGCCGGCGGCGAGGCCGCTGAGTCCGTTCGGGGTGTAAAGCAAGGATGTCAGGACGAACGTGGCGGAGCCACGCCGTCGGTCGAGTCAAGGAGGACGGCCTGTTGGGGCCGCCCTTTTCGCTCGCCGTCCGTGCTTGCGCGGGTCTATGCGCGGCCCGCGCACCGACCCGCGGATTACATATGTATCGGTTTCCCCGTCACCGCCATCGCCGCCTCCTTCAACGCCTCCGAATGCGTCGGATGCGCATGGCAGGTCAGCGCGATATCTTCCGAAGACGCGCCAAACTCCATCGCCTGCGCCGCCTGGGCGAT
>JANOQM010000035.1:0-112818 GCA_031422295.1 Rhodobacterales bacterium | reverse complement strand
CGCGCGGTTCCAGAAAGCGCAGCGGCTCAGGGATCGGCACCTGATAGACCAAGATCTGGTCCTCGGTCAGCGGCTGTTCGGGGATGCGATGTCGGGTCTGAATCAGGGTCGCCTCGGCTGTCTTTTCGGTCACCGCAACACCTGCGGTTTTCTGGAAAAACTTGCGGATCGACACGGCGTTTGTGGTGTCATCAGCGCCTTGGTCAATCACTTTCAGCCGGTCTTCAGGCACCATCACCGCCGCCGAAACCTGCACCCCGCCGGTACCCCAGCCATAGGGCATCGGCATTTCGCGGCTGGCAAAGGGCACCTGATAGCCGGGGATCGCCAGCCCCTTCAGGATCGCCCGGCGGATCATCCGTTTGGTCTGTTCATCCAGATAAGCGAAGTTGTAGACTTGATCGGTCATCGTCTGCCCCCCATATCCGCATTGGAGCGATTGCGGAGGCTGAGTTGGGCTTTCTGATCTGGGCTATCGGTGTGCCGATGCTGATCGGTGTCATCGTTCTGATCGTGATGCAGCAACGCGTCAAAAAGCTGCGGCGTCAGGTGTTCGGTTCGCGGCTTGGTCGCCGCAGCGATGGCAGTTTGCCGAATTTGAACGCAAGTGACAGCGGCCGATCTTCGGCGAACAAGGATGCCCGGCAAGCTGACGATGGATCGTCCGCAGGCAGCGATGGCGACGGGTGTGGTGGTGGCGACTAGAGTCATTCCGTTGCCTCCCGAGCGAGGTCGCCCGTCGGGCGGACGAGCGTTTGTGTTTCACGCCGCAACTTGCGGATCAACTCCAGTTCTGACTGGAAATCCACATAATGCGGCAGCTTGATATGCTCTAGGAAGCCCGTGGCCTGCACGTTATCGGCATGCATCAGCACAAATTCCTCGTCTTGCGCCGGGGCACCGACGAAATCCTCACCCAGTTCCCGCCAGCGCAGGGCGCGGTCGACCAGCGCCATCGAAATCGCCTTGCGTTCAGACTGACCAAACACCAACCCATAGCCGCGGGTAAACTGCGGCGGTTCGGTCTTCGACCCGGTAAACTGGTTCACCGTCTCGCATTCGGTAACCACAACCTCGCCAATTTCTATGGCGAACCCCAGTTCGGGAATGTCCATCTCGACTGTCACCGCTCCGATGCGCAATTCGCCAACAAAGGCATGGGTCCGGCCAAAACCGCGCTGGGTGGAATAGGCCAGCCCCAGCAAAAACCCTTCGTCCCCCCGTGTCAGGGCCTGCAGCCGCAGGGCGCGGGTGGCAGGCAGTTCCAGCGGCTCGCGCGTCAGGTCGGGGGGCGGCGTATCCGACGCAGGTTCCGTCTGGATCAGCCCCTCGCGGTTCAAAAACCCGGTCACATGCGGCTTGGGCACCGGGTCAGGCTCTCCCATGGCGACAGATGGCACTTCGCCGTCGGCCAGCAGTTTGAAATCCAGCAGCCGGTGCGTGTAATCGAACGTCGGCCCCAGTACCTGCCCGCCCGGCAGGTCCTTGAACGTGGCCGAAATCCGGCGGTCGCATTCCATACTGGCGGTCTCAACCGGCAAGGATGCGCCAAACCGGGGCAATGTGGTCCGGTAGGCGCGGATCAGGAACACCGCCTCGATCAGATCACCGCGCGCCTGTTTGATCGCCAGCGCAGCAAGGTCGGGGTCAAACAACGACCCCTCGGCCATCACCCGGTTCACCGCCAGCGCAAGCTGTTCGCGGATTTGCGGCACGCTCAGTTCGGCCACAGATGTATCGCCGCGCCGTTCCTCGGCCAGCCAGGCATGGGCCGCGTCAATCGCCCGCTCGCCGCCTTTCACCGCAACATACATGGCCTAGCTCACCTTGGTTGAACGGGGCAGCGCGGCAAGCAGCGCCCCGGCGGTAAAGTAAAAATCCAGACCCAGCGGATAGGTCCGGGCATTGGCAACAAAGCCCGCTTTGTCCGGCAGCGAAAACCTGACCTGATCCCTGATCCCCGGGCCGGTCAGAATAGCGCCAGTGTTGGACAGGTGCGGCATTTCCACAATCAGGGTGGCCGACCGGTCTGGGTATTCCGGCGTGCCGGTGCGATAGGTGGCCAGCGGCAGAACCGCCGCCCAATCCCCGACTGCAAACACACAATCAGCTGCACCTGTCACTGGGGCCCCGGTGTGAAACCTGACCCAGTCGCGCACTGCCGCGCAATCATGCGCACCCGCCAGATACAACGGTGTTTCGGGGTCACACAGGGTCAGGATCAGCACGCCTGCCGCCACCGACAACGGCGCAGGCGGCACAGCGCCGGTTACATGATGAATGCGGCCGGGTCGGGCCATCGCCCCCATCGCGGCGCGAAACGCATGGGCCGCATCACGCGGGGCATCGGTGAAGCCGCCTGATAAATCAGCGCATTGCATCAGCCATCCCCCCGGACCAGCGTAAAAAACTCAACCTGCGTGGCCGCGGCTTTGGCCGCCCGCGCAGCCCGTGTCGCGGCCATCCCGGCCTCCAGAGGGTCCAGCACAGCCGCGCGGACCCATCCTGCGCAGTCGGTCTGCATCAGCGCATCAACCCGGGCGGCCCATTCGGCGGCCGGTCTATCGCGGCCCTGCACATGGCCATGGCCGACCTGCCCGGTGGGCAACTGCACGGCTGCGCGGGTCACGGTGATTTCGCCCAGATTGAACGGCGCACCCGTGCCACCCATGCGGCCCCGGACCATGACGCTGCCCACCTCGGCGCGGCGCAACCATTGGCCAGCGGGGTCAACCCCGGCGGCCTCGCAAATAGCGGTCAGGCGACCCTGCGGGGCGCGGGCCAATATCCCCAGCCAATGGCGGCGGGCCGAAACGATGACTGATGATCCATCCATTGGTCTGCCTTGCGAGCCACAACTACTTACTATACAACTAGACAACTACCCGCCCGACCCGCAACCCCCCATTGTGTGAATTTTTGATGACAGTACAGCGGACCTCCCTGTGGAAATCCATTGCCGACGCCTTGACCACCGAAGTTGGGGCAGGCCATTTCGCCCCCGGGACCAAACTTCCGTCCGAGGCTGATCTGGCGCATCGGTTTGGGGTGAACCGGCATACCGTACGACAGGCGCTGGGGCACATGGCGGCGCAGGGGCTGGTCCATGCGCGGCGCGGCGCGGGGGTCTTTGTTATGGCCCGCCCAACCGATTATCCGCTGGGCCAAAGGGTGCGGTTTCAGCGCAATATCGCGGCGGCAGGCAAGGTGCCGGGGCGCGAGATCTTGCAAGTCGTCACCCGCGTTGCCGACACGACCGAGGCTGCCGCCCTTGCCCTGCAACCCGGGGCCATGGTCCATGCCTGCGAAGGGCTGTCACTGGCCGACGGGCAACCTATCGCCTTGTTTCGCAGTGTCTTTCCGGCGCAACTCCTGCCCAATCTGCCCGATGACCTGCGCAATTCCGGATCGGTGACAGCGGCCTTGGCCCGGCATGGCATTGCCGATTACCTGCGCCACTCCACCCGGATCACCGCGCAATTGGCCAGCGCCACGCAGGCCGCTTTGCTGCATCTGACCGAAGGCGACCCGCTGCTGCAATCCATCGCGGTCAATGTTGGCCCGGATGGGACGCCTGTCGAATACGGGACGACATGGTTTGCGGGTGACCGGGTCGCACTTACCCTGTCGGCTGAAAACATCGGCTGACCCGGCTTTGTCACAGCACTGACGCACGCCGGTGTTATCCACAGCCAGTTTTAACCCTTTTCACGGAACCGGCCCAACCCATGCAACCGCATTTGCCCCCCCTTCGTCTGACCGGTGCCACCATATTGCGCGACGGGGCGATGCAGGACCGCACCGTGGCCATCGCCAGCGGGCGGATTGATGCGGGGCCTTATCCGGCGGTCGATTTGTCGGGCTATTACATCCTGCCCGGTATCATCGACCTGCATGGCGATGCGTTTGAACGGCACATCGCGCCGCGCCCGACAGCCCCGTTTCCAGTCACCATGGGGCTGCTCGGTGCGGATAAGGATGCAGCAGCCAACGGGGTCACAACGGCATGGCTGGCGCAAAGTTGGTCTTGGGAAGGCGGGCCGCGCAGCCCCGATTTCGCGCTATCGGTCATGGCCGCACTGGCCACCTACCGGCCCCGCGCGCTGACCGATCTGCGCATCCAGATCCGGTATGAAACCCACGAGTTGGACAGCGCCGACCGGCTACTGGCCGCCGTACGGCAATATGCCATCGACTATGTGATCTTTAACAATCACCTGGACGAGGCGATTGCCACCTATACTGCACGGCCGCATCATCTGGAACTTTGGGCGAAAAACTCGGGCCGCACCGGGGCCGAGATGATGGCGGTTGTGGCCAAAGCCAAGGCCCGCAGCGCCGAGGTGCCGCGCAAATTGTGCCAGCTGGCCGAGGCGTTTGATACGCTGGGCGTGACCTATGGCAGCCATGATGACCCCGATGGTGAAACCCGCGAATCCTTTGCGATGATGGGGGCGCGGATTTGCGAATTTCCGACCTCAGTGTCGGCGGCATCGGTGGCCCATGCGGTGGGCGACCCGGTATTGATGGGCGCGCCAAACGTGGTGCGCGGCGGATCGCAGGCGGGCAATGTGGCGGCACAGGCGCTGATCCGGGCCGGTAAATGCACGGCTTTGGTGTCGGATTATCACTATCCCGCGCTGGCCCGGGCCGCGTTTACGCTGGTCGAACAGGGTTTGCGCGACCTGCCGCAGGCTTGGGCGCTGATTTCGGCCAATCCGGCGCAGATCATGCGGCTACCTGACCGGGGAGTGATTGCACCGGGCAAACGGGCTGATCTGGTGGTGATCGACAAGGCGACGCAGGCCGTTGAATGCACCATTGTCGGCGGGCGTATCGCCTATCTGGCCGGGGCGGCGGCGCATCGGTTTGTCAGTCTGGATCAGCAGGCGCAGATTGCGGCGGAATAGATCAGTGCCAATTCAACCCCGGATCAACCGGCGGCGCAGCCAGCCGGACAAAGTATCGATGCCGATCACCATCAGGATGATCAGAACCATATAATAGGCCACTTCTTCCCAGTCTTTCTGGGTGCTGATCGCTTGGGTCAGCAGCAGCCCGATGCCGCCGCCCACAATCGCCCCGATAATCGTGGCGCTGCGGGTATTGGATTCAAACGAATACAGGATCTGGCCCAGCAGCACCGGCGTGATCTGCGGGATCACCCCAAACCTGGCGCGCTGCACAGCATTGGCGCCAGTGGACCCAATCCCTTCAACCTGCTTTTCATCAATATTCTCCAGCGTTTCGCTGAATTGTTTGCCAAAAGACCCGGTATCAGTTAACAAAATCGCCAACGCGCCGGTCATCGGTCCGGGGCCAAAGGCGCGGGCCAGAATGATCGTCCAGATCAACCCATCAACACCGCGGACAAAGTCAAACACCCGGCGCATGGCAAAACGAAGGGCCGCAAAACGGGTAAAGTTCGAGGCAGCAATAAACGCCAAAGGCAGCGCAATGATCGCAGCCAGAAATGTGCCCAGAAACGCCATCAGGATCGTCTCGGAAATCGCCCAGGCAACATCGCCATGCCGCCACATCGCATTATTCCAGAAATCCGACGCCATGCCTGCAACATTGGACCGGGCCGGATCGACCCGTTCGCCCGAAACGGCCATCCCCACCAGGGCGACCGGCCTCTTGCCATAAAACTGACTGTCCAAAGTAAAGAAAAACAGCTCCCATCCGGCCTGATATCGAAATGTCTCGGTGCGGTTGCGGGTCACAGAAAACCGGCCCTGCGGCGTTGTCACCTGCACCCGGTTTTCGGCCACCTCAATCCAGTCAGGCAAAGGTTCAGGGGCGACAACAGACACCTGCCCCGCTTCGGACGTAATCGTGATCACGCCAAAGTCCGGATAAATGTAAGTGGCAGTATTGCCCTCGTAAACGACCTGATGCCCCTGCCCCAAATCAATCGTTGTCACGCCACCTGCCAGCGTGACCCATTCAGGCAACATGCCATCCGGATACGTGCCCTTGTTCTCGCCTTCAATCGCTACAACAACCTCTCCGGTGCGGTTATCGCGGGTGACATGGGTTTTATGCGACCAGAAATCCGACATCAGAATGCGGGCATTGTCCATCCGGGCGCGGTCGGCCAATCCGGCCACGTCAAAGGCCACGAAAATATAGGCCAGATACACCAGAATGACCCCCGGCACGGCAAAGGCGAACAGGCGTTTGCGGGCAAATAACCGGGTCACAGTGGCCGTCATATCGGCGGTGTCGGTCAGCGTCATATCATGCGTCCTTTGATCAGCGTGGCGCGGAAATGGCTGGATATCTGATCGACAATCACGATGGTCACGAACAGCAGCAGGAAAATCGCCACCACCTCGTCATACCGTCCCTGCCCCCATTGCATGGCGATTTTAAGGTCATAGCCAATGCCGCCCGACCCGACAAACCCCAGAATGGCCGAGGCCCGGATATTCACCTCGAACCGTTGCAACACATAGCTGAACCAGTCCGGGGCAACCTGCGGGATCAGACCCAGCCAAATCCGCTGGGACCAGTTCGCCCCGACCGAAGTCAGCCCTTCAACCGGCTTCAGATCGGCGTTTTCGGCCACTTCGGAAAACATCTTACCCAATGCACCTGCGGTATGCAGGGCGATAGCAATCATCGCAGGCACCGGCCCGCCACCGAGGATATAGATCAGGACAAGAGCGATAATAATCTCGGGAAAGGCCCGCAGCACATCCATCAGGCGACGGAACACCGGAATGGCCCGTGGCCACAAGGCCAGCCCGCGAATCGACAAAGGCGCAATCAGCATGGCCATCAACGCGCCAACGAGGGTGGACACAGCCGCAATATTGATCGTCTCGACCAGCGACATGACATGGGCGGCAATAAACCCGGGGATCGCCGCACGGTTGGTCCAGGCCTCACTGATAACCTCCGATGGGAAATCACCCAGTTGGCGCAGACCGGGCACAAAATCACCGGCATTGCGCTGTTCGGCCACCTGAAAGCCGGACATCATGAGCAGGACAAACAGCAGCAGCAACAAACCGCTATACAGGCGCTTGCGGCGGACAACCTCGAAATAGGTGGCTTTCGTCACACCGCAGTCCGGCCCGGCGCCTAGCGAAACATCAGCCATGAATTGCCCCCGGTCCCAAACGAATTCGGGCCCCGCCAGTGCGGCGGGACCCGAAGCATCGTGCTGAAATTACATACCGTCTTGCAGGCGACGCGCCGCAAGAATGCCCTCGTACGCTTCAATCGATACCGGAACGAAATCCTTGGCCTCTCCTGCCGCTACGCCATAAGCGCAATCTGCGTCAGTTTCATGAAGGTCGGCCGTCAGCTGGATCACGGCGGCCTTGACATCGTCGGGCAAGGCAGAGCGAACCACCATCGGGCCCTCTGGGATCAAGGCGGATTGCCAGATCGGGACCAGATCGGACATGTTCACCAGACCGGCATCTGCCGCACGGCGGAATGCCCCCGAAGTATAGCCGTCTTCCCAGTTACCCAGACCATCAGCCCAGGACACGCCCGCCTCGAAATCGCCATTGGCAACGCCAACGATGGTCTGCTCATGGCCACCCGAAAACGCGACCGAGGCAAAGTACGCTTCCAGATCGCCATAAGTGGCGGTCAGTTCGGCGGCAGGCACCAGATACCCCGAGGTGGAGTTCGGTTCAGCAAAGGCAAAGCTTTTGCCAGCCGCATCTTCGATCGAGGTGATGCCACTGTCAGCGCGGGCAAACCCGATGGAATAATAGCCGGTCGATCCATCGACGTTCTGTTTGGTCAGGGCCAGATCCACGGCGGCGGGGTCGGTCAGGTAAATCTTGGCATAAGATGACGCACCCAGCCAGGCCATATCCAGCGTGCCACCCAGCAGGCCCTGAATAACACCGTCGTAATCGGCAGGAGTAAACAGCGTGACCGGAACGCCCAACTGGGCCTCCAGTGCGGCGCGGTAGCATTCCTGCGAGGTCAGGCGGTCCTGGGCGTTTTCGCCGCCCAGAATGCCGATGTTAAACTCGGTAATGGCATGCCCTTCGGCAACGGCCACAGATGCCAAGGCCGTAGTGGCCAGCGCCAGCGCGATAATCTTCTTCATTGTAAGTCTCCGGTTAGCGCCAGTGCCCCCATGGATCACTGGCAAGTGAAAAGTCAGGCAACCGCAGGGATGCGGTCCAAAGTCTCAATCGCAGTCGAGGTGGCTTTCTCCGAGAAATCCGCCCCCGCCCCATAGATGTCGCGGGCGACACCCGTGGTCAGTTGGTCTGGCACGCCGTCAAACACGATGCGGCCATCACGCATCCCGATCACCCGGTCGCAATAGCGGCGCGCCGTATCCAGCGTGTGCAGGTTGGCAATGACAGTGCGTCCATCTTCGTCATGAATCCGGCGCAGCGCGTCCATCACGATCTGGGCATTCATCGGGTCAAGGCTGGCGATCGGTTCATCGGCCAGAATGATTTTCGGGTCCTGCATCAGGGCGCGGGCAATCGCCACGCGCTGTTGCTGACCACCCGACAGCGCCTCGGCGCGTTTGGGCGCATGTTCGGCTATGCCAAGCCGGTCCAGAATGTCGATAGCGCAGCTGATATCAGCCTGCGGAAACAGGTTGAACATGGTCGCAAAGGTAGACCTGCGGTTCAGCGTGCCATGCAGCACATTGCTGACCACATCCACCCGGGGGACCAGATTGAACTGCTGGAAAATCATCGCGCACTGGCTTTGCCAATGGCGTTTGGCCTGCCCGGACAATCCGGTAATGTCGCGGCCTTCATATATAATCTGGCCGGATGAGCTGTCGGTCAGCCGGTTCAACATCCGCAGCAAGGTCGATTTTCCCGCACCCGACCGGCCGATGATGCCAATCATCGCAGGACGGTCAACCTTGATCGTCGCCCGATCCACGGCAATATTCGGACCGAACTGCTTTGTCAGTGCCGCAATTTCCAGCATATCCCACCCCACGTTCACGGGGCGGGGGTAACGCGGCCAAACGACAGTTATTTGTCAGTCAGGCCAAATATTTGTGACAAGGCCCGGATCGCTCTTGCTTTAGTCGCCCGCCGCCACGCGCCCATGCTGTCAATGCTGGCATTATGCGGTTCCGACCCGATTGCCGTCGGAAACAAAAGGACTTCAGCCCCCGGCAGGGCAAGGCACCGGGCGGTTTCAGGAAACCATTGGTCCCAGCAGATACCGCATCCGGGTTGCCGCTACTGTCAGTTTACGCATCCGCCCGCCCCGCCATTTTATTTTGTATTACCGCTATAGCGCTCATAATTTTGATATTTTGATAGGCACTTGAATTGCTCTTTCTTACATACCGGCAAACCGCACTATCGATAGGGTCCGGTTTCGCCGCGAAACCCATTGATGATCACAACTTGTCCAACAGACGGTGCAATTCCTCCATCATCATTTCAACCATTTCTGCATCGACCACCTTGCCACGCAGCCGGATTGAATACCCGTCATTATGTAAAACCCGCTCCATCGTCACGCCATTTGCCAGGTCCTGCGGTTTGCCACTTGGCCTCGAAAATTGGGTTTTTGGCCTGCCCCCCCGATCAATGCTACGCTCAACAGCCTCGGCCCCGGCGACAATCTGTTCCATCGCCACCCATTCCAAAACAGGCCCGCCGCCATAGGTGCCCAACAAGGCCACGCGCAATTCTGTCGCAAATCCTTCGCGCAATGCATAAGCCAACCGCAGCCCGTTGCGTTCAGACAGATCTGTCGGGTATCGCAGCATATCGCCTAATTCTTCATGGATCAGCGCAAAGCTGCGAATTTTGCTGCGCTTGGCCTTGGACGCGGCGGCATAAATCGTATCGATGGCCAACTCGGATGACGCAAAGGCACCTTGCTGGGCGGCAAGCACCGCGATGCGGCCCCGTTCATAAGGGGTCAGTTGGGCGCGCAGTTCATTTTCCTCGACCATCGCGGTATAAATTGCCCCAGCCTCGTAAGGTGCGCGAATAATGCCTTTGACGGTGCTATGGCGCGCATCACCCGCGTCGCGCAGCTGCATGACCACCGTCACGCGGCGCCACCCTGACACCAGCCCATAGCGCCCGTCCGGCAAGGCCACCACTTCGATCGGCAAGCGCAGACCATGGGCCTGAATCGAGGATTTAAGCTCGTCCATTTCGGCCGCTTCAACCACCATCCGGTCCCGGATCAGATGTTCAAGATCGATGCTATCCACCGGCAGGTCCACGACCACCCTGCCCTCTTCAACAGCCATGCGCCATGCGTTGGCGTCGGCGGCATCACGGGCTATGGCCACGCGGGCATCAGTCGCCAGCGGCTGTGCCGCCCGGGCCACATCGGCCGCAATCTGCGCGATCGGCGCACCAAGGCCCATTCGGTCTGACGCAGGTTTCGCCGCGAAACCCGCCTCGATATCAGCCAGTTCTGCGGCCCCCGGCGCCTCCAGCCGTTTACGCTTCGCCATGTCCGGCCTCCTTTGCCATTTGCGCATCGCGCCACCAGGCACCGATCAGCAGCTGCTTGAATTCGGCATAAGTCCGGTCAAACGCCTCGCGGCCCCGCAGATAGGTGTCACGGTTAAAATCGCGGTAATCCGCCTCGTAGATGCCATTCACCTGTTCCCCGGCCTGCCCGACAAGGGCGGTGAATTCTTGGCGGTAAGTGTTCATGAAATCGCCGAAATAGGCCTGAATGACATTGGCCAGATCGGTCTGCTGGCCTGCATCAAACCGGGTGATGATGGCGCGGACCACGTCCCATTCAAATTTGATCTCATCCAGCCCCAAGGCACGGCGCTGGGTGTTTTCGCCGTCTTCGATACTGGCGAAGGTAGAATATAGCATATCGAAAAACCGCCCCGTGCTGTCGAATTCCAGGAATGACGCCCCTAACGGAACCAGCAAGATATCGGCGGCAGAAAGTGAATTAATGGTAAGGTAACCGAGCGCCGGCGGCGTATCCAGAAAGACAATGTCATATTGATCGAGGATCCCCTCGGTACTGAGGAAATTTCCCAGCGCATCCCACAGCGGCCAGGACCGCAGGTTCATCCGCCAGACGGGGATCTGAAATTCGGCCCAATACAGGTTCAGTTGGGCCCCGATCAGGTCGATGTTGGGCCAATGGGTTTTCTGGATCAGGTTTCGCGGCGAAACCGTCAGCGCCTCGGTCAGGGTTTCATCCAGCGGCAGGGGGATGCTACCAGATACTGCGCGGACCTGATTTTCCGCGATCACGGCTTGCGCATAATCTTTGGCAATCAACGGAAACACGGTGCCCCATTCATCATCGACTTGGCCACCCATGATCGAGGTCATCGAGGCCTGACTGTCCAGATCAATCACCAAGACTTTGTAACCATCAAGGGCGGCGGCCATGGCCAGATGCGCACAGGTGGTGGTTTTGCCTGATCCGCCTTTGAAATTCGCGACTGCACAGATTTTCGCGGGCAGCCCGGCGGGGCGGTAAGGCCGGTAATCCTTGGAGGCTGATCCTTCGGTGGCGAAATGGTCACGCAGGGTCAACACTTCTTCCAAGGTGAACCATTTAGATCCCGCCTCGCCTTCGCCTTGCGGCAGGTTTTCGTTGGCTTTGAGGACGCGGCGCAGATGGGCCGGAGCGACGGGAATCAGGTATTTGGTAATTTCCCATAAAGAGAATTTGCGCAGCCGTTTCTTGCCATCCGGGGCATAACCGCGCTTGGCCAGATCGTCCCGGCCACGGGTACAAAAGGCTGCGGCCTTGGCGAATCGCGTGGTATCGACCCGGGGGCCGAGTTTGCTTGCGGCGCGTGCCGGATCAATGTTCTGATAGGGGGGCAGGGGGGATTCGGGTTTTTTGCTCATGTCGCGCCTTATGGGTCCCGCATTCTGAATATTGATGTGCGGCGATTTGGCCTGTGTTAGCCGAACTATCGCACATCTGAGGGCACGAGGGAACAACGGATCGTGACAGGCTGTGCTGTCACAGGCATGGTTTCGCCGCGAAACCACTCCGCTTATTTGCCCCTGAAACGAGGAAAATGCACCACAAAGGTTTATGGATTCTTAAGAATCTTTAAGAGCTTTAGGCAATTTTTAATCATTCAATATCAATAGCGTAGCTTGTATTCGGAGCCAAAATACAGGACCAAAGGCACCCGGATACGGGAGAGTGTGGACCAGAATCCGGGAGCGGCGGAACCTGAACACGGGGGGTATTTTCAGCAATAAGTGCTGTCTGATTCGATGAAAAAACAAGTATTCGGGCATAACGGGCAATAGCTGTGAGTCGGGATAGCGATTGCCCGGTCCGCTGCGCCCGGTCAGGTGGCGAAGGGAACCCGTTTGCGGGACGGCGGGCAACCTGTAAACAGGTGCCTATGAAATGCTTGTGATTGGGTGCCTTATGGCCGATACTAAAGCCAAGGTGCCTGATAGAGCATCACGGCCAGCAGCAGGGCAAATCGGCATGGGAAGCAGGATTCTGGCAGATAAACTAACCGGCCCGTTGCGGCGCGGGTCGGTCAAAAAGAATGTGGCCGCCATTCACGTATCGGGCAAGCTGACTTTGCTACAACGGAAGCTGTCGAATGTGCTGCTGCTGAATGCCTATGACACGCTGATCAGCCAGCCCAAACATCAGATTGACGCTCGCACCCTATGCCTGATGATCGGCTATAATTCCAACGACACCGACACATTGCGCGCGGCCCTGCGCGGCTTGGCCGAGACTGTCGCAGAATGGGATATGCTGGACGACAAGGGCAAGCAGGAATGGGGCGTGTCGTCGCTGTTGTCCTATGCCAAGTTAAAGGGGGGTGTCTGCGAATATGCCTATTCCCCGGCACTGGCCGAAAAGCTGCATGACCCCAAAGTGTTTGCACTGATCAATCTGAATATCCAGCGCCGCTTTACCTCGGGGCATGGATTGGCGTTGTATGAGAACTGTTACCGGTTTGTCCGCACCGGCAGCACCGGCTGGTGGCCGATTGACACGTTTCGCCGCCTGATGGGTGTCGATGACAGTGTCTATTACGAGAGTTTCAAGCATCTGAACGCCAAAATCATCAAGCCAGCCGTACAAGAAGTGAACCGCACGTCGAACATTGCCGTAACGCCTGAGTTTCAAAAGCGGGGCAGGGCGGTGACCGAGGTTCGGTTCCTGATCCGTGAAAACAAGCAATTGGCGATGTTTGACATTGATGATGGTGATGCCGTGCGGTCCGGGCCGGTATATTTGCGGCTGCTGGGGCAGGGCGTGTCGGACCGGCTCGCGCGGCAATGGATTCAGGAACATGGCGATGCAGTGGTGGCGGCCAAGCTGGATTATGTCGCGGGCCAAGCGCATGTGCGCAGCCCGGTGGGCTATTTGCGGGCCGTATTGGACGGCGTGCCCGATAAGCCAGCGGCACCGGCAGTAACAGCGCCTGCGCCAGAAGCGGTGGCGGCGGTTCAGCGGTTGCGCGATGTCACGGCACAACACGAGGCCGCGATGGACGCAAGGCTGGCGCTGCGCGATGACCGTGCCCGACGCCGTAAGGTTGTGGAGGCTGCAGCCTTGCAGCGCAACCCGACCCAGCGTGACAGTGATCGGCGGTTGTTCGCAACCCGTCTGACCACTGACCTGGACCGCGAGGATTTTCGCCAATATGGCTGGGCCAGCGCCTTGAACGCCACGGCAATTTTCGGGTTCTGGGAGGAATTGTTACCGGGTGTGTTTGACGGGGTTTGAGGCGGGCGTGAGTTACCAGCCCGCTGACCGTCTATAACACGCCACGGGCGATCTGGTCGGCCTCGATCGATTCAAACAGTGCCTGAAAGTTACCCTCGCCGAACCCATCGTCGCCTTTGCGCTGGATGAATTCGAAGAATATCGGGCCGATCACGGTTTTTGAGAATATCTGCAGCAAAATCCGGGTTTCCGCCCCGTTCACCACCCCTTCGCCGTCGATCAGGATGCCATGGGCGGCCATTCGGTCAAGCGGTTCGTCATGGCCGGCAACGCGGGTTTTGGACAGGTCATAATAGCTTTGCGGTGGTTTGGGCATGAATTTCAGCCCACGCGCGGCGATGGCGTCGGTGGCGCCGTAGATGTCGTGGCAGCCGACCGCGATATGCTGAATCCCTTCGCCGTTGTAGCGCCGCAGATATTCGACGATCTGCCCGGTGTCGCCCCGGTCCTCGTTGATCGGGATGCGGATCCGGTTGCAGGCCGAGGTCAGCGCCCGGCTGAACAGGCCGGTGAATTTGCCAGCGATATCAAAGAACCGGATTTGCCGAAAGTTGAACAGCCGTTCGTAAAAGCCGAACCACAGGTCCATATTGCCCCGATGCACATTATGCGTCAGATGGTCGAGGTAGTGAAACCCGACCCCGGCCGGTTTGGGCGTGCTGATCCAGTCAAAATCGGCCTGATACGGGTTGGTATTGTCGTAAGCGTCGGTGAAATAGATCAATGACCCGCCGATGCCGATGATCGCAGGCAGGTCCAGCGCCTTGCCGCCCGCGGTGTATTCGGTCGCCCCATGCGCCAGCACGTGCCGCAGGGTATGCGCGGCATCCACCACCCGCCAGCCCATTGCAGGCGCGCAGGGGCCGTGGGTTTCGACAAAGCGCCGCGCGTGGCTGTCCGGGTCGTCATTCAGAATATAGGTGATGTCGCCCTGCTGCCACAGCTCGATTGCCTTGGTTTTATGAGTGGCGGTGTGGGTATAGCCCATGCGCGCAAACAAGACGCGCAGGTCATCGGGCTGCGGATGCGCAAATTCGACGAACTCAAACCCATCGGTCCCGGCTGGGTTTTCGGCGCTGATCGTGGCGCGCGGGGTGTCATGTGGGAACGGTCCCATAGGCGGCCTCCTGTGGTTTTGCGCCAGTATGGGCCAGTTCAGGTGCGCCGGGTGCGCAAATTTGGGCTTGAATAGTTCCAGAAGTGTGAGATTTTGTCGGGTGTATGCCAAAATATGCGAGGGTAACGCATGATCGACCATGCCGACCAGGTATTGCTGATTGCATTACAGCAGGATGCCAGCCTGACGGCTGAGGCATTAGGCGCAAGGCTAAATCTGTCCCCCAGTCAGGCCGCCCGCCGCAAACAGCGGCTGGAGGCGCAGGGGCTGATTGCGGCCTATGTCGCCCGGCTGGACCCAAAGGTCATTGGCCTGACCGTGCAGGCCTTTGTGCAGGTGATGTTCCGTGAACATTCCCCCGGGGCCGCCGCCGGATTTGCACGGCTGGTGCATGCGATGCCGGAAGTGGTGGCAGTCTGGACCATGACCGGCGAGGCGGATTATCTGCTGCGCGTCTGGTGCGCCGATCTGGCCGCGCTGAACCGCCTGATCCATCAGGATTTGCTGGCACATCCCGCCGTGGCGCGGGTGCAAAGCCAGATTGTGATGGATCAGTTGAAACCGGACGCGCCGTTGCCGGTGGGGGCGGGTTAAACCAGCTTCATCAGTCTGTGCGCGACGGGCCAAGGGTGGTAGTGTGAAGCCAAGTGTCTGGCATCACATGAGGGAGGCCGAAATGATCACTGCGCCAGCCCTGATGGCTGCCTACATGCCCGGTTTCGGTAATGATTTTGAGACTGAGGCCCTGCCCGGTGCCTTGCCCCAAGGCCAGAACAGCCCACAAAAATGCAATTACGGCCTATATGCGGAACAACTTTCAGGCACCGCCTTTACCGCCCCGCGCGGGCAGAATGAACGGACCTGGTGTTATCGCATTCGCCCGTCGGTCAAGCATACGACACGGTTTGCCAAGATTGATCTGCCGCTGTGGAAAACCGCGCCGCATATCCTGCCGGATGTGATTTCGCTGGGCCAATACCGCTGGGACCCGGTGCCGCATGGCAATGAGGGGCTGACATGGATCACGGGCATGCGCACAATGACCACAGCGGGCGACGTGAATATTCAGGTTGGCATGGCCGCCCATATCTATCTGGTCACGCAATCCATGCAGGACGAATATTTCTATTCCGCCGACAGTGAATTGCTGGTCGTCCCGCAAGAGGGGCGATTGCGGTTTTGCACTGAGCTGGGCGTGATTGATCTGGAACCGCAAGAGGTGGCGATCCTGCCGCGTGGCCTTGTCTACCGGGTCGAGGTGTTGGACGGGCCGGCGCGGGGGTTTGTCTGCGAGAATTACGGGCAGAAGTTTGACCTGCCGTCACGTGGGCCAATTGGCGCGAATTGTCTGGCCAACCCGCGCGATTTTAAATGCCCGGTCGCGGCGTTTGAGGACCGCGAAGTGCGCAGTCGCGTTGTGATCAAATGGTGTGGTCAGTTTCATGAGACCTGGATCGGCCATAGCCCGCTGGATATCGTCGCCTGGCACGGCAATTACTGTGCCTATAAATACGATCTGCGCACATTTTCGCCCGTTGGTGCCATTCTGTTTGACCACCCCGATCCGTCGATCTTTACCGTGCTGACGGCACCTTCAGGCCAGGAAGGCACTGCCAATATCGACTTTGTGCTGTTCCGGGATCGCTGGGCAGTGGCGGAAAACACCTTTCGCCCGCCATGGTTTCACAAGAATATCATGTCCGAACTGATGGGCAATATTCATGGGATTTATGATGCAAAACCAAAGGGTTTCGTGCCCGGTGGCATGTCTTTGCATAATTGCATGTTGCCGCATGGGCCGGACCGGACCGCGTTCGAGGGCGCGTCGAATGCCCAGTTGGGGCCGGAAAAGCTGCGCGACACCATGTCGTTCATGTTTGAGACCCGCTTTCCGCAGCATCTGACGGCCTGGGCCGCAAAAGTGGCCCCGTTGCAGGATGATTACATCGATTGCTGGACGTCGCTGGACAAGAAATTCGACGGCACGCCGGGGGTAAAATAGGTGCTTTTGCAAAGTTGGGTCGTGTCGGCCAATAATCCGACCGCGGATTTTCCGCTGAATAATCTGCCCTGCGGCGTGTTTTCGATGGGCGAGGAGGAGCCGCGCTGTGGCGTGGCGATTGGTGACATGATTCTGGATGTCGCAGCGTTGGAGGCGGCGGGGCTGATTGAACTGGACGGCGGTCCGCTGCTGGATGTGCCGTTCTGGAACGAAGTGATGGCGGCGGGGCCGGGGGTTTGGGCGGCGTTGCGTGCCCGGTTGCTGGAGTTGTTGGCGGCGGGGGCCAAGCTGCAGAAACGACTGGCCCCCTATCTGGTCGTGGCAGATGATGCCGACCTGTATTTGCCGTTTTTAGTGTCTGAATATACCGATTTCTATGCCGGACGACACCATGCCACCAATGTTGGCACGATGTTTCGCGGCGTGGATAATGCCTTGCCGCCAAATTGGTTGCATATGCCGATCGGCTATAATGGGCGGGCCTCGTCAATTGTGGTGTCGGGCACGCCGGTGCGCCGCCCGTGGGGGCAACTGAAGGGGCCAGATGATGTGTGCCCGCGCTTTGCCCCATCGGCCCGGTTTGATCTTGAACTGGAGATTGGGGCGGTGGTTGGCATGCCATCTGATGGGCCGGTGACAGTGGCCGAGGCCGATGCGATGATATTCGGCTATGTCCTGCTGAACGATTGGTCGGCGCGGGATATTCAAGCTTGGGAATATGTGCCGCTGGGGCCGTTTCAGGCCAAGGCGACGGCGACGACGATCAGCCCATGGATCGTGACAAAGGCCGCATTAGAGCCTTTTCGGGTCATGACCCCTGCCCGCGAGGTGCCGTTGTTGCCGCATTTGGTGGAACCGGGACCGCTGGCCTATGACATCGGGTTGCGGGTTGGCCTGCGGCCTGCGGGCGGCGAGGAGACGATCATCAGCCGGACCAATACATCGGCATTATATTACTCTGCCGCGCAACAACTGGCGCATCACACCACCAGCGGCTGCCCGATGAATACCGGCGATCTGCTGGGGTCCGGCACCATTTCCGGCCCGGAAAAGCATAACCGGGGCAGTTTGTTGGAACTGAGTTGGGGCGGCAAGGAACCAATCGCTTTGGCCGATGGCACCAGCCGCAGTTCCATCGAGGATCACGATACCCTGACCCTGCGCGGCACAGCGCAGGGCGACGGCTATATCATCGGGTTCGGTGACTGCGTGGGGCAGTTGATCCCCGCGTTGCCCGACCCTTATGGACGTTGATGGGGGCAGGAGGGGGCAGTTTTGCTGGAATCCGGGCGAGGCTTAGGGTATATGGAACAAGGCGCTCCGGCCCTGTAAGACGCATTAACTGTGCAAAACGCACCTGACTTGGGATGAATGCGACCGCCTTGGTGCTTTTGCAGCAATGTCTTGATAGCAATCTGGCGATACTGCGCCAATTGGCGGGTCATGCCCCGGGTTTATTGGGGTTTTGATCCGTCGAAAACGGCAGGATTTGTGTTGCATGCGGCTTTAATCGGTCGTTTACTGGCATTGTTGGTAATCGCAAAAGGGTGATTTGAGTGGCGTTGATCGGCTATGCCCGGGTTTCGACCGAAGATCAGACCGTGTTGCCGCAGGCCGAAGAGCTGCGGGCGGCGGGGTGCCGGGACATTCACGAAGAACAGGCGTCCGGTGCCAGCCGGTCCCGGCCTGTGCTGGCGCGGGTGCTGGACCGGGTCCGGCCGGGCGATGTGCTGCTGGTTGTCCGCATTGACCGGCTGGCGCGGTCACTGAGCCATCTGCTCGAGGTGATCGAACTGCTGGAGGCCAAGGGCGCGCATTTCCGGTCCTTGCGCGACCCGATCGACACCACCAGCCCGCAGGGCAAGTTCACCTTGCAGGTTTTGGGTGCGGCGGCCGAGTTGGAACGGGCGTTGATCCGGGAACGCACCGTTGCGGGACTGAAATCAGCCCGCGCCCAAGGCCGGATCGGTGGCAACCCCGGTCTGCGCGCCCGCGATCCGGCGGCGTTACGCAAAGTGGCGGCGGCGCGGGATGAAACCTATTTCAACCAGTTGAACGCCAGCGCCGAAGAATGGGTGCCGCTGGTCCGCCGTTTGCGCCCGGATATGCCATGGGAGGACGTGGTGCGCGTGATCAACGGGGAATTGCCGCGTGGCAGACCGGACTGGACGGTTGAACGCCTGATACGCGGGGTCAAACGCTATGTCCGTGATGGTTTGTTGGAACAGGGCCTGCTGGCCCGGGCCAAACGTGCCGATAGCAATGACCGGCTTTTGGCGATTATCGCCGGAATCGCAGGGGCCGCCCCTGATATGACATTGCAGGCCATCTGTGACCGGCTGGAATCGATGCGCGAACGGACGCCGCGGGGGCGGGCCAAATGGCAGCCCTCATCGGTGCGGATGCTGCTGGAGCGGGCCAAGGCACGCGGGCTGGTTTAGCCCAACGGTGCTTGGACCCCGGCAAACCCGGCCTGCGCGGCGAGCGCTGTCCAAAGAATGCCCAGAACCACATCGCGGTATAGGTAAAAGCCGGGCTCAAGCGCGGGCAGGTCGGCGGGGAGGGGCAGGGCCGGGATCGTGATTCCCAATTGTGCTGAAAACCGGTTGAGCAGGGCCGCGATGGCCTGTGGGTTGGCCAGTTCGGCTGGGCCGTCGAGCATGAAATCTTCCCATTCCAGCAGATCGAACAGCACCTGACCGGCCTTGTAGAACGGGTGGGTTTCAAGCTGTTTAAGCCAAGCCGCCGTGCGCGCCCCCTGCGCCCGCCGCCAGCGCACCCCCAGCCGGGCGAGGGTGACAGACATTGCGCGCAGGTCCTGACTGCGGGCATGAAACAGGTCCAAAAGGACCAGATCATCCTGTGTCAGGGTCTGTTTTGGCGGGCGGGCCATGACTATAGCGCCCGTGTGGTGACGTAGTTTGACACTTGTCGCAGGACTGCTTTGGCCGGGTTTTCCGGGATGAACCCCAAATCAGCCTCGAACCTGTAGACGCCTTGATTTGCCAGTTTATCGGCGACTTTGATTGCATAGTCGACCGAGCCTGCATCGTTCATCGCGGCCAACATTTCCTGCGCCATCGCAAACGGTTTTTGCAGCCGGGGCAGGGCGTTGATGGCAGTCATCCGGTCACGCAAAGCCTGCGATGCACCGCGAAACAGATGGATCATCATGATCGTGCGTTTACCCTCGAGCAGATCGCCCAACGCCTCTTTGCCATACAGGTCGGTCTCACCGATCAGGTTCAGCACATCGTCCTGTATCTGAAAGGCAATTCCGGTCATGCGGAACGCCTCATTGAACCGGTTCAGCAAGGCGGGGTCGGTCACGCCGGCGGCCACGGCGCCCACCCGGCAGGGGCTGATGCAGGTGTACCAGCCGGTTTTCTTGGTGCTCATCCGGCTGTAATCGGCGTCCCGCGACGGCACGAAATTGCGCCTGATCCAACCCAGTTCCACGGCCTGCCCCTCGACCGTTTCGCGGCACATATGCAGGATCTCATGGATGATTCCCAATGTCCGGGCCAGCCCGACGGTGGCCAGATTGGACAGGGTCATATCGACCGCAAACAAATGCATTGCGTCGCCAGCATTGACTGCCAGCCCAATGCCATGCGCCTCGTGCAGGGTGGGCAACCCGCGCCTGTGGGTGGATTCGTCGGCAATGTCGTCATGCACCAGAAATCCGTTGTGGAACATTTCCAAGGCGGCAGCGGCGCGTACCCCATCCTCAAGTTTCCCGCCCAAAGCCAGACAGGTTGAAATCACCAGCGTCGGGCGCAGCCCTTTGCCTTCGCGGGTGACGTAATCCTTCATCAGCGCATACAGATCGCGCTGCGGCGGTTTGGTCGGGATCAGGGCCAGAATATCGGCGACGACGCGGGCCTTGCAGCGCTGCATGGTCAGGTGCAGATCATTGTCGAAAATTGCGGTGCTGTCCTGCCAGCTGTCCGAACTGACGCCGTTCCACAGGCTGCGGGCGGGGGCGAGGACGGGTTCGGACCGGGTAATCAGGTCCGTGGCTGCCGGATGCCTTTGTTCCAGCCACTGCAGCGCGGGCCATTTGGGGGCGTCCCAATCGGCCGACCGGTCAGGACCGATTTTTGGCGGTATCAGCGCCTGTTTTGGCAGGTTATCCCGGTAAGCAGACCAGATTGCCTGCACCAGCCGCAGTCCGGAGGCCCTTTGCGACAGCAGCCGGAAACAGCGCCAGACGGCCAGCAGATCATCCCGGGTGCCGCGCATATCCAGACTATTTTCCAGCGTTTGATCGGCGGGTCGGGCAGCGGCATCGAACAGCAAGGTCAAGGCGCGGTCGTCGAAATGCACGTCAACATCATAGGGGGCAGCGTCGGGATCGCTGCGGGAGGTCAGCACGCTGTTGGCCGCTGTCAGCAAGGCCCGCGAGCCATCGCCAAAGGACAGATGCAGCTGGACATTGCCAAGTTCCCGCGCGGCAGCAGCGGTAATGGCGGGGGCGTGGCGCGACAGGGTTGCAATCGTTTCGATCATGACGCTTGCGGCACTATTGCGCAGTTTAGAGCCTGTTTTAATGTCATGCATGATCGGTCACCCCACCCTGGGAGTCATTTTGTGCACCACCTGCGAATTCGACAATACCGCGGGTTTCGACGCTGAACTTTTGTCCGCCGATCAGGCCCGACAGCTGACAGGTGCCCACGACCTCATGCACACTGAACGCGTTCAGGCTGGTTTCGGACGGGATGACGATGCGGGCGGCATCTTCGCCGTCAAAATCCAATGCGACCCAATCATCGCCCTGCCGTGCGGTGATGGCCAGCCGCCGGGGCGGCAGCGCCATCGGCGGGGTGCCTAGCAGTTGAGCAAAGGGCGGCGCTATGGTGATCCGGTCTGGGTCCAGCGTGCCGCGCGTTGCAAAGCTGACGCAGCGGCGCGGGAAATGCCGCCGCATTGCGCCGTTGTGCCACAGCATGAACGACGCGGTCGCCTCGGTCGGGTCGGTGCTGGGGCGGATAAAGGTGAACACACCGGCCCATTCCGGCGGTTTGGCGGGATCGCCGCCCATGTCATTGGCAAAGCCGAAGACCCATTCGCCCAGATCAGGCCAGCACCACCGCCCCCGCACCCGTTCGTGATAGCCGACCAGATCGACCCGTTCTGTCATGCCCGTGTGCCAGTCGCCGACCGCCGTCACCCCGGTTTCGGATTGCCAGCGCAGATGCTGATGGCGGGCAAAGAACGCCGATTGGCTGGTGCAGGGCCGGCTGGTGCGGGTCAGCGACAGGCTGACGGCGGGCTGCCCATTGGCGCTGCGGATCGTCAGGGGGCGGGGCTGGCCGTGCGGAAAGGGGCGCATAAACGCCGACCACGGCGGGCGTTCGGTGGTGGCATTGAACTGGCTGGATTGCCATGCGCCGGTGCCGTCATGCAGCAGCAGAATGGTGGCGAAATGCTCGGTCCCCGCCGGTTCATCTTCGGCCGGGCCAAGCCACGATGCATTGGCGACCATCGCGCGGCGGCCATCGCGCGACAGGAACGCATAATGCAGCCAGCGCCGGTCCAGCGGGTCGGTCAGGGGAGCGTTTGGAAATGGACCAGCTGGGCCCAATCCGCTGGGCGGGGCAGAGACGGGGCCGGTGTAGCGGAATGATGCCATGTCGGGGCGTCCTTGGGCGAAAATGCGACGGACCGGACGGAAGTTATGTTATGCTTATTACTAAGAATGACATTTTAGCCGCTAAAAAACTACTGTTTATTCGCACCGGTCACGGCCCCTTTTGATTTGAATGGGTGATCTGAATGACTGAAAACAAACAAAAATCTGGCAAAGGCGGCCCTCGGCTTGCTACCCCTTTGGTTGTGCCGAAGGTGGCCGAATCAATCCGTATCGATTCGCACCGTGATTTGGTCGCAAAAGCCGGATTGATCGCGGCGCGGGTGGCGCAGGACCCGGCGTTCAGCGTCATGTTCCTGTCTAATCCGGTGCTGGCGCTGGAAGCTTACGGCATCAAACTGAGCCCCGAGATGCAGCACCATGTCCTGGCTACCCTGCGTCATCCGCCGAAATTAAGGACCCGGCGCGAGGAGTTGGAGGCCAGTCTGGAGGCTGAATTGGGCGTGAAACCGCACCCGGAAAATCCCAAATGGCTGGCGGAAATGGTGTTTGTGAAACGCGAGATTGCCCCGCGCGACACCACTGGGCTGGACCCGGTTTATTCCGCCGCTTTGAACGCTGATACGCTGGCGCGGTTGCAGGCCACACGGCCCAAGGGTGTCGTCCGTTATCCCGGCGTCAAACGGTTGCCGATCCAGTTCAGGTTAGGGGTGGCCCCATCCGATCCGGCGCTGCGCAGGCTTGATCTGGAGGCGGAACTGCCGGACATGCGACCGGCCAAAGAGACGCCTTATGAGCTGTCGCTGGAACAGGCGTGGTTCTATAAGGACGACCCGCTGGTGCATGATGCGGTCGAACTGGGCCAAATCATGCGGCGCGGATTCCCGTTTCGCACCCCCGCCGAGTTTCGCGCGATTCAGGCGGGCACCCGTGTCGATGCGTTCCGTAAATTCGTGCGCAATGTCCGGGTCAAGGGGTTTCGCCCGACATGAGCAACACGTCAAACTTTGATTTTTGCGTGCAGTTCGGGATCGAAGCGGTCCGCGAAGTGTTTCATCTCGCGCTGAAAAACGAAGACCTGTTCATTCATAACCTGCCGCCGATGCCGCGCAATTTTGGCGGCCATCCGGCGACGGTTTCGGTGCGGCTGCTGGATGACCAGACCGATGATGCCGATCTGAGTTTTCTGGACCTCAAGCGCATATTGTTCGATCTGCCGATCGAGATTACTGTGGAAACCCCTGATGCACCGGACCCGTCACTGGCGCGTGTAACCTTGAGTTCAACCATTCGTGCGCCCGGTTCGCTCGCCTCTTGGCCTGTCGATGGCGAGGATCAGTTGGGTATCAACTTTGCTGGTATTATAGCGGCGGATGTCGAGGTGCCCGCGTTAACTGGTCTGCCTGCGCTGGATGCAGCCCGGTTTCTGGCCGCCCTGCACACAAGGTTCGTGGCCCTGCCGTCGCGCAGTTTTTCCCAAGGCGGCAATACGCTGAACATCTATGACGGCACCCGTGGCCCGGTGCTGACCCCACCCAATAAACCCGGAAACCCCGAGATTTCGGCTGTGTTAGAGACGCATGGCGCGGATCAGTTTCTGAAAGTGACTTTGCCGCTGCATGCTAAAATCACCATGCCGATTGCGTGGTCCAGCTATGGCGTGGCCACCTTTTGGCGCAAGGTGGTGTTTGGCACTGGCACCGTCACTGTGACGATGGAAACCGAACCTGCGCCGCCGCTCAGGACCGTCATTCTATTTGATGACAATGGGTTTATCGGCCAACAGGTGGCCACGCAGTTGCAGCCGTTGCTGGTGACCCAGTTGGCGAATTTCGCGCCCGTCACCGAGCCGTGGTTTGACGAGGCTGCGGCAAAAGAGCTGTTGAAGGCTGAGGTCGCGGGATATTTGTCGCCCCGCAGGTTCCCGTTTTACACGCCAAAATCCGGCGATCCGGCCCATCCGCTGACCACGCCTGTTGGGTTCCTGCTGGTGCCAACCAGCACGCTGGCGATTTTGATGAACCGCCGCACCGGCACCGCCGCCGATGATGTCGCCCCGGATGATTTCAGGGGCGCGGATTTGCTGGCGCTGGCGTTAAGCCGGGCTGTGCTGGATGCCAGTATTGCCGAGGCCATCGAAAGCGAGTTTGAGAATCTGGATAACGGCGGCCATTTCATTTCAACCCCGGAAGGCGACGCCACGCTGCTGTCCCTGTCTGTCACCCCGTCTGACGCGGGTGAACACGGCGAAACCGAGGGGCATTTGTGGATTTCAGGCGAGGCCGAGGTGCATATCGACTGCTGGCCCGATCCCGATGTCAGCTTTGACGGCCCGATTTATCTGCGCCTGATCGTCGTGGAAACCGAGACGACATGCAGTGCCACATTCAAGGCCGAGATGGGTGAATTTGATGCAGGCCAAAGCTGTTGCGATGTGTTCGTCGATCTGTTGATCCCGATTGTTGGCTGGATCATGCTGGGCGTGGTCGAGCATATGATCGACGAGGTTGGCGGTGAACTGGCCGTTAAGATTGCCGGCGGACAGGAACAAGTTCTGGCCCCGATCCCCAGTTTTGTCCAAGGCGTGGCCGAGATGCAGGCCTGTCTGGAAACCTGCATCACCAGTTCGCAGGGCCTTGTTTTACCCGGGAAATTACGCATCCGCCGCGAGGGCACAAGTTTTGAAGATCTGGCCGATGATGGCAATCTGCCGCGCGGTTGAACGCTTGGAAAGGAGAGTATGATGCCGACGGAACGAGGGTTTATCGAAGCTTTGGGTATTGGCCGCGCGGGCCAGGTCGAGGCGAATGTGCTGCATGGTGACGGGTCGGTGGCGCTGTATACGATCACCGATCTGGATGCCGATCCCGAACGGTTTAACGAACGTCTGTCTAAGTTCGGCATTCTGCGCGATGCGATGGACCGGGCCGAACCGGTGGAGATTGAGTTTCCGTCGCAGGATGGCGGGTCGCGTGTTATTGACCGGGTCAAACGCCTGACCCGCGATGCATTGGCGCGCCCCATGTCAACGGCGGTGGCCGAGGGTATGGTTGTGGGTCTGGCGGTCAGTTTCGAAGTGGCCACCGGCCCGCGTGGCGAGGCGACGGACCGGGCTGATCTGATACTGCTGACCGACAGCGGTAATCTGGGTCTGACCATCGCGCTGCAATCGCCGGAACGCGGCACCGGGCTGGCCATGGTGGACATGTTGCGCGCCGCTCAGGCGGGCGGCCAAAGCGTGTCGGTGACCTATGACGCCAAGGATATGCTGGTCACCCGGGTTGAGATCAGCGATCTGGCCGGGCTGGGGCAGGGCGTGGATACCGACCGGTTTTCCGCCTTTGTAGAGACTATTTCGCACCTGCCGCAGTCGAACCTGATGTTGATCACGGTGACGACGGCCCCTGAATTTCAGACCGATGGCAATGTTGTGCCGCTGGTGGATTTCGACCCGACGCGCCGGGCCTTGGCCGTGGTCCGGGGCGCGCCCGAATATGCGCTGCTGGAGATTGCGCTGCGTGACAAATTGCGGGTCGAATTGCTGACCAGCCGTCCATCGCAAGACAATGATAATGGCGGCGATGACAATGACAGCGCCAATGATGCGCCGCGCCCGGTGGGTGTGGCGGGTCCGCGTGCTGCTGCTGCGGGCCAAACCGCGGTCTATCTGGTGCGGGGCGCGACCGTGCAACATGCGCTGTGTTCCGCTAGCCGCCCGGTCTGGATCGAGATTAACCGCCGTGCGCTGGATGTCGGCCCGGACGCCGAATGTATGGACGGGTTGCCCAGTAATGACATGCGCCCGCGCAGTTTGCGTGACCTGAACCTGCCCTACCGCGCGGCTTGGATTGGCATGGGCTGCTTTAATCATGGGGTTTACCGGATTCAGATCAAAACGGTGCTGACGCTGACTGTGCTGGTCGATGGTGAACCGATCTGCTTGCATACCGGCCTGAAACCCAGCCTGATTTTTGGTCACGCCTGTCTGGACGGCGATCACGAATTACAGGTGGTCATAGAAAACTGGAAATGCAGCGCGGAATTTGATATTGATGTGTATCGGATACGCTGATTTCAGGAGGCTTTGATGGCTGACGAAGACACGCGCCGGGTAATTGTAAGTCAGCCGAAAGGCGCCAGTTTCGCTTTGTCAGGCTCTGACCCTGATGATCCGATCCGCCACAGGATCAGCGCTGAGACCGTGCTGCGCACCGATCAGCCGGTGGTCCATATGCATTTGTGGAATGAAAAATGCGTGGGGCAACTGGAACATAAAGTATCGTCTACGACCACGCCCAAGACGCCGTTTGACGTTGCGCACCGGTTTCCGGACGGGCATCAGCAGCGGCATGAAATCGCCTCGACCCTGGCCGCCCCGGTGCATCATGCCTTGCAGATGCGCACGCCGTTGCAGATCAGGTTTTGTAATACATGGCAGGTGGCGTCGGATTATTCCGTGTCTGTAGCGCTGCGTGGCCGCCCGTTTCTGGATATCCGGCTGGTTGGTGCGACTGTCGCCACACCGCAACCCTGCCCCGACGATGATTGCGTCCCGGTTCAGGCGGCAGTGCATCCATGACCGACCGGCCGAACCCGCGTCCTGCGCAGGCAATTTCGGAATTGGTGGCCTCGGCCCTGACAGTATCTGCCGCTTTGGCGCAGGCGGTGGCCGAGGCATCGACCGGGCGGCCGCAACCGCATGTGCCGTCCGACACGGCGCTGCAATCGGTGGTGCGGCATGCCACGACGACGGTCAGCAATCTGGTATCGACCGCGATGGCGGCCACGCGGAAACCGGCCACAGCACCGCAACCCGTGCTGCAATTGCAGGCCGGGGGCAGTTTGCGATTGCCGTTGTCGATAGATAATCCGGGCAATGGGCCAATGGCGGGGATCGTCCCGCAAGTGGTTTCGATCAGCCATTCGCTGTCATCCGACGGGATTACTGTCATTTTTTCCCCCGAAACTCTGAACATCGCGCCGCAGGATTTCGAGAAACTGGTGGTGACGGTGACCGCAGCGCCGGACGCAGCCCGGGGTAACTGGACCGTCGCCTTTGTGCTGACCGGGCAAGAGGATCAGCCGATAACCCTGACCTTTGACGTAACCGACTAAGTTATCCGCGCCAGCGGGCGACACTGGAAAGGATGGCGAAAACCGCCTTTTGCAGCCGTAGCGGCGGTCCGGACAGGTATAGGTAGTCCGGATACTGGTGCAGAACCAATGCGATTAGCGGCAGGTGCGGGTCGCCTTTGGCCGAAAACCATTGCGGCTGATCCCGGGTCAGGGTTGCGAAAGTACGAAAGACCTGTAGGTGCCGTTGGGCCGCTGAATGTCTCATCCGCCGTGGGATGCACATGCACCAGAGCGTTGCCACCGCCACTGCCGCCAGGGTCGAGCTGCACTTTAAAGCTGGCCTTTCCCGGGTCGTCCTGCCGGGCCGAAAAGATGAACGTCTCGCCATTAAAGTTGTTGCGCGAGATGGTGTCGTGCAAGCGCATCTTCATCGGATCACCTGTGCGACGCTGCGCAAGGCGGGCAATTTGCCGCGCATGACATCAGGCGTGACCAGTTTGCCCATGCGGGTGGACCCGTCAGGGTAATGCCGTTTGAAATAGATCAGGCGATACCCGGCCCCGGCCTGCCGTGACGCTGTCAGCAGCAGATGGTTGGCTGCGGCCGTTTCGGCAGACCATACGTTTATGGTGAAGCAGTCGCCGTTGGCATGGCTTGTGGGGATGTCTGATAATGCGAGCCATGCCTCTGCCGCGGGTTCATCCGTGATCGCCCATCCGAGGAACCCGACTGTGCGCCCGGCGTGATCCAGCACAAGCTGATAGTGTTTGCGGTTGATCTGTCCGACAAGCACGCGCGACCATGACCCGAATGGCAGGCGGGCAAAGGCGGGTTTGCCCATCAGATGGCTGACCGCAAGCCCAAGGGCCGCCGCCGGGTTGGAGTGTTGGAACAGACGCAAGGTCGTATCAGGGGTGGAATTCAATGCAGTGACGGACATGATGTGTCCCTTTGAAATGTAAGTGGCCGCCCCGGGGGCTGCACGGCCCCGTCATGGTTCAATATTCAGATGACGAAAAAGTCGGCGTCGCTCAGCAGCAGCTCTGTGTCCAGTCTGGCAAACCTGACCGCTGCCCCGCCACCCGCTCCGTCGGCGTCATAGCTCAGGCTGCCTGTCACGAAATCATAGATGATCCGGTCTGACGCATCGGCAGCGGCCGCTCCGATGTGAAATGCCGAAGCCGACAGTTGCCCCGTGGTCAGCGCCGTCATGAACGCGTTTCCCAGGCGCATGGTGTCATCGACCACATTGAAGTCAGTGATCGTATCGACGTTGGTGACGGCGTTCAGTGCGGCGTTGAACACGAACACATCCGCACCCCTGAACCCGGTCAACACGTCGTTGCCGCCAAGACCCATCAGGTCATTGTTCTGAAGGTGGCCATCGATGCTGTTGTTCAGGCCGTTGCCCGCGCCGTTGAAGTTTCCACCCTCCAGCAGATCGAGATTTTCGATGAAACCAAGGACTTTGGCGTTCGACAGTCTGAACGGTCCGGCCGATCTGATTTGATCGATGCCGCCCGAACAGGCCGTCGCTTCGGCCACAACATCACCGGCCTGATCGACGGAATAGATGTCGTCGCCAGTGCCGCCGCGCCTCGTATCGGCCCCGGCATTGTCCGCCAACCGGTTATCCCCGCTGTTGCCGGTCAGCAGATTGTTCGGCGCATTGTCGGCGGCATTGATGTCCAGCGTTCCGGTCAGGGGCAGGTTTTCGACACCGCCCTTGACCTTGGTCGAGTTGGACAGGTTGAACGAGATGCCCAACCGGACCGAGTCGATCCCGCTTGACCCAAGCTCATCGACGCTATCGGTGCTGTCCGAAACTGAGTAGGTGTCGTTGCCATTGCCGGTATTCAGCGCCAGATTGACTTGTACAGCCGTGCGTGCTTCGAAATAGTCGACGCTGTCATTGCCGGTGCCACCGTTAAGGATATCTGCCCCGACCCCGCCGATCATTGCCGCCAAACCCCTTCAGCGCGTCATCGCCATCCCGGCCCAGAAACACATTGTCCAGGCCGTCGCCCGGGAATTGGTCTTTGTGCGTGGAACCGATGACTTTTTCGATGCCGAAATAGCTGTCGCCCTGTGCGTCGCCAGCGGTGCCGCCACTGGTGCGCGACAGGAACACGCCGGTATCCGACCCTTCGTACAGCACCGTGTCGAACCCGGCGCCGCCATTCATCACGTCGAACCCGAAATCGCCGCGCAGGTCGTCGTCACCATCGCCGCCGGACAGGGTGTTGAATGCCGCCGTGCCGCGCAGGGTGTCATCATCCGCCCCGCCGAACAGCTTGCCGCCGCCGGTCAAGGTATCTTCACCTGCGTTGTCAGCCAATTCGCCCGGTGTGCCGCTGCCGCCAAAGATGACGTTGTCATTGGAATCGCCGACCAGAACGTCGTTGAACTGCGACCCGGACAGGTTCTTGATGCTGAGGAAGCGATCGCCCTCAGCGGTGCCCAACGCAGCGGTCCCGTCCAGAAACACCACGACGCCTTCGTTGTCCTGCCGCTATGGCCGCATCGGCGACCGTGCGGGCCAGAGCGGGTCAGTTGCCTACATCCGGGGCGTGCCGCGGAATGAATTGCGCGGTAACTGGTCCAGCAACAACAACAGTGCCAGCGCGCCATGCGGCGACGCCGCCCATCCGGCCAGTTCGCCCCGCGTTGCTGCCTCGTACCAGTCAATGAACTGGTCATGGAATTGCAGATCGAATTCGGGGTCCTTGGCAAACCACATTGCAGGGCCTGCATCGGTCCAGAATGATACGACCTGATGCGGATCCCGGAGCATTTGTTCTGCGGGCAGCGTTGCGGGAAACCCAGCCGTCCGGGATGTAGCCTTGGCTGCATTTTGAATTGGTGACGTGTTCGTGTCCTTGGAATGTAGGTGGGCTATTGTTCGGGGGTCCGCGCGTCACGCAGCAGCATACCAAGGAACAGGATCATCGACAGGATGCACAGGACCACCCCGACAAGGCCGACAACGAACACAGCGCCATTGCCGGTCGCCAGATAAACCGCCAGCCCGCCTGCAAAGGCCGGAAAACCCGGGCCGCCGGTATCGATCTGAACCCAGCGCAGGGCCATCGTGTTGCGCGGTGCGCCGCGATGATACAGGCCATACAGGGTCATCGTGACCCAACCCAGCAGGTTGAGGTGGGCATGGGCGGGAGACAGTGATACGATTTTGGCACTATGCTGCAGCAAACTGATCTGGTCCGCGTCGATCTGAACCTGCTTGTACTGTTCGAAGCCGTGCTGGCCGAGCAGAATGTCGGGCGTGCGGCGGCCCGTCTGAACTTGTCGCCCTCGATGGTCAGTCACGGTCTGATCCGGTTGCGGCGTCTGTTCAACGACCCGCTTTTTCTGCGCTGGCCCAGCGGATTGCCGACATTCTGGACAACATGCGCAAACTGGTGGCCGTCTCGGACCAGTTCGACCCGGCTACGTCGACCCGCCGTTTTGTGATTGGCGCGCCCGATGGCGGGAATGGCAAAGGCATGTTGGCTTTGCGCGCAGAAGTTGGCCGGACTGCACCCGGCATTGGCCTTGCGGTGTTCAGTGTCTTGCCAGCCAATACCGGCTGGACCAATGCCTTTGCCATGCTGGACGGTATGTCGCGTTACTGCCTTTTGCCCCGCAGCCCGGCTTTGCCAACGCACCAGCGCAGTTCGTGGTGGGATGTGATCTTTGCCGAATTTGGTTGGTCGCGCCGTGTTGCAGTGGCTGTGCCGAATTTCATCATGGCCCTCGAAATCGTTGCATACTACGACCTGCTGATCTTTGTGCCCGACCTGTTGTTGCAGGCGCAGTCCCGGCATTTCGATCTGACATCGACGAAACTGCCCTTGGACATTCCCCAATCGCGGGTCCATGCGGTTGTGCCCAAAGCCGGGCTGACTGATGCCGGGCTGGTCTGGCGGCTGACCATGTTCGAGCGGTCGTTCGCTGACCAGGTCGTGCACAAAAACAACAAGTTGCGGGGCGATGCGGCGGCGTAACTGATAAGGGCCATCGTGGGACCACGCGCAGGTTTCTGGAGTTTCTTTCTGCCGGTTCGCAAGCGAAGCTATTGCAGCATCCCCTGGATTTCTAAACCTGCAAGCCCGGCATTGCGTATCGTGGCCACCGGATAGGCCGGGTCCTGCAGCATTTGGCAAAGGTCGAATGTGGGTTCTGCCGCCCGCAAACGATCAACTGCGCGGCGTGCTTCGACGATATGACCCGCATTGGCATTCAGAATGGCTGAATAGCGCAGGGCCGGGCGAAAGTTTGGGGCCAGCGCAGCGGCTTGCCGGGCCATGGCCAGCGCTTCTTTGGGGCGTCCAGTGGCGACACAAGCCAGCGACAGCCCCATGTCAAAGAAATGCGACATCGGCGTGGACTGGCCGACATTCTGGGCGCGTCTGGCAATCAGATAGGCATCTTCAGACCGCCCCATAATCAGCAATGCATCGGCAACTGCATCCAAGGCAAAGGGATTTGCCCAACTGTTACGCAAAGCCCGATGCGCCAAAACCAGCGCGTCTTCGGGCCGATCCAGAACCTTGATGCAGGCATGGGCGGCAGCACTCAGCGTTATGGCGTTGTCCGGTGCCCGGGCCAATGCCTCCTGCATCAGGTCCTCGACCTCTTCGGCAAAGGCTGCCGTCGCGGGAACAGCACATTCGACCCGCTGCACCATTTTCAGAAAGATGCGCCAACCCAGCGCGGCGGGATGCTCTGTCCCAAGCTGCAGCAGTTGCGCATCGGCCAACACAAGATCCCGGGCCTGAAAGCCGAATATGCGCCGGACCGCCTGATGAATGCCGAAATGGCCCGCAGCCGTGGTGCGGTAATCCTGGCGCAAGGATGCCGCAATCGCCGCCTCGACGCCGGAATTGACGAACTTGGCCACGCTTTCGTGGTGATCCATTTCCGTCATCGACTGGGGTGGTGACAGGGTCTGTGCCCACACATGACGTGCGCCGATGCGCGTCTGCATCTGGGCGCGAAGGACACCCGGATTGCGATGGTACCGCAGTTCAAGGGTCAGGTCGGCCTGATCGTCGTTAGTGGCCATGCGCACCTCGGCGACCGCCCGCTCTTGCAGCGCCTGCACAAACACATCGGCAATCAACTGAACGACAAGTCCCTGAGGTTCCGGAATGTCATCCTCAATGACGATGGCAATCGACATGGGTTCGATACGATGTTTGTCGGTTCGGGCAGCGAGGGCGACTGGGGCGGTAGTGGCAGATTCATCGGTGGGCTGCGATATTGATCGCTGCAAAGACAACCAGTCCTCAAATTCAGGGTCGCCTACATCGATACCTTCCAGATAATCCTGACCGACCTGCCGGGGTCTGAACGAAATGGCATTCGAAATCAGCGAGATAATCCGCCGGTCGGTTAGAATTGCACAATTGTGCTGGCCCAGAGCAGTGCGAATTTCATACAGCGCCTGTCGCAGACTACCCGCAGCCTGAGCTGGCGTCCGGTCACTCCACAATTTGTCTTGCAACCAAATGCGGTTGCGTGACCAGTCTGGCGAGGCCAGCAAAAGGGCAATAATTGCCTGCGCCTTGGCACCGCGTGGCGTAACATCACGCCCGTTGGCATCCAGGATTATGAAAGGTCCAAAGAGGCGTACTTCAAACATGAATGGCGGACCGCAAAATAGCGCGTGACCCAAATGGTCGATTTACTGTATAACGGTTTGCAAAGTTGACGCTAGGGAAATCAAGCTCCGGTCGTTTGGATCTGCGGTTAATTCGGTGAGGGGGAACTGATATGAGCATTTTTGGAAAGTCCGGCAAATCGGGAAAGTCGGGCAAGTCCGGGAAATCCGCCGAAGCGGGCAAATCCGGCACAGCCGACCATGCCGGTGGCGAGGAATCCACGCATCTGTCCTATGCCCTTACCACCACACGGGACGGCATCGTCGGGTATTGGGATGTGACTGCGGCCAAATCCACTTTTGTGGTGGCGACCAGTCTGGAGTATCTAGGGCCTGCCAGTCGGGCGTTTCTGCTGGACCAGGCGTTGTTCGGAACCGTCTCGGTGGTTTCAGTGCCGAATGGGGCTGAAATTACATTCTTGGGTGAAAAATTAACCCTCGTTCTTCCGGATGAATGCTTATTCAAAGAGCAACTCTCGTTCATCAAATCCTATGCCGATCTGCGCGAAGACCGATTGGCCGAAATTCTGGAGCAGACCGACGATCTGCTGTCCTTTTTCGGCACCCTGACCTATCTGGACGACCACCGGCGTACCAAATGGCTGGAATTGCTGAATGCGACGATCCGCTTTGCCCAGCATGTCGAAATGACGGTCAAGCATTTCTGTCGCAGTCCGCGACCGATTGATTTTGCGCCCGAAGTGCAACCGGTTATCCAGACCCCTGACCACAGCACCTACCCCAGCGGCCACGCCTGTGAGTCTTTTGCCATAGCGACGGTGCTTAATCACTTACTCGGAATTCACGCACCGATGGGGGTGATTGCCAACCCTGCATCGGCGGGCCACATCAGCTTTCGGCTGGCGCACCGCATTGCCGAAAATCGGATCGTGGCCGGCGTTCATTTCCCGGTGGATAATCTGGCCGGGGCAGTACTGGGGGTATTTCTGGGTGAAGTGGTCTGGCATGTGGTCAAAGGTGAAGCGTTCGATTTCCGGGGTAGCTGTGATATACAAACTGTATTCTCGACACCAAAGGTGCCAACCAACCCGGACTTTACCTTGGAAAATGTCTCGCACCTTCTCAGGAGTGGAACAGAACTAAATTTCGCTTGCATAGACCCGTCAGATATCGGCAGTTTCTTTGTATTACCCTAATAGGCCAGACGACGCTTTAACCGTCCGGGCGCTGTTTTAATTGCTATGACGCCATAGCCCAGCCGCAGATCAGGCTTGGTTGTCACTGGGTGTGGAAGAACGGACTTGCGGATTGCCGCCTTTGAAACAGAACCAGGCTTCGCTATCATCAATTCGACCAGTGCCCGCGTCAGTTGCGGCGCGGCGCAGGATGTTCCGCTAATAATTGCCGTTGACCCGGACAAATATCCGGCGGCCAGCCGCCCCGGCGTGGCCCGCCCTTCTTCGGTGACGGCGGCCATGTCGGGGGTTTTGACCATGCCATTGCTCGGTCCGGAACTGGTATACAGGGTTGGCTCCGGCGACGTACCACCACTGGCGGCATAGGCTCCACCCACCGAAAACATATTCCGATTTGGGTTTGTAACATAAGCCGACAGAGTATTCGTACGTTGCACTGGGCTGATTGTGTCAGGAAAATCAAGCACCCCCGTCTCAGGGTCCCGCTGGTGCGCTGCGGGGTGGTCAAGGTAGCTTTGCCGCCCATAGCTGGGCCAGCCATCCAGCGAATCGTCGCGCTGGACATTGACGTTGACTTTGGCGGAAGTCGTGGACTTGTTGCGGAACGTCAGCACATAGGTCCCCGACGGGGCGGCCTGCTGCGGTGTATCCAGCGGTGAAGTGGCCGCAAGCGCCAGCGTCAGGCAGCGCAGTTTACCTTCTTTTTCGTTATAGATGCGGCCGATTTTGACGCCGTCTTTCAGCAACTCATAGTTCTTTTTGGGGTCTATCGTCAGGCTGGCGACACCCGGGACGGTGATCTTGATCGTGGTCTCGGTGGACTTTATTGGCAGCCGGATTTCCAGAAAGCTCGGGCTTTTGTCACCCGGCGGCAAAATCCATTCGATGGTCTTTGATCTGGCTTTCAATTCGAACGACCCCGACAGCCGCTCTCGGTAACTATTCCCGGCGGCAAAAACCACTTTTGTCGGGATGCCCGCCCTTGATCTGGCATTGACCAGCCGGGCAATTTGACTTTCCAGAAATCCGGCGCCATTGCGCGGCCCGGCAGATGCGCCAAGGCTGATATTGATCACGACCGGGACACGCCTTTTAGTCGTGTCAGTCCCCCAGCGGTCAACCCAATTCAGGATGCGCCGTACGGCCATCAAAGCAAATACTTCAAGTCGCGCCCCGGCTGTGTCGGCGATAACGTAGTCCGGCAATTCGACGGCAACGATCGGCCGCTTGGTGTTTCCCTGTTCAATGGGAAAGCCAGCGGCGATGTCGGCAATGGCCGTGCCATGACCGATCCGAAACCCAACCGGGCGCGAATCGGTTTCAGCCGTATAAGGTCCAGCCCGCAAACCTGATATATCGCCGGGAGTGGCGTTGCGCAGGACGGCGGTAACTGCGGTTCTTTTGACATCAGATCGAAAATCATCCAATGATCGACCATAAGCAGTCCAGCGGCCGCCAAACAATTTGGCAAGAGTAAAGTCGCCGGGCAAGATTGCAAGGTTAACCCCTGGGATGAAACCCGATTGTCCAAACTGGCCACTGCGCAGCTGTGCATAAAACAGCCGTTCGTCACCTTTCGCCTCGAAAAGCAGATGATCTATATTAGCCTTGGTAAACTCCCGGCCAATCCCCAGCCCCGGGATCCCAGCAATCGATTCGCGCTGTTGGCGCCAGAAATGATGGACTCGCGACAAAGTTCTGTCGCCGGTGCGGTAACAAAACCGTTCATTGGCGATACCGATTTCAGTGTCGATGATGCCGGTCACGACTGTCGAAAGGTCCACCTGACCCATGGCAGGCGGTGCATTTGTGCCGCAAGCGACAGCCGAGCCATTTTCCTTGACCAGTGTATCCCAAAGCGACAACCCCGGCACGGCTGGACCCACCTGGATGACCTTAAACTCGGAAAAGGTTTTGCGCGATATCGTGCCGTAGGGTTCTGGAATATAAAGAAAAAAATAGCGCAGATGCACCGGAATTTTTCCCTTGGTAGCAATAAGCGTTTCAAGCGCCAGTCGCCCGTCATCCGCCAGCCTGAGAATCAAATTGCCGACTGCGTATTTTTTCACACTGTCCTGGCAGATCTGCAGGGCATTCCTGCGAACCTTATCAGCATTGCCGCCCCTGACCCGGACATAAATTGGCCGCCAGGACGGAAATTCAACTGGAAAAACAATACCGTTCAGTAGCCCACCGGCAAGCTGGATTTTCCAGATATCCTTAAGATACGCGGGGCGGGTCGCAGCCTCCCAATCCGCATAGGGAAAAGTTTTTGTTTCACTGCTTTCAACCCAATTGGCGGACATAATCGCAGCTCCCGGTAATGGCTGGGGCAAGTGTGCCACCAGCCTGCCCCGTCTTTCAACAAATTTCGCAGATCCGGGCGTTCTGCGAAGTTTGACGATTCTCTGACGATCACTGTGCAGATCTGGTTGATCGGGCCGACATGGTGTCGCCCGAACACGGAGGCACAGATGACCAATTGGGCTGAGACCATCACTTTTGACGCGGCGGGACTTGACCGACATATTGTTAACGGAGCGCTGCGCGGGGCGCGCAATGACACCAATATTGCCTTGATCGGCCGCCCGCGCGGCACCTATTCAAGCGACTGTCAGGACCCCGAAGACCCGGATTTCAAGGCCCTGCTGGATACCCATGATTTCGGGCCGTTCCGCGCCACCGGCATCCGCCCGGCCGTGCGCGTGCTGCAGCGTATCGTGGATGACATTGCCGCCGAAAAGCCCGCCATCCACGTGCTGTTGCGCACCGCCGGAATGCAGTGTTGCCGGTTGGTGCGAGGGTCCAGCACGTCAATCTCGAACCATTCGTGGGGCATCGCCATCGACATCAAGATGGGCGATCAGCTTGACCCGCCCGGCGATAACCACGTCCAGCGCGGCCTGATCGAGATATGGCCGATTTTCAACCGTCACGGATTCTACTGGGGGGCCGCTTTCCCCAAAGAGGATTCCATGCATTTCGAGGCATCGGATGGCCTGATTCGTGACTGGGCGGCGGCAGGTGAATTCGGCGCCGCGAGGCAAGGGCCAAAGCAAAGCATCAGTTTTGGCGACCGTGGCCCGGCAGTAACAGGCTTGCAACAAGCGTTGAACCGCAACCTGCGGACCCCGATCAAGGAAGACGGGATATTCGGCAAAGACACGCGGGCAGCACTTGTCGCGTTTCAATCGCGCATGGGACTGCCGCCGAATGGTTTGGTGACGCAAGTGGTGTTGTCCCGGTTGGGCATATTGGGCGGGTCGGTCTGATCATGACTTATGTCCCGTTGATAGCCGGCATCGTGGCCACAGGGGTGTTTGGTGCGTTTGTCTGGGCCGTGCGCGGGCATTTCGCCTCGGTCCGCGTGCCATACGGCATGTGGGTCGTCTCGGGCCTGTCGGCAGGTTGCTTTGTCGGCTATGCCATTGCTTTGGTGGCCTGGCCACACCCGCACTGGCTGCTGGCAGTCAGCATGGTGGGGCAGGGGGCCGCTTTGGCGCTGTTTATATGGGCCGTTCACGAAACCCGGTCCAAAGATCTTGCGCTGGCTTTTGACCCCGCGCGCCCGACCCTGCTGGTCAATTCTGGTCCTTTTCATTACATCCGGCACCCGTTTTACAGCAGCTACCTGCTGTTCTGGGGTAGTGCTGCACTGCAACTGCAATCGGCGATCCTGAGCTTTGGTATTGCCGGGCTTGCAGCGCTTTACGTCTTGGCTGCGATTGGCGAAGAGCGCGAATTTGCCCGCTCGTCCCTTGCCGGCACGTATCAGGCCTACATGGTCGGGCGCGGTCGGTTTGTGCCGAAACTGTTCAGGGGGCGGCCATGACCCGGGACAGCACATTGACCTTGGCCGAACGCATCGACCGTCTGTTACCGCGCATCACCTATGCTGTGGTCCGCGATGACGCGACCATGATTCTGGTCGGGGCGCTGCGCTATCGGGCCTACCTTGCCGAAGGGGCTGTGTTGCCCATGGCCTCGGGCCAGGTACGCGACAGGTTTGATGACGCGCCGAACGGGTTGATCGTCGCCATTTGGCTTGACCAGCAGCTTGTCGCATCCGTCAGGCTGCATGTCGTATCTTTCCTGCATGGCACCCAAAGCCCGGCGATTGATGCGTTTCCCGACGCTCTTTCCGACGAGATTGGCCAAGGCCGGTTGATCCTTGACCTCAATCGACTGGTGATTGACCGAGAGGCGTCCCGATTACATCCCGAGTTGATCTACGCCACATTCCGGGTTCCGTTCATGGCGGCCAAGCATTTTGCTGTCGATATCGTGACCGCCACTGTGCGGGCCGAACATCAGGCTTTTTATCGGCGTGTCCTGCGCTATCGCACCTTGACCGACACCCGGCCCTACCCCGGATTGCTCAAGCCATTGTACCTGATGGTAGCAAATTTTCCGCAACAATCGACGGCTGTTCTGCGCAGCTATCCGTTTCTGGCGGCCCGCCCCGGCGAGGCTGCAAGTCTGTTCGATGCCTGAAAGAGAACTGCAACACTGTGGGTGTGAAGGATAATGTGATGACACTTGAAACAAAGCCGAATCGGAAGCCGCAACCGCAGCCGCCCGGCCACCTGTCCAAAGTCCGGGATATTTCGGTCGGTGCAATCGTCTATCTTATTATTGTGGCGGGCGTCCCCTACGGGGCCTATCTGGCGCTTGAAAGCGTCAAAAATCCGACGACTTATTATGTACCAGTCTGGGGGTTCATTTTTTTGTCGATTGTAACGCCCCTTGCCATCATCGCGATCCGCACCCAGGTGCGCTATGCCCGTGTTGGCCTGATCGATCTTTTCGCCCAGAACTTTGCCCTCAGGCCCGCTAAGGGGGGGCAGAAGTCCTTGGTTGCGTTTGAATTTGTGCGCGGGAAGTATTTCGTCGAGATTCCGGGGGCTGATGCAAATTCGCCGATCTCGTTCCTGCCTCGCTTTCCGATGCTGCTGCATGCCGACTGGATGTTGTTGTTTTGTGCCGTGCCCTATATGGTTTTTTCCGGCTTTGGGATATTTCTGCTTTTGTCGCCGCAGGCCTACTTGCAAGCGGATGGGGCCATTGCATCCTGGTTGTTGCCCAGCCTGCTGGTGGCGGGCGGTATTGACGGACAGCTCTTGTCCGATCCGAAAGTACTCGCCGCGTATCACACCAATATTCTGACCGTCGCCGGACTTGCGTTTGCCGGGGCCTACTTCTTTACGCTGCGGCTGTTCCTGCGGGCCGTGGTGATGTTTGACTTGTCGACAGTGACGTTCCTGCGCGCCTTTGCCCATATGGTACTGTCGGTCATCCTCGCCGTGGTGATTTATCGGGTCACGCCGGATTGGGAGGATGCCTTGTATTGGGGTCAGCGAACCAGAGAGGTTTTCTTTGGCGGTGCAGCGCCCGCGGTGCGAGCAATTGACCCTTCAACCGGTGTCGCGGGGTTTTGGCTGTTTTTCGCCTTTGTGCTTGGCTTTGTCCCAGATGCTGCGTTGTCTTATGTGCAGTCACGCACCCCATTCACCTTCAAGAAAACCAATCGCGATCTGGAAAAGCTCGCCAGTGTCGTGCCGTTGACGCTGCTGGACGGCATTGACCCGCTGATCGCGTTCCGCCTGGAAGAGGTCAACATTTTCGATGTTCAGAACCTTGCAACGTTTAATCCGATCATGCTGCATATCGAAAGTCCCTATGGCATTTACCAGACCATGGACTGGGTCGGTCAGGCGCAGCTTTGCACCGTGGTCGGACCAGAGCGGTTCATGTTGTTGAAATCATTGCATGTCCGTACGATCTTTGACCTCCAGAATATTGCCCTCGGTGAAAGCGTCGCTTTGAAAGATGCTGTCTGCGACATGTTGTGGCTTGACCTGCAGTCCGATCAAAAGTTGCGCAAGGCCTTGGGAACCAACCACTTGCCGCACCTTCGCCTTGAACCCCAATTCAGCCCCTACACGACCATTGATCGCCACGACGGGCTGATTGTACTGGTCAAATTGATGACCGATGATTTGCATGTGTTCCGGTTGAAACAATTGTGGAAACTGATCGAAGAAAAGCTGAAAAAAGATAATAAAGTGTCGAAATCAGGCCAAAGCAAGGCGCGCAAACCAGTAACATCAGAGATAGCAGCCGGGTAGTCACATTGAATAGCCCCGAGTTTCCTCGACGCATCGCATTTTCAGTTTCTGCGGCTGCTCGAAGTCGATCGGGAACAGCTTTCCATTGCTCATGTGCTATCTTTTAAAGTATTAGAACATATCGCCATACCCGCCCTAGACCTGCGCCTGTTTCGTTCCGGTTGGGTGCTCATGTTAAGCGGCCTTCTGCTCGATGGCCACGGGGATTTTTAACAAGTTGCGACGCCAGACCAGTTCGGCTCTCAAGGATTTGACGAAGCTTTCGATTGCGGAATTATCGTAGCATTTGCCTTTTCAATTCATGGAAGGCATCAGGTCATGCGTGCACAAAAGCTTTTGATAATCTTGACCACACTATTGCGAGCTGCGATCCGACTGGTGAATGCAGCCTGACGGTGGTGATGTCACCTGCCCATTTCTGGTTCGGCCCGCGCGCCGTGAAGTCCCGCCGCGAGAAATTCGTCTTCAGCGCAAGTCCGCGCTAAACCCTGCCTAAGAATTTATCCTGTTGTCAATTGCAGAGCTTGTTTCACCCAGTTCAGCCTAACGGCCGGGATCAGGCCGAGGTTGTAGAAGTTAAGACCGTCTACATGCCCACGCGTCCGGGCGGCGCGATTGGCCAGATCGGCGGCGTCAGCAACAGTGGGGTGGAACACCTGAAACCCGGCGATCAGGGTTTTGTCCGGCCCCAATGCCGCCCGGGTCCGGGCCAATAGCGGGCCGATTTCTGTGGGCGGCGTGACATAGGCGCAATGAAGGATGCCGTCGATATGCGGGATGATGTCGGGCAGGTTGATCCCGCTCCACCAGGTCCCTTCGGCGTCGATCAGCAGCAGGGCAGTTTCGGGATTGGTGACTGCCTTGATCGCGGCGATAAGGCTGGTGACGGGTTCGCAGCGCCAGTCCAGATAGGTCGCCAGGGCCGGATAGGCAGCAAAGGCAGCTACGCCCTCTGCCGGGAAACCGGGAAACTGCGCCTGCGGTAGTTCGCGGGCAAAGGCGTCGTCCAGAAGTGCGGCCACCGTTTCCCGCGCCGTTTCGGCATCAATTCCAGCCGCCGCAGCCCGGGTCAGGCAATGGGCGCAGAAACACACGCCCAGCAGGAAATTATCTTCGGCCAGCAGCCCCAGCCCATCTTTTTCGTGGTGATAGCCATGCGCAAACCCCATGAAATCCGGGCTTTCCAGCTCGATCCGGTCCGGGTGGTAGCGATGGCTGATTTCGGAAACCATGGTGCAGACATACTCCCGCACGGCAGGGCTGGAGGGGCAGAGGCCATAGTGATGCGCATCACCATGGGCCGTGCGCATCACATGGGCCGGGTGCAGCATCCCCAGACGGGTGTTGTGCAGGCAGACGGTCCAGCAGGATACCGCGGGTCCGCCAGCCTCGCGCCGGGCGATCAGGGCGGCCAGCATGTCGCCCTCGCTGTCAACGATATCAGCCTGCAAGGGTAAAATTTCGTGCCCCTGCCAGCGGGCAGGATCAATGCGGTAATACACTGTGCCATCCTGCGGAAAATAGACCCGGCGGCGCGGGTTGCCGGGCTGCAGGAACCGTCCGGCATGGTAGGATGTGGCAAGGCTGACCATGTTCAGACCGGCGTCTCTTATCCGCGCCAAGCTCTGGTCTAGGCCGATGTCATTCAGGTCCCAGGGGTAGGCCCAGATGGAATGCTGCCCTGTCACCGTGGCACCGCATCGTGCCATTTGCCACCAATCACCAGCCCACGCGCCTCTAGCCGCTGCGGATGCGCCACGCCCTCGCCTGTTGCATCCGTCAGCAGGATTGGCGTGTCGGTCAGCGCGATGACACTGGCATCACCTGTGGCCCCCGGAGCCAATTTGCCCAGATCCGGGCGGCGGATCGCCCGTGCCGGGTGCTGCGTTGCCGCCGCTACCACGTCGGGCAAGGTCAGGCCAAGCGCCAGAAACTTGGTCATCGTCACCAGCAGGTCATGCGCCGGGCCGTCGATGCACAGGGCGTGGACATCAGATGAAATCGTATCAGGCCGAAACCCGGCTCCCAGCATCGCCCGTGCGGTTTTCCACGAAAACGACCCCATGCCATGCCCGATATCGAACAGCACGCCCCGCGCCCGCGCCGTCAGCACCGCGTCCCGAATGCGGCCATCGCCATGCATGGGGGCATTCGGCGCGGGGCGAAAGCAATGGGTCAGCACATCGCCGGGGCGCAGCCTGTCCACCACGGCGGCATAGGTCGGCGGCGGCTCATCAATATGCACCATCAGCGGCAGCCCGGTCTGGTCGGCCACATCCAGCGCCACATCCAGCGGCGCAATGCCGGTGGGGCCAGAGGCATGCAGGCCCACACGCACCTTGATGCCGATAATCAGGTCCGGGTTGGCCAGCGCTACCTCGACCGCCTCGCGCGCCGCCATCAGCCGGAAATCATGGCTTTCGCCGACCATGATGTTTTTCGAAAAAGCATAGATGCCGGCAAAGGAGACATGCAGATAGACCAGCACCCGGGCCGTGGCAGGCTCGATCACATGCTTGCGGAATCCGGCGAAATTACCGGGGCCAGCGCTGCCGGTATCCACACAGGTGGTGACGGCGGATTGCCGGGAATAGTCGTCAGGGTCCACGCCCAGCGAGGTGCCGCCCCAGTAGACATGGGTATGCAGGTCGATCAGGCCGGGGGTAACGATCAGGCCCGATACATCGCGCCGGGCGTTGCCGGACAGGTTGTCGCCCACCGCCGCGATGCGGCCATTGGCAAAGGCCACATCGGCAATCCGGTCCAACCCCGACGCCGGATCAATCACCCGGCCCCCAGTCAGCACAAGGTCATGGGCCATGTCAGTCAAGCCGTATTGTCCGTTCTTCAAGGATGCTTTGTTCTGCCGCCAGCACGATGCGCAACGAATTGACAGCGGCATCCATCGATTCCGACAGGTCCAGATCGTCGGTGATCGCCTTGAGGAAAAACGCCTGTTCGCGGTCGCACAGCTCCTGATGCCCCGGTTCATCCTCCATCGACAGGATATCGTCCTTGCGGGTAAAGGCCTTGTCCGCCCCGACATCGGCATAATGCACGTGGATCGCATCGGTTTTGGTATGCTTGTCGATATCGGCGGAATCCGACAGTTCGACCCCAACCCGTGCCTCATCATTCGGCACCAAAGACACCGACCCCTTCGGCCCCACCACATCCTTCACGAAAAACGCGGTTTCCGACATCATCGGGCCCCACCCGGCCTCGTACCAGCCGACCGAGCCGTCATCGAAGGTCACATGCAGGTGGCCGTAATTCTGTTTCTCCGCCTCGCCCCACAGCGCCGCGCCGATGCCATGCACCCGGACGGGTTTTGCGTTGGTCAACTGGCACATCACATCGACATAATGCACGCCGCAATCGACGATGGGGATCAGGCTGTCGATGAGGTTCTTGTGCCAGTGCCAGGCGGCACCCGATGATTGCTGGTTCAGGTTCATCCGCATGACCAGCGGTTTGCCAAGCGTCTGGCCGATCTCGATGAACTTGATCCAGCTTGGATGCACCCGCAGGATATAGCCCAGCACCAGCTTGCGGTTCAGGCGGCGGGCGGTTTTGACGACCCTCACCGCATCTTCGTTATTGGTGGCGATGGGTTTTTCCATGAACACATGCGCACCGGCTTCCATCGCCTTGATCGCGTAGTCAGCGTGGGTGTTGGGCCATGTGTTGATTGATACGGCGTCCGGTTTCAGGGTCGCCAGCGCCGTCTCGAAATGTTCATACAGGGGATAGCCTGCCAGTTCTGCCGGGATGGTCTTGGATTTGATCGTGCGCGAACACAGCCCGACAATCTGGAACCCGGGATTGCGGTGATAGGCGCTGGCATGGGACGCGCCCATATTGCCCAAGCCTACGACAAGAACCTTGATCGGTGCGGCCATGATGTCCCCCCATTTTAGGCATGACGCGTGGGTTTCACCCACCCTACGGTGGATGGGTGAAACCCACGCGTATTTTCAAATCGCCTGATCGAACATCGTGGCCCGGATCGCCTCAACATCGACGGCCGCCATCTCTTCGGTCAGTTCGGCGGCGGCGGCATCGGCTTTGACCCTTTCCAGATCAAAGGTATTGACCCCCGGAATCAGCACGTTGGAGCAGACATCGGCCGCTTGCAGCGGGTTCGGGTTCTGGCCAACCTGCGCCGACAGATCAAAGAAGGTCTGCCAGCTGGACATATCGTGCCAGCCCCAGCCCTGCCGTTTGTCCCAGTCGCCCCGGAATACGTTCATCTGTTGCAGGATCGACGTGGTCCCCAGCGCTGGGCCGATGTTTGTGGCCAGCGTCGGGAATTGCTCGAACACCGCCTGCACCGCCGCACGCGGGTTATGTTCGGCAAACTCCAGCCCCATGGCCCAGCCGCGCAAGTATTGCTCAAGGAAAGCCACCTTATCGGCGTCGTCCAGATCGGCGGCGCGGATGACAAAGGTGTTGGCGGGCAGGGGAGAGTTCTGCACCCCCAGCCAATATTCAAACTCCAGCCCGGTCGCGATCCATTCGGCGCGCAACCCCTCCCAGGCCAGCGCCGCATCGCCCTGACCACCTGCCAAGGCGGTGCCCCAGGTCGGCCAGCCCGCTTCCACATAGGTGATGGTCGAGATATCGACGCCCTGTGCGGCCAACATCGGGTCGACGATGGGTTGCCATGCGGCAGAGCCCAACAGGATGGTCTTGCCCTCGATCCCCTTGATATCCGCCGGGCCCTCGCCCTTGCGGAAGGCGAGCGAGAAGGTATCGCGGGCCCCCATGTGGAACACCGATTTCAGCGCCATCCCCTCGGACAGCCCGAACGAGAACACGCCGGGTGATGGAAAGCCCATGTCGGCCTGTCCGACATCGACGAACTTCACCGTGGCCGTGCCGTCCGACGGGCCGGGCTGCATGTCCACGTTCAGGTCGCCGAAATAGCCCATCTTCTTGGCGACCCAGAAGCCGTAATCATCCAGCACCTCCAGCGTGCCGCGCGGGCTGATCCATGTAAATGCGCGGTCATAGGGCGCGGCCAGCGCCGGGCGCAGACCCAGCCCCATCGCGGCCACGCCGCCCGCACTCACCTGCAACAGCCGTCTGCGGCTGAGCCCTGTTGTAATCAATGTCATTCCCAATACTCCCTATCTGTTGGTTTGGTGTTGCGCCGGGATTGCGGCCTCACGCTTCCCAGCTTGCCCATTTCTTGCCGACGAGAAAAAAGAACACGTAAATCAGGATGCCAAGGGTCGAGAGGATCACGATCACCGCAAAAAACTCGGCCATGTTTATCATTGATGAATAGGTGGTCAGGCGATTGCCCAGCCCAAATCCGCCACCGACCATTTCTGCGCCCACCGCCGTCAGCAGGCCGAATATCGCGCCGATCATCAGGCCAACGAGGATCATCGGCATTGCCATCGGGGCACGGATTTTCCAGAAGATTTGCAGCGTGGTCGCGCCATAAGACCGCGCCAGTGCAATCTTTGCACTGTCAGTCCGCCGGAACCCGGTGGCGGCGTTGATCATCACCATTGGCCCGGACGCCAGCGCCACGGCAATGATCCGTGGCTCATAGCCAAAGCCGAACCGCAAGATCAACAGCGGCACCAGCGCCAGCATCGGCGTGGTGACAAGGATCAGGATATAGGGCGCGATGATCTTTTCGGCGAAGGGAAACTGCGTGATGACGGCGGCCAGGATCAGGCCAACCGATGCGCCAATGGCAAAGCCGCCGAACAGTTCGACCAAGGTATGCCCCAGATGTGGCAACAGCAGCGGGAACTCTTTGACCAGTGCGGCGGCCACGGCAGAGGGGCGGGGCAGGATGTATTCCTTGACCTCGAACCAGACCAGCGCCGCCTCGATCAGGCTGATGACGATGACGGCGGTCAGGATGATTGCCACAATCTCGGCCCGTGTGCGCGCGCCGCTGCCCGCCGCGACGGCTGACATGTTCGACAGCCCGGGTGTGTTGCCTGCCATGCCGCTACTCCGCTGCCTGTGCGACAGGCCTGATGCCGTAGATATCGGCCTTGATCCGGTTGGTCATGTCGAACACCGGCCTGCTTGCCATCACCTCAATGCTGCGCGGCCGGGCAAAGGGCACCGCGTAATCCGATTGCACCCGCCCGGGCCGTTTGGTCAGCACGATCACCCGGTCGGACAGGAAAATCGCCTCTTCGATCGAATGGGTGATGAAGACGATGGTGGTGCGGGTTTCGAGCCAGATCTCTTCGACCAGTCGGTTCATTTCCTCGCGGGTGAAGGCATCCAAGGCGCCGAACGGTTCATCCATCAGCAGCACCGAAGGGCGCAAGGACAGCGCACGGACAATCGACGCGCGTTGCTGCATCCCGCCCGATAGTTGCCGGGGAAAATGCCTCTCGAACCCCCGCAGTTCGCAACGGTCCAGCAGATGGTCGATCCACGCCCGATCCGGGTTTTTTTTCTTGATCTCGAACGGGAACAGGATGTTGTCGATCAGGTTGCGCCAAGGCAGCAGGTTCGCCTCTTGAAACACCAGCCCGATCTCGGGGTGCGGGCCGGTGATGGCCTTGCCGTCCAGCAGGATATCGCCGCGCGACAACCGGTGCAGGCCCGACATCGCCCAAAGGAGCGTGGTCTTGCCACAGCCCGAGGGGCCGACAATAGAGACGATGGTGTTGGGGGCCACATCCAGCGAGCAGTCGTCCAGCGCGTTCAGGTCGGCGTAAGACATGCCCGCAGCGCGGACCGTCAGTTTTACTGGTGCAATGGCTTTCGTAGTCATGCCCGCTTACCGCCTCCTGCCAGTCGAAACCGGCCCTTCGCCCACCGCGATTCAGGTTCAGTCGACTGTGTGACTGACTTACAAATCTGTCAAGAAAATCCGAGACTCAGCGAGACAATTAGACGTTTTAAACGATAGTTTCCAAATTTCCATGTGAGTTTCCTACATAGACTTGACCGACGCACTATAGTCCGACAGAATCATGACTGAAGCCGATGGGGGATGACATGGCCAGAACCGGCAAGGTACAAATAATGCCTCCTCGTACGGCTGATCCAAAGCCGGTCCCAGACATCATCGCCCAGATCAAGGACGGCTATGACCGGATGCGCCCTGCCGAACAGGCGGTCGCCGATGCCGTGTTGTCCGATGTGCAGATGGCGGTCGATGCGTCCAACGCCGTCATTGCCTTGCGTGCGGGCGTCAGCCAGCCCACGGTCACCCGGTTTTGCCGCGCCATCGGCTGTGACGGCGTGCGCGATTTCAAGCTGCAGCTGGCCCGAAGCCTGGTGGTGGGGCAGGTGTATCTGGCCGCCAATGATGCGCGGGGGCAGACCGCCGCCGGGACCGTGCCGCATTACTGGGGCTCGATCCTGGACGAGGCGCACCGGGCGCTGCGCGAGGTCGAGCGGCAGGTCAGCCCGGATCTGGTGACGCAGGCGGCCGAGGTCATCGCCAGCGCCTACAGGGTTGCGGCCTTTGGGCTGGGTGGCTCATCTTCCTCGCTGGCCGAGGAAATGCAGCACCGCCTGTTCCGCTACGGCGTGCCGATCACGGCGCTAAAGGACCATTTTCTGGCCGGCATGACAGCGGCCACATTCCGCGCCGGGGACGTGTTTATCGTCATTTCCGCCACGGGCCGGACGCGCGAGGTGATCGAGACCGTCAATCTGGTGAAATCCGCCCGCATCCGCACAGTGGCCATCACCGCCCCGGGCAGCGAGTTGGCTGATATTGCCGACATCGCCCTGACGGTGCAGATCGAGGAAACCCCTGATACTCTGACCCCCTCCGCCTCGCGCTTTGCGTTTCTGGCGATCATGGACCTGATGGCTGCGGCCACGGGCTATCAGCTCGGCCCGGTTGCGCGCGAGAACCTGCGGCGGATCAAATACAACGTGCTGTCGCAGCGACAGGGGGCGATGCTTGAACCGCTGGGCGATTAGATGACTGTCCAAATCGCAAACTGGCTGACCGCCTTTGACGCGGCCTTGCAAGGCGGTGATCCTGACGCTGTGGCGGCGCTGTTTGTGCCCGATTGCTACTGGCGCGACCTGCTGACCTTCGGCTGGAACATCATCACGCTGGAGGGTCGCGGTCAGATTGCCGACATGTTGGTTGCCACCTTGACAACGGTTCAGCCCACCAACTGGCAGATTGACAGCGCGGCAGAAGGCGAGACTACGTGGATCACTTTCGAAACCGCCACTGGCTGGGGCGAAGGCCGCGTCACCCTGCGCGACGGGCTCTGCCACACCCTGTTGACCAGCTTGCGTGATCTGAAAGGCTTTGAGGAAGCCAAAGGCCTGCGCCGCCCGATGGGGGTCAAACATGGCGCAAACCGCAACCGGCTAACCTGGGCCGAGGCGCGGCAGGACCAGATTGACCGGATCGGCCACGAAGATCAGCCCTATTGCCTGATTATCGGCGGTGGTCAGGGCGGGCTGGCCTTGGGCGCAAGGTTACGGGCGCTGGGGGTGCCATTCCTGATTATCGAAAAAAACGCCCGCGCCGGCGACAGTTGGCGCAACCGCTACCGCAGCCTCGTGCTGCATGATCCGGTCTGGTATGACCACATGCCCTACCTGCCCTTCCCCGAAACCTGGCCGGTCTTTACCCCCAAGGATAAGATGGGCGACTGGCTTGAGGCCTATGCCAGCCTGTTCGAGCTGGATATCTGGACCCGCTCTACCGTCACCGCCGCGCAGTATGACGGCGCGCGCTGGACGGTGCAGGTGGATCACGCGGGCACGCCCGTCACCCTGATGCCCACGCAACTGGTCTTTGCCACCGGCGCCTATGGCCCGCCGCGCGGGATCGACTGGCCGGGGGTGGAAACGTTCGGCGGTGAAATCCTGCATTCCAGTGCCTATTCCGGCAGCGCGGACCATGCAGGCAAACGCTGCGTGGTAATCGGTGCCGCCAGTTCCGCCCATGATGTCGCCGTGGACCTGTGGGAGGCCGGGGCGGATGTAACGATGATCCAGCGCACGCCGACAACGGTGGTCCGGTCTGAAACCCTGATGGAACTGGGGTTCGAGTTGTATTCCGAGGCTGCGGTTGCCAAGGGCATCACCGTGGACAAGGCCGACATGATCGGCGCTGCCACGCCCTATGCGCTGTTCACCGCAGGCCAGCAGGCACTGTATCGCACAATCCGGGCGCAGGATGCTACGTTTTATGACCGCCTTGTTGCCTCTGGATTTGCTCTGGACTTTGGTGAGGATGACAGCGGGCAGATGATGAAGGCGCTGCGCACCGCGTCCGGCTATTACATCGACGTGGGGGCATCGGATCTGATCGCCGGGGGCCAAATCGCCGTCATTTCCGGCGATGCGGTGGACAGCATCACCCCCACCGGCCTGCGCCTGTCCAGCGGGCGCGACGTTCCAGCCGATGTCATCGTGGCCTGCACCGGCTATCAGTCGATGAACGAGGCTGTCGCCGGGATCGTATCGCGCGACGTCGCCGACGCGGTTGGCCCGTGCTGGGGGCTGGGGTCCGGGGTGCGCGGCGATCCGGGGCCGTGGCTGGGCGAATTGCGCAACATGTGGAAACCAACGGCGCAGGAAGGGCTATGGTTTCACGGCGGAAACCTTGCCCTGTCGCGGTTCTATTCGCGCTTTGTGGCCTTGCAGATCAAGGCGCGGATGGAGGGTATTCCGACGCCCGTCTATGGCCGCCCATTGACAGGGGAAACTTGATGGATTTCACCGGCAAACGCGTGGTCATCACCGGCGCAGGCGGCGGGCTGGGCCGTACCCTGACCGCCCGCTTTGCCGCTGCCGGGGCGGTTGTGGTCGCCTGCAACTTGCCCGGGGCCGATCTGACCGCCGCGCATATCACAACGCGGTACTATTTCGACCTCTGCGACCGGACGGCGACCGAGGCCGCAGCCGTGGCGATCCTGTCCGAAGGTCTGCCCGATGTCTTCATCTCCAACGCAGGCTGGACACTTGCCGAAACCATTGACCGGCTGTCGCCGGATGCCTTGTTTGCCGAAGTTAACGGCAATTTCAGCGGAGCGGCCCTGCTATCCCGCGCCTTCATCCCCGCCATGCGGCAGCGCCCCGGGGCGGCGATGGTCTTTGTCTCCTCGGTCAACGCCGTCGCCCATTTCGGCAACCCCGCTTATTCGGCGGCAAAGGCAGCAACCCTGTCATGGATGCGGTCAATTGCTGTGGAAGAAGGGCCGCACGGCCTGCGCGCCAATGCCGTCATTCCTGCCTCAATCCGCACCCATGCCTGGGATGTTCGGTTGCAGGCCGATCCGGGCATCTTGACCAAGCTCAGCGCCTTATATCCGCTGGGCCGGATTGTCACGACCGACGAGGTGGCGAATGCGGTGCTGTTCCTCGCCTCCCCCCTCGCCAGCGGTATCACCGGGACCACGCTGACGGTGGACGCCGGGCTGATGGCGGGCAATCTGCCGTTTCTCGACGGGATCACCTGAAAGGACAGGCCATGCAGATCGAGGACCTTGATACCCCCTGCGTCGTCATTGACCTGACCAAGGTTGATGCGAACCTGCGCCGCACGCAGGATTACATGGATCAGGCGGGTCTGCGGCTGCGCCCACATGTCAAGACCCATAAACTGCCCGGCTTTGCCCGCCAGCAAATGGCGCTTGGGGCCATTGGTATCACTTGCCAAAAACTGGGCGAGGCCGAGGCGATGGCCGATGGCGGCCTGACCGATATCTTCCTGCCCTACAACATCATCGGCTCCGCCAAACTCGACCGGCTTCACGCCTTGCACAGCCGCGTCACCCTGTCGGTCACGGCGGACAGCCGGACCACGATCACTGGCTATGCGGCACGGTTCACCGACCCGGCGCACCCCCTGCGGGTGTTGGTCGAATGTGATACCGGGGCCGGGCGCTGTGGCGTGCCCATGCCGCAGCAGGCGGTGGAACTGGCCCAGGCGATTACTCGCGCCCCCGGGCTGACTTTTGCGGGCCTGATGACCTATCCGCCGCGTGGCGGGCAGATGGCATCCGACAACTGGCTGGCGCAAACAGTCGCGCTCCTGAACGATGTGGGTCTGTCCGCCGAAGTCATCTCCTCTGGCGGCACCCCCGACTTGTTCCACGCCAAACAACTCCGCTGCGCCACGGAATACCGCCCCGGCACCTATATCTACAGCGACCGGATGCAGGTGGCCTTCGGGCACGGGACATTTGCGGATTGTGCCCTGACCGTATTGACCACCGTGGTCAGCCGCCCGACCGACACCCGCGGCGTGCTGGATGCCGGGTCCAAGGCGCTGGCCGCCGACCTGTGCCCCTTGCCCGGCCATGGTCATATCCTTGGCTATCCTGACGCGATCATCACGACGCTGAGCGAAGAACACGCCGCAGTTGACCTGTCGGCCTGCACCCGCAAGCCCGTGATCGGCGAGGTCGTCCGTGTCATCCCCAACCACGCCTGCGTCGTAACTAACCTGTTCGACATGGTCTATCTGATACGCGGTGGTGCAGTCATCGAGGCCGCCGCCGTCACCTCGCGCGGGCGGTTGACCTGACAGGCGCGCCGTGGCGTCAGCCAACCGCCACCAGATGCCCCGCCCCTGCATCCCGCAGCACCGCAGTCGGGGGGCGCACGCCGAGGGGATAGACCGGGCTTGGCACCTCGCCCGTCAGCCGTGGTGTGGCAGGGCGTTGATGGCTTGGGTCGGGGACCGGCACTGCATCCAGCAAGCGCCTTGTATAGGCGTGCTGCGGATTGCCAAACACCTGGGCCCGCGTGCCGATTTCCACGATTTGCCCCAGATACATCACCGCCACCCGGTCGGCGATGCTTTCGACCACAGCCATGTCATGGCTGATGAACAGCAGGGCGATGTTGAATTCAGTTTTCAGCGCGCGGAGCAGGTCCAGCACGCGGGCCTGCACCGACACATCCAGCGCCGACACCGCCTCGTCCGCGACGATCAGCGCCGGGTTAAGCACAAGGGCTCGGGCGATGCAGAGCCGCTGGCGCTGTCCGCCGGAAAATTCATGCGGGTAACGGTCAAGGTGTTCGGGCAGCAGGCCGACCTTTTGCAGCAGGGCGGCAGAGTGGGTCCGCGATCTGGGCAGATTGTGGATGAGCAGCGGTTCGGCCAGCAGGTCGGCCACCTTCTGGCGCGGATCAAGGGCGGCCATCGGGTCCTGAAAGATCATTTGCACCTTGCGCGACAGGTCCAGTTGGGTAGTCTTGGTCAGGGGGCCAAGGGTTTGCCCGCCGATTTCGATCTGGCCCTGATGCGGCACGAGCCCGACCATGGCCCGCGCGATGGTGGATTTGCCGCAACCGGATTCGCCAACCAGCGCCAGCGTTTCGCCCGTGCGAATGTCAAAGCTGACCCCTGCCACAGCATGCAACCGTTGGGTGACCCGGTTCAGCACCCCGCCCCGGATGTCATAGCCGACACGCAGATCGGTGATCCGGGCGAGGGGAGCCGTGTTGACTGGCGCACTGTCGCCGCGCTGGCCCAGTCGCGGCACGGCGGCGAGCAGGGCTTTTGTGTAGTCGGCCTTGGGCGCCACAAACAGGTCGGCCACTGGCGCGGCCTCGACCATTTGGCCGTCGCGCATCACGATTACCCTGTCGGCCATTTCGGCGACAACGCCCATGTCATGCGTGATCAGGATGATCGCGGTGCCAAGGTCGTGTTGCAGGTCGCGCAACAGGTCGAGCACCTCACGCTGCACGGTCACATCCAGCGCGGTTGTGGGTTCATCGGCAATCAGCACTTCGGGGCGCAGGGCTAGCGCCATGGCGATCATGACACGCTGCCGCATCCCGCCGGACAGCTCGTGCGGGTACTGGGTCAGCCGCCGTTCGAGTTGCGACAGGCGGACCTGTTGCAGGGCTTTCAGTGCAGTGGCGCGGGCCCGTGCGCGGGACATGGGTTCATGCGCCCGGATCGCCTCGGTCAGTTGCGTGCCCACGGTCATGATCGGGTTCAGGCTGGTCATCGGTTCCTGAAAGATCATCGCAATCCGGTCACCCCGGATGCGGCGCAACTGATCCTCGGGCGCGCGCGTCAGGTCGGTGTCGCCCAAGCTGATGGTGCCGCCCGTCACCCTGACTGCGCCGGGCAGCAGGCCCATGATCGCCAGCGCGGTGATCGACTTGCCCGAGCCGGATTCACCGGCAATGGCGAGGGTTTCGCCCTTGGCCAGATCAAAGCTCAGGTCTTGCACCAGGGGCAGCAACCCGCCCTCGGCTTTCGCCGACAGGCACAGCCCTTTGACCGACAGGACTGCGCCGTCGGTCATTCAAAGACGCAACGCGGGAAATAGAAACTGACCACCCAATTGGGCATATCCACCACTTCGGATATCCGCAAATCGCCGCAGACCGAACACAGCATATAGGCATCGACCGCAGCGAGGCCCCGCGTGGCACACAGAAAGTCGATCATGTTGGCCACGGCATCGCGGGACGCGGTCATCAGATCAGGGCCGATGCCCGTGGTCGCCTCGTACCCCTTGGCATCCAGATGCGATGTCACCGGGCCAGCGGTGGTGAAGCGTGGCGTTTTCAGATGCGCCGCTTTGACCAGATCGAGAGTCAGCACCACATCCATCGGCGATTCAATCGCTGTGCCGCAAACCTCTCCATCCCCCTGTGCCGCATGGGTGTCACCGACACTGAACAACGCACCCGCGACCTCCACAGGCAGATACAGCACTGTTCCGGCAGATAAATCCCGGATATCGAGGTTTCCGCCCACCCGGCGCGGCGGGACGATGGAGTGCAGGCCGGGGGCGGCGGGGGCGTTGCCGATGGTGCCAGCGAATGGTTTCAGCGGGACCGCGCCATGGGTTCCGAACATGGCGCGGGCCATCGTGCCCACGTCATATTTCCAGACATGCAGCGCTGGGTCGGTGAACTGATCGGCCAACAGACCAAAGCCGGGGATATTGGCGGTCCAGCCCCAGCCAGCCCCGTTGACCTGTCGCGGCGCGAAACTGTCAATCGTCACCTTGACCGCATCGCCGGGTTCCGCGCCTTCGATATAGATCGGGCCGGACACCGGGTTGATTTTGCCGAAATCCAAGGCTGTTACATCGGCGAGGGTCGACGACGGGCCAAGCTGGCCCGCCGAGGAATCGTGGCAGTGAAACAGGATCGTTGATCCGGGGGCGACCCGTTCGGCCGGGACATTGACATTGTCCCAGCCGAAATGGTGTTGAGCCCCGTGAATGGTGTAATCACAGGCTTTGCACATGGGGTTACTCGGTCACATAGACGTAGTCGTAATTGACCGGGATCGACACCGGATCAACATACAACGCATCATCGCCGCCCATCCGGGGCGACCGCATCGTGTAGCGCTGTTCGTTGAACACAGGCACCCAGGGCGCATCCTCCATCACCTTGGTGTAGATCGTGGACCACAACGCCATCCGGTCGGCGACCATGGCGGGGTCGGTCATGCTGTCGGCCTGCATCGCCATCGCGTCCAGATCGGCGTTGCAATATTTGGACCAGTTCCAGCCGCCCTCTGCCGCACCCGCGCAGCCCAAAATGGGACCGTAAAAGTTGGACGGATCGGGGAAGTCGGCGATCCAGCCCATGCCGCCGGACCAGATCATTGGAGCCGTGCCAGCACCGCCCGCCTCGATCACATTGGCCGCTGCAAGGGATTGGATAGTGGCGGTAATCCCGATCTCGGCCAAATCCTGCTGAATGGCTTGGGCAATCCGCGGGTTGGGATCGGTGTTCATCACGAACAACTCCGTTTCGAACCCATCGGGAAAGCCAGCTTCGGCCAGCATCGCCTTGGCGGCGGCGGGATCATAGGCATAGCCCGCGTAGTCCGGGGTATAGCCCGGCATCGACGGCGGCAGCGGCTGGGTCGCGGGCACGGCGCGGCCATTGATGATCTGCACGATCCGGTCCTTGTTGATCGCCATGTTCACGGCCTGACGCACCGCCACATTGTCAAACGGGGCCATGCCGACGTTCAGAGTGATATACCCCGTGTGCAATTGCCCGCCGACCACCACTTCGGCGGCCTGAACCGGATCAGCCATGACTTCGGTAAACTTGGCGGGCGGGATGCCATCGCCGGGCACATCAACTTCGCCGCTTTGCAGACGCAGCAGAGCAACGATGGGTTCCTGACCAACCTCGAATGTGATCTGGTCCAGGTAAGGCAACCCTTCGCGCCAGTAATTCGGGTTCTTGGCGAACACCAGCCGCTGGCCAATCGTCCATTCGGCCAAAGTATAGGCCCCGGTCCCCATCGGCATTTTGCCGAAATCCTCACCCGCCGCCTCGACCCCCTCACGCGCGACAACGCTGGCAAAGTTCAGCGCCATGACATGCAGGAACGTCGCATCGGGGCGGGACAGGGTGATCTGCACGGTCAGCGGGTCCACCACGGTAATGCCGGACAGCGAAGTGGCGCTGCCGTCCATCATCCCGGCAAATCCGGCGATAGAGCCAAAGAACCCGGCGGCGGGGGATTGGGTGGCGGGGGTGGTGACGCGGTTCAGCGAATACAGCACATCATCGGCCACCATTTCGCGCCCATTGCTGAACAGCACACCGGGGCGCAGATGAAACGTATAGGTCAGTCCATCGGCGGACAGTTCATAGCTTTCGGCCAGACCGGGGCGCAGCGTCGTGGTGCCCGGTTCATAATCCATCAGCCCGTCATACAGCGACTTGATCATCGACCAGTTCTGCCAGTCATAGCCAATGGCAGGGTCCAGCGTGGCCACGTCATCCTTGTAGGTCACCACAATCGACCCGCCGGGGGTGGCGTTGGGGTCAAGGGTTTCCTGCGCCAGCGCGGGCAGGGCCAAAGCAAGGGTCAGGGCGGTGGTTGCAAGCAGTCTTTTCATTGTCACTCTCCATGTCAGTGGTTTGATTTTCAACGTAATTTGATGCGCGGGTCGATCAAGGGTGCCACCAGATCGGCCAGCAGATTGCCCAGAACGATAGCGACAGCCGAGACCAGCGTCACCCCCATGATGATCGGAATATCAACGCGCTGGATCGCCTGCCAGGCCAGTTGCCCAATGCCGGGCCAGCCGAAAACGGATTCCACAACCACGATCCCGCCCATGAAGATGCCGATGTCGATCCCGATCATCGCGATGATCGGCAGAATCGCATTGGGCAGGGCATGGCGCAGGATGACCCTGGCTCGCCCGATCCCCTTGGCCCGCGCCGTGCGGATGAAATCGGCCTGCATGACCTCGATCATCGAGGAGCGCATCATCCGCGCATACCAACCCGCGCCCAATATCCCCATGGTCAGGGATGGCAAGACCAGATGCGCGAATGTGCCATAGCCGCCGATGGGAAACCACTGCAACTGCACCGCAAAGATATACAGCAGCAACAGCCCCACCACGAATTGCGGGGCGGATACGCCGACGAAACTGGCAATCATCAGGGTCTGGTCGGTGCCTGAATTGCGGCGCAGCGCGGCGATGACCCCCATGCTCAGCCCGATCACCAACTCGGCGACAATCGACCCCAGCATCAACAGCAACGTCGCGGGCAGGCGCGACCAGATCAATTCCGAAACTTGCGTCCGTTGCAGATACGACCGCCCCAGATCGCCCTGCACCAGGTTGCCCAGATAGCGGGCATATTGCACGACAAACGGCTGATCGAGGCCCAATTGTTCACGGATATTCTGCACGGTTTCGGCGGTGGCCGACCGGCCCGCAATCTGGCGCACCGGATCGGCGGGCAGGACGAACAGCAGGAAATAGGTGATGAAACTGACCCCGAGCAGGATCAGTGCGGATGCCAGCAATCGGCGGGCAAGATAGGCCAGCATCAGCCCCGCCCCCGCTGCAACGGGTCCAGCACATCGCGCAGCGCATCGCCCACCAGATTGAACGCCAGCGCCAGCAGCAGGATCGCCAGCCCGGGAAAGAACACCAGCCAGGGGGCGGCCTGAAAATAGGTCTGGTTTTCAAAGATGATATTGCCCCAGCTGGGTGTTGGCGGCTGCACCCCGATGCCCAGAAAACTCAGCGTCGCCTCAAGCAGAACAGTGGTCGAAATCCCCAGCGTCCCCCAGACAATGATCGTGGGCAAAAGGTGCGGCAGGATATGCACCCACAGAATACGGCCATGCCCTGCACCCAAGGTCCGGGCGGCGGCCACGAAATCCCGTGTCGCCAGCGCCGAAGTTTCGGCATAAATCACCCGCGCCGTCTGCACCCAGTTCACCAGCGCAATCACCAAAGCCACGATCCACAGCGACGGCTGGAAAATCGCCGCCAGACAGATCGCCAGCAGCAAGGCCGGAAATGCCATCATCAGATCGGTAAAGCGCATCAGCGCGGCCCCGATCCAGCCCCGGAAATAACCGGCGGTGATCCCGACGATAGTGCCGATGGTCAGCGCGAGCCCATTGGCCACGATCCCGATCATCAAGGAGGTGCGCGCACCATACAGAATGCGCGACCACAAATCGCGGCCCAACAGGTCGGTGCCTAGCATGTAATCCCCGCCGGGCGGCATCGGCGCGCCCTCGATTGTCAGCCCGTCGAACAACTGCTCGTTTGGCGCATACCCTACCAGAAACGGAGCAAAAACCGCGCCCAGCACCACCAATAGGATCAACACAAGGCCAATCACTGCTAGTCTGCGCTGTAACAGTCGCGACAGGACACTGTGCGGTTTGGCGACCTTTGCCACCAGGTTCATTTTCTGCCCACCAATCCCGCCCTTGTTGTCCAATTTCCCAGCCTGTCCAAACTTTCCTCGCCCACCCCTGCACTGACCATCAAGCGGCCCGAAGCTTATGTTTCCCTGCAGATTACCGGTTCGTCAACGGAGATCGTCAACAGCAAGCTCTTGGACCAATTTCAGCTAACCGGCTGCGCGGCCGCACAGAAATTATACACAAAAAACTGCGGCCGGTCATGTTTTGACCGATAGTATGCGCAGACCCGCAGTGTCAAAGCGATGAGTCAGATCGGTATTCCAATCCAGATCAATGACTGCCTTTTCCCCGGGCAACGCCTGCCCGGACAGACGCATGGATAACCGGCCTGCTGCGCCACAATCTAGTATGACATTTGCATCAGCCCCAAGGTATTCCGCAAACTCGACCCGGCCTTTGATCCGGCCCGTACCGGACGGGACTATGCGCAGATGTTCCGGCCGCACGCCAATCTGGGCAGTCTCTTCGCCGATAGCATTCCCCGGGATCAGGTTCATCCGGGGGCTGCCGATGAATTGTGCCACGAACAGGTTGGCGGGCCGTTCATACAGATCACGGGGCGTGCCCACTTGCATGATTTGCCCGGCCTGCAGCACAACGATCCGGTCTGCCAATGTCATCGCCTCGACCTGATCGTGGGTGACATAAATCATTGTGGCGGCCAGTTGGCGGTGCAGACGCGCAATCTCGTGTCTGGTATCAGACCGAAGGGCAGCATCCAGGTTGGACAGCGGTTCATCAAACAAAAACGCCTGTGGCTGGCGCACGATGGCCCGGCCAATGGCGACCCTTTGTCGTTGCCCGCCTGACAATGCGGCCGGCTTTCGGTCAAGGTAGGCGTCCAGTTGCAGCATCCGCGCCGCCTCGGCCACTTTTGCTGCGACCTCTTTCTCGGGCAACCGGGCGGTGCGCAGGGCAAAGGCGATGTTGTCGCGCACCGTCATGTGCGGATACAGAGCATAGCTTTGAAACACCATCGACAAGCCACGGGCGTAAGGTTCCAGCGCAGTGACATCCCGCCCGCCGATTACTATCCGGCCCGCCGTCACATCCTCCAGCCCGGCAATCAGGCGCAGCAAAGTGGATTTCCCGCAACCCGAAGGGCCGACAAACACGCAGAACTCACCATCCTCGATTCGCAGTGACACATCCCGGATCACTTCGGTCCCCGCAAACGTCTTGCCCACACCGTTCAGTTCAATGACTGCCATCACCTATCCCTTGACCGCCCCCGCCACCATCGACCCGCTGATCCGGCGGTACAGCACCAGTCCCAGCAGCAGCGGCGGCAAGGCGGCCACCACGATCACCGCCGCGGCCACACCCCATTGCACGCCGCCGCCGCTGGCCGCGAAAAAGAACGACGCCCCCACCGTCATCGGCACAGCGTCGCGGGTGGTCAGCATCAGGCCGAACAGAAACTCGTTCCAGGCAGTGATAAAGCCGAACACGAAGGTGGTGATGATCGCGGGGCGGCACAGCGGCAGGACGATCCGCAGAAGGATCCGGCCCAGCCCGGCCCCGTCCATCCGCGCCGCCTCTTCCAGTTCCAGCGGCAGGTCGCGCACCGCCTGAAGCAACAGCAGCAGCGCCAGCGGCGTGTTGACGATGGCCAGGATCAGGCCCAGCCCCAGTTGGGTATCGAGCAGGCCCAACGCGCGGAACATGACGTAAAGGGGGATGGCAAAGATCACCAGCGGCATGGCGCGCAGGTTGATGACCAGCGGGAACAGTACACGCGCCCCCACCCCGCGCCGCGCCATGCCCCAGGCAACGGGAAAGCAGATCACAATCGGCAGGATCGCCCCGATCAGCGACGCCACCAAGGAGTTGCCTAGGTGCTGCCAGACGTTCAGCCGGTCGCTGACCGTCAGGACAGTCTGGAAATTGGCCAGCGTCGGGGATTGGACCCATAGGCCCGGGTTGGCGGTAATCTCGGCCGGAGTTTTGAACGCGGTGGCCAGCGTTGCCAGCAGGGGAAAGTTCAGGATCAATGCCGCGACACCGAATACCAGCCAGCGCAAGGCCCCGATCATCGCTGCCACCGCTGCGCCAAAGCGACCGCTGCAAAGGCAAAGCCGAACAGGATCAGCGCGGCCGCCAGCGCCCGGCCAATGTCACCTGCGCGAAAGAACGCCTCGTAGATATAGATCGACATGGATGTGGTCACACCACCGGGGCCGGGGCCGACCAGCACATAGATATTGTCGAACACCCGGAACCCGTCAATGAACCGGATAAACAGCGCGATGCCAACCGTGGGCAACAGCAGCGGCCATTCGATCTTCCAGAACATCCGCCAAGGCCTTGTGCCATCCACCGCCGCCGCCTCGCGCAGGTCACCGGGCAGGGCGTTGTAGGCGGTCAGGAACAGCAGAAAGGCAAAAGGGGTCCACTGCAAAATCTCGATCACTGCGACGGTGGCAAACAGGTTGCGTACGCCGAGGAAGGACGGCGCAGAGCCAAAGATTGCGTAAAGGTAATGCGGCAGTGGCCCGACGAATTCATGTAATACCAGCCGGTACATCAACCCCATCATTGCGGGGGCGACCATGATCGGCGCGATCAGGACGGCCACCATCCAGCCATGGTGCCGGATCAGCGGGGCGAGGAACACGGCCAGCGCCAACCCCAATCCGCATTCCGCCAACGTCGTGACAACGGCAAATCGGGTGGAAAACCACGCGGCTTGCCAGAAGTCGGGATCGGTGAGGACGGTGGAAAAATTCGCCAGACCAATAAATTCCGGCGACATCAGGGTTTCGAAATCCGCTTTCGAGGCGGCGTAGATCAGGCTCATCACCGCAGGAAAGCCTAGCAGCGCCAGCAGGAACAGCACCAGCGGCGCTGCCAGCACCGCATTCTGCCGCCTGTATGCCGCGCCTACCAGCATCACACCCCTTTGAAGCCCCCGGCAGTTACCCACCGCGGGTTTTGGTCTTATTCAGCCAGCAGTTCGGTCATGCCCGCCGCCGTGTTGGCCATCGTCGTGTCCAGATCCTGCGTGCCCGCCCAGAATCCGGTAAACTCCTTGGCCTGCAATTCATAGATCGACAGGGCATTGGCTGACGTCGCCCCCCGCATCACAAAGCCATAGGTGCTGGCATAGTCACCGACCTGCACCAGATCCGGGCGCTCGGCCGCTAGTTGGGCGACGGTATCGCCTGCAAGCCCCGGCGCACCACCGGCGCGGGCATAGGCCAACGCCGCTTCCTCGGTGGACAGCCACTGCAGAAAGGCAATCGCGCCCTCCTTGTTCGCCGCCGCTGCATTCAGGCCCAGCCCAAGGCCGTGGATATGGGTGAACCGGCCCTCGGGTCCGGCAGGCGGGGCGATGCTGACGGTGGCGGGTTGCGCCGTGGTCAATTCGCCCGCTGCGGCATTCCACTGGATCATCGCGGCCACCTGACCTGCGGCAAAGGCAGCATTCGCTTCGGCATATTCATAGGACGTGCTGTCGGGCGGGGTGGCCCCCAGATCATACAGCATCTTGGCCATCTCAAGCGCGGTACGGTAAGCCTCGCTATCCACGGTCACAGCCCCGGCCTCGTCGGTCCAGTCAGCCCCATAGCTGCGCGGCCAGGAATGGAACACCATCATGTTGAACAGCAGGTTCTTCATCTGGATCACGGTGCCATAGCGGGTTGGGCTGTCGGGGTTGACCGACTGGCTGAAATACAGCGCGGTGGCGACGAAATCCTCCCACATCCAGTCGGCGGGGGCCTTGGGTTCCATCGCGGTACCCAGATGCTCCAGCGAAATCTCGGCATAGCGGGCTTTTGCCGCGTCATCGGCCATCAGGGCGTCAATCAGATCCTGCCGATAATACAGGAAATGCAGCGACAGGTCAGTTGGCACGCCATATTGGGCACCGTCGAATTGCATCGTGGACAGGACCGTATCGCCGAACACTGCACCCGCCTGATCCGACAGGGTGATCGGTTCCATGAAGGGGGCATAGCGGCCGATTGAATAGGTGGCGATCAGGTTGATGTCGAAGGCATCGGTGCCAGCGGCAAGGTCCACCTGCAACTTGTCGAAAAACCCGTCACGGCTGGTGAACAGCAGCTCGACCTTGTTGTCATCGGCCAGATCGGCCTGCGCATTGTAAATCTCGGTCACGGCGCGCAGCGCGGTTTCCTCGGGGCCACCCGGCCAGCCCAGAACTGTCACTTCGGCAAGGGCGCTCTGGCCCATCAGCGCCAGCAGACTTACACTCGTTGCTTTGAAAAATCTCATGTCTCATCCTTTCAGTTGGTGGTGTGGTTTTCAGTCAAGGCTGCAATTCCGATCAGTCCCGCATCCGCGCCAAGGGCGGCGGGAACTAGAGTGGGGCGGGTCAGATGAGGCAAGTGATCCAGATGCGCTGCGATCCGGGGCAGAAAGCCGGGGGCAAGGCCGATGCCGCCGCCGATCACGATGCGGGCGGGGTCCAGCGCCAGTTGCAGGTTGCTGGCCAGCCGGGCGATGCGGGCGGCAGAGCGGTCAATCACCAGGGCCGCCGCGGGCAAGGCAAAGACCGCCCGCGCATCGGCGACCCCGGACTGCGCCGCGATCCATTGCCCTGACGCTCCATCCTCGAACCGGCCCAGACCGTCGTCATCGGGCAAGGACAGCATCTGCCCGAAATGCCCGGCAAGGCCCGAACGCCCGGTTAACAGCCGCCCACCCGCAACGATGCCGCCGCCAATGCCGGTCGAAATGGTCAGGAACACCATGTCGGCTCCCTGCCCGGCCCCAAAACGCCATTCGCCATAGGCAGCGGCCTGCGCATCATTAGCCAGCACCGGAACCTGCCCGAAACTGGCCAGCACGGCACCGGCAAGGTCAAACCCCTGCGGCAAGTCAAGGGTACCGGGGTTCATCGCCCGCCACTGACCACCCTGCACCAGACCCGTCACCGCAACGCCGATGCGCCCATAGCGTCCGACGAAAGGTCTGGCCAAAGACGCCATTTGACTGACCCACTGCAGCGGACCTGCGGCACGGTCGGTCCGTGTTTCGGCGCGGTACAGCACCGCGCCGCCCTGGACGAGCCCCACCCGCGTGACGGTTCCGCCCAGATCGACGGCAAGGACGGGTTCAGCCATGCTGGGCCCCCGTGATGGCGGCGACAAACCAGCCGGTCACGTGTTCGGGCCGGGTAATCGCTGATCCCGCAACCACCGCCGCCGCCCCCGCCGCCATGGCCGCTGCCGCCTGTGCCGGGGCCTGATACCGCCCTTCGGCAATGACAAACGGATGCAAGGCCGCCAGAGCCGCCACAAGTTCCAGATCGGGCAAGGCAGGAACCGGCCCGCCGGTATAGCCTGACATCGTGCTGCCCAGCAGGTCTGCGCCATGTGTTGCGGCGTGCTGCCCTTCGGCCAGTGTCGCGCAATCGGCCATCGCCAGACGCCCGGCCTGCCGGATTGCAGCGATCAGGTCACTGACCGGCACCGGCCTGTCCCGGTCGGTCGCATCAAAGGCAATGATATCCGCCCCGGCCGCTACAAGATCCTGAATGTCCTGTATCAAGGGCGTAATCCGCACCGGGCTGTCAGTCAGGTCGCGCTTGATAAGTCCGATTACCGGCGCACGCGTCACACGCCGTACGGCCCGCAAGTTGTCCAGCCCTTCGATCCGCAGGCCGACAGCGCCGCCATCCAGCGCTGCCTCGGCAAAGGCCGCGACAATCTCCGGCCGGTCCAGCGCACTGCCCGGCACCGGCTGGCACGAGACCACCAGCCCGGCGCGCAATGATCCAAGAATCGGGTCTGCCACCGTGTCCCCCAACTGACCTTGGAAAACAATACCAGACAAATACCAGTTTGCAACAGGTTGATAACCAGTTGTTGTCAGGTCCGTAATTCAGTCACGAAATCATAGCTTTCACCATTGTAGCGAGTCTCGGTGAATTCCACCGCCATTCCGTCGGCCCGAAAACAGCGCCGCTCGACGATCAGCATTGGTGCACCAGGTCTTTGTTGCAGCAATTCGGCATCGGCCCGGGCCATGACGCCCGCCCGGATCCGCTGCACCCCCCGGACCGGAGCACTGCCGTGGTGTGCAAGGGCGCCATAGAGCGATTCGTCCACCATTTCGCCCGACGACAATATGGTTTCCGGGACAGAGGCGCGCTCGACCGCGATCGGCTGGCCATTAGCCAGCCGGACCCGCGCCAACCGCAACACCCGTGCCCCGGCAATCAACCCCAGGGCCATCACTTCCGCCGAGGTTGGCAACGTCACCTCGCGCGAAAGCCAGACCTGACCGGGCACGATCCCCCTGCCACGCAGCTCGTCAGAAAACCCGGTCAATGTCGCCAACGCCTTTTCCAGCCGCCCCGCCGCAACGGTTCGGGCACCCCTGCGTCGGGCTAAAAGCCCGTCGGCGACCAGATCATCCACAGCGCGCCTTACGGTGACACGGCTAACGCCCAATGCATCGGACAATATCCGCTCGCTTGGTAAAGTGGCCTGACCGGACCCCAGCGCCAACGCAAGTCCATCAGCAATCTTGCGATACATCGGACGCGCGTCCTGCGCCGATTTCAGATAGTCCGACAGGACGGTCGAGATGTCGCTCTGGCTCATCTTTGGTCCCGTCTTGTGGCGCGATCAGGTGCGGGACTGAAAACGCGGCCCGGCGTGGCGGCGCGTTTTATCGACCGCAGCGCCCATCATCGGCCCTTTTTCATCGATCTCTTAGGGCCAAAACTAATGTCGATGCAGCCCGGCGTCAATCAGCGGGCAGTTATGATCCCGGTCTAGGGTGCGGGTACTTCTCTGCTGCCTGCTTCGCACCCCCCGCGACCCCTGCGCCAGGTGGGAGTTGATTGACCAGAAGATAGGCCGGGATGATTTCGCGCCAAGCGGTATGCAACGACGGGCAAGGGGCGGGACGTTTCAACAGTTCCTTGCGCAGTTTGCGGCCCGCCGGTGTCCGATACCAGTCGGCATTCGCCAGTCCCGCTGCCACGGCTTTCGAATTGGCCGGGCCGACCAGCCCAGCTTGATCCCCTTCGCGTTCCATCGCAGACAGCCCTTTGGCTGTGTAAACTCTGCGTCAGGTGTAACGGCAAAGCATCGCCATTGATTTTGTTGAAGTTCTGATCTCGCGACTAGGGTCTCTGCGACGTCACGCGCTCATCTCATAACAGGGTGAGATGAGGCAGGCATATAGCAGCAGATCAGTGGGTTGATCGAATTTGTTGCCTAAGCCGCCAGGCTGCGCCGCTTGCGTGGCACGTCGAGGAACGCATCTAGGCTGTCTGATCCAACCTTGATCCCAACTGCGACCACATCAAACCCCAGATCGACGACCCGGTGCGAGGTGACGCGCAGCGCATTGATGACCGGCACCTTGCGGGCGGCATTCAGCAGTTCTGGCGAAATGGTTTTGTCGCGGATATCCTCGGCCAGGCTCACCACAAAGGCCAGTTCGGTTTCCGCAAAACTGCCAACGCTGACTGTGGCGGACCGTAGCCTGTCGGCCAGTTCGCGCGCCGCCCTCGCCACATTATCGAGGCCTTGCAGGCGGGTATCCGGATCTTTGATCTGAACGTCACTGGGCATGATGTGCTATCCTTTGGGTTGAAAATACCGCCATGTGATAAGTATCTGAGATTGAGCCGAGCATATCATTTTTTTAGATTAAAAGTAAGTCGCAGAAAGGACCAAGCGTCACGTACAATTATCATTGCAATTCTACTATCAGGTAGCATATTTACAATGTTATGATACAGCGTCACCATACTGAACTGGTCCTGTCGGCCCTTGCCGATCAGGCGGGTGTTGTCCTGTTAGGGCCCCGCCAAGTGGGCAAAACCACGCTGGCGCAGGAGATTGCGGCGTCTCGGGATTCTGTCTATCTTGATCTGGAGCGCACCGCGGACCGGCAAATTCTTGAGTTGCCGGAGCTGTATCTGGATGAACAGGTCGGCAAGCTGGTTATTCTGGACGAAGTGCAGGCTATGCCGGGCCTTTTTGGCACCCTGCGTGGCCAGATTGATAGTCGCCGACGCAAGGGGTTTCGAACCGGGCAGTTCCTGTTGCTGGGGTCGGCCTCGGACCTTTTGTTGCGCCAATCGGCGGATTCGCTGGCCGGGCGCGTGACCTATATTGAATTGACGCCGTTTGATTTGTCCGAGGTCGGCGATGCACAGCTGAATCAACTGTGGCTGCGCGGCGGGTTTCCCGATAGTTTTCTGGCCCGGTCGAACCGTTCCAGCCTGAAATGGCGCGATGATTTCATTCGCACCTATTTGGAGCGTGACATTCCCGCCATGGGGCTGCGCATTCCGGCCACGACTTTGCGCCGGTTCTGGACGATGCTGGCCCATAGCCAGGGCGGGCTGCTGAATGCGGCCCGGCTGGCGGCGGGGTTGGGGATTTCGGGCCAATCGGTGGCCCGTTACCTTGATCTGCTGGTCGATCTGATGCTGGTCCGCCGTCTGCCGCCATGGCACGCAAATGCCGGAAAACGGCTGGTCAAATCGCCGAAAATCTATGTCCGCGATTCCGGTCTGACCCATGCCCTATTAGGGATCGATAGTCTGGAGGGGCTGTTGGGCCATCCCGTTATTGGCGGCAGTTGGGAAGGGTTCTGCATTGAAAACCTGATCGCCGCTGCCCCGATTGGCACGGCGGCCAGTTTTTACCGGTCAGCCGCTGGGGCCGAGCTGGACCTTGTCCTGACACTGCCGGGGGGTGCTGTCTGGGCCATCGAAGTCAAGCGCAGCACTGCGCCCAAAGTGTCCCGCGGGTTTCACATCGCCGCCGCAGATATTGGTGCGGCCGAACGGCTGTTGGTCTATGCCGGGAACCACGATGTCCCGCTGGCCGATGGGGCACGCGCCGTTCCATTAAGCGCTGCATGCATGCTGTTGCGGCAGAAAAAGCCAGCCGGGTGACGCGCCCGGCTGGCCAGCGGCCTTAAAACACCGTGAAATCGTTGAACGTCACGCCCAGCCCGGCGGCCAGATCGCCGAACAGCACCCGGACACCTGCGCCATTGCCATCCGCATCATACCACAGATTGCCATTATCCGTCTCGTAGATGATCCGCACATCGGCTGTTGTAGCCTGCCCGCTGGCCCCGGCATGGAACCGGAACGCCCCAAGCCCGCCGTTGCCGATGCCGGTAAAGAACCCGCCCTCTAGCAGAATCTCGTCCAGTCCGGCCACGAAATCAGTAATGATATCAACGTTGGTTGTGGCGATTGCCGTGGCAAAAACAAACCGGTCGGCCCCGGACCCGCCGGTCATCGTGTCCTGCCCTTCGCGGCCATCAATCTGATTGACCCCGGCATTGCCAAAGAAGCTCTGCCCCAGCGCGTTCCCGGTCAGGTTGATCGCCGTGGCTGCCAGTGTCGAGACGGTCTGCATCACTTCAATATTATCATCGGCCGCCAGCACAAAGCTGGTCCCGGCCAACACCCGGTCGGCGGTGCCCTGGCCCACGCCTTCGACGATGACCGAGGCCGCATTGCGCACGATATAGCTGTCATTGCCGCCAAAACCGGTCAACGTATCGGCTGCGCCAGACCCGCCATCCAGCAGATTGGCCCCGGCATTGCCAAACAGTTTTTGCGCGAACGTATTTCCAATAAGGTTGATCGCGGTCACGCTACCAACGGAAATCGTCTGCATGACCTCGACTTCGGCGCCGGCAGCCAGCGTATAGTTCGCAGAGGCCAGCACACGGTCACCGCCCTGACCCACGGCCTCGATAATCTGATCGCTGGGGTTATCAACGATATAGGTGTCGCCATTGGTGCCGCCGATCAGCAGGTCAATGCCGGTGCCGCCGATCAAAATGTCGACCCCCGATCCGCCGCTGAGCGTATCAGTGCCGTCGCCGCCGGTCAGATTATCATTGCCGGACCCGCCAAACATGGTGTCCGACCCCAGCCCGCCGTTGATGCTGTCATTGCCATTGCCGCCGATCAGGTTGTTATTGCCAGTGGTGCCGAGGATTGTGTCATTGCTGGCAGTGCCGATCAAATGTTCGAACCCGACCACATCTTCGATCAAAACACCATTGTCGGTGGCGGTGCCAAGGGCCAGGTCAAAAACCACATCGGTATCAACGACAGCGGACCAGTCGATGGTATCATTGCCTGCACCGCCAAAGAAATCATCGCCCGCGATGGACGAGGTTACGATGATCCGGTCATCGCCTGCATCGCCAAAAATGGAGGTGTTTCCGACCCCTTCGGTGATCGTGTCATTGCCGGTATGCCCCCGCACGAATACGGCCGCACCCGAGACCGTAAACACATCGTCATTTATCGTGCCGATTTGCCAATCCTGCGGCGTATAGCCCGCCTGCGTATTGACCGCATCGCGGGTATCCAGGATCTGCATCTGGACTTCGCCGTTCAGGTAAGTCACAGCAAAACGGCCATCGGCAAGGCTGGTGATCGCAAAGCTGGACACCAGCCCGTCGAAAGCGAACTGGCCCAAAAACACGCCCGCTGCGCTGTAATGCGCGACAACACCATCTCCAGCTGCGATATCATCATAGGCAATCAAAAAGCTGCCGTCAGCGAGGCCGGTCACAACGGGTTCGTTGAAGTCATCGTTGATTGTGTTGTCACTGGTGATGGTGCCCGATCCGGTTTCCGCGCCAAGGTTGTCGAAAACCTTAAAGTTCACATCAGTGTCAGCACCTGCCAAATTGACCCAAGCAATGACAAATCCGCCACCGGTGAGGGCCGTGACTGTCGCGCTACGCTCAAATTCGGAGTTGGTATCGGTGCCAACCGCAATTGTCGCAGCAAGCACGGAAACGCCTGCGGCGGTCACGATCCGGTAGGAAATAAAGGCGTCGGTTGCATCGGTGGCGGCAGCAATGACGTAGTTGCCATTGGACAGCACGGCAATGTCTGCATTGGTGGTCTCGTCACCCGAAATGAGGACGAATTCGGCGCCATAGATGTTGGTCGTCGGATCGTAGACCCGGCCATAGATATCCGACGTCGTGGCGGAGCTGATCTTGTCATAGACAACCAGTACGGACGTACTGCTGGACGCGGCCCCGCGTGGGTTGGCGTAATTCGGAAAACCAGCGTTGGATGCATCGCCGACGACGCTCGAGGATTCTGAAACCGGCGCCCCGGTAGCGTCAAATTCCTCAAGACGGATATTCGACCCGCCGAGGTTGTCGATGTCAAAATCATGGTAGACGACAATGAAGCCGCCACTGGGTAGGGCCACGATATCGCTGTCGCGTTCGTTGTCGGTTACGGACACGTTGTTGATGATGAATTCGGTGCCGATTTTTTCGCCCATCGGATCAAAGATTTGCGCAAAAACCTCGGTTCCGGGGGGTGATCCAAGCCCGGTCTGATCAGTCGTGGTCCAAGTGACCAGGATGTTTCCATTCGCAAGTTGCGCGATGTTTGACTGGGTCTGGGAACCAGTCAAGGTTGTGTTAACCGTCTGCGAGTCGAGCCATGTTTGGGGAATTGCAGGCATTTTTTGATCCTTTGAACAACTACTTGGCTCGAATACACGCTGTCGAATCCAATTAACTTTGGCATATTCGACTGGATTTCCGATGGCCGCAAGGCCAATGAACCCGGCATTATGCCATGTTCGCGGCCAATGCCGAGGTTAACGGATCATTAACAGGTGATCATTCGACAAAGGGTCCAGGCCGGCCCGGAACCCTGCTGGTGCGGCCCCGGGATTCGTGTTGTCGCACTGCCAACCGCCCGGATGATCAAGGTTTTCAACGTTATTTATGCCCTGACTATCTCTGATTGTTTTAGTCTGGAATACACTTTATCCTGAAATAGTGGCGTCGTTTGATGTCTTGGTACAGCGGGTCCGGTCAGTTTGATGCAGCGACGACATTTTCTTGCCGGATCAGCGGCTGCGGCGATGGCGGCAGGTTTCTATGCCAGCCCTGCCCGGGCCGCTGATCTGACCCTGACAGCACAGCCGTCCCGCTTTGCCCTGAACGGGGCAGTGACTGAAGCCATGTTCAGTTTTGCCCCCGATGCCGCCCCGCCGGTGATCCGAATGCAGCAGGGCCAGCGGTTTGTTACCGATCTGGTCAATGGTCTGGCTGAACCCACCACGATCCACTGGCACGGTATGCGCGTGCCCATCGGCATGGACGGCGTGCCCTATCTGTCGCAGGATCAGGTCCCGCTGGGGGGTCAGTTTCGGTATGATTTTACGCCGCAGGATGCCGGCACCTTTTGGTATCATCCGCATTGCAATACGTTGGACCAGATGGCCCGTGGCCTGACCGGCGTTGTGGTGGTGGCCGAGGCTGACGACCCGGGGTTTGACGTTGATCTGCCGCTGAACCTGCGCGATTTCCGGCTGGGGTCGGACGGGCAATTCATCGAATTTTTCAGGGCCCGCAATTCCGCCCGCGCCGGGACCTATGGCACTGTCATGACTGCGAACTGGCAGGTTAGTCCGGTGTTTGATCTGCCTGCTGGTGGGCTGGTCCGGTTGCGTCTTGTCGCCACAGATACCACCCGGGTTTACAAGCTGGTCCTGCCGGATGCGCAGGGCCGGATTATCGCGCTGGATGGGCAGCCCGTGCCCGGCCCTGTTTCATGGCCCAGTTTGGACGCCCCCCTGCTGCTTGGCCCAGGTCAACGGGCCGATATCGCGTTGTGGATGCCCGCTGGGGAAGGCCAAGAGGTCACGTTGATTGCCGATATCCCCGGTGGCACTGCCGTGCTGGCCCGGTTTCGTGCTATCGGCCCCGCGCTGGGACGTGATCTGGCGGAACTGGCCCCATTGCTGCCTAACCCGATTGCAGAGCCTGACCTTGCCAATGCCGAACGGCTGGATTTCCTGTTCGGCTGGTCCCCCGAAGGTGACGCCCCCCAAAGCAGTATTTGTGGCACCCTTGGCTATACGTTCTGGTCGATCAACCGGGTCGCCTTTGCCGGTGATTTCCCCGATCCATTTGCCCCTTTGGCCGTGCTGAAATTGGGCAGGACCTATATCCTGCGATTACAGAACGAAACGCAGAATGACCATCCGATCCACCTGCATGGCATGACGTTCAAGGTGCTGTCATCCAACCAGCGGCCCCTGATGCAAGTGATGTCTGACACCACATTGCTGCGCGCCAATGAGACCATCGAAGTGGCCGTCGTGGCCGATAACCCCGGTGACTGGATGTTTCATTGTCATGTGATCGAACACCAAAAGACCGGGCTGGCGGGGTATTTGCGGGTCGAATGACGTCCTACAGCCGGATAATATGATTATCCCATGCGCAATCCTGCCGTCCGAGCAGGGCAGGGACCCCGGCCCGGACTGACAGCAACGCGCCCTGACCGTCGCTGACCAGAAACCCGCCGGGCAGCCCCGCCACGCCGCAGACATCGGCCCGGCTGATCGCCGCTACAAACTGGCCACCCGCGCCAAAAACATGCAACCGCCCGCCCCGGGGCGAGGTGATGGCGGCCTGTGATCCGTCGCCGCTGAACGCCACGCTTCCGGCATAGCCCTGCATCGCTGCCTCATCAGCCAGCGGGGCCTGCGCCAAAACCGGGGCCTGCCCGCGCTGATGCAGGCCCAACAATGGCGGAGCGGACCCTTCGCCTTCCCATTGCATGGCAAAGGCCACCAACCCATCAGCCCGGATTGCCAGATGCCGGATCGAGTTCTGGTGCAGTGCGGGGTCCAGCGCGATCAGATCGGTCACACCCGCATCCAGTGTCAGATAGGCCAGATTGGGGGCCATGGTTGCAATGTTCAGCTTGGTCCGGTCGGTGGCGTCAGTCGCAATCCCACCATTGGCGACGACCATGGTTTGCCCGTCTGGCATCAGCCGAAGGTCATGCGGCCCTGTCCCCTGTGAAGGCAGCGCCCCGATCCGGGTATAGCCCGTTGTTACATCCCACAGCCCGATCATCCCGGCGCTTGACAGCGCATCCTGTTCGCTGGTCGCCAGAATTTCGCCGCCTTGCAAAAACACCCCATGGCCGTTGAAATGCACGCCGCCGGGTGCGGTTAGTTGGTGCAGAATTGTGCCGCTGGCACAGTTGATGACCAGCGCATAGGTGCCCGGACGGCGGCCAAAGACCACGGCTTCGGCCCGGACCGGATGGCCGGACCCGGCATGGCCACGGGCGGGCAGCGGGATCTGGAAAGTTTGGGTTCCCGCCGCTGTCAGCCCAAACAGCGCAAAGCTGTCATCGGGCAGTTTGGCACAGGCCAGAAAATCCGGATTGCCCGCAGCGGCCCAGCCGATTTTGGGCGTGGCGCTTGCCGCCAGCAAGGACGCCAGAAATCCGCGTCTGGTTGTCATCAGGTCAATCCCCATCCATCGCGTTGAACCCCGCAGTGATGTTCAGCGCACCGCCGACTTCGACCTCAATAGCATCTTTCAGCGCGCGCAACCGCTGTTGCACAATCTCGACCTGCAGGCGGATTTGCGGATCGGCGATGGTCTGGAAACTGGGATCGTCCACGAGGTCCGCGGCATTGAGCAGGGCCACCAGCGCCGTATCGGTTAGCGGCATGGGTTGGCCAGTTAGCGCGCGGGCCAGATCGGTGGCAGCCTGTGCTGATCCGATCACATTGGCCAACGGGCGGCCCGACCGCCAGCCTTCGGCGCGGGTCGGGCGGGGCCGGTCGAACGTGCCCAACGGGCGGCCAAGACGGTTGTCGGATGTATGGGCAAAGGCAGTGAGGATTTGGGTAAAAATCGCCCGCTGCACCTCGGTCTGGTCGAGGTAGGTCAGATTGCCAGCCGCCCCTGCGCTGCGCATCAAGGCGGCGTGGTCGGCCCACCCTGCCGCGAGCGCATCGGCCTGACGGGCCAGATCGGCGGTCACGGTTTGCACAAGGACACAGGTGTAATCCCCGGCCGCATAGGCATAGTCGGGGGCAAATAACAGCAGGTCGAGCGCGGTCAGCCCGCGTGCCGCGATGGATACTGATGCATAAGCCTTGGGGTCGCGCCCGACCGGGTCCCGGGCAGCAATCAGTGCTGATAACTTGCGCGGGCCGGTGCCGCGTTCATCGGGCCAGAACGCCACAGCCAACCCACCGCTTTCTGCCGGACCCAGCCGCAGATCGGCGATGCCGGTCCATGCGTCGAACGTGGATTGATAGGCCGGGGCCAGAGCCGCCGCCGTGCAATCCGCGCCTGCCGCTGTGGCCAGTTCATGCGCTGCAGTTGCAAAACTGGCATAGCCCGGCAGGATCACAGCGGTCAGGACCTGTTCCACATCGGCCCGCACCGGGCCTGCCGCCATCATGGCCAAAGCAATGGTGACAAAACGCATCATAGACTCTCCAGATAGACAATAAGCGCGGCGCGGTCATCCGGGGGCAACCCGGTCACATGGTCGCGCTGCGCCTGCGCCTCGCCGCCATGCCACAGCACCGCCTCTAGCAGGGTTCGTGCCCTGCCGTCATGCAGGTATGACTGGGCGCCGCTGACCTGCGCTGTCAATCCGACCCCCCAGAGCGGGGCAGTGCGCCATTCGGCATTTCCGGGCTGCTGATCGGCCAACCCCGGACCCAAGTCATGCAACAACATATCGGAATAGGGCCAGATCAGTTGAAAACTTTGTTCGGGTTGGTCCGGCAACCGGGCGGTGACAAATTTCGGCCGATGGCAGGCCACACATCCTGTGTCGTAAAATATCTGCTTGCCGTGCAATACCACCGGGTCATCGACATTGCGCCGTGCGGGCACGGCCAGATTGCGGGCGTAATGTGTCACGAGGTCCAATCCAATCGCGTCAATTTCGGTGCCGCGCACATCGCCATCGCCCATCGGGGCGGCCAGACAATCGGTCTGGGCAGGGGTGCAATCGCCCGCTGCAGCGCCAAACAGCGGGGTCGAGATACCGATATCGGTGTTAAACGCAGCGCTGACTTGTTCGGCCAAGGTGGGCATCCCAGCCTTGTGGCCAAACCGGCCCAACATCGGTTGATCGTATTGGACCGACCAGACAATGCTGGGCCGTCCCGATATGCCGTCGCCATTGGCGTCATCCGGGTCGGCCAGTGCCAGAATATCCGCAGCCGGGATCGCGTCAAGCAAACCCAGCCCGATCATTTGCGGTGCTATGCGCGGCGAGAACATGACATTGGGGTCCAGGGGGCCGTAGCCAAGGTCCGCGACGGCGTAAATCGGTGTCCGCAGACGTGCAGTCTGACCCCCGGCCAGAGCGATGATCTGTTCGGTATACGTCAGGTTCAGCCGATATTCGGCAGCCAGGCCGCTGGTCGCAAATTCCTGCAACTGGGTGCCATAGACCGGGTCGGGCAGGGTGCTGATCCAGTGATTTATCGGGGCATGGTCCGGCGCAACGGACAGGCGCAGGACCAGCGACATGGCGTTATCCACAGGGGTCGCGGGCGGCTGGCCGCGCCCGTCGTTCACATGACAGTTGTCGCAGGACCGCGCATTATACAACGGCCCCAGCCCGTCCGAGGCCAGGGTTGATGCGGGGGACGATACCCAGATTTTGTCAAACAGCGCATCGCCCAAGGCAAAATCAAGGCCCCGGTCGAAACTCAGATTTCCCGACGGCTGCGTAAATGCATCGCGGTTGGTTAAAGCCGGAACTGTCGCCGCTCCGGCGGGCAGATTTTCAAACGGCTCGGCCCGGTCAAAGTCTGTCGTCAGCGCAGTCACGGCAGAGATGCGGCCGGTCTCGGATAGGGTGCGGAGGGTCACCGTCAGGTGACTATCGGGCAATCCATAAAGGGCGACATCGGTCTGACCCATTGCCGCTACACCATATCCAAGGCCCAACGCCAACAGGCACCTGCACCAGTTACGAGCAGACCGCATTGGCCCGGCCTATTGAAACACCGCGCCGGGGTTATCGAGGCTGTCGGACCCTTCGAACGCGATAGCATCAAGGTCCAGCACGCCGACAATCCGTTCAATGGTTTTGGTTTGATCAATCAGGCCATCGACCCCCGCCATGATCAGCGCTTCGCCTTCGGCATTGCCTTGGGCCAGCATCATGTCATAGGCAAACCCGGCTTCGGCTGCGGCCTTGATCGCGCCTAGCGCATCCATCGTGGTAGTCAGTTTACTCTGCATTTCGGCGTCAACTGCGGGATCAGCGGCCATGACAAGACTGGCCAATGACGGCCCTTCAACCACCGATCCATCAACCCGGACATAGCGACCCAAATAGACATTTTGCACGCCAAGGCCGTCATAATAGTGACTGTTATGGGTATTATCGGAAAAGCAGTCATGCTCTTCCTCTGGGTCATTCAGCATCAGACCCAAGCGCATCCGCTCGCCCGCCTGTTCACCATAGGACAGACTGCCCATGCCGGTCAGCATAGCGACAATCCCGGCATTTTCATCGGCCATGACCGCGGCGCGGGCGGTGCCAGTTTCGGCCCAGTTGCCGGTCATTTCCGCCAGATCGGCGACCAGCAGGTCGGTGGCGGCGCGCAGATATTGGGCGCGGCGGTCACAATTGCCATTGGTACAGGCGTCGCCCACCGCATAGTCGGTGAACGGGCGGTTGCCCGCGCCGGTTTCGGTTCCGTTCAGGTCTTGGCCCCACAGCAAAAACTCGATGGCGTGATAGCCGCGGGCGACGTTGCTGCCCACTTCATCCGCTTCATTCAGGGTATCGGCGATCAGCGCGGGTGTGATCACGCTGGCATCCACCTCGGCCCCGGCAATCATCAAAACCGGATTGGCGATGATATTCAGCGCGGCCAGTTCGTTGTCATCGGTGGCCCCGCCATAGCTGGCATCGACATAATCGATCAGGCCCTCGTCCAGGGGCCAGGCGTTCACCCGGCCTTCCCAATCATCGACGATGACATTGCCGAACCGGTAAACTTCGGTCTGCTGATAGGGGCTGCGGGCGGCCAGCCATGCGCTGCGCGCAGCGGCCAGCGTGGTTTCGGACGGGGCGGCAATCAGCGCATCGACCGCCACTGACAGGGCCAAGGCGGTGATTTCGGCATCGCCGTAAGCGGCTGCGGCAATATCGGCATAGGTGGTCAGCACCGCAGCGCGGCCTTGGGCGAATGTCACCGTGCCAAGGCAGGCCAGCAATGCGGTTGTTGTCAAAAGTTTGCGGTTCATGCGTGATCTCTTCTTTGCCAAGTGTTTCGGTCATCAGGTTCAGATTGCTGCGGCATGGGCGGTGATTCCCACGGGTTCACGCCTGATCGCCCGGCCTTGGGTCGAAACTTGACTGATTTAGTCATGTAAGTCAATTCCGATAAAATTACTCATCTATAGGGCATCGGCTATACCTATGACGGGGTTGGAAACCGCACCGCGCAGGCGCTGAACCCCGGGTCCGGGCTGTTGACCGACACCTACGCTTACCCGACCACCAACAATCAGCTGCAATCCATCGCGCTGGGGGCAGGCGGCACCCGCAGCTTTGCCTATTATGCGGCGGGGAACGTGACCTATGACAACCCCTCCGGGCAGGGCTATGGCTATACTTATGACAATGCTGGGCGGATGGCGTCGTTTTCGCTGAACGGGGTGGTTCCGGCGGAATATGCTTACAACCAGCTCGGCCAGCAGTTCATCCGGCGGCTGACGCAGACCGGGGTGACGATTCATTCGGTTTACGGGCCCGATGGGAACCGGATTGCGGAGTATAACGAGGCGACGGGTGCGTTGATCCGGCAGTATATCTGGCTGGAGGGCGCACCGATTGCGGTGGTCGAGGGGGGCGTGATCAGCTTCGTGCGCTCCGACCACATCGGACGGCCCGCGTTCGCGACGAACGCCTCCGGGGTCAAAGTCTGGACCGCCGCCTATCTGCCGTTCGGCGGAGTGCGCCTGACGACCGGGACACCGCCGACCGCCCGCTTCCCCGGCCAGTGGTTCCAGAGCGAGACCGGCTTGCACCAGAACTGGATGCGGGATTATGATCCGACCACAGGGCAGTATATACAGGCCGATCCGCTGGGTTTGGTCGATGGGGCGAGTGTGTATGGGTATGTAAGGCAGTCGCCGGGGAAATGGGTGGACCCGAGACGGGAAGAAGGCAACAGCATCAGTTTCCCGTCGCCCATTCCGGGTGTGTTTATTCCTGGATCGCAAGAAAACCAGGATTTTGGAAATGGGGTATCGGCGGGACTTGGTATCCTTTCGGGTCTGAGCCACAGATACAACCCAATTGATTTGTTCATCCAGTGGTGTATGAGCGATGGCGGCAATGATTGCGTCGAAGAATGGAAGAAAGAGCAGGCCACTTGCGGATTTGCGTATGGTATTTGTATGCAAATTGCCGGAGGATCTGACTATCGAAGAAGGCAATGTGGACGAGAATATGGTGCATGCTTAGCGTTGGCCAGAGAAGGATATTTAAGATGCATCGGACGATGAAATGATTGCCTTGAAGAATCAATTCCCTTCAGCGAGATTGTTGAATGAGTGTCTTAGCAAGCTCGCCGCAATACTGGAATCGCCGTATGATCCAGCTCCACATGATCCAAGTGAGGAGCTTTTTAATGCTGCCATATCAGTAACGTTTTTCTGCGAATGTCTTCTGTCTGAAATAATGTCACTACGTAAGTATGACTTGAGGGGTACGGGAGCATTGCGATTGGCGATTGCACTGGGAAATAATTCGTCAACAAAGACGTTGTTATTAGAAGAGTTGGCGGACATAGCAGCAGAAGACCACGAATATCGGCGCAGTTTTTTTAAGGAGATTGAAGGGATATTTAACGATAAGCGATTCGGTGAGGACTGGATGAAGTTGATCCAGGAAAAGTTGTGAACTAAACTAATTGTCTGCACTTTTCCTCTCTCCGAAAGATTTCAAATTTTTTGTGAAGCTGTTGGTGCGATATTGGTTCCACGAATTCCATCGGACGGCCGGTGTTTGCGACCAACACGAGCGGGGTCAAGGTCTGGACCGCCGCCTATCTGCCGTTCGGGGGAGTGCGGGTCTCGACCGGGACGCCGCCGACTGCACGGTTTCCGGGGCAGTGGTTCCAGTCCGAGACGGGCTTGCACCAGAACTGGATGCGGGATTATGATCCGACCACGGGGCGGTACATGCAGGCCGACCCGCTGGGGCTGGTCGATGGGGCGAGTGTGTATGGGTATGCGCTCGGGAATCCGGGGCGGTATGTTGACCCGAGGGGGCAACAGAGCGCAACTGCTACGGGAGGGTTTGATGCGCTGGATTTTGCCGAGTGGACCTGCCGATATAATCCCGCATGTCGGCTTGGGAACTTCATCGGCAAAGTCTGCATCGCTGGTGTCCAGATATGGATGCATAGTACAGCCGGGACCGATGCGGCGCCAATTGCGTCAAGTCCCGCCGCAACATCTGAATGCGAGAATTGCGGAAAAGATGATTGCGGGCAGCTGAGTGCCCAAATCGAAGACCTTGCACTGTCCCTTCAATTCAGGCTGGAGGACTTGATGGTAGACCAACATGACCTGTTCAACACGGCCCCGACTATTGCGGATGATACGGGCCCTGGCAGTTGGGAAGGCCATCAGAACTTTTATGATGAAGAACGGCGAACCCTAAGGACTTTGATTGCTCAAGCGGATGCACAGGGATGCCCTGTAAGCGAGTTTGCGCGCGAAACTGCATCCGAAACGGCCCCTGACAGACCGTGGAGATGAAGCGAAAAGACGATGCTTGAAACCAACGCCGAGAGGCTATCATTTAAGAATCAAATCCTTCAGGAGCTTTCCGAACATAGCGGAGGGCCGTGGAAAGAAGTTTATTGTGAGGCGCATCCGCAGTTCAATGAAATGGTATTCTGGGTGTTGTTGTATGAGGACAGCAACCTGAAAGAAACCCATAAATTGTTCTGCGGTATCCTGGCGCCCCACATCGAAAACATGAAGCCGCTTGAAGCCTTTCTCTCCTACCAGAGGTTCACTGATGAAGGCCGTCATCTTGTTGAAAGATTGAAAGGTAACGAAGCCATATTCTCTGCCCTCAAGAAGGACAAGCTGGAAGGGAGTGCGATCCACTTGGGTGAAACGACTGGCGTTTTCCGTTCAACTGACTCAAAGCGATAGCATGCCGGTAGGTGGCGTGATTTCCCGCACCTCTGTATGGCCGTAGAGATGCGCGAAATCACGCACGTCTCGGCTCTTGTTCGGTTGGGTGTCGTTTGTCCGCACCTACCACATCGGCCGCCCGGTGTTTGCGACGAACGCCTCCGGGGTCAAGACCTGGACCGCGGCCTACCTACCCTTCGGCGGAGTGCGGGTCACGACCGGGACACCGCCGACCGCCCGCTTCCCCGGCCAGTGGTTCCAGTCCGAGACGGGCTTGCACCAGAACTGGATGCGGGATTATGATCCGACGACGGGGCGGTACATGCAGGCCGACCCGCTGGGGTTGGTGGATGGGGCGAGTGTCTATGGGTATGCAAGGCAGTCGCCGGGGAGGTTTGTTGATCCTACCGGGGAAGCGTGTTTCTCTTACGCCTTGCCAGACGGAAACACAGGGATCCATTGTACTGGTCCTAATACATGTATAGTCGGCCAAGACTGTGCTTGGCGTGATCCAACTGAAAATAATTCTAGTTATGACCAGTGCATGGACTCCTGCGAGTTAAGCTACAGTGATTTGACAGGAGGATTGAATGGTCCACTTTGTGGAGTGGTAATAGCGGTCGGTGCTTATTGTGGCGGTCCGTTTGGAGCGTCAATTTTGGGTGGTATTTGCTACTCCATGTCCGCGAACTCTTTGTGCCGGAAGCAATGTGGCTACTAAGCAGAAATTCGAAGAAGGTTGCAATGATGAGTAAGAAATTTTTCGTAATACGATCTCTCCTGGCAGCTTTAGGCGTTTTTCAGGTCCTGAGTTTGATTCTTGAGGTCATCAATAACTTCGTGCCCCTATCGAATTGGCTCCTATTTCTAATTTTTGTTCCTCTTGTAAGCCTATTCTATGCACTTGAAAGGAGGTTTCAGCGCGATGCGTGACTCAAGATCATTGTTTACTGTCTCGCCCCCGTCAGGCGAGCTGTAGGGTACGTGATTATTTGGTCGTAAAGATGCTAGAGATCACACGCCCTTCCTCACTTGGCCGGAGTGGTGTCGGCTGTCCGCTTCGATCCCATCGGCCGCGCGGAGTTTGCGACGAACGCGAGCGGGGTCAAGACCTGGACGCCGCCGACGGCGCGTTTTCCGGGGCAGTGGTTCCAAAGCGAGACCGGCTTGCACCAGAACTGGATGCGGGATTATGATCCCACCACGGGGCGGTACATGCAGGCCGACACGCTCGGGCTGGTCGATGGGGCGAGCAACCCCGCCCTAATACAGCCCTTCAATTTCCAGTGGTAACTGCCGCACCTCGCGCTCAATCAGCAGCGATTCGGGCGCGAGGGTGCCTTCTTCGGTTTGCAGCCGGTCAAAGCGTTGTTCGGCGGCGCGTTGGATATCGTTGCCGTCGCGCAGGATCGTCGGGCGCAGGAACACGAATAGCGTCCGGGTGGTGGCGTTGTTGTTGCGTGACCGGAACAGGTTGCCCAGAATGGGAATATCGCCAAGGCCCGGTACTTGCGAGGTAGCGTTCAGCCGGTCATCGGTGATCAGCCCGCCCAGCACCACGGTGCCGCCATCCTCGGCCAGCACAGTGGTATTGATCACGCGGCGGTTGGTCACAAGGTCTGCCGCCCCCTCCACATTGCCGTTGACCAGACTGGAGATCTCTTGCTCGATCACCAGTTGCACCACCCCGCCCGCCGTGATCCGGGGCAGGACGTTCATTGTGATGCCCACATCGCGCCGTTCGATGGTGGTAAAGGGCTGAACGGTATTGCCATCAGTCGCAAAGCTGCCGGTGCGGAACGGCACGTTCTGGCCGACAACAATCGTCGCCGCCTCGTTATCCAGCGTGGTGACACTGGGGGTGGACAGCAACCGGGCCTGACTGGATTGCGACAGGGCCTGCACCAGAATGCTGAAATCATTATTGCCCACCCCGATGGTCAATCCGGTGGACAGCGGGATTGCGTTGGCCCCGCCAATCGCTGTCAGCACCCCTTGCAGGGAAATCCCGCCATTGGCAAAGGATGTGGCCGCGATGGACCCGGGCACAGCGGCCCCGCCAAAGCCCAGCTGCACCCCCAGCCGTTCGCCCACGTCGCCCGACACTTCGACAATTGCCGCCTCGATCATCACTTGCGGGCGACGCACATCCAGCGCGCCGATCAGTTGACCGACTTCCTGGACCTGTGCTGCCGTGCCGCGGACGATGATGGAATTGGTTTCGGACGAGGCTTGTATCGCCACGGCATCGGGTGCGGCCACCCGGTCAAGCGCTACAAAAGTTCCGGCCTCGGTGGTTTCGGTGTCCGTGGGTTCGGCCAACAGGGCGGCATCCTCGGCCACTGGATTTGTGATGTCAGTCGCATCGCCCAGCGTATTGCGGATAATTTCGGCAATCACTTCGGCATCGCCAAACTGCATCCGGAACACCGTGGTGGCTACGGCTGCCTGCGGGTTTGAACGCGGGGCCACGTCCATCGCATCGGCCAGTTCCCGGATATCCTGAATATCGGCGGGCGTGCCACGGATCAGCAGAAGATTGGCCCCAGGATCGACTGATAGCCGGACACCTGTGCCCGCAGGCCCCAGCACCTCTAGAATTGCGTTGCCCACGGTGCCAGCATCGGCAAACCGGAACCGGATCACTTCGGCCCGGACATCGGCGTCATTGTCAAACGCCCGGGCAATGACCATGATCCGGTCCACATTGGCGCGGGTATCAGTGATGATGATCGCATTGGGGTCTTCGATCGCCTCGATATACCCGGATTCCGCGATCAGCGGGCGCAGCACGCGCACCGCCTCGGCAGACGGCAGGCGGTTCAGGCGCAGCATTTCGGTGACGACGTCCTGACTTCCTGCCTCGGTCGCCACATCGGGGCCACTGAGGGTGCGCGCTTCGGTTTCGGGCACGATCTGCCAATTGGTGCCGGATTGCACGGCAACAAAGCCCCGCACCCGCAGGATCGACTGAAACAGCGCCCAGACCCCGTCCTGATCCAGGGCTTCGGTCGAGACGACTGTGACGTCGCCAGTCAGATTGGGGTCGAGCACCAATGTCCGCCCGGTGATTTCAGACACTTGTTCAGCCAGCGTCGAAATTTCGGCATTGCGCAGGTTGATCACGAATGTCTCGTCAGTCTGAGCCGTCGCTGGCGGAACGGCAGTCAGGGTCAGGGCGATCAGCGCCACAAGTCGGAATAAACACTTCATTGGAGTGGAAATGACATAACGATGGTGCGCCCGTCCCTTTCAATCTCGATCCGGGCCATGCCAGAGGCCGCGATATCGTCATACAGTTGGCGGTCCTGTTCGACATTACCAACTGCCTGGCCATTGACCGTTTTGACCAGATCACCGGCGCGCAACCCGGCCCGGCGCACGCCGCTGTCGTGTTGTTCTGCAATAACATACCCGTCCGCTGAGGGTATAAGGCCAATTGCGGTTAACACCTCGCCGGGGTTTGCGATGATGCGGTCGCGCCACAGGTCGATGTAATCTTGGGTGGTTTCAGGCGGTGGTTCGGTGATGGTGGGCTGCGCCGTCACGGCGGCCAACAACCGGTCGGTCCCGCTGATTGGACCTGACTGCGCCGCTGCTGTGCCGTCAGGCGCGGGAAAGGACAGCGTCTGCAAGCTGCCATCGACGTCTAGGATGACATGATCCGCCGCCACATTGACCAGACTGGCCCGGTCGGTGATCGGGTTGCCCGGCCCGTATTGGCCCGAAATGCCGGCAGTAGAGATCAGAGCCCGCGATTGTGCCGGATCGGACCGCAACACGATACCCAACAAGGTCAGGTCTAATGTCGTCTCGCCGATCGGCGTGGTTTCGGTGGGCTGTTCGGGAGGGGCCCCAAACGGGGCCAAAGTCAGGATCGGGCCTATGTCGACGGGTTTGGCAGGTATAGGTGCCGCCGCTGGCGATATGGTGCCCGAACTGATGATTTCAGTCGCAACATCGCCGCGCCAATGCCAGACCACGGGTGCAGCGCGGGCGGCCACTGTGCCCAGAACGGCCAAAAGCGCCAGTATCGGCGCTGCGTTTACAAGGCGGCTCAGGGTCATGGCGGACCTGCTGTCGTGACATATCCGGTCAGACTGACCAGACTGCCGCTGTCACCCGCCGCCCGGCCTACCGCGACTGTCGCCCGCCGCAAAGCGGGATCAGTCGTTGGTGTCAGGGTTGTCGAAATGCGCCAGTTCTGTCCCAGCATCTGATCCGTGTCCGAAACCTGCGCCAGCCCAAGGCGTAATTCGGTCAGCCGGTTTTCGGCGACCCAGCGGGCTGTCGTCCGGTCGGTAATTGCAGTAATCCGCGCGGTATGCCCTTCGGTGGCGGCCAGCAATGACACTGCCCCAAGGGCCAACACAACCATCGCAACCAAAGCCTCGATCAGGGTAAATCCGGCGTCGTTGCTGCTGCGGATATTTGGTTGGACAAGACTCATCATTGGCCCCCCTGATTCAAAAGCCGGGCTGTCACGCCATCAAAAACGATGCTCTGTACCGCTGTTTCTGACGTGCCGACCGATAGTGTGAGTGGTAATCCCAGTGCCGGGCGCAACGAGGCCAGAACCACATAACTGCCCGCAGCCGACGTTGCCTGCTGAAACTGCGCCCCAGCAGCCAGATCGTGCTGGGCACCCAGTAAATCCACCGGATGCGGGACCCAGCTGGCGTCTTGCAAGGCTAGAAATCTGTAATCATCCTGGGTCCAGACCAATGCCATGGGTTGGCCGGTGATCATCACCTCATCTGCGGCCCGGTTCAGGCGGGCGACTAACAACTGGGCTTCACGCGCGACCCCACCGCCGCGATCTGCCGGACCAAGCGACAGGCCAACGGCCCCGGCCATGACACCGACCAAGACAAGCACAACCAGCACTTCGACCAGAGTCACCCCGGCCTGCCTATGCCGCAGTTTTGCCTTTGGCCGGTCGTTCATCAGTTTGAAACTGTGGCTTGCAGGTGCGAGATGTCGCTGTCCGTGCCGTCGCCCCCCGGTTCGCCGTCGGACCCCAACGACATCAGGTCAAACCCGGCCACTTCACCGGGCGAGCGGTAAACATACGCGTTGCCCCACGGATCAGTTGGCAAAGCTGCCAGATATCCGCCGGCCACCCAATTCGCAGGTTCTGGCGCAGATGTGGGGCGTTGCGCCAGCGCGGCCAGCCCCTGTGATGTCGTCGGATAGGTCTGATTGTCCAGCCGGTACAGTTCCAGCGCACTGCCGATGGCGCGAATATCGGTGCGCACCACGGCCACGCGCGCCTCGTCCGGGCGGCCAATGACATTGGGCACGATGATGGCCGCGACCAAGGCGATAATGACCAGCACAACCATCATTTCAATCAGAGTCACGCCTGCATCTGACTGGCGCTTTACGGCACGGGCGGGCGTGGCTGATTGATTTTCCAAAAGACTGACCTTCACCCTGAAACTTTCTATGATTGGCGGACGTTTATTCAATGGCAGCTTAACACAGCCGAGGACATATAAAACGCACTTTTTCGTGAAAAAACAAATGCTTAGATCAAATAAAATGGCTTCTGGGCCGCCCGTTGCCGTGCATGCCGACCATGCCAATCCGACAACCGCGCCATTTGTGCGGCCGGGCCAGCCATTGCCCGGCGACAATGCCCTTGCGCTGCGTGCAAAACAGTTCTGCACTGGTCATCGCAAGGGTCTGCCGGTTCTGGTCGCGTCCGAACTGATCGCTGCATTGGTCGTTGACCTGCCTGCCGCATCCGCCCGTCAGCGCGACGCGTTATTGGCCTATGCTGTTGAGGACCGGGTTGCACAGCCGATTGAGGTGGTTGCCGTGGCCCAAGGTATGCTGTCCGGTGCTGCACCCGGGCAAGTGCTGGCCCTTGTTGTTGCCCGCCCAACGCTGGCGGCTTTGGTGGCGGCTGCACCCCCGGGCTGTGCTGCGATGCCCGAAATGCTGCTGATCCGCCGTCCTGCGCCGCCAGCAACTGGAATGGCCTGGGCGGTGTGGCGCGACGGGATGCGCGCGGTTGTGCGGGCGTCCGACGGCACAGGTTTTGCGGTGAGTGTGGACATGCTGCACGCCGTCTGGCTGCGATCAGGTAAACCCGTGCTGACCAGCCTTGGGGCGGCATTGCCGACCAATCTGCCTGCGGTTGACCTGTCTGGCGCGCCGCCTGACCCTGATCCGGCCGACCTGAATTTCCGCTTTCCGGTGCCCCGGTCACCGGCCGACCGTGTGGCGGAACTTCGGCCACTGATCAGGGTTGCGGGCATAGTACTAGCTGGTTGGACTGCGGTGCTGGGTCTGGCGTTGGCTGATACGATTGCATTGGGCCGGATCGCCGTAACCCAGCGTGATCAGGCGCAGGTTGCCCTGTCAGGGATTCTACCGGGCTTCAGTCTGACCGATGATGTTGAACAGGTGCTGTCCCGCCTGGCCCCCACCGCCGCACAACCCCGTCAAAGTGCGTTTCTGCCATTGCTGGCCGGGGTTTCTGCCGCCATGGCCGAGGCTGGCCCGGGATTCAGTCTGCGCAAGCTGGGCTGGGCCGAGGCCGACAATCAACTGATCTTAACCCTTCAGGCGGCGGCGTTGGCTGATTTGCAAATCATTGAAAGGCATTTGGCTGATACAGGATTTTCCGTCAGCAGCGGTGCCGCGATTGCGGGCGATGGCGGGGCCGAAGTTGACGTGATCATCACTGGCCCGGGGGAATGAAGCCGATGCTGCAAAACCTATCCTTGCGTGAAAAATCGATGATACTGCTGTTGCTGCCGATCCTGTTACTGGCCGCATCTCTGCAGTTCTTATGGCTGCCATTGCAGGCCAAACGGGCCGGTCTGACGGCTGAAATTTCCGCCTATCGTCAGGTCAGCGCCCGCGTGATTGCTCTGCAATCCTTATCGGGTTCTGGCCCTGTCGTGCCCGCAGCCCCGACCAGCCCGCTATCCGCCCGCGTAACCCAGAGTGCCGCCAATGCCGGACTGGAATTGCGCCGGTTAGAGCCTGAGGCCGACATGCTGCGCGTCACTGTCGAAGAGGTCACATTTGCCAATGTCCTGCTATGGCTATCCGACCTTGAGGTCAGCCAGTCGGTCAGCGTCGCCGGAATCGAGATTGACCGCCGGGTTGAACCGGGGGTGGTGTCTGCCCGGCTGTTGTTGCGGGCCAACCCATGACCGAACAGGTTCAAACCCGCCTGACATATGCCTTTGCGCAGTCCAATGGTGTCGTGCTGACCACCGGCCCGGATGGCATGGTCCTGTGCCAGCACCGTGCTGATACCAGCCTTGAGGCATTGATCGAGGCGCAGCGGGTTAGTGGTGCCCTGCTGCGGTTCGAGGAAATTGCAGCCCCCGCGTTCGAGGCCGCATTGGCCCGGATTTACCGTGACAGCGCCAGTGCCGCAGCCCAGGTGGCCGCTGATGCGGGTGATGATCTGGCCGCTTTGGCCGATACGGCTGCCTCTGTCGATGATCTGTTGGCCCAAAACGACGATGCTCCCGTAGTGCGCCTGATCAACGCCCTGCTGCTGGAGGCCGTCAAGGAAGGCGCCTCTGATGTGCATATTGAAACCGAGGAACGCCGATTGGTGGTGCGGTTTCGGATTGACGGCGCATTGCGCGAAGTGATCTCGCCCAAACGCGCCTTGGCCCCACTGCTGGTCAGCCGGATCAAGGTGATGGGACGGCTGGACATTGCCGAAAAGCGGTTGCCGCAGGATGGAAGGGTCAGTTTGCGGGTCGGCGGATATGAGCTGGATGTGCGGGTTTCGACCATTCCGTCACAGTTTGGCGAACGGGTTGTGCTGCGCCTGCTGGACCGGGGCCAAACCCTGCGCGGGATCGACCACTTGGGCCTGTCGGGCCGGGATAGTGACACATTGCGCCGGATATTGGCCCGGCCGGATGGGCTGGTTCTGGTCACCGGCCCCACCGGATCGGGCAAAACCACAACGCTGTATGCGGGGCTTGATCTGCTGAATGACCGCCAGCGCAATATCATGACGGTCGAGGACCCGATTGAATATACCATGGACGGCGTGGGCCAGATGCAGGTCAATGCCAAGACCGACCTGACCTTTGCCCGGGGCTTGCGCGCGATCCTGCGCCAAGACCCCGATGTGATCATGGTCGGTGAAATCCGCGACCGGGAAACCGCGCAGATTGCAGTGGAAAGTGCGATGACCGGGCATCTGGTCTTGTCCACGTTGCACACCAATACGGCGATTGGCGCGGTCACCCGGCTGGTCGAAATGGGGGTAGAACGGTTTTTGCTGGCGCCGATGTTGCGCGGGCTGGTGGCGCAGCGGCTGGTCCGGCGGCTATGCCCGGATTGCAAGGCCGAACATGCCGCGACCGGCGCTGAATCCGCTTTGGTCAGTGGTCTGATCACTGTGGGCGCGCCGGTCTGGGGCGCGCCCGGCTGTCCGGCCTGTCATGGCACCGGCTATCGCGGGCGGTTGCCGCTGTATGAAGTGATTGAGATGGATAGCGCGCTGGAAAAACTGGTGCATGACGGTGTGTCCGAGGCCACGCTGACCACCGCAGTTCGCCAGCGCGGCCCGGGCATATTGGCCGACGGGGTGGATAAAGTCCACGAGGGCCTGACCACGCCGCAAGAGGTTGCCCGCGCCGTGCGCGAAGACGCCACTGCGCCAACCGGACCTGAGGTCTGACATGGCCGCCTATGCCTTTCAGGCCGTTGATCCAAAAGGGCGCAAGTCCAAAGGGATAATCGAGGCAGCCAGTCCGGCAGCGGCCCGGCAGGCCCTGCGCGGGCGTCAGTTGTTGCCTTTATCAGTAGAACCTACTGCCATAAAAGGCACCAATCAGACGTCCCGCCCGGGGCGGGGCACCATTGGCCAGCGGGCGCTAACCCTGCTGACCCGGCAACTGGCCACGCTGATCGGGTCGGGGATTGGCGTCGAACAGGCGCTGCGCACAGTGGCCGATCAGGCCCAAAGCCCGCGTGTGTCCGCGCTGCTGCTGAACCTGCGCGCTGCGGTTTTGGACGGGCGCAGTTTTGCGCAGGCACTGGGGGATTATCCCCACGTGTTCGACGATTTCTACCGCGCCTCGGTCGCTGCGGGGGAAAGTTCGGGGCAATTGGATCAGGTGATGGAACATTTGTCCGGCTTTGTCGAAACCCGCGCCAAAAACCGGCAAACCGTCCAACTGGCGTTGCTGTATCCGGCGATTTTAGCTGTGGTATCGCTGGCGGTGATTGTGTCTTTGTTAGTATTCGTCGTGCCCGATATTGTGCGGGTGTTCACCTCGCGCGGGGCGGAATTGCCGTTCCTGACCCGGTCGCTGATTGCGGTCAGCGGATTTATCACCCGTTACGGACTGGCGGTTGCGATTGGGTTTGGGCTGGCGATTGGAGCCGCCCAATGGGCCTTGCGCAAACCGCAGATGAAACTGCGCTGGCATCGCTGGCTGGCGCAGTCGCGGTTGACCCGCGCCTTTGTGTTAAAGGCGAACGCCGCCCAATTCGCCGGAACACTGGCCACCCTGACGGTCAGCCGGGTGCCGCTGGTCGAAGCCTTGGCTGCCGCCGCCCAAACCGTGCCCAACCTGCACATCCGGCACAAGGTCGAACAGGCGGCAGCACGGGTGCGCGAAGGTGCGGCCCTGTCCACCGCTTTGGCCGAAGCGGGCGTTTTTCCACCCATGCTGATGGCGATGGTCGCAAGTGGCGAGGCGGCGGGGTTGTTGGGTGCCACCCTGACCCGCGCCGCTGATGATCAGGCCCGCGACCTGAATGCGATTGTGGCAGCATTGGTCGCGTTGGTTGAACCGGCGGTTTTGTTGCTGATGGGGGGGATCGTGATGCTGCTGGTGCTGTCGATCCTGCTGCCGATCGTCAATCTGAACAATCTGGTCAACTAGAATGGATATTCGATAATGATCGGTCCGGTGTTCGGCATTCCGGGAACCAGAACAGCCCCGGCGGGTTCCACCCGGATCAACAGCCGCCGGTCACCGCTGACGATCAGTTGCGCCAGTGGCGACCCGGCGCTGGAGAGGTCGGCAACCGCGTCATTTTCGATGCTGTGCAGCGTCAGGGTCATCGCAGGCACCGGAATACCAGCTCCGGCCAGATCGGTGCAGTTGCCTGCATCAATCCCGATTGTGCCATCCGCGCTGGCCGCCCCCCGGCCAAACCGCAGTTGCGCCACGTCCAGAACGGCCCGCGACGTGCAGCCCGTAACCGGCAGGCCGGGGGCCAGCGCTAGCAACCCCGGCCCGGCCCGGCCGGTCAGGTCGCGCAGCGCAATAGTCCATGGGCTGGCCTGCAGGCTGGCGTTTATTTGGCTATCTGCCCCGACAAGGGTGACATCCGCTGAAATCCGGGCCAGTAATAGCGCACCCAGACGGGTCTGCCATTGCACGGAATACCCCCCCTGCAGGGTTGCCCCGCCCCGCCAGATGGTGCCGTTCAGGGTGCTGATCTGCGGCGGCAGGTTGACAAAAGTCCGCAGTGCCGAGGCAGGCATGGTGACGGCCAGCGCAATGACGAACACAAGGATGGTACAACATGACACCCCGACCCAGATCATCCCACGCCGCAACAAACCCCTTGGATGGGGTATCGCGTCGGCGGTTTCTAAGGCATTTGTCCGGGTCATCGGTGGTCGCTGTTTTGGCCGGATGCGGCGGTTTGGGCGGATCGGGCACGCCGGAATTGCCCCCGGTTGGCACTGTCGGGCGGGCGGCTTTGCTGGCGCCGCTGTCGGGCAGTTCGGCATCGTTAGGCCAGATTATGCAGGCCGCCGCAAGCCTTGGTGGCCCGTCCAGCGGCGCTTCAGCAGAAGTTGAAGTGCGCGACAGCGGGCCGACCGAGGAAACTGCCGTCGCCGCTGCCCGGGCCGCTGTCGCAGCGGGGGCCAAAATGATTCTCGGGCCGCTGTTTTCGGGCCAGTGCCGCGCCGTCGCCGCCGCTGTCGGGCGCAATATTCCGGTAGTCGCTTTGTCCAATGACAGCGCCATTGCGGGCGGGAACCTGTTTGTGTTCGGCATCACCGCGTTGCAATCGGCCAAAACCGTGTTTGGCTTTGCCGCAGCGCGCGGAGTGCAGCGCATCGCCGTTGTCGCCCCCCCCGGAGAGTTCGGGGTGCGGTCGATTGCCGCCGCCACCTTTGTCGCCGGTGGTTTTGGTCTAACCCTGTCCGAACCGGTCATAACGGATAATGCAGCCGGGCTGATTGACCGGCTGGTCGCGGCCAGTGGCGGCACATTGCCTGACGCGGTTTATTTGCCCAGCGTCAGTGGCCCGTTCGCCGCACAGGCGGCAGCGCTGGCCGGGGCCGGGCTGCAAATACTGGGGTCCGACCAATGGTCAACCATCGACCCCGCCCGCAACAGCGACCTGCGCGGGGCATGGTTTCCCGCCCCCGACCCGGTCGGATTCGAGGCATTTGCCATTGCGCTGGCCGAACGCGGCGGGGCCCCGGCCGGGATATTGGCGGGGCTGGCCTATGACGCGGTTGAAATGGCCAGGTTGCTGGGCCGATTGGGGCAACAAAACAGCGACGGATTGCTGCGCCAGGCCGGGTTCAGCGGCGTGCTTGGCCCCTATCGGTTCTTGCCCGACGGCCAGTGTGAACGCGGTCTGGCGGTGCTGAATGTCGCCGAGGGGGCCACCACTTTGATCGGTTCATCAGCGATATGACCCCGGTCCGGCGCAGGGCAGATGCAGGTCTGACATTGGTAGAAATGCTGGTGGCGCTGGTCCTGTTCGCACTGGTCGGCCTCGCGTCATTCACGATGCTGGACGCGATTATCAAGGCGCGTGACCGGACCGAAGGGCGATTGGCCGGGATTGCCCAACTGGACCGGGCGCTGATGATATTCAGCCGCGATCTGGGCCAAAGTCTGGCAGGGCGTGGGCTGCAGGACGATGTGCTGGAATTCAGCCTGATCGACGGAGGGACGGTCATTGAGGTGGCATATCTGCTGCAAGACAGCACTTTGATACGCCGGATTCAGACCGATAATCTGGCGGTTCCGCTCGAACAGACACTGATTGGCGGTATCGCCGCGGCCCGGTTCCGGTTTCTGGACCCTGCCGGAAATTGGACTGATCTTTGGCTGCGGCAAACACATGGGCAGGCGGATCTTGGTGGGCCGGTGGCTGTTGAAATGGTGCTGGCGCTGGCCACTGGCAACAACGCGGGTCCCGGTGGTGACGATGTGCGCCGGATCGTGGAATTGCCACGGGATGCGGCCCGATGATCCGAACAACGCACCCCGCACCTGACCGTGGGATTATCTTAGTGAATGTGTTGGTTGCGCTGGCGCTGGGGGCTGCCCTTGTCGTGGTGATGCTGACGTCGCAGGATAATCTGATCGACCGGGCCCGCCGGATGGCTGCGATGGCGCAAGCGCAGGCGCTGGCGCTGGGGGGCGAAACGTCGGTGCTGACTGCCCTGAGTGCCGATATGCTGACAGCCCCCGAGGCTGATCATTTCGGCGAAAGCTGGGCTGTGATTCAGCAGGCGGCGGTTGAGATCGGGACGGGCCGGTTTTCGCTCACGATCCGGGATGCGCAGGCGGGGTTTGACCTGAATGGGCTATCAGCAGGCGGGGTTGCGCAGACGCAGATATTGGAACGCCTCGTGCAGGCGCTGGATCTGCCGCCCGAAACCACGCTGCGGATCGTCACTGCAGTGACCCGCGCCGGGCCACTCCATGCGATTTCCGAGATCACTGACCTCGACCCCGCGACCCGGCGGACCTTGGCCCCATATGTCAGCTTTTTGCCCGCAGGTGGGGCGGTTAATTTGAACAGCGCTGACCCGGTTCTGATCGGGGTGTTGCTGCGCAACCGTGCGGCGGCGCTGCGGCTGGCGGCGCTGCGGGACAAAAACGGTTTTGTGACTCCGGCTGATTTGCGCGATCTTGGGTTGTTGAACGCAGGCGGGGCGGGGTTCAAATCGGCGGTGTTTGATGTGACAGTGACGGCAGAGGTGGATGATGTTACTGTCACGCTGACAAGCCGTATTCAGCGGGTGCAGGGGTTGGGCATATCTGATGTCCGGATTATTGCGCGGCACTTTGGCCCAGTCGATGATTTTGGTGAAATGCCTGCTGTCCCTGAAGGAATCGGGGGGCTTTAAACAGCTGTGGCCACCTTGCTCAGGTGGCCACTTTAGTCTTGGCTCAGGCACAATCCCTACGGATTGAATGGCTCAATCGTTGGCCGCAGTGTCAACGGGACCGATTGCGCATCAACAGGTTCGGAATTCCGATCCTGATTGAACATCCGCACAAAGGCATTGCCCAGCGAATTGATGCCTTGGGCGGCGGACGAATCGCAAGCGGCCACCCCCAATGCACCGATCAGCGTCAGGGACAGGAACAAACGTGGTGTCATGATTTTTCCCTTTCCCATCCGCCCTATGAACCCGACAATGGGGTGTTCAGATAGGGAAACGCATTGCCCAGTTCGCTGGCGTTCAACGGCGCACCATCGGTAAAGGGTGCGGTCCCGACCGGGGCATCACCCGGCGCGCACAGGCCAAGGTTGACCAGATCGCTGGGGGTATCCTCGACCGCCCCCGCAACGCCCAGTTCAGCCCCCAATGCGACAGGGTGGCACAGGGCCCCCATGACGACGCGCAGGGCAATATCAACCGTATCATCACCCGGACGACGCCCGTTCGGGAAACCGGCCAGATCTTCGGCAACCAGACCAAAGGTGTGCTGATCGGCCCGCAAAGTGGCCGGAACGGCGGTATTCAGGCGCATCATCTCGGCCCCGACAGCATTGGGGTTGGCCGAGGCGTTGAAACCCGGGAAACCCGTCAGGAATGCCGCGACAAGATCGGCGCGCGGAAAGTTTGACGGGGCGATATTGGTGGGCGAGCCGACCGCATCGCGGAACAACAGGTCCAGCAGGGCGGGCAGAGTGGGATTGGTCACATATGTGGCCAAAGCGCTGTCTTGGGTCGGTTCAGCGGCGTTGAACAGGTCTTTGTCCGGCAGGCCGATGACCAGTTCGTTGACCAGCGGGTTGGACAGACGCGACTGCTGCACCCACGCGCCGCCGTAAACCGACGTTGCCTCGTAGGTCGGCGACGGGTCTTCAACCTCGCCCTGCGGCAGGCTGGCGGTGGTCCAAGCGCCGATTACCGGATCGGTGCCTTCGGTCAGGCAGGCAATTGGCACTTCGATAGCAATCGAGGTAACGTTGGATTCGCCGATCAGATCGTCATTGGCACGGTCTTGCACGATGCCACCGGCAAAGGGTGCAGCGACCGTGTATTGCGACCAGCTGGGCGAAGCGGCCCCCTGCAGCGGAACAAGGTTCACAAGGTCGAATACTTCGCCAAGGTTCACGGCAAAGGCTTCGGCCCGTTGCCCGACAAACACCCGGCCCGGTGTATCACAGCCCGGAATGGTGACGGCGTCATAGACAAAGCTGTCGGCATAGCCTGCGTAATCAGGCAGGGTTTTGACACCGATATTGTCTACCGGCTTGGTAAAGGTGGCACCGGTTGCGGTGTTGGTCAGGGGGGCACGCGTACCGCTGCGCCGGTCACCGGTGATCATGGTGACGCTGTAGGTTTCGCTTTCATTCAGTGCCGCAGTCGGACTGGCCGCCGTGATACCGCCCGCTTGCCGCAGCGGGATCGCTACCATTTCGCCACCGATATCAAGTTGGATGCCCGCGCCGCTGTTGGTCAGTGCATTGTCAAAATCGAATTGAAAGGTGATGTCCTCGACCGCATCGCCGTCATTGTCGATGTGGATTTCATAGATCGCGTCCTGATCCATGGTGAAATAGTTCGGGCCTCCATAGGGGGCCTGTAACGGAATGTAGTTGGCGATGAAGGTCACATAATCAGCGCGACCGGGTTCATAGCTGCGGAACATGTAAAAATCCGTCGCATCGACCTTGGGTTGCTCGGCTGTTCCGGGTGCTTCGCGGTGCGAAGCGGCGAATGACATGCCTGTGGCAAGACACAGTGCAATGGCGGTCGTTCCGCCAAGCATGCCCTTGATTGGTTTCGACATTCTGATATCCCCTCCTGAGGAAAGTTAGCTTTTCGACGACAAATCGCGCAGTGTTTGGTTTGGTATGGTGCCGTTGGTTTACGGCAAGCCCGCCCCTCGCAAAGCCCGACGAGGTAGTCACGCAAGGGCCGAAATCCGAGTTTCAGTCCGTACGTTCACGAGTTTGTGCGGCCACGTGAGGCACCGATGGCAAAGGTCTAAAATGCTGCCCGAGTCCCTGAAATCACTGACTTATCTGGATATTACGGCGACCGCTATTCTAGCTGCCGCGTTGGTTCAACTGATTGTGATCGACCTGCGCGAGTTCCGCTTGCCGAATTATCTGACTGTGCCGCTGATTGCTTTGGGGTTGTTATTGGCGGCGTTACGCCTGTCGGACTGGCCGGTTGAAGCAGCTATTGGTGCGACTTTGGGGTTCAGTGTGTTCTGGCTGATCGGAGCTATCTATTTCCGGTTGCGCGGCATTGACGGGCTGGGGCAGGGCGATGCCAAACTATTGGCCGCAGCTGGGGCATGGCTGGGGCCGCTGGCGCTGCCTTGGGTCGTGCTATTGGCGGCTGTGGGGGCGCTGGCGATGGCGGTGGCGACAGGGCGTCTGGGCCGTCAACCGCTGGCCTTTGGCCCATGGCTGGCCGGGGCGTTCTGGGTGCTGTGGATATTCAGTTTAACGACGGGCATTTATTGATCCTGCGATCCAGGGCTTGGTTTGGGACGTGCCATGCCCGGATTTATCCGTCTTCTGGCGGCTTTGCAGGCGCAGATTTCGGATCGGCCTTGGCACCGGTACCAGATCAGGAATGTGCCAGAGGATCGTGCCGCGAAGGACTGATCCTGATCCACCGGGCAGCGGCGTAACAAAGAGCGGCGCATGCACTTCCGCTGATGACAGCGGCATGTAGCTGCAGCTAGGATTGCGGCTGAATACTAAAAAAGTAGGACAATATGGCGCGACCTCGAAAAATTCCAGCTCTGGACAGCCACGCTGGTGGCGCGGATGACCTTGGACTGCCTGACGCGCTGATCAAATCCATCGATCCCACTTTGCCCAAGACAGCGCAGGTCTGTGGTATCATCGGGCCGGCGATCGTGGATCTGGTGCTGCACCCCGGCGGCAGTATCTTTGCCGCAGATGTTCTGAATGCCTATGACGGGGGGCGCTGAGTGCGGATTGCATGCGTCGGCGAATGCATGATCGAACTTGGCCAATTGAGTTTGGATGATGGTCTGGCCCATATCGGCTTTGCCGGCGATACACTGAACACAGCCATCTATCTGTCACGGTTGATGCCCGGCCAGGTCAGTTATGTGACCAATCTGGGAACCGATACATTTTCTGATCGGATGCAAGCCGTTTTTGCCGCCGAAGGGATCGACTGCAGCCTGATCGGTCAACACCCGACCCGCCTGCCGGGGATTTATGCCATCGAAACTGACCCAAAGGGCGAACGGTCGTTCCGGTATTGGCGCGAGGCTTCTGCCGCCCGGACATTGTTTTCCAGCGTGGGGGCCAGTCTGGACGATCTGGCCGGTTTTGACGTGATCTATCTGTCAGGCATCACGTTGGCGATTTTGCCGCCCGACATCAGGGCGGCGCTGATTGCCCGGCTAAAGTCGCTTCGGAACATGGGGCATCAGGTCGTATTCGATAGTAACTACCGCCCGCAACTTTGGTCGGATGCCGCAACCGCGCGTGCCACCTTTGTAGCGATGTGGGCGGCCTGCAGCCTTGCCCTGCCGTCATTTGACGATGAAAAACGCCTTTATCCAGACACGGCCCCCGGCCAAGTGCTTGACCGGATCGGGGTCGCGGAAATTGCACTTAAGAACGGGTCTATCGGGCCATTGATCCGGTCCGATAGCCTTGATTTGCAAACCAAATTTGCTGCGGCTACCCAAGTTGTGGATACAACTGGCGCGGGCGATAGTTTCAATGCAGGCTATATTGCCGCGCGACTGGCAGGCCAAAGCCCACATCAGGCGGCAGCGGCGGGACATGATTTGGCCAGATGCGTTATCCGCCACCACGGGGCTATTTGCCCGCGGGATGCAATGCCGGGGCTTGCGGCCTATTCTTGAAAGTAAATACTTTCTATCAGCGCCCAACTGGCGTGACCCGGTAACGGGATCTACATCGGATCGGATTGCGCCAGCCATGCCTGGTTGCGCGGGTTTGCGGCCAGCCGGGCCATGTCGCCCGGATAATCATCCCCGACATAATCATAATGTGCCGGGGGGGCCAAGGGGGCCAAGGTAAAAGTAGGCGCACATGGCCGAAGCGATGAACATCGCCGTCGGCCCGCATTTTTTGACGGAACTCCATGTCAGTCTGGTCTGTGCTACACCCAGTAGCTGGATGCTGGAATACATCCCGCGACCCGCAGCCTCGGGATCAATTGGGACTGGGATGCAATCAGTGCCCTGACTGTCGCAGGGTCAGACTGGCACATCGAGCGTCGCAATTTCCCCCGTTGCGGAACACGGACCAAGCAGTCGACTCAACGCCCCGACAATCCTCGGGACGGCCATTGCGTCGCGTCCACGTAGCAGAACTTTAGTCTGACACATTCAAATAATCATATTCAGTCAAAAAGATGATTGACAATGAATAATATTTGCGCCTTTTTTGAACTTACTTGCAAGGAACGTTGCCACCATGAAACTCGACCGCGCCGCTGCGATCCGGCAGCACCTATTTGTCAAAGGCTATTCGTCAATCGCCGAGATTGCCGAGGCTGTTGGTGCCTCGGAACCCACGGTGCGGCGCGACTTGTTGGTGCTTGAGGATGAAGGCCAGATTCAGCGCAGTCATGGTGGCGCGCGGATTGCCGAGGCATCGGGCGTTGAAGTGGCGTTTGAGCGGCGCGAGCAGATCAATCTGCCCGCCAAGCGGGCGATTGGTGCTGCTGCCTATCAGATGTTGCGGCCCGATACGGCGGTGTTTCTGGACGCAGGCACCACGGTTCTGCAACTGGCCCGCAGGCTGCGCCTGAACCCGATGCCGTTGCGGGTTTTCACCAATTGTTTGCCGGTCGCACAGATATTGATGCCGGTGGCCGAACTGACCGTCACCTTGCTGGGTGGCACATTGCGCCCGCAAAACGCGTCGATGGTGGGACTGCTGGCCGAAGAGGCGCTGGACCGGCTGTGGTTTGACCAATTGTTTCTGGGTGCTGGTGCGATTGCGGCTGACGGCAATATCTACAGTGCGGATGAACACGAGGCCCGGATCAATACCCGGATGCTGGGCCGCACGGATGCACCCGTTGTGCTGACCGATTCCGATAAATTCGACCAGCGGCTGACCTACCGCGTCGCCCCACTGACGGCGGCCTGTCATATCATCACGGATGCCCGGCTGACCCAAAGCTGGCAAAACAGACTGACCAAATTGGGCTGTGGTTTAACCCGAGTGGCAGGGGCATGACCGGCCGGGTTCTGGGGCTGGATGGCGGAGGCACCAAAACCATGGCCTTGGTGGTAAACCGCTCTGGCGACGTCCTTGCGCACACTACCGATACTGGCCTTGATCCGACCGCTGGTCCGGATTGGGAAATGCGGCTGAAGGCCATCGCTGGCCGGATAGGCCCGGTTGATGCCGCAGTGCTTGGCTTGCCCTATCACACCGAAATCGCTGCTGTGTCCGCCCGCCAAACCCAGCTTGGCACGGCGCTGTTTGGTCCAGCCTGCAGTGTGGTCAACGATGTGGCTGTGGCATTCGAAGGGGCACTGGCCGGGCAAGACGGGGTTCTGATCCTATCCGGCACCGGGTCAATGGCCTGGGCACGGGGGCCCGCAGGCGTGGTTCGGGTTGGTGGCTGGGGCGACGTGTTCGGCGACGAAGGGTCGGCCTATTGGATCGGGCGCGAGGCGCTGACCTTGGTCAGCCGCCATCTGGACGGGCGGCAATCATGCGCCGATTTTGCCCTGGCCATTTTGCACCAACTGGGGGTCCCGCCGGATGGGCTGATTGCTTGGACCTATGGCCACATCAACCCACGTGTCCAGATTGCAGTCATCGCCGAAACAGTGTCTAAATTGGCTGATAGGGGCAATCCGCAGGCTGGGGCGGTGTTGCACCGCGCTGCAAACCAGCTGGCGGAACTTGGCCGCACCGCCGCCCGGTTAAGTGGGGCCAGGTCTCCGCTCATCTGGTCGTTTGCCGGCGGCGTGACCCAAGACCAGACATTGTGCCGGGCCCTGACCGATACCATGGGCTGCCCGCCCGTTCCGGCCCGATTGCCCCCCGTCGGCGGAGCTGTCCTGCTTGCTGCCCAATCTGCTGGCTGGTCAACCGATGACGCTTTTATCGCGCGGCTGGCCGCTAACCTGACCGCTATCCTGCCCCCTCAAACACAGACTGCATAACATGCCCACCATCACCGAAACCGTCATCCGCGCCCAGTTCCCCTATTGGCAGGACGCCTTGCGCCAGACTGTGCCGCAGGTGCGGGCCAAAACCGTTGTTATTACCGGCTGCGGCACATCATACTATCTGGCGCAAACGCTGGCCTGCGCGTTCAATACCCAAGGCCAGCCCGCCATTGCGGTAACGGGGGCCGAATGGGCGCGACGGCCGGAACAATATCTGGCAGATTCGGATGGCGTGCTGGTCATCGGCCTGTCCCGATCCGGGACAACAACCGAAACGGTGCAGGCGATCAACGCCAGCCGGGTGCGGGGCTGGAAAACCCTCGCTATCTCTTGCGAACCCCGCTCGACAATCCTGACTGCCGCCGAGGCCGGTATTTGCCTGCCCACCGACCCGCGCGAGGGGATCGTGATGTCAGTTTCGGCCAGCCTGATGCTGTTGGGCGGATTGCGAATGGCGGGTCTAAACCTGCCGGAATCCGTGACCAATGCGGCCGCAGCAGCATTGACCCAGCTGGACGACGGGATCGACGCGCTGCTGCCCGGACGTAGCCATTTCGTCTATTTGGGCGCAGGTCTGAATTACGGCATTGCGACCGAAGGTTGCCTGAAATTGCAGGAAATGAGCCTGTCCTACAGCCAGTCGTTTCACCCGATGGAATACCGGCATGGCCCGGTGTCTCTGATCGATGATCGGTCCTTGGTCGTCATGCTGTATTCGGATGACACCGCCGTTGAAGAGGCCGCACTTGCCGCCGAGCTACGGGCCAAAGGGGCGCTTGTTGTAGGTTTCAATGGCCCCGGTGATTTGCGCATTGACCTTGGCCTGACCGGCCCCGCCGCAAGCCTTGCCTGTCTGCCTGCGTTGCAATTGATGGGCGAAAAGGTGGCTCTGTTTAAGGGGATAAACAGTGAAACCCCACGCCACCTGACCAAAGTCGTCGTGCTGACTTAAGGAAACTACTATGGCCAAAATCTGTCTTGTCGGTGCCGGGTCTACAGTGTTCGCGCAGAATATTCTGGGCGATGTGCTGTCCAACCCCGAGCTGGCCAACAGCGAGATTGCGCTGTTTGATATTGATGCGGAACGGCTGTCCACGTCCGAGATTATGGCCCGGCGGATTGGCGCGACACTGGGGCTGCATGACCTGAAAATCAGCGCCACCACCAATCGGCGGCACGCCATGCAGGGGGCGGATTTCGTCATTCTGATGATGCAGATTGGCGGCTATAAACCATCGACCGTGGTAGATTTCGACATTCCCAAACAGTTCGGTCTGCGCCAGACCATCGCCGACACCTTAGGGATCGGCGGGATTTTCCGGGCGTTGCGCACCATTCCCGTGGTGCTGGATATCGCCCGCGACATGGCCGATATCTGCCCGTGCGCGCTGATGATGAACTATGTCAACCCGATGGCGATGATCACCTGGGCGATGCAAGAGGCGATGCCGCAGATCGCCTATGTCGGCCTGTGCCATTCGGTCCAGGAAACATCCGGCCATCTGGCGCGGGTGCTGGGCGAGGATATCGCCGATATCAATTATCGTTCAGCAGGCATCAATCATGTGTCGTTTTTCACCAAATTTGAAAAGCGATTGCCGGGGGGAGGAGTCGAAGATTTATACCCGCGTCTACGCGAGATTGCAGCGTCAGGGGTGTATCCTGACGGCGACAGGGTGCGCTTTGCTGTCCTGAAGCATTTCGGCCATTTCGTGACCGAAAGTAGCGAGCATTTCAGCGAATATACCCCGTGGTTCATCAAACGCGACCGACCCGATCTGATTGACCAGTTTCAGGTCCCCTTGGATGAATATATCCACCGTTGTGAAGAACAGATTGCTGATTGGCACATGTTGCGGGCCGATCTGGAAAACACTGACGCGCCGCTGGCGGTGGAAAAATCCAATGAATATGCCGCCGCAATTATTCACGGTATGGTCACCGGCACCAATCATCTGATCTACGGCAATTTGCGCAACGACGGCCTGATCGATAATTTGCCCGCAAACGCGGCGGTCGAGGTGCCCTGCCATGTCGACCGCAATGGCATTCAGCCGGTGCGCGTGGGATCGGTGCCCGCGCAATTGGCGGGCATCATGCGCAGCCAGATCAATGTGCAGGAAATGACGGTCCTGGCCGCCCTGACCGGCAAACGCGACCATATCCATCACGCCGCCATGCTGGACCCGCACACAGCCGCCGAACTGTCCTTGGACGAAATCTGCGCCCTATGCGATGCGCTGATCACGGCGCATGGCAAATATTTGCCTGCGTATCACTGACATGGCACAGGTCTCCGTCCGCGACCTGACCAAAAAATACGGCACTGTGCAGGCCATGTCCGGTGTCAGCTTTGACGTGGCGGATGGGGAATTTGTGGCCTTGGTCGGCCCGTCGGGCTGCGGCAAATCCACGCTGTTGCGGATGATTGCGGGGCTTGAGGATATCACTTCTGGGACCGTGTCTATCGCGGGCCGCGTGGTAAATGATGTGGAGCCAAAGCTGCGCGACATTGCGATGGTGTTCCAGAACTATGCGCTGTACCCGCATATGTCCGTGCGCGAAAACATGGGGTTTTCGCTGCGCCTGCGGGGCGGGTCACGGGCCGCGATTGACCGCGCGGTGACCGAGGCTGCACAGGTGCTGGGCCTGACCCCCTATCTGGAGCGGATGCCAAAGGAATTGTCCGGTGGCCAGCGTCAGCGCGTGGCGATGGGGCGTGCGATTGTCCGGCAACCGGCGGTCTTTCTGTTTGACGAGCCGCTGTCAAATCTTGATGCCGCCCTGCGGGTGCAGATGCGCGCCGAGATCAGAGGGCTGCACGAAAGGCTGGGGTCCACGTCGATTTTTGTAACCCATGATCAGGTCGAAGCGATGACCATGGCCGACCGGATTGTGGTGATGCGCGATGGGCGGCTGGAACAATCCGGCCCACCGCTGGAATTATATGACCGACCCGCCAATGCGTTTGTCGCAGGTTTCATCGGGTCGCCCGCGATGAACCTGTTGCCGGGGGTGGCGGATGGCGGGCAGGTCATTTTGTCGAACGGCGCAACCGTGGCTGTCGATTCCGGGACTATCGGGCCGGTACTTTGCGGCATTCGCCCCGAGCATCTGGAGCTTGCTCCATCTGGCACGCATGGCGCATTGACCGGCACTGTCAGTTTGATCGAAAGCACCGGCACTGCGATGTTTGTCGCGGTGCAAATCGGCAATGCCACAGTCAACGCGCTGTTTTCTGACCGACCGGCGATCAGTCGCGGCGACACTGTCGCACTGCGCCCCAAACCCGGCCTTAGCCATTTGTTTCATGCGACAAGCGGGGTCCGACTGGGATGACCACCGCCCGGCCCTTGACGCATGTCCTGCCGACCCCAATACACTTTAACAATAGAGGAAATGCCATGAAAATCATGACCCTATCAACTGCCGGCCTACTAATGTGCGGCACCGCAGCTCTGGCGCAAACCGACATCACCTATCTGCTGTGGGGCAGCCCGCAAGAGGCCGCCGCATGGGAAGTTATCGTCGCGGGTTTCGAGGCTGAAAACCCCGATATCAACGTGACAGTCGAAGTGGCCGACTGGGACAGCTATTGGGAAAAACTGCGCGTGCAAATTGCCGGTGGCACCCCGCCCGACATTTTTGCGATGGATGCGCCGCTGTTCATGGACTGGCAGTCGCGCGATGTGCTGCTGAACTTGCAGCCCTATCTGGATGCTGAACCGACCCTGTTGGACGGCGTCTATCCGATCACCATGGAGGCGTATCGCACCGCTGACGGCGTTTATGGCCTGCCGCGTGATTTCCAGACTATCGTGTTGTATTATAACGAAGATATGTTTGACGCCGCCGGAGTTGCCTACCCAACCGATACCTGGACTTACGACGATCTACGCGCCGCCGCTGCGGCCATGACGCTGGACAAGGACGGCGATGGCAGCACGGATCAATGGGGGTTCTGGGATGGCGGCTATGATATGGAGCCGTTCTGGGGCGCGCTGGTCTGGGCCTATGGCGGCGATGTGGTTGATGTGGCCAATGGCCAGACCCTGATCGGATCGTCCGAGGCGACAGCGGCGTTTCAGTTTCTGTCCGACATGTGGCTGATCGATGGGTCAATGCCGACCGAACAGGAATTGGCGGCCTATGGCTGGGATGGGTTCCTGTCGGGCGTGTCGGCAATGGGCGTGTCCGGGCATTGGTCGGTGCCGGAATATTCGGCAGTCACATTCAACTGGAACATCGCGCCGATGCCGCTGGGGCCAGCAGGCCGCGCCACATCGGTCAATTCGGCAGGCTTTGTGATTGCCAAGGACAGCCCGAACCCCGATGCAGCGTGGGCCTTTGTCCGCTATGCGTTTTCCGATGCGGGCCAGACCGAACTGGCCAAGATCGGGCTGGCAATTCCAGTGCGGGAATCAGTTGCCAACAGCCCAGCCTATCTGGATCAGGCCACCGATATTGACCATTCAATCTATGTCGCGGCACTCGATTATGCCCGGATGAAACCGGTGTTCCGGGGCTACGAGGAATGGTCGGCGGCAGTTGGTGACAGCCTGTATCTGATCTGGTCAGGTGATTACTCGGTCGCCGATGCGCTGGCCGAGGCTGCGGCGGGTGACGACGCGTTGGCCCGGAACCAGTAAATATGGGCAGCCTTCGACCCTTGGGGCGCGAAAGATGGTGGGTGCTGGCATTTCTACTGCCCAGCCTGATCGGACTTGCACTGGGAACCCTGGGGTCGATTGCCGCCACCATCGGGATCAGTTTTACCGATTGGGATTTGCTGACCTCGCCCACCGCGGCCGGGCTCAGCAATTATGCCGAATTGCCGGGTGACCGGCTGTTCATGAAATCATTGGTCAACACGCTGGCGTTTGCGGGCCTGTATGTCCCCCTGACTGTTATAATCTCGCTATGGGTTGCGATGGGTCTGAACCGGAAATTGCCGGGCCTGACCCTGTTCCGGATGGCGTTTTTCCTGCCCACCGTGTCGTCGCCCACCGCAGTTGGGCTGTTGTGGACATGGATTTATGCCGAAGATCGCGGGCTGCTGAACGAGGCGATCAAGGCCGTGGGTGGCGATCCGGTATCCTGGCTGGGGCCGGATGTGGCGCTGTATTCCATCGTTATCGTCAACGTCTGGGGCGCGATTGGCGGGGGGATGATCATCTTTCTGGCCGGGCTTCAGGCGATCCCCAAGGATTATTACGAAGTTGCCCGGCTGGACGGGGCCAGCACCTGGCAACTGCTGCGGTTTGTGACCTTGCCCGCGCTGATGCCGTCGATCTTTTTCCAGACCGTGCTGACCACGATCAATGCGTTTCAGGCGTTCGACTACATCTATATCCTGACCCGGATCGGCAATGGCAATTCAACCATGCCAACGTTGGTGTTTTCAATCTACCGATCCGGGTTCCGGTTTTTCCGGATGGGCGATGCGGCGGCACAGGCGGTCGTACTGACGGCGATGATTTTCGTGCTGACGGCGGTCTATTTCCGGATGCAGAAACGCTGGGGGGCGACGGGATGACCCGTAACGCATGGGGCGACATTCTGGCCTTTGCGGTGCTGACGCTGGGGGCGCTGGCGATGATCGGGCCGTTTGTCTGGATGATCTCGACCAGCCTGAAGCCCGTGGCCGAACAGTTTGACATGGCGCTGATCCCCCAATCCCTAACCTTTGAAAACTATCCGGCGCTGTTCAACATCATGCCGTTTCACCTGATGATCTGGAACAGCCTGAAAATTGCGCTGATTTCAGTGGTGGGGCAATTGTTGACCTGTTCCATGGCGGCCTTCATTTTTGCCGTGGTGCGGTTCCCGGGGCGCAATATCCTGTTCGTGCTGATGCTGGTGACATTGATGGTGCCGGGGCAGGTCACGGTCATCCCGCAGTTCATCATCTTCAAGACGCTGGGGCTGTATGGCACCCAAGCGCCGCTTTATGCACCTGCGTTCTTGGGCGGGGCCTTTGGCACGTTTCTGATGCGCCAATATTTCATGACTATCCCGATAGAACTGGCCGAAGCGGCTCGGATCGACGGCGCGTCGTTGGCCCGGATCTTTTTCACGATCTATCTGCCGCTGTCGAAACCGGCACTGGCGGCATTCGCGATCTTTGCCTTTCTGTTTTCGTGGAATGACCTGTTTTCGGCGCTGATCTACCTGCCGTCCGATCCGGAAAAGACCACGCTGAACGTGGGGCTGGCGCTGTTTCAAACCCAATATGGCGGGCAATGGACACTGATGATGGCGGCCTCGCTGATCTCGGTCGCACCGATCATTATCGCGTTCTTTCTGGCGCAGCGCCATTTCGTCCAAGGCATCGCGATGAGCGGGTTCAAATAATGCAAAGGGTTAAGCCATGAAAACAAAGGTATATCTGATGTCAGCAATGATTGTAGCCATGGGCGGCGGTCCTGCCCTGCCGCAGGAAACCGGGGCGATCCCGATTTATAATCAGGCCTATCAGGAAAACTACGTTGCCGACCAACTGGCCGATATTCTGACCGATGCCAGCAACGCCTATGTTCTGCTTGATCCGTTTTCCGACACTGAAACCGTTGACTGGGCAGGTGCTGTTACCGCCTTGAAAGCCAGTGGAAATCAGGTGGGCGCCTATATCAGTGTCGGCACGGGCGAGGATTGGCGCACCGATTTTGCCGCCCTGCAACCGCATCTGGTGACCACCCCATGGGACCAATGGGCAGGCGAGTATTTCATCAATTCGACAACCAATGGCGCACTGGACATCATGAAAGCCCGGATTGACCGGATTGCCGCGTGGGGATTTGACTGGGTCGAATTTGATAACATGGACTGGGTCTATGATGACGACTACCGCAGCACTTACGGTTTTGGCGCGACGATTGCCGATGGGGAAACCTATTTCAACGCTTTGTGTGACTACGTACATCAGCAGGGTATGCGCTGCATGGCCAAGAATATGACCGAAGGGGCCGAAAACTTTGACGGGGTTTTGTACGAATCCTACAGCGACGACCTTGGCTGGTGGGATCAGGCGGGCGGTGTGGCCTTTGCTGCCGCTGGCAAGCTGGTCATTATCAATCACTATGACGAGGGGAATTGTGCCGCAGTTTACGACAGTTATCGGGCGATCTATGGCGGCAATCTGTCGTTCATCTGTGAAGATTCACGGCTGCGACGGTATCTCCATTTCGGGAATTAGCCCCGGGGATATGGCAGGAACCAGTCAGAACTTGTCGTGCAGCGGCCAGATCGAACCCTGTCAGATCGGCGCGGATCAAGGTGGCCCCGGTAAAATCATCCGCCAATGTAAATACCGATGGGGTCACGACCGCCCGTAACCCAGCAGCGCGGGCTGATCTCAGGCCGCTGGCGCTGTCTTTCGAACAGCCGCCCCAGCGCCAATCAATGCTTTGCGCCGTAAAGGCATCATTGAACGCCTGACGGTGTGCATCCTCAGCCTCGCATACTGTGCCACCAACGTCAAAAATCAACGCCCGCAGGCCAACCATCAGCGCCCGGCCTGCGCCACAATTCGGGGCAGCTGCGCAAAATCGGCAAAGCTGACGGTATGGGGGAGGTCCGCAACCGGCGACTTACGATAGCCTTCGGTGAACAGAAAAAACGGCAGCCCTGCGGCCAGCGCCGTGGCGGCGTCAACTTCGCTGTCCCCGACATAGACTGCATTCCCGCCCCCCATGGCGGCGACGCAGGCCTGCACCGGGGCAGGGTCTGGTTTTGTCACTGGCAGACTGTCGCCGCCAATGACCGCGCTGAAATAGCCGCCCAATCCCAGTTCGGTCAAGATCGCCCGCGCTGGCGCTACGGGTTTGTTGGTACATACCCCCATCGGGTGCCCGGCCCCCTGCAATGCAACAAGGGCCGCAATGACGCCGGGATAAACCCGGGTCAGCGTGGACACATCCGCCGCATAATAGGCCAACGTGATCCGGGTCAGCCTGTCATGTTCAGCCCGGGCTATGCCGCAGCGGTCAATCACCCGTTCGACCAGTTTGGGGATACCATTGCCGATAAAGCTGGTCACAGTCGACAGATGGAGCGCGGCTATTCCTTGGTCCGCCAGCATCCGCGCCACAGCTGCATGGATATCGGGGGCGCTGTCGATCAGCGTTCCATCCAGATCGAACACGACCGGGCGCATCACCGTGCCGCCTCGGCTGCGGCCCGCATGGCGCGGATGTTGGCACCGTACGGCGCTGGGTTTGCGGCCGATCCGCCCTTGAAGATCGCGGATCCGGCGACCAGTACATCGGCCCCAGCGGCAATCACCAATGGGGCGGTTTCCAGCGTCACGCCGCCGTCAATTTCAATGTGAATGGGCCGGTCGCCGATCATGGCCCGTAGCGCAGCCACTTTGGCAATCTGGGACAAGATGATCTTTTGCCCACCAAATCCGGGGTTGACGGTCATCACACAGACCAGATCAACCATATCCAGCAGATACGCCAACGCCTCAATCGGCGTGCCCGGATTGATCGCCAGCCCGGCCTTGCAGCCCGCCCCGCGAATGGCCTGCAGCGTGCGGTGAATATGCGGGCCAGATTCCAGATGGGCAGACATCAAATCGGCCCCGGCATCGGCAAAGGCCTGAATGTACAGGTCTACCGGTGCGATCATCAGATGCACATCCATGACGCCCTTGAAATGTGGACGGATGGCGGCACAGGTTGCGGGGCCAAAACTGATGTTGGGCACGAAATGCCCGTCCATTACATCAACATGCACCCAATCGGCGCCCTGCGCCTCGATCGCGGCACATTCCGCGCCGAAATTGGCGAAATCGGCGGCCAGAATCGACGGGGCGATTTTGATGGCGCGGGTAAAGGTCATGCGGCAGGTCCTTTGCATTCACCGTCCAGCGCACCCCGAAAGACGCGGCTAGCCCGGATATCCGACTCCTCGTTAGTGGATAATGCGGCGACGTCCAATGGCCCTGCATCGCGGCTGGCCCCGGCGCATCGCGATACATTCGGTGAGGGCGGCCCTTGCCCTGTCGGTCAGGACATAGGTCCGGTCATCCAGCATATGGGTGGCAAGTGCCGGTGCAGTTCGGTATCGGCATAATCCGGAAACCTAATGTGATGCGCAACGCGGCACCGGAATCCGGGGTTGGACTCGAAAAACCTAACCATCCGGTCGGCATATCCCGCCAGAATAACCACCAGATCATCGCGGGTGACCGACACCAGATGGCCCCCTCGGACATAGCCCAGCCGGTGCAACAGCCCCACCATTTTCAGCGCGACTGTGGTTTCGCCGGTGCCCGGATTGCCCACCGAGGTCCCGGCATAGATGTGGTCCACCCCGGCCAGACGCATCCATTTGGCGATGATCCGGAACGAAATGCCGTGGCTTTTCTGCTGGGTATAGGTGCGGCGCCTGGCGCGGTGCAGGTGCAGGATCATATCGTTGTTGCGGCACCATTCCGACGTCGACTGGATCGCAGTATAGCCGATGACCAGATTAATAATGATGATGATGACCGAGCCGAGTTCCTTGACGAATTCCACATGCCGGTACGTTTCCTTCATCGTGCCGGCGGTGTCGTTCAGGTATGGGGCTTTAGCTGGCGCCATCTGATCGACCGTGAAAAAGGTGGGTGGTGTCGGGTTCTTTCGCCAGAGGGGGTGAAGCGGAGCCCAATCAAGAGCCCGCCTGGAAAAACTGATTATCACCCATTCGACGCCTGTCATGAGATTCTTCGCACCCTCGGCGACGAGACGTGAACGTGCGCAGTGCCAATCGGAGACCCATCCGGAAACCAAATTCAAGGAACAGAGAATGAAGCGGCCCAGAATTATCGACATTCGTGCAACGACGGTGACCGTGCCGCTCGAAGCACCGCTGCGGCATGCAAATGGCGCGCACTGGGGCCGCTTTGTGCGCACAATCGTCAAGGTGGAAACCGATGTCGGTATCACCGGCCTTGGGGAAATGGGTGGTGGTGACGAAAGCGCCGAGGAGTCGTTTCGCAGCCTGAAGCCTTAACTGCGAGGGCATGATCCTTTCGAGCTCGAAAAGCTCTGGTTCATGATCTGCAATCCCACCGCAAGTCTTTACAACAACCGCGTGCAGATCCACGCCGCAATAGAGTTTGCATGCATTGACATCATAGGAAACTTTCTGGGTGGGCGGCCTATGATCTCTTTGGCGGGAAAATGCGCGATGAGGTGCCTTTTGCCAGTCACCTATTCTTTTGTGTTCCCAACAAAGAAAATGGCTTGGGTGAAATCCGCACCGCAGACCAACTTGTCGCGCAGGCTATGGAGTTGAAGCGGACGCATGGCTTCACACCGCACCAGCTCAAGGGCGGGGTCTTTCCGCCTGACTACGAATGCGAGGTTTTTCGTGCCTTGGCGAAGGCCTGCGACGGGGATCGGGTGCGATACGATCCGAATGCTGCATTCAGTGTCGAAGAGGCCATTCGTTTCGCGCTTCCGGCGAATTGGGAATACAGTTGGCAACAATGCTGAACTTGGGTGCCGTGTTGCCAAATCTGAAATTCTCAACTGATGCATATTACCACGAACTGACCGATGATATCATTCAAGGCGGTCTGATCCGCTATGAGAATGGGTGCATCAGGGTGCCTGACGGGCCGGGTCTTGGTGTGGTGCTGGATCAAGACAAGCTCCTAATGTATTCGGAACTTTATAAGTCACTCGGCGGCTACCCATACGACAGAGACCCCGCCCGACCGGGCTGGTTTTCTGTGACGCCGAACGCAAAATGGGCCGACCCCGAAGATGGTCGGATCTTTGACTATTGATGTTCCTGCGCATGACAAGCCGAGGATGCCGTCGGCCCCGTGAGGCTTTGACAAGCGACCAGCAACAAGCGCGAGGGTGTGGGCATAGCCGCTGCGGCGAGATGGTCGTGGATCTGGGCTGCATCGAAGCGGGTGACAGAAAGAGCTGGAAAGAGGGAAGAGAGGAGTCCGGCCCCAGTGTCGGCCAGCTCGCTGAGGATCAGACTGCCGTCGGAAATTTCGGCTTAGATCGTTAGAAGGCCGGGGCCAGCCGAAGGCTCCAGCACCACATCCTCGGCCCAATCGCGGCAGCGGTAAATGCCGCGAGGCAGAGCGGGATCGGCGTGGAAAACTGGTGCGGCGCTTGGCTTTCCTCAAACCGCCGGGTGTGGCTGGGCAGGAGGCCTGCGATCATCGAGAGCGCGGTGACACGAGCGGCGGGCGTGTCAGCCTGCCGGAAGATCGCCCGACCGTATATCCGCAGGAAGAAGACGGTTGCGACCTCGCCGGCATCATAAGCCGTCTTCCAGCGCACGGGTCATCTCGACATCGTAGCAATAGTCAGAGTTCAGAGAATCCTGACTGACCAGTAACAGGATGATCTCATCAGCCTCAATATGGGCGTCGACTTCGCCTGCGAAATCCCACCCGCAGAGGCAGAGGAGGCGTTCTATGCAAACCTGAACACACTCACTATGGTTGCGTAATACAGACTAATTGGTCGTCGGCAAAGCCGGGGCGGTTCACTATGCGAGAAGCGTTCGGTCGCTGTTCGCGGCTCATCCACAACCAACCGGGCGAAATCAACCCAAAACTGCCGTCGCCAGCAGAAATTGAGAGTGAACTCGCGGAGTTGGAAGTGTGGCTTTCTGACGTGATGAGACGTCAAGACGCTGCCAAATTGCTTTCTACTTGATCTGGCCTGGGTCGCCATTTCATCATTCAAGTGGGCGAAAACGCGGGGTTTTGGCTTCAGATGTTCTCGGAACCACTTGGGAAATTGCGATGGAAGCGTGAAGTGGGACGACGGAGGCAAATGTGAGTGATATCAAACTTTTTCGGATAACCCATTCAAACGGGGCAGCATTGACCGTGAGTTGGGTATTGAACGAGTTACGAACCTGGTCACCTAGGTTTTCTAGGCGTTGCGCTGCAGACATTGCCAAATGACGCGCGCAATCAACCCTTTGCTCCGGTACTGGCGAACATCTCTAGCAGATGGCGCGTTGGGCGAGGGGAAGTTCACTCAGGCTGATCGAAAGCGGATTGCGGCTAGAATACGGCGACAGTTCAAGGGGTTATCGTGTAACTCGTTGAAATCAAAGGACAGCCGTTCGTCCGGCAGAAGCGACTCATAACCTGAAGGTCACAGGTTAAAATCCTGTTCCCGCAACAAAAATACTTAGTTTTATCAATGCGCTGCAAGGGAAATCTTGTGGGGTATTTAGTTACCCGCGCGCCGGGTTAACAATAGGTCAACAAGTGAGTTCAATGCGCGACGCGAGAATGGCCGGCACGCCGTTGGGTTCGAGCGATGACTAAGGTGAAGGTCAAAAATAGATGCCGGTCGGATCGTGCGCAAAGTACAAAGTGCCCGTGATCGAACTTTAAACAACTCACAATTTGATCTAAAATGATGGGCTGAGCCAGTCCACAAGATTTGTGCGTCCACTGAAGTGTCGCGTTACTCTTCAAAAATGCATGCATGCTAATCCACATCAAGTTGGCATTGCCGCGGGAAGCGCATGATTGGCGAAGACTGAGTTGGGAATGTTTTGCACCAGTGTTCTGCACGGGAGGACCGACATGCTTGAAGCCTCGCCTTTCGGACTTATCGTCTGCTCGGCTACGTCCCGAAGGTCCGTTTCAGATCACATAACCAGAATGTTGGCCATCAACTATGCCCGGCGGTGAACCGAACCAACCTGAACTTCAACCTATTGTAAAGGAACCATCTTTGGATGTGCGCACCGGGGGTTCTCTGAAAAATGCCGAGCAAATGTCATTACCCGGATCGCCTGTGGCGATGCCGAAAGCAGAAGCCGTAAAAGTGGTGCCCCCGCACAGAGATTGGTGGTGGGGCGGGGCTATCCTGGCGGTAGTGATCGTGATGGCCGCACTCTACATTCAGCCTTGGGCGGAAAAACCGACAGTGGTGGTCGTGGAGGAAGTGGTGCCCGGCCCGTTGACGCGGCTGCTGGCCGTGAATGGCAAGGTCGCGGCTTTGCATTCGGTCGACGTCAGATCGACTGTCAACGGACGCTTGCAAGCCATTATCGCCAATGTTGGCGACACCGTGATGCAGGGTGACGTGCTGGCGCGGATAGAGTCTGCCCAGCAACAGGCCGTCGTCAGGCAGGCGCTTGCCGGGCTTGATGCAGGACTAGTGGCCTTGGCGCAGGCCGAGGCGAGCGTGGCGCGGGATCGCGCGCTTGGCGCGAATGTTTCCCGTGCAGCACTGGAGGATGCGGAGCGGGCTGCCCAGACCGCAGCACAAGAGGTGGGTCGTCTGACGGCGCTTTTCGATCAGGCGCAGATTGCGCTGGAATACCATACGGTCACAGCCCCGATTGCAGGAACCGTAGTGGCAAGTGAGGCGGATGTTGGTCAGACGGTTGATCCGGCGACGGTGCTGTTCACACTTGCCGACCTTGGGCAGCTGATTGTCGAAACCGACGTGGACGAGGCTTATGCCGTGCAGATTGCCGTGGGCCAGCCTGTGGTTTTGCAAATTGTGGGCGAGGCTGAAATGCGAACTGGCAAGGTCAGCTTTGTAGCCCCCCGGGTGAATGAGGCGTCTGGCGCTTTGGCGGTGAAACTCGCGTTTGATCGGGCAATCACCGCCCCCGTTGGTTTGACGGTCACAGCGAATATCACTGTCGATAGTCAGGATGCGGCAATTTCGATCCCCCGCGCTGCGGTTGTCAGCGTGGGGGGCGAGGATTCTGTATTTGTGCTCGCAGGACCAGTAGTGCAGCAGCGCGACGTGTTGGTTGTGCCATGGCCCGCAGCACGGCTTATGGTATCGTCCGGCCTTGCCGTGGGCGAAAAGGTGATCGTCGATGCAACCGGATTGGTGGATGGGCAATCCGTGACAGTCGACGCAACAAGTGCGGTGGACTGATGCTGTACGCCTTCAAGATCGCTACCCGCTATCTGACCGCAAGCAAGGCACAGACGACATTGCTGGTCGTCGGCGTGGCCGTCGGTGTTTTCATCTTTATCTTCATGAGCGCGTTGATCGGCGGATTGGCTGAGTTCATCATATCCTCTACCGTTGGCGACATCAGCCATGTCACGATAGAGGCTGTGGCAGACGTGCCAGCAATCTTGCCGCCCGTGCCTGACAATGCGCCCGGTCAAGTGCTGTCCGTTCAACAAGAGGCAGGTACCGCCGACGTTCAAATGCGCAGCACCGAGGCGTTCATTCCGCTGATCGAGGCATTGCCGGGCGTGGTGGCGGTGTCATCGCAGGTGAACGGTCCGGGGTTCGTGACGCGTGGCGCGCAGGTCCTGCAGGTCAGCGTGATCGGGTTGGAACCGGGCAAGGAATCTGCGATCCTTGATCTGGACGGCTATATCATCGCGGGCACCGCACGGCTTGATTCA